>JAQWYK010000002.1 GCA_029254025.1 Crocinitomicaceae bacterium | reverse complement strand
CTTATGCTAAGCAACAAGAGTTTCAAAATACGATCTTCATCATTATGGGAGATCACATGATGAGTGAAATTCCACAAAAGGATGAAATAGAAAAGTACAGAGCACCTTGCATTATTTATTCCCCTTTATTGAAACGCCGAAAAGAAATCCATGCGGTGAATACGCAGCTCGATATTACGCCAAGTTTGATTGCCCTATTTGAATCAAGTTACAATTGGGCTTCATCCAATAATGTACATTGGTTGGGACAAGATTTTGATACGTTATCGACCTACCGAAATGTACGCACAGTGTCTTTTATGATGAATAATCGTACCATCAAGGATTTCATGTATAACGGCTACTTTGTCGATGGTGATAAAGTTCACAAGATGAGCACCACCGGTTTGTTTGTGGAAGAAGAAGTGCAAGATAAAAACAAGTTAGTTGACCTCAAGAATGCCTTTGAATCCCTCCATAGACACGCTGTATTTACCAATACTTTGCATCCCACGTTTCAGCAACAGAAGCTAATTCATGAATCTTGGGAACCTGATGCTGATACAATTCCAACAAATACAGAGTTCTTTTCACTCATCAATACAACGATTACCACAGATTTTCAATCGGCTGAAGTGGCCATAGAAATGAACGTAAAAAATGAAGGGGCTGATACGAATCCGCTGCTTGTTTTTAGCATCACAAAGGAAGAATTGGATACCACGCTGGTTCGTTTATGGAAGAGTGTTGAAGTAAAAGAGTTGCTTCACAGTGAAGGAGCGCACAACTATCTCTTTAAGATTAATTACCGCATCCTTAATGATCAGCTGAATATACAAGCTGGGGACCGATTAAGTGTGTATTTTTGGGATCCCAGTGAACATCCTATTCAATATGTTTTATCGCAAAAAAATATACGTGTTTTTATCAATGAGGAGTAGAATAATTATCCCGTTTATACTGTTGTTGTTCATAGGTTGCAAGTCCGAAAATGATACTCAACGGTATAACTTTGATTTTCCTGAGAATATACTTGTTTTAGGTCACAAAGGAAGTGGAACAAAAGGCGTATTCGGCAATTCCTTTTACGACAACTCAATAGCAGGTATATTAAACGCCATAGCAGAACTAGACGGGGCAGAATTTGATCTTCAGATGAGTTTAGACAGCACATTATGGCTCTTCCATGACCATGTAATGTTGGACTGTAACGGAAATTTGGTAAACATTGCAACCATGACAGATAGCAGTATCGAAGCGAATAGCGCGTGTAATTATTCCGCAGAAATTTCTCGTTTTGAAGACTTAGTGAAAGCCTTGGACACATTGAAAGACACGACCAAAACGCTGTCATTGGATCTAAAAGTACTTCAAAACCCTGAGGCTATTAAGTCATTTGGTGGGGAGGCGGAATTGGCCTTGTTTGTTGCTGAAAGAATAAAGAACTATCTTTCAAAGAACAATAATAATGTATTTATTGAGGTTCCTTTTAGCAGTCAGGTTGATATCATGGAATCGATAACAGGGAAAACCACTTTTTTGATTCACAATTCCTTTGAATACCTTTGGCAATCGTTTCGAATGAATCATTCAGCACCGATTCACCATTTTTACACCGATGTTCCCGAACTGTTTGAAAATTACGGTCAAAAATCCCTTTTGTGGGTGGTGAATAGTGCTGAAGAAATGATGAATGTACTTGCGTTGCGTCCTACGGCAATTCAAACAGATAATATTTCAATGGTTCAGTTCTTTCGTGCGCTTCCTGTCAAGGGGGAAGTGAATGAAACCTTTCGGATTGCCCCTCCAGAGGACAAAAATGACTACCTCATGATCAATGAGTTTATGGGGCCCTTCGAACAAGATGTGCTCTTCGAAATAGATTTAGGCACACAACATTTGGGAGGGGTTCAAGTTGTTTTTTCAGCTTTTGACGAACAAGGCATATCTACTAAATGGGAAGCGCTAACGTATTACAAAAATATTGTGCATTTTTTCCAGGGCGCTGATGAACATGCCAACCTCCAGACCAAAAGCTATAAACTATACCTGTGGCAACCTGAGGGGAAAGCTGTTAATTTGAAGCAACCTATTGAATTGCGACTAATCAAATTGGAATAGACAAGTTTGTATTGGTTTTTTGAAAATCATTAGATTAGTAACTAAAAAATAATCATGCTACGTTTTTTTTTGCTTATTAGTGCTGTTACCTTCTCTGTTTTTGTTTCTCCACAATGCGTATTTACATCAGGAAAAGCCAAAAACGTTATGATGGGAATCGATTTGTCAGCAACCGTTGCATTGGATACATTGTTGGTCCAACCACATTTATACGCTTTAGGTCCGGTGGATGATTTACAGGGCGAAATAACCGTATTCGATGGGAAAGTTTACGCCGCTCAAGTAACAAATAAACGTAAGCAGAAAGTAAAATTCCGAGAAGCAGAAGGATTGAAAGCGCCTTTTTTAGTTTATGCTTATGTACCTGAATGGAAGTCCTATTCAGTGGAGGTTGACTTACAAAACTTGAAAGACATAGAGAGAATTGTGGATAGTATTGGAAGGGCTCACGGTTTTCGAGAAGAAGATGTCTTTCCATTTCGAGTGGAGGCTATCTTTTACGAAGTGTCCTATCATATTATTCAGCGCAAGAAATGGGAAAAACAACATAGTCATGAAGCACACAATGCTGCGAAAATTCATTTTTCAAAATTTTTGTTGTCAGCAGATTTAGTAGGTTTTTATTCTCGCAACCATGAAGGAGTATTTACGCATAAAGGTCAATATGTGCATATTCATATCCTTCCAAAAGACAGAGAGACTACCGGTCATTTGGATGGACTTCGGCATACTGGTGAGTTGACCGTATGGCTTCCATCGAGTAGATTTGACAATTAACATAGAAATAACCCTGAAAAAAGCAAATTTCAGCAGAAAACAGATATTTTTGAGCAATCCTAAAATAGTGTAATGACAAAGTATTTATTTTATTTTTTAGCAGTTATCTTTTTTGTTGGGTGTGGAACGGACGCTCAAAAGAACGGAGTAATGAAAAAAACGGAAGATACGGCTTATCCGTATGAACTTCTCCAAGATTTTTCTGGTCACCCAATCGTGTTTTATAATGTGGAGAATTTATTTGACACATTAGATTCTCCAGGAATTAGTGATGAAGAATTTACACCAACGAGTGAGAAAGGATGGAATTCGACCAGATACGCGGATAAATTGGAGAAATTAGCCAAGGCAATCACTACCCCAGAGAATAAACGACCCGTACTTTTGGGGTTGTGCGAAGTAGAGAATGCACATGTGGTTCGCGACTTAATCTTAACAACTCCATTGAACGCATCGAAATACAGAATCGCTCATTTTGACTCCCCAGATGGTAGAGGGATTGATGTTGCTCTAGCATATGACTTAGAGCGATTTTATGTGTTGCACCAAGAAGCAGTTCCAGTAGTTTTTATGGACCCAACAGAACGGCCTACGCGTGACATTTTGTATGTTAAAGGGGTGCTACAAGATAGTTTGGAGTTGCACGTATTTATCAACCATTGGCCGTCGCGTTCTGGTGGAGAGGAAGCGAGCCGGCCGAAAAGAGAGCGCGCAGCGATGGCTTTGCGCCATAAGATAGATAGCATTTTGAACATAGAGCCGAACGCAAATATTTTGATTATGGGGGATTTGAACGATCATCCATATAATGAATCGGTAGAAAACGTTCTTGGTGCGAAGCATCCAGTAAAGTCTCCTGAGAGTTCTTTATTAAACCTTCAATATCCCGCCAACGATAAAGGAGAAGGGACCTACAATTACCGGGGAGAATGGGGCATTCTTGATCATATTATTGTTTCGAATAATCTATATTCCGGGAACAACAAGTTAAAGGTTAAGCCACAAGTATCACACATCGTATACGAGGAATTTTTGTTGTATAAAAACAAAGAGGGAGAAGCGAGTCCAAGCAGAACTTATGGCGGAAAGAATTACTATGGCGGCTACTCTGATCACCTTCCTGTTTATTTGTATTTAGAGAAAGTTAAAAAACCTTATAAAAAGTTTATTCCTAGTCCCCAAAAGACAATCCAACCATCAACGAGAAACGAAAAGTAAAGCTCTGGATTCCGTTGCTTGGTAAACAAGATGAGTAGGAACAACCCAGTATATCCTGTCAAGAAAAACGTATTATGGAGCACCTGTGGCGTGTAGCTAAAAAGTAGAAAAAAAGAAGTTAGTAATGAGGATCCAGCAATTATCTTCGACCACTTTATCCCTACCAAATGTGGAATCGTTTTTTGTTCTGGAGCGTCATAAATAGCATCGCGTATATCAAAAGGAATAGTAGCTGAAAAAACAAACAAAAATCCCGAAGTGATTATTTTCCAATAGGGGGTTATGGGAAGTTGCTCTTGAAATAGGGGCCAAACAAAACAGACAAGCGTCCAACTAACTCCGATGAGGTAAATTTTTATGTAAGGTATTTCCCGGAGAGATGTGCCATCTGCTCTTATTTTTAACGCATATGTGGCACTAATAAGGCCAACTAGCCCCAAAACAATTAGACTTTCAACGGCAATAAATGACCTAAAGTACACCGCAATACTTAGCGTCAAACCAATTCCGGCAAGGGTGCGTAAAAATAACGGGTGTTGCGTCAACCAGCGATGCCGATCGGAATAATCTTGTTGAATTTCTCTCCGGCGAAGGATGCGGTGTAAGTTGTAAGTAAACAAGGTTGCTCCAAACACGACTAATACATATAATAGCGGTGTATCTACGTTTAAATGAGTCGTAAATCCATAGGCGATCGATGCCGCTGCAAGGCTAATCAGTATATTCGAAAAAGCAAGAAATCGAAGAATAAACATACATGTTGTTCAACTAATTCGTACAAATAGCGCTAAACTGGGCGGTGTTGTTCCTTAATACTCATAAATCTCCAGATCAATTTGTTTCTTAAACGTATCCACTCCCACAATTTGAATAGTGACTTTGTCTCCGAAATTGTATTCTTGTCCTGTTTTTCTTCCGATAATGCAAAACTTATCCGCGTCAAAATAGTAATTGTCACCAGGGAGTGACTGCATGGTAACAAGTCCTTCACAATAGTTTTCATCGATTCGCACAAACACCCCGAAATCGGCAATTCCTGAAACGGTACCTTCGAAGATCTGCCCAACCTTGTCTTGTACAAATTTAACTTGAAAATATTTGTTGGATTCGCGCTCAGCATCGATGGCCTTTCGCTCTTGTGCTGAGATATGTTTACAAATTTCTTTGAGCTTATTTCCGTAATTCAGCTGTTTCCCTTCGAGCTTATCTTGTAATATGCGGTGTACCATTAGATCGGCATAGCGTCGGATAGGAGAGGTGAAGTGGGTATAGTATTCAAATGCCAATCCGAAGTGACCAATATTCAATGTGTCGTAAGAAGCTTTGGCCATCGAACGAATAGCCATGGATTGAATTAAGTTGTATTCCGGAGTTTCTTTGACTTGTTCGAATAGAGAATTTATTCGTGACGCCACGGTTTCAATGCTTCCGGATGCCATTTCATGACCAAATTTAGAAATAAACAGCTTGAAGGTTTCGATTTTTCCTAAATCAGGTTTATCGTGTACTCGGTAAACGAAGTTTTGGTTGCTTGTTTTTTCTCCTTTGATAATCCCCACATGCATTGCTACGCGTTTATTTGCCAGGAGCATGAATTCTTCAATTAGTTTATGCGCATCTTTCGAGGTTTTGCGAATAGCCTCTATGGGCTCACCTTGGTCATCCAGTTTAAACCGAATTTCATCTGATTCTATGTTCAGTGCTCCATGTTTGAGGCGCGCTTTTCGATACTTTTTAGCCAGTTTATCCAACCATCGTATTTCTTTTTCAAACTGTCCAGATTTTCCCTCAATTATTTCTTGAGCTTCCTCATAGGTGTAGCGCTTATCACTGTGGGTAACTGTTTTTCCAAACCACTCTTTAACAATTTTTCCCTCTGCAGTGAGTTCGAATACTGCTGAAAAAGTGTACTTATCCTCGTTTGGGCGCAAGGAACATGCTAAATTAGAGAGTTGTTCAGGCAACATAGGAATTACGCGGTCAACCAAGTAAACGGAATTCCCTCGTTTAGCCGCTTCATCATCCATGGAAGTGCCGGGGCGAACGTAATGGCTCACATCTGCAATATGGACACCAACTTCAAAATTCCCATTCTCCAATTCCAAGAGGGATAATGCATCGTCAAAATCTTTTGCGTCGAATGGATCAATGGTAAAGGTAGTTGAAGACCTCATATCGCGCCGCTTTTCTATTTCTTTTGGGTCCAACTCCATCCCAACATTTTCGGCCTCCTCGATTACTTTTTGAGGGAATTTATAGTCTAAATCGTTTTTAATTAAAATCGACAACATTTCCACGTCATTATTTCCAGGGCGACCCAATACCTCTATTACTTCACCGAAAGGGCTTTTCGTTTCTTTTGGCCAAGAGGTGATGCGTCCGAGCACCTTATCTCCATCTCGAGCTCCTTTAAGTTTTTCTAATGGAATATATATATCGATATTGACTTTTGCATTGTCGGTTTGCAGAAAAGCGAATTTGTCACTCACCTTAATAGAGCCAACAAATTCTTTTGTTTTATGCTCAATAATTCGAACAACGCGTCCTTCAGTTCTATTTCCTCCTTTTTTAAGTATTTCTACTTCTACCTTGTCACCATGAAGCGCATGAAAAAGATTTTCAGGACGGATGTAAATGTCGCCTTGTTGCTCCTCTTCCGTTATTACATATCCAGCGCCTCGAGAGGTTGAATCAAGTACGCCTATGGCCTGTTTGTTAGAAAGGTCCAATACAAATCTTCCGCGCGAAACCTCATGTATTACCCCCTCGTCTTTGAGAGCGTAGAGCACGCTAATAATTAATTTACGGGTTTCGCTATCGTTAATCAGTAATGCTTTACTAACGTCTTTGTAATCCAAAGTATCTTCCTGGTGTTTTTCAAAGACCTTACGGATGTAGTCTTTTAATTTATGTTTTAGCTTTTCTCTGGGGCCAGTACGCTTTTTTTTATTCCTTTTGGACATAGAGTATAGTAATTATCAAATAGTTTTTGTAGCCCGTATTTGCGGAGGCTATTTATCATATCTCTTGGGTTAAAGGTACTGTTTTTCACTGCAACTGAAGCTATTTTCTAATAAACAATTTGGAAACCTACTTTAGAACAAATCTATACTATGACTTCACTTGATTACGACATCATTATTTTGTATTTTTGTTTAAAACAAATAATACATATGAACAAACGAATTGAAGAAGCATTAAACGAACAAATAATTAAAGAATCTTCGTCTAGTCAATTTTATCTAGCGATGGCGTCATGGGCTGAAAACAATGGTCTAAATGGAACGGCAAAGTTCCTTTACCAGCATTCAGACGAGGAACGTTTTCACATGTTGAAGTTGGTGAAATTCATCAACGAACGCGGAGGAAAGGCAGTTATTCCAGCAATTGCTAAACCAGCCGTAGAATTTGAAAGTTTAGAAAATGTTTTCACGCTTTTGTTGCAGCACGAAATGAGCGTCACGGAAAGTATTAATAGCGTTGTAGATGTGTGTTTACAAGAGAAAGATTATACCACACACAATTTCATGCAATGGTACGTTTCTGAGCAGTTAGAGGAAGAGGCGCTGGCACGTACAATCTTGGATAAATTGAAATTAATTGGTTCTGACAAAGGGGGGCTTTATTTATTCGATCGCGATTTAGAAAACTCATCTATTTCTGCGGCACCATCAAACGGCGGTCCTGCAGCATAGTAGGCGTATTGAATGAAAACTAATTTGCTACATATACTGAGGATTTTCGTCCTTTTAATATGGTCTTGTTCCGTTTCACTGGGGCAAGATCATATTCAGTTTAAGAATTACACCATTAGCGACGGGTTGTCTCAAAGTGTTGTGCATTGTATTGTACAAGACAATATGAGCGCCATGTGGCTGGGAACGCAAGACGGAATCAATCGGTTTAACGGAAAGAGTTTTGAGGTCTTTTCCGCTGAAAGCGGTTTTGATGTAAGCAATGAATACGTCTTGTCTGTTGCGAAAGATGCTCTTGGGGATATTTGGTTTGGAACTTATGATGGACTTGTGCATTACGAGGCGCAATTGGAAAAATTCACCTCGTATACGTTACCTGGAAATAAGCGCATTGAGGTTCGTTCTATTGCCTTTGACGCGAGTGGCGATGTTTGGATTGGTGCCGCGTATGGAAATATTTACGAATTTGAGAAAAAATCGCATCAATTCTTTTTAAGAAGCAAAAAGACATTTGACTCCAATATTGTTGGAATCAAAATCAAGGGAGATAAGCTCTATGCATTGAGTGAATATGAGGGGGTCTTGGTTGCTTCTCTCGATTTCAAAGAAAAGAGAATGATTCGGTTTGCAGAATCATTTCAAAAGTTAGAAATTACCACCAATAAATTAATTGATAGTCCGAGTGGTACATTGTTAATTGCATCTAGTCAAGGATTATTTATTCTAGACGAGGCGATTGGGTATATTAAACGTTTTCGTGCGGATGTTTTCAGCGCTATTGGGAACGTTAATATTGTTGATGCATTATTTCTTTCACCAGATAGATTTTTCTTAGCCTCAGAAAATAGTGGGTTATTTCAAGTATCTACAGTCGATAGCTTAGACATAACCAATTACACGGGGGATATTTTTCAAAAGGGAGCATTGCTATCCGACAAGTTGAAAGCAATTTATCAAGATCGACATGGGGTAATATGGATAGCTTCCCAGCGCGGATTGAGTTCTTTCGACCCGAATAACATAGGATTTAAAGGAGTTAGTTATTCGGCCAATCCTAAGCGCGGATTGGCCTCTCAAAATGTTTGGGGTTTTGGTGAGGATCGAAATGCAGAATACATTTTTATAGCAGGAGATCACGGAGTTACTCGATTTAATAAGCGGGCGCACACTTACAATCATTATTACATCAACCGTAATGGTAACACTGATGCAACCGTTCTTGGAATTCATGTGATTTCTAAAACGGAGCTATTAGTGGGCAGTTTTGAAGGCCTTTATAAACTTACAATTAATCCAGACGATCCAGACGGATATATCTATGAATTAATCCCTCACACGAGTGAGGAACATAGAGGGTTTGAAAAGAATTATAAGATTATACCTCATTCGGACACCAATAACTATTTAATCGGTACACGCGCAGGTCTCGCCGTACTCGATGCGAAAAAAAATGAGTTCACCTATTTTTATCACAACCCCTCTGACTCCTTATCGATAAGTCCAGGACCTTGCAGATTAGTATTTGAAACAATGGACCATCGTTTTTATGTGGTACCGAGTTCCGGAAGAATTTTTGAAGTAGTCCAAGAAGGAGGGGCATATAAGTTGAAGCGCGCAGCCCGTTTCATGGGATTAGAATTGTCTACCAAAGACTATTTCACATGCATGCTACAAACCTCCCCTTATGAATATTGGTTTGGAACAATGGGAGATGGGATGTTTTATTTCAATGAAAAAACAAATGAAGTAAAACGATTCAATAAATCCAATGGACTTTCCAATAACGTGATTTATGGACTTGAGAGCAGTCAAGATAAATCCACTATCTGGATGTCCACAAACAGAGGATTAGTTTCTTACACTACCCAGACAGGAGAGTTCTCTAGCTACACAGAAGAAGAAGGTATCATGAGTAATGAGCTGAATTTAGGGGCGGGTTTTACCTCAAAAACAGGGGAGGTTTATTTTGGAGGGATACAAGGGTTTAACTATTTTGACCCCAGTCAAAGTCTTGTGAAGCGTGCCAATTTGAATGTTTTCTTTTCTCGAATTGAAGTTGAAAATGAGAAAGTGGACCCCAACAATAGTGAGTTTATTGAAAACAGTATATCCTTTGCAAAACGTATACAACTTCCATACAAAAGCAGAAGTATCAATATTTATTTCTATGCAGACAATTTAAGTAGTCCGGAACGCACCGAATACAAATATCGCTTATCGGGAGATGACGATGTAGAGGAAGAATTGGGTAGAGAGAATACACTCCGTTTTACCAGTCTTGCTCCCGGTGAATATACGCTACTTGTTTATGCGCGATATGGAGGGGGAGACTGGAGTACTACTCCAGCAGCAATTACTATTTCTGTCGCGAAACCATTTTGGATGAACTGGTGGTTTTACGTTTCTTTGGCTGTTTTAGTTGGGTTTGTTGTTTTTCGCATCGTTAGAAAAAGTATTGATAAGGAACGCAGGGAACAAGTTCGGTTGGAATTGAAAATTGCGGAGAGAACACGCGAAATTCTGGAGAAGACGAAGGAAATTGAAACTCAAAAAGAAAAATTAGAGCTTCAGAAGAAGGAACTAGAGAGTGAGAAGGTTAAATCTGAACGACTACTAAGTAATTTGTTGCCAAAAGAAACCGCTACCCAGTTGTTGAATGATGGTCGATCGGCAGCACGAGACTTTAACATGGTGTCGGTTATGTTCACCGATTTTGTTGGGTTTTCCACAATAGCCGAAACAATGCGTGCAAAGGATCTAGTAACTGTATTGGACACGCATTTTAAGAAGTTTGACGAGATTATTGAAAAACACGATCTGGAGAAAATAAAAACGATTGGAGATGCATACATGTGTGCCGGCGGTGTGCCCATTCGCAATAAAACCAATCCTATCAATGCTGTTTTAGCTGCATTGGAGATACAGCATTACATGCGAGGACTTAAAGACGAAGCCACTAAGAAGGGCGAGAAGCCTTGGACACTGCGCATCGGAATTAATACAGGAGCTGTTTCAGCAGGTGTGATCGGTACCAAACGATTGGCCTACGACGTTTGGGGAAGAACTGTAAACCGTGCTGAGCGCATGGAGCGTATGTGTTCTCCAGAGGGAATAGCTGTTACAGAAGCTACGTTCGATTACATCGAACCCTATTTCGAGTGTGAGGCGAAAGGAAAGGTCCTTGCTAAAGGAGGAATAGAGATTACCATGTATGAGGTAAAGTCGATCAAGCCAGAGTTGTCTGAAGATGGATCAGGAGTTTTTCCAAATCAGGCGTTTCACAAGCTGGTAGACTTACATCACTACAGTCAAATCAACTATTATAAAGCAGAACGGTTCATTTTAAATAAACTTAGAACGGAATTAAGTCCCAAGCTACATTATCACAGCTACGACCATTCTAAAGACGTTACCCGACAAGCGGAGCGTATTGCAATTGGAGAGGGAATTACGGATGAAGATTTATTTTTATTGAAAACAGCGGCATCGTATCACGATGCTGGATTTGTGAAACAATACGAGAAAAATGAACCTATTGGAGCTCAGATGGCACAGGAAATTCTACCTAACTTTGGATATACTCAAGCACACATAGAGCGAATTAAGGAATTAATTTATGTAACACAAATCCCCCATCAACCGAAAGATAAATTAGAAGAAATCATGTGTGATGCAGATTTAGATTATCTTGGGCGTGAAGATTTTCATGAAATTGCGGATTGTTTGCGGCGAGAATTGCGGGAGCATGAAAAAATAGACAGTGATCGGAAATGGGATGAAATTCAAGTTAGCTTTCTTATACAACACCGCTATTTTACTAAGACATCCTTAGAGACAAGAAGGCCGAAGAAGTTACAGAACTTGCAAGACATTAAGGATAAATTAGCTCGTGACGAATATGCGGATTAACCGTGGATTACATCGATGTTCTACTCTGCACTAGTAGGGGTGTTTGCCTCTTCATCCAATTCTTTTTTGTGCCACTTACTACTCGCGGCAAGTAGTAAAAATAAAAAAGGTAAGAGTGGAGCCTTAAAGCGAATGAGTACGTTGAATAATCCAGCCGAAAACCCCACAAAAAAACCGAATATTAATATAAATACGAAGGCGAAAATCAGAATTTCATTTTTCTGAACAAACTGAATTTGCTGAGTGATGGCACCACTCAGAAATAAGAAACGAAAAAGCAGTAACATTAACAAGGTTCCTTCAAGAGCACTGAGCAGCATAAATGCACTGCTCGCCTCCCAGAGAAAAGGTCTGAAATAAGCCGTCATCATGGCAAGGGGAGCTGCTCCAATCATCCCAGCCGGGGAAAAATCGGTGATTCCTAAATCGTATCGTGGACCATTATAGGTACTGTTCTGGGCAAAGTCTTGTTGAATTACAGCCACCTCCTCTAAATACTTGTCGGGAGAAAGCTCTCCAAGTCCCTGTTCGCTCGTAAAATATAGCGATACGGCAACGAGTGTTCCACCAATAAATACAAATCGGGTGAGGTACATAATAATCGGACTATCACTAATTGTTTTTATGAATCCAGCGCCGAAGCCCAATAATAAAGGAGGTGCAATAGCGATAAGCATGAATGGCCTGGTTTGAAAAAGAATCATTGTGTGAAGTAGGATGAAAAGTATATTTCGGAATGTAAGCCTTCTTTCTGGATCAATGAATGCAAAAATATGATACAATAAAAAGAAAAGAGATGCCAATATTATTGTATCTTTTGATATACCCGCACACCAAAAAGAAACAGTAGGAATGAATAGTGAAGCAATCAATATCCATCTTTCAGGGGCAAAGTTATATTTTCGAATTAGTTCAAAGAACCTCCAAGAACCACTGCTGGCTATGAAAGAACAAAAAAAAGTCATAGCGATGAAGCTATCAAACGTTAAAAAGTTAATGACGGATAAGATTTTACTAATATAGAAACTCTCAGGCTCACGATAAATCCATCCTGGAGGGTATCCTGTAGTTGAATTAAAGTTTTTTCCGATAGTTTCTGAACTCGGCTTACTGAACATTTCATCCAAATACGCAAGGGGGTCATCCCAGAATAAATTGGTCAACTTAACGGCTCCGTCCCAATAGGCAAATGTATCTCCTCCTTCAATTACGTATGCAAATGTGACAGCAAAAATGCCACCAAATAACATTTTAAAAGAAAGGTTCCATAAATAAAACCTGTAATGTTCCTGCCCCGCATTCCTAGTTTTGATAAAAAACCCGATTGCAAAAAGGATCAGCATCCATGCAAAACCGATAAAAATATCCCATAAATCAAAAACTAGTAGGCTCAAAGATGTACAATTAGTTTATATGTATTACACCCGAAAATTCGAAAACAACTCCTTATAACACTTTCTTTTTTATTTCGACTTAAAAGTGTTAATTGCGGTTACAGTAAAATCGGAGAGAACCAATTCACCGCTCATTGCAGCACGTTCTGTAAGAAGTATATCCCAATTTTCAGTCCCTTCCCAAAAGACTTGTTTCAGCATTCGCATTGCATCTGGATTAGAAGCCGCCAGTTTTTCTGTAATGACATTAATTTCTTTATCCATTTCCTCAATACTTTCGAAAACATCTATGTAGAGTCCCTTTTTCTTTGCCCAATCCGCACTTCTCCATTCTGTAGCATTGATAGCAAGTTGACTCATGGCAGAAAGACCTATTTTTCGTTCTACTGCTGGTCCAACAACAAAAGGTCCAATTCCTACGGCAAGTTCCGAAAGTTTAACTGCGGCGAATTCAGTTGCGTAGCAGTAATCGACAGCACTCGCAAGTCCAACACCACCGCCTACAGCTTTACCTTGAACCCGACCGATAATAAACTTCGGGCATTTTCTACATGCGTTGATCACGTTTGCAAAACCAGAAAAGAATTTCTTTCCTGTCTCTAAATCTTTAATAGAAATCAATTCATCAAAACTTGCACCAGCACAAAAAGCGCGGTCACCGCTAGACTGTAAAACAATTACTTTCACGGAATTATTCGTACCAAGTTCAGTAATCGTATCCGCCAACTTTTGAAGCAATTTGCCAGGGAGTGAATTGCTCATCGGGTGCTCAAATGTTATTGTTCCCACGCCTTTGTCGGAGATCGAAAATGATACGTTTCCTTGTTCTACAGCTGTCGAGGTATACATATTGATTGTTTTCAACAAATGTACAAAATTGATTTTGATGACATCATGTTGACATTATTTCTTTCGTGTTCTTATGGATAATGTATTACACAAAAGTATATCTAATGATTCTTACCAATCTAAACAATTTAAAAAACCCTCCCATTCTGCAGTTTGCTTTGCATTTAGTATCCTAGGAAACTTGCTTTGCCCCCCAGATTTCCCTTGTAGGGCCATGTAATCATAGAATTTTTGAAGTGGGAGAAACTTTACTTTTGGTGATTTTATTATATATTTTCTTAGACTCTTGTAGTCGTCATTGAGGAATTCCAATTCATTATTTAATTCAACACTAAAGAGCTGGGTGTCTACAACTTGATTAGATCCAATATACCAGTAGTGGCGGTCGCATTGTTTGGATGGAATTACGCAGAATTCTTCTATTGAAATCCTCAATTTTTGGGCACTATTATTGATTGCATCAGTAATGTTTTCTAGCGACAGATGTTCTCCGGTCATGTTCAAATAGTGACTAATTCTCCCTGTTATTTCTAGTTGGTAGTCTTCAAGGTTTGTGAATTTGATAACATCACCGATAATGTAACGCCAAAGTCCTGAAATCGTTGAAATTACTAAACCATAGGGAACATTTTCCTTTACTTCTTCGAGTAAAAGTGTAGGAAGTTTTTCAATATTTGACTTGAGCTTAACCTGTTCGAAATATTTTTCTTCTAGAAATTCGTAGTAGATTCCATGCTTTTGGAGCAATGTCATTCCTTTTTTATGGGGCAATTTTTGATAAGCAAAATAACCCTCACTTGCCAAGTATGTATTCTGAAAGTAAATTGGAACGGCACACAGCTTGTCTAATTTTAATTTGTAATTATCTAGGAAAACACCACCATGTAAATAGAGCTTGAAATTTGGCCAAATATCGTGAATAGTAGTGAGTTGATGTTTACTTATTATGCGTTCCAACAGCATAATTATCCAAGAGGGCACTCCAGCTATTACTCCAATGTCCCATTGTGGAGCTTTCTCAGCGATTTTATCTATTTTTTCTTCCCAATTTTGGATTTGAGATATCCGATTACCTGGTTTTGCGAACGGCTTAAAGATGAAAGATTTGTTTTTTTGCAGGATTCCACTGAGATCCCCTTCAAAGTGTCCATTGACTTCTATTAGCTCAGTAGAACCACCAATAGTGAGTACGGAAGATTCAAAAAATGAAGTGGAAAAGTCTAGTTCGTGCAACGCAAGTAATTGATGAATACTAGTTTTTTGAAATTGCCGGATCATTTTGTCAGAAACAGGTATGCGTTTACTGGTATCTGTAGTTGTTCCCGACGTTAACGCGAAGTAGTTGATTTTTCCGGGCCAGACAATATTTTTACCCCCTGAGAGTATTTTTTCTATCCAAGGACTGTAGTAGGTTTCGTAGGTATAAAGCGGTACACTGTCGCGGAATGCATTTTTTATGTGGTTACTCTCTAATATTTTTGGAAAATTAAAGGTTTTTCCAAAAGAGGTTTTTTTAGCTTTTTGCAACAGCAAAGCAAGTTCGTTTTCTTGATTAATATTCAATACAAGTTTTTTCTTTTTTGAATAATTATAACCAACGCGTGTGGTTTCTTTGAGTAATGTTCCAACGAATGGCATAGCACTGCTTATTTCTGCAATTATAAAGAAGTAATGCTACCTTGACTTTAACACTTTATTAGCGTATGATTAAATAAAAACCTTGTTTAATTAACTTTAAATTATTAATATTAAGACGCTAAAACAGCTGTCGCATAGAAAAGAAATAATTAAATTTGCGGCAGACTAAGAAAACCATTACCAGATATGTCTGAAAAAACATTTATTGTACCCCATGATTTTTCGCCTGTTGCGGATAGTGCTTTGAATCATGCAATTACTACGGCAAAATTTGTCGGTGCACAAATTTTTGTATTACACGTAGTTTCAAAAGAAAAACAAATAAAAGAAGCGGAGTCGAAACTCGCAGAGGTGATTAGGGCACACGATGTAAAAGGCGCTACGTTGGTTCCAAAAGTGCGTGTCGGTAATATCTTTGAGGATATTGGTGATTTTGCTGCAGAGCATCATGCTGAACTTATTTTTATGGGTACCCATGGAGCATCTGGCTGGCAACATATTGCCGGTTCTCATGCACTGAAAGTTGTAACTCACTCTTCGGTTCCTTTCATTATTGTTCAAGAGAAAGAAGTTGGAGAAAATGGATACGACGACATCGTTGTTCCACTTGATTTGAACAAGGAGACCAAACAGAAGCTCGTAATTGTTGCTTCCATGGCAAAATATTTCAATTCTCGTGTTCATGTTATCACTCCTGACGAAACAGATGAGTTTTTGAAGCATACAGTTATGGTGAATGTTAAGTTTGCGAAGAAATTCTTTGCGGAGAGAAACATAGAAATGACGGTTACGATTGCTCCAAGTAGCGGATTTGACAAAGAGGTGGTAAAATTAGCAATCAATAAAGACGCTGACCTTATCGCAATCATGAACCAAAACAAGAGCAATTATCTCGGAGCTTTTGGGTCGAATTACGAGCAGTATATGATTACGAATGACGCACAAATACCTACGTTAGTCGTTAATCCTTTGGAGACTGCTTACGGCACAAGTGTTTTGTTTTCGTAACAAAGAAAAACTTAATTAAAAAGGAGCAGTTGATATCAACTGCTCCTTTTTTTATTCCGTAATTTTCAACGAATAAAGTATCGCTTGGAGGCGTCGAATATCCATTGACGAAGCCATGGTTGGAGGCGCATCTAGATAGCCGCTAATCGCAATGATTTTATTACGTGTTGGATGTTTGAAGTGGAAGCTCCAAAACTTTCCTCCAGATGGCTCAAACCGGCCCGTGAACTTATATAGGCCTCTGAATTCGTAGCCCTCAACCTCTCCGATTTTCATGCGATTATGGACAGGAATCACTGCCGGGTGATCTTGGGTTCCCATGTAAACACCTTCGATTTCATGCAACGCATTGTATTTTAAAATCGTATCACGTGCTTTCATCAAGTATTCTGGGGTAAGTTGTGAAGAATCCTTGTAATCAAACGACCAAATCATGATACCACTTTGAATGAAATTGGCCTTTGCTGAGCTGAATCCACCATCTGCTTGAATATCCATTTGACGTGATCGATCTGGGAGAGAAATGCGAGCAAAGCTTTGTTTTACGCTTTCATAGTTTCCTTGATTGGGGAGATCAAGTGTTATTCCGAACTGTTTTGATAATTTATTCCGAGCAACGGTGTTATTTTCTTCTTTGTGACGAATGTATTCTCTATTCCATTCTTGTTGATCGTATATCTTGGTAACTTCATTAAGTTGGTTATGCGCCGCATAGAGGAGGTCTTCGTTGTCATGGGCAATTATCTCTGTGAGTAACTGAGTACGGGCATAAAAGTCCTTTTTGATAATAATTTGAGGGTCGCCTTTGGGAATGGTTTCGCTAATTTCTAACTTCATTAAGTTACGAACACGTTTTCCAATTTTTGTGTAACGATCATGATTCATTTGGATAACCGTAAAACGTTTTTCAGGGGGGTAGTACGGTTTAATGTAATCTCCAAATACACTGTCTAATGCTGTAAAAATTTCCTCAGTAAACAAGGTGTTTTCACACACAACGATAAGCTCACCTGCTTTCCCAGTATATTGTAGTGTTGAATTCCCCGTGTAAATCCCGGATTTTACTATTTTTTGTGCGCTTGCTTTTTTCCTAGTTGAATCACTAGGCTCCTCTGCAGTGCAAGTTGCAAAGAAAAATGCAAGTAAGCTAAAAAAGAAAAATTTCTTCATGGATCAATTGGTTATTTGACGCGTACTTTTTGACCCATTTTTAAATCTTTTGGATCCAAATTAGCGTTGAGACGTGTGATCGCATCAACAGTTGTGCCGTATTTTATTGAAAGTTCCCAAAAATTGTCTCCGGATTGAATAGTATGATAAACAGCTCCTTCTGCGGACACCTCTATTGGCCTTTCTTGAGTTTTTTGAACTGTTTCTTGTGGCGCATTTTTTTTATAAATCGTGATTCTTTGACCTACACTCAGTCGAGTTGAACGCAGACCATTCCAGTCCATGAGTTTTGAAACCGTTGTTCCATATTTTGAAGCAATTAAGCTCAGACTTTCTCCGCTTTTTACACTATGTATCGTTTTACCTTCGGGAAGATCAGTTGACGCATTTGAGTTAGCAACAGAAAGATCATTAGGTAAACTATAGATTAATGAGTCTAAATGGTAAATACTATCTTCTAAAGCTATCCATTCGCTGATTTTTGGAATGGGGAGCGAAATACATTGGGGTGGAGTAGTTTTGGGAATGTAGCTCGTTTTGTAGATTGGATTGTAGCGCTGTAGATCTTCAACTGGTATTCCAAGGAGTGAATCAATAACAGTCATGTGAACACCTTGGCGAAGACATACTGTGTCTAATTCGAAATCGAATACGATATCGTCAATTGGTTGAATATTGTGTTCAGCGTAATGCTTCATCATGTATGACATCGCAATGAAATTAGGAACATACCCTTGCGTTTCTCGAGGAAGAAAAGGTCGGATTTCCCAATAGGTCATTTTCCCGCCTGATCGCCGAATTGCTTTATTCACATTTCCAGGCCCCGCATTATACGCTGCTAATGCCATGTTCCAATCGTTGTACATAGAATGCAGTTTTTTCAAGTATTGGCAGGCTGCTTCTGTTGCTTTTACAGGATCCATTCGTTCATCGATGTAGGAATCTTCAGTTAATCCATACATTTTACCTGTTCGATACATAAATTGCCATAACCCAAGAGCACCTGCGCGTGATTTTACTTGCGGTCGCAATCCGCTTTCAATCACAGATAAATATTTCAATTCAATGGGCATCTCATGCTTCGCTAATGTTTCTTCGAATAGCGGAAAATACAATTTCGAACGTGCAAGCGTGATGCGGGTGAAGCTGCGTCTTTTTTTTGCGAAATAGTGAATAGTTTGCAAGACGTGTTCATTGCAATCCAAATGAAAAGGTGACCGCTCGTTTATTACCGATAAACGCATGCAGTAAACTGAATCAGAAAATTCGGGTACATCATCATCTGTGTATCCAAGCTGTTCAATGAGTGAATCAGCATTTGAGGCAGCACTGATCTCTTTGTAATATTCGATAAGAGCATTTTCTGAAACCGTTAAAAAATGGTCATACTGAAGAGTATCAGCTAATTGTTCAGATTGATTCTCCTGAGAATACACAGTCGAATTTGTGACTAGGAAAACTGTGAGCAAGAAGAGATAAACTCGCCTCATGATTAACAGAAATCATTTAAATATGCAGAAATAACTAGTAATTTTTTTTCTTCGAAATGATTACCGATTAACTGTAAACCAAAAGGCATTCCATTAGGGTGGAGCCCTATGGGCAGAGAAATGGCAGGGTTACCGGTTAAATTTGCTTGTACAGTGTATATGTCCTGTAAATACATTTGTATAGGTTCTTTCACACTATTCAATTTGAATGCTGTAGACGGTGAAGTAGGTAGTAATATTACGTCTGATTTAGCGAGAATTTCATTCGTTTTATCTTGAATGAGTCGTCTTACCTTCTGTCCTTTTGAATAATACGCATCATAGTATCCATGCGAAAGCACAAAGGTACCGGTCATAATTCTACGTTTAACCTCTGACCCAAACCCTTCCATACGCGACTGAGTATACGTTGCCTCTACACCAACAGCATCCTTACTTCTATAACCATAATGTACACCATCGAATCGAGAAAGGTTAGAGGATGCTTCAGCGGTTGTCAGAACATAATATGTAGGAACCATTTTATCCAAATAGGGGAAGGAAACAGGAATCAACTCGTGACCATCTGCTCTCAAGCAATTGATGAGTTGTTCGATACGTTGTTTAATTTCTGGGTCAATACCATCAGAATCAAGAGTTTCACGGATATAAGCAATTTTTAACTTTCCTTTTAGCGGTGTTGGTTGTAGACTGCCTACCTCCTTAGAAGACAAAGTGCTATCGAATTCATCCATTCCTGACATGATTTCAGTAACGAGGGCAACATCGTCTACTGAATTAGCAAAAGGACCAATTTGGTCAAACGAGGAGGCATAAGCGATAAGACCGTAACGACTTACACGTCCATATGTTGGTTTGAAACCAATGGTACCAGTAAAGGAAGCGGGTTGTCTTATAGAACCTCCAGTGTCACTACCAAGTGCGACAGTGCAAAGATTAGCAGCAACAGCAGTGGCACTTCCTCCAGATGACCCTCCAGGAACATAATCTTCATTGAGCGCATTTCTTACCGCTCCGAAAGCCGAGTTTTCGCTGGAGCTCCCCATTGCAAATTCATCGCAGTTGGTGCGCCCAATGATTACGGCATCTTCTGCAAGTAGGCGTTCTACGACTGTTGCTGAATAAATCGATTCAAATCCATCGAGAATTTTTGAGCTTGCGCTGACCTTGTGATTCTTATAGCAGATATTATCTTTAATCGCAATCACCATTCCAGCTAGTCTTCCTGCTTTCCCTTCTGCAATTTTTTGGTCTACCTCCTCGGCCTTTTTAATTGCTGTGTCCAGAAAAACTTCCGTGAAAGCATTAAGATCTTTTCGTTCTTCGATTGCTAGAAGATAACTTTGTAGAATATCTTTTACTGACTGGCCTTTCTCCATGGCCGCCTTAACATCTGCATAAGTTTTGTACATGAAAAGGGGTATTTATAGACTATTTAGTGTCTTCTGATGAATCTTCACCTTTAGAAGCGTCCTTAAACTCTTTCATACCTTTACCAAGTCCTCTCATTAATTCAGGAATCTTACGACCTCCGAATAAAAGAAGAATAACAACTATGATTAGTACGACTTGAAGCCCACCTGGAATTCCTAAAATCATTTTAATTCAAATTAAATTCATACAAATTTACGGAATAAAATGAAATAACATTCCAATATATTTTCGAAACTACAATTTCATAACTTTTTGAACAGATTGACGTTTTCCATTTTTAAGGAAATGAATAAAGTAGATGCCGCCTTCTAAATCAATTAATGAAATTAAGGTAGTCGCATTCTTTATGGGGTGCGTATTCACGTGTTTTCCGGTGGCATCGAGGAGCAACAATTCATCAACATCTCCTGTCTTTACTTTCACCTTCAGTTCAGACGATGTAGGATTTGGGTAAATGGATGCTTCGAATTGCATTTCTTCTAGGCTTGCTGGGTTATTTTGAATAAGATTAATACGCTGATTTTCTAGCACTCCACGCATGAGATCTACCTGACCCTGTGTAAAGCTGTTTTGGCATGTTTCGTCTGAATAATCCATAAAGTTTTCGATCATATCTGGTAAATCAACACCATAAATATTATCTAAACAGCTGTTTTTTGTTGCGTCGCAATCTTGATTGGATTGTGCATCAGCATTTGGAGTATCATCAATTCCGTCTTCTTCTGCACAGTTACCATCTCCCCAAATATGCCGAAGTCCTAGGTAATGTCCAACTTCATGACTGAGCGTTCGACCTTTTACATTAATCGCACCCTGTCCGAGGTCAAGGGTGTTCGGATTATTAGCACCAAAAGCCTGATATTGAATCACCACTCCATCTGACAGTCCGAGGTTGGAGCCCGATGGCCAGTTTGGTAAGCCTGTTGGTGGCGTAGCATAACCCAATAAGGCGGGGGTATTAAATACTTCCATGTTACAAACCCAAATGTTTAAGTAGCGACTTTGATCCCATGGATCACTACCTCCATCAGCGGTTGATTTCACCTTTTCCAGATCTGAAAAATCTCCCAGTAAAAAATTGATAGATCCAAAGGTGGCACTTGAGGTAGCAGTCCGCGTAATACCAGACGTGGGGTTGCCTGCAGGATCGATTTGAGCCAATACGAACTGAATATTTGGGGTACCTTTCACGATGTCAAAATCAGCACGCATATTAACTGTATCCTCATTCATTCTCTGATAGTCATTATTTAGCACAGTAATTTGATTCAATATCACACTATCAGCAATGTTTTGATTTGCTGTATTATATACTATGTGAACAACAACGGGTATTGTATAAAGATTATTTGCTTTTGGACGCATAGCCGATTTAGCAATTTCGAATTCTGTATTGACGAGTTCTTTAAATCCTGGTGTCAAGCTCTCTTGATAAAGGATTGCTTTATGTGAAGCACATTTTTCAGTAGATTGGTTAAATGCGACAAAGCTTACACTAAGTAATAGAAGTAGTAATGAAAATTTCATTTTTTCTTTCAAAGAAAATGAATTCATAAAAATCTCTTTTCAAGGTTTTTATGAATGATGCATATGATGTATAAACGGAAAACGGGGTGTATTATTAACACACCCCGTTTGTACCATTTTTTTAATTTTGTTTATTTATTTCCCTCCACCTCTGCGAGTTCCGGAAGGAATAACCTCTGTTTCTTTAGTTCTACCTTCTGTTTTTTCCGGAGTCACAGTTCCACCTGTGGTGCGAGTTGTGATTGGTGGCGTTTTTGTCGATGGCGGTTTTGTACCTTCAGGAGTTTTTGTAGATCCGCCAGTGGTAGTTTTTTTCCCTGGATCAACAGCACCTTTGCCACCTGTGGCCCCTCCAGTTCCTGAACCACCATCATTCTGTAGTGATTTTCCGGGATCACAAGGACTTGGAGGACGATTGTTTCCTTTTCCTGATGAAACTACAGCAGTAGTAGCATCAATACATAACGTCCAATGTCCCATTGCACCTGGTTGACTTGAGCTTACCGTGATATTGATATTTCCTTCAATCAAGTAATATGTGCCATTTTGAACTGGGTAAGGATTTCCATTTATGGTTAAATCTCCTCCTCCAGCAATTGGTAGGAAGTATACACTTGATGCAGACCCAGTATAATTGAAATTAGGATTTGATGCCAAATCATTTCGATTATAAGTTCCTGAAGGAGTCACTAAACAGAACTGCCATTCAGCATTTCCCGGATTAATTCTAGGTCCGCAAGGAGTCAAAGGTGCAGTGTAATTTACATTGTATGTAATTACTTCATTACTACAATTGTTATTCAATGAAATGATAATGTTGTTCACTCCATTCGTTAAACTGATATTTGCCAATGCCAATGAAGTTCCGTTAAGGGTGAATGGAATTGAAGTCCCATTTAATGTAACATTGATACCATCGGATGACACCTCATTTACTGTCAAATTCATGGTTGATAATACAGCTTCTGATACGGAGATACTTGTTTGAGCAGGGTAAACATAGGAGTATGAAATTGGCTCACAGGGAACAGTGTAATTTACCACAATGTTTCCTTTAATAACCTCGCATTCATTAGCTGTTAGAACAAATGTGTTTTGTCCCTCCGATAAATTTACAGGAGCTGTAACCAAATTCGTGGCAACGTTAAAGTTCACAGGTATCGAAGTCCCACTTAGCGAAAGTGAAATGTTATTAGCCACAGCATTAGTAACAATCGCTTGAAGTGTGTATGCTGAATTTGTTACCTCAATTGGAGATTGAAACAAAATAGTTGGAGGTGTGCAAGGCGTTGTTTCGCACGACCCATCGTATGCGTTATTCGGAATCCATTCTCCATAACCAGGTCCGTCACCACTTTGGTTACAACCAGATTTAATCCAAACTCCTGTTATACACTTGCCTGCATTAACACCCGTTCCTGAGAACCTTTGAGAAAGACCACTTAACCCATCAAATTTTTGAGTAGTGCCGTCTGAATACTGTAATACTACATTCGATAAATCCATTGTACTTGTGGCAATCACTGAACTGTTGTTGATCGTAAATTGAGCACCAACGTTAGGCATACAATTGTTGTCGATAGGATCGTCCACTACTTCTAGTGAAAGGACACCGCTGTCTTGAGCTGTGCCAGCGGAATTTGTACCAATCACCAATAATTCATAATTCGGATGAGTTGGATTAAGGGCAACAGGAATGTTGAAATTGACTATTCCATTATTCATCGTTGCGGCCACGTTAGACAGTACTTGACCATTCATTATGAACTCCGCCTGCCCAATGTGCTCTAAATGATCAATTGTTCCTTGAAAAGAATATGCCCCAGCAACTGCAACCATTGGAGAAACTGAAGGTGTTGTAATCGCAACAACTGGCGGGATAACTGTGACAGGAGCAGTATAAATAATTGTTGTGTTATCACTTGCTGTTCCGCTCGGGTTCAAAACTGTTACCACTGCTTCGTTAGCACCTTCAACAAGGGCAGCAGTAAACGTAATTTGACCATTTACAGCATTAAAGTTAAACGCAACGCTTGAACCGTTGATCGTTACGGCAATATCACTGGATTGACTAACATTAGTAGAGGCCGCAATTATATTACTTGATGCTAACGTTGTTTCATAAGGGTTTGTGGCAGGAGTCGTAATCTCTACTGTAGGAGGATTAACCGCAACAACTGGAGTATAGGTTACGGAGAGATTTTGTGAAACATCCCCACAATTATTATTTGAAGTAATTACAAAATTATTTACACCTTCAGTGAGCGTTACTGCTGCAGAAAAACTACCAGTTTGGATGTCATATACGTAGTTGGTAGGAACAGAATTATGACGGAATTCAACATTGGTACCATATGAAATAGTTCCATTGATTACTAATTGATTATTGCTCACAACTCCATCCACAACTACTCCATTATGAGACACATTAATTTCTGGGGTGTTACAAGTCTCTCGCTTTATGCGACAATCGGCCTGAGCACTTCCGCATTCGTTCGCAACATCAATAGTGATGTTATGTCCTCCGACATTTAAGTTCAGTTCAACAGAGACTAGGTTAGTCGCAGCATCATAACTAAAGTTGATAGGAGCACCATTCACCTTAACAGAAATTTGATTTGCATTTTGAACATTTGTAACTGCTGCTGTTAAAGTTGTGGTTGGATTTTGAGTGATTAATGAATTGGTTGCAGGTGAAATAATCGCAACCGTAGGTAGATCGCATGGTGCATCCGCAGGATGATAAACAATCAATGTATTCACATCTGCCACTCCACAATCGTTGGTAGCTACTATTTCAACTACATTGTTTCCTTCGGCAAGGTCTACTTTTCGAATTAACTCATGCGTTGTAGATGAATACATGAAGTTCCCAACTGAGTATCCATTTACATTAAGACTTATCTGGTTTGCGTTTGTAACATTGTGAACCAGCGCATGCACATCAAAGAAATCCTCTTCGACAGTTATAGGAGAAGCAGCTGGCGCAATGAACGAAATCTCAGGTTCGTCGCAAGAAACCACCGGTTGCTTATAAGTTATTGTAGTAATGGCACTATGGCTTCCTGCCGAGTTAGTACCTTGAACATAGAACGTATTATTCCCGACATTCAAGTTCGAATTCATGGTTACTTCATTGTTGTTAGGATTAAATGTGTACAATGCTGGATTCACAGCTTGTCCATTCATGACAACGTTTATACCACTAGCGCCATCCACATTTAATACGTGGGCAACTAATTGATAATTAGGTTGAGCAACTTCAGTTCCAGGAACGTTTGGATGAATAAATGTTACATATGGAGGACTTACTGTCTGCGCAGGATTGTAGACAATCGTGCGGGTGTCCGAAGCTGTTCCAGCAGCGTTTGTACCAGTTATTTTTACTGTATTATTGCCTTGTACAAGATTTGCGGTGAAACTGACAATCTTCATTGTATTGTTAAAGGAGAAGTTGTTAATATTTACTCCATTGACTTCAACACTTATATTTTGAGCAGAGGCTACGTTAAGTATTTTGGCATTTACAAGGGTGGATGGAAGAGCAGATTCGTAGGGATCACTCGCTGGAATAGTAATAGTTACCACGGGAGGAGCTACTAAATTTGGCTTTCTGAAAATAATCGTAGTGGACTTGATATCTTGACCGTAATTATTGGTCGCAGTAATTTCAAGTATATTTGCTCCAACCAGCAGACTAGTAGTGAAGTTCATCAACTCAGAATTCAACGAATAAGTGAAGTTGGAAGTCGCTACGCCATTAATTTTTAAGACGATGTTCTGGGCAGTTGTAACATGTTGCACTTTTGCTATCACTGGGTAGGAAGCATCGAAAAGAGTTAATGGGTTCACCGCTGGATCAAGGTAAGTAACTACAGGAGGTAATTGGGTTGCAGGATTAATGTAGACAATTGTTTGATTTTCTGAATCCACACCAGCACTGTTTGCTCCAGTGATTGTTATGGTATTCGCTCCTTGAATTAGGGAAGCGTTGAAAGTAACAATATGAGTTGCAGCATTAAAAGTAAAGTTCGATATCGTCTGCCCATTAAAGTTTACATTAATTTGATTACTTGTTTCGACGTTGAACACTGATGCTACGACAGGATGAGAAGCTACATTAGTTTGATAAGGATTTACAGCTGGATTCACAAATTCAACTACGGGTGGTAGAACCACAGCAGGTTTTTTGTAAATAATCACCGCTTGTTTACTGTCTGTTCCATCTGCATTTGTTCCAGTAATTTTGACTGTATTCATACCTTCTTGCAGAGGCAGAGAGGCATTTAGTTGTGAATTACTTATAGAAAAAGTAAAGTTTGAGAATACAGCTCCATTGAGCGTCATATTGATTTGATTGGCACTCGTCACATTCAATACTGTCGCAATCAGATTGTGCGTATTGTTATTTGTAGTATATGGGTGAATGGCTGGGTTACTTATTGTTACAATTGGCGGCTTTGGGCTAGGAACATTGTAGTTAATAACAACAGATTTTTGATCCGTTCCATCTGCATTTGAACCCACAAGTTGAAAAATATTTTGTCCAGCAACTAATACAACTTGGCTTGAAAAACTTTTGGTCGCAGCGTTGAATGTAAAGTTCGGGTTCACATTTCCATTCTGGAAGAATGCTACATTGTTCTTACTGTCTACATGCAAAACTTGTCCAACTAGATTGAAGTTTGGAGAATTTACAGTTATCGATTGTTGCGAAGGATTAGAGAAGCTAACAACAGGTGGTTGTGCTTGAACGACTGGTTTTTTGATGATTGTTGCATGTTCAGTATCTTGACCGCTTCCGTTTGTTGCAGTTACGATTATAGTGTTTACACCCTCAATGAGTGCAACAGGTACAGTAACAGAGGCTTGGTTAGCAGACAACTGAGAGTAGCCAAAGTTTGCAAAATTAGAGTTGTTTACATTTACGTTAACTTCGTTTTTGCTCGATACATTTACAATTGTTGAGTTCACAATATAATTGGAACTATTAGTAGTGTGTGGGGAAACGGCCGGATCCGTAATTGTAATTATTGGAGGATTGTTTGGTGTCACTTCATCTCTTTCAAAAATTATAACAACTGTTTCCTCATCTGAACCGTATTGGTTTGATCCACGGATTGAAAATACGTTTTGACCGGGGTTCAGTTGAACAGTGGATTGAAATTTAGTGGTTAATGAATTGAAAGTATAATTCGGGTTAACTGTACCATCTTGACGGAATGTAACATTTTGAGCACTTTCAACATGTAATATGTCCGCGCGTAACACAAAAGTTGGAGAATTAACAACACGTGGTGTAGTATTGGGATTTGTGAAGTTAACGACTGGTTTTTGGGTCAAATTATTGGTTCCAGTATAAACATTGGGATCTGTGACAACTGGAGGAGTTACTGCCGTATTAGAGCGATTTCCTTTTCTTAAATACCAACGCAGGTAAAAATTCGTGTAATGAAAAAGATCGTTGTTGCCTGATATTTCTCCTGATTGATTAGCTACGGTTCCATCGAAATAATCATTTCGTGTGAAAGTAGTTTTATGCTCTAGACCAACAGAAAAACGGTTTCCGAAATAATATCCAATACCCATACCAAGACTAGGTGCCCAATAAGAATGATAGATTCCATCTGCATCATGGGTCGCTGTTTCACTCATATCAAGCGGTGTGTCATATCCAGTGATGCTAAAAGAAGAGGTCGGATTTGCACTATAATCGTAAGGAACCCCATCTTCGTTGAATAGATTACCTTGAGTATAACTAGCATTTCCTCCAATTCCAGCAAAAATATAAGGATCCCATCCAGTGCGCTCGCGAAAGCGGTTAGCATGCATCGCTAATTCCAATGATAAACTATGGTTGTTGGTTTTGAAGTTTTGTACAGCAGTACCGTTTACCCCATAAGCATTGCTCAGAGCAATATTCTGACTTAATTGTCCAGTAGTATCGCTGTCTTGCCCAAACCAGTTTCCACCTAGGTAACGCAAGCGCAAATCAAAAGATACTGCCCTTCCATAATCTTTTCCAATGGTTCCTCCAAAAATAAATCCAGCTCCACCAATAGGACGAGTTACATTGGTAACATCACTTGTTTGCCATGTACTCCCCATGTTAAGCCCAAAAAAGACATTTGAACTTCGTTCATAATCGAATCGTTGAGAGAAGCCTGTTAACGTAACAAAAACTGCGCTAACAAAAAGGAGTAATAGTTTTTTCATAGAAATTAGTTTTATCGCTAGCTTCATTTACATTTACTATGCCAAATGAAATTAAGCCCAATTTTTCGGCTAAAGTACGACACAATTGCTTTTTTTCCAATAGCTTATCAAGTATTGCTTTCTTTTTGCTTGCCATGATTTCATTTTGTAAGTTTGTCGGTATGAAAATGCGTGATTTATTTTCAATTTTATGGTGTTATTTGATTCTGTCGACAACAGTGTTTGCACAAGAGCCCTATAATCTATGTAGTGATGCGTTATTGCTTTGTCCTGGCCAGACTGTTAATGTAAATAACATTGGTGCGAACAGTACATTTTGTCCTAACTGTGAAGACGATTTTAGTTTTTGCTTTCAAGGTGAAAACACCATTTGGTTTCAGTTCGAGACAAATACGGTCGGAGGAGATGTTCAAGTCTTTTTTTCAAATTTGATTTTCCAAAATGGGGTTGGGCAGGGAAGTGAGTTACAGGCAGCTGTATTGGCAACCCC
The DNA here is from genome assembly GCA_029254025.1 of Crocinitomicaceae bacterium. Taxonomy (GTDB): domain Bacteria; phylum Bacteroidota; class Bacteroidia; order Flavobacteriales_D; family Crocinitomicaceae; genus JALQTG01. The sequence goes on along the minus strand of JAQWYK010000002.1, from coordinate 217,883 downwards.
AAATCCGTGTATCGCATCGTCGTATTCTTTGGTTTCGAATTGTACCAATAATGAAACAGGAGATTTTGTATTAAATGCTGTTAATTTAACGCCTTCCGCCACTTATTTCATTGTGGTGAATGGAGCAATGGGAGCGACTGCAAATGCAGAAGTTATTTTCGATATTGCTATTAATGGACCAGGAGTAGTTCGAAATCCCACCATTGGAATTGGCGCAAGTACTACTGTTGCCTGCGTTGGTGAAGCGATAACACTTGTGGCTACTGTTTTTGATTGTGATGCTCAAGGAAATATACAATGGTTTGCTGATGGGGTATTTATTGGTGCGTCATCGGATGGAACATTTATTTCAGATCAATTAACGCAAAGCACAACCATTACTGCTCAAATTGATTGTTTTGAGAATTGTTCTGAAACGTTAATCAGTGCAGGAATTCCCATCACCATCATTTCTTTTCCTGTAGATGCTGGTCCTGATTTTGAAATTATCGCTGGAGAATCGGTTCAACTGCAAGGAAGCACGACTGCCTCCAATTTTATTTGGACCCCTGCTTTATCAATGAACAATCCTAACTCGTTAACCCCGCTGGTTAACCCCGCACAGACAACAACCTACTACTTGACCTCGGATAATGGACAATGTGCAATAACCGACTTATGCACTGTTACTGTAATTAGCGCCCTTGAAATTCCAAATACGTTTACTCCGAATAACGACAATGTAAATGACACTTGGGAAATTCTAGGGGTAGAAAAATTTCCTGATATTTACGTACAGGTCTTTGATCGTTGGGGCCAGCTTGTTTTTCAATCGAACGGATATGCACCGGTTAAGCGCTGGGATGGCACGAAGAACGGAAGAGAATTGCCAGCTTCGTCCTATTATTATGTAATTGACGTGAGGAATGAAAATTATCCAGAGGTGTTAAAGGGCTATATCTCCATTGTGCGATGAATAAGGGAAAGTTCATAATCGTATGTTGCTTATTTACCTTTGCGGGGTTTACCCAGCAGATTGCGCAGTATTCCCAATGGTCGCTCAATCAATTTGCGATCAACCCGGCAATGGCAGGACTGAAAAGCTGTTTAGATGTGCGTGGAGCATATCGAATGCAATGGGCTGGTTTTGATGGCGCTCCGCAAACAGGGCTTTTTACTATCAACGCCCCAATTAAAGCACAAAGGAACTCACTCAATAGTCCCTATCATGGCCTGGGAGCTAAAATTGAGCGTGACCAATTTGGGCATTTTTATAACTTTGCAATAAGTGCCGCTTATGCTATACATTTTCCGATCGCCCGAGATAAACTATTAAGCTTTGGTGTTTCGGCTGGGGTACAACAATTCGGATTCAATCAATCCTTGGTTACAACTATAGACCCGGATTTAGCAGTTGCAGAATCATCGAGCAACTTTCTTTTACCCTTATTAGGATTTGGAGCTTGGTATAATTCAAAGAATTTTTTTGTCGGTGCCTCTGTCGATCAACTTGCTCGAAATAATTGGGGCGATATTGGATTTAATTCGAGGTTTGGGCTGCATATGAAATTGACCTCAGGGACAAAAATTACGTTTGATAATAATAACTCAGTTTTGCCTGCTTTGTTAATACGCATTCCACCAAAAGGACCTGCCAGTGTTGATTTGCACTTGATGTTTGATTTCACTGATCGCTTTCTTGTGGGAATTGGTTACAGAAATACAGATGCATTGATTGCTATGGTAAGATTAAGATTGGAGAAGTTCTCTGTTGGGTATAGTTTTGATTTTATAACTTCTGCCATCCGAGGTGGCAACTTTCATTCACATGAAATATCTTTGATGTATAATACGTGCAGATCGCGAAGTAATTCTTCGAGTGCATGTCCTCTTTTTGAATAACGAATGATTAGTTTTGCAGAATGGATTACGCAGTAGAAATAAAGTTTAAAGAACTCGTTGCGAAACTCGAAGAAACTTTTGGAGAAGGACTGGATACACAAGCCATCATATTTTTAATTGGGGTACAAGAACTTGGAACCGGATTTAAAAAGTTTTCCAAACAGGAAAAAACGGAACTTATGCATGTGGCGGTGTGCACATTACTAATGCCTTATGGATTTTATAAATTCACAGGAAGAGATGAGGACAATTGGCCACATTTTGAATTAGGAAAGGAGTTACCTCCACTTGATGATCGCCAGCAACAACACCTGATTAAAGAAGCGATTATAGAGTATTTCAGTGATCAATTATAAAATATGGCGAAAGTTAAAACCTCTTATTTCTGTCAGAATTGTGGATATGAAGCTCCAAAGTGGCTCGGAAGATGTCCTTCGTGCAACGAATGGAATACTTTCGTAGAAGAAATCGTCACAAAATCGAGTAATAAACAAGTTACTGCGTTTTCAAAATCTACTCAACACAAATCTGCTCCGCAACCAATTCATAAAATTGAAACGCGAGAAGAGGATAGAATTACCTTAAAAGATAAAGAATTAAACCGAGTTTTGGGCGCTGGCCTTGTTCCTGGATCACTTATTTTATTTGGCGGAGAACCAGGTATTGGAAAGTCAACCCTCCTTTTGCAAATGTCTATGCAAGAGACGGATAAAACAATTCTGTACGTCTCTGGAGAGGAGAGCGATCATCAAATAAAAATGCGGGCAGAGCGCATAGGAGACCTCAATGAAAAGTGTTATTTATTAACGGAAACATCATTAGATGTGATTTTTTCACATGCAGAATCAGTAGCGCCCGACATTGTAATTATCGATTCCATTCAGACCCTGCATACCGAGCAGATTGAAAGTTCGCCAGGAAGTATTTCTCAAATACGTGAGTGCACAGCTCAATTACTTCGGTACGCAAAACAAACCGAAACTCCTGTTTTTTTAATAGGACATATTACAAAAGAAGGTTCTTTAGCTGGACCTAAAGTATTAGAGCACATGGTGGATGCCGTATTACAGTTTGAGGGGGACAGAAACCATGTTTACCGGTTATTACGCTCAATAAAAAACCGTTTTGGCTCTACGAATGAACTTGGAATTTATGAAATGCTTGGAAACGGATTGCGTGAAGTTGATAATCCTTCCGAGATATTGATTTCTGAGGGTAACGATAAATTAAGTGGAATTGCTATCGCTGCGACCCTAGAGGGGCTGCGTCCAATGCTTATTGAAGTTCAGGCACTTGTTAGCACAGCAGCTTATGGAACTCCTCAACGTTCTGCAACTGGATTTGACTTAAGAAGATTGAATATGCTGCTCGCTGTCATGGAGAAGCGTTGTGGATTTAAGTTAGGAGCGAAAGATGTTTTTCTCAATATTGCAGGAGGGATTAAAGTGAATGATCCAGCAATTGATTTGGCGGTGGTGGCCGCAATTTTGTCCTCCAATGCTGATTTAGCCATTGAAAAGAATATTTGTTTATCTGCTGAAGTGGGCTTATCGGGAGAAGTGCGTCCGGTGAATCGAATTAATCAGCGGATTTCAGAGGCTGAAAAACTTGGATTCGAGAAGGTAATTATCTCTAAAAACAATAAAGGAGTAAAGCAAGAAGCCTTTACTATTGCTATTGTTGAATGCTCCCGTATTGAAGAGGTATTACGGGAGTTATTTAGATAGTTTTTTTAGTGAGCTAATTATAATTAAAGGCGAATATTTCTAAATTCTGGGTATTCTACACATAAAATAAGCCCTGCCAAAAAATGCGAGGGCTTATCTTATTTTGTGGGTCATCTTAATTATCGCGAGAGGTGAACGAATCCATGCCCCTCTGCAGATTGATCACCTTGACCAGTGATGATATATTTATAGAAATATACTCCATCAGCGCAGTCATTTCCTGTATTCTTGTTTCTACCGTTCCAATTAGCATTGATGTCTGTACTTTCGAAGACAACGTTGCCCCATCGGTTTAAGATGACAAGCTCTAATGTCTCTACATTTACTCCATTGAGTGTAAACACATCATTACTGCCATCATTATTAGGAGTGAAAATATTTGGCGTTTCAAATGATAAAGGAAGCACTAGGTTTACAATTACATTTTGGTAGGCCACATCTGAGCACTCTCCTTCGGTAACTGTTAAAGACACCGTATACGTTCCTGCATCGACATATAGAGAGGATTCATTCGTAATAGAAGAAGAGCTTGCTGTTTCACCATTTCCAAAATTCCATTCATAACTACTTGCTGCAGAACTGTTGTTAATAAAAGTTACATTTAATGGGGCGTTTCCAACAGGAGGGTTTGCCGTAAAGGAAGCCGTAGGAGGTGGATCTTGTTCTAAGAAGATGGAATCATTGACTGCACATACATCATCTTCAACGGAGAAATAATACCAACCAGATGATAAATCTTCCCAAACCGATGCATTAATATTGTTAGGATTATTAGCCCCGGGGCCTGTCCACGTATATAGCGGGGTACCCGTTTCTCCGCTTATAATCCCTGAAACAGCGCCTGTAGCTAACCCACATTCGGAAGGGAATTGGAACATCGTGTCAATTGCGAGGGATTGATTCACAGTAATGTATGCCGTATCCACTTTAACCACACCACAGGCGTCTGTTATTGTAACAATGTAAGGCGTGACTCCATCGATGTTTCCGTCCCCATTTGTCGTATTTGTTGCAGAACCATCAGCCCATTGATAAGTAATTGGCTCTAATCCACTTTCAGAAACAAATAGTGGAATAGGATCATCTGTTCGACAGAATATTGTTGTGTCAGTTGTTGTACTGAAGATTGTTGTATCCAGGACATGCACTAAAACCGTTGTGTCGTAAAAACAACCGAAATTATCTTCGACATTGAAGGTATAGAAAAAATCTCCTATACTATCAGGTAAAACCGTAATAAGTGTATCATTAGAAGTTCCAGAAGTGATGGTTGGATCACTACTCCAGAATGAATTTACCACAGTATTTTGGTAGCTTTCGCTATTTGGGAATAGGGTAGCGTCAAAGAATAATCCCCATTCGAAAATGAAACCATCATCAATACTCAAGTTATCTCGAATATACAGGGTCCAATCGCCATTAAGAGGACATCCTGTAAAATCCCCAAATGTTTGTTCGGGTAAATATACCCCATTCGGATTCATAGAATTACCCACGGAAAAAGTATTCACGGGAATGGTATTATTTGCTGCGAATTCTTGTCCCATTGTACCCCAGTCATTATTGATGGATGAAAAACAATATTCGAATCCTATACCAGGAGTTCCGTTACCTGTGTCATTGGCGTCACCCAAATATGTTCCACCTCCACCAAAACCGCCAGGTATCTGTCCGCCAGTATTTGCATTAAATATTGTAACCGTAGTCCCATTCGGACATTCCAGCCACATTTCTAGGTCTCCCAAATAACTGTGCTCCATGGTTACACACAAGTCTTGCAAATCATTTGGAGAGGAATACGTTGCTCCAGGAGGAAACCCTCCCATTGAAATTACTGTATTATAATTAATCCCAGAACCATCTGGCAAAGGAAGGAGCCCGGCAAAGGAACCGCCAACAGTAAAACTACTTGGTGGAATATCTACCCCTACGGTATCAGATGCGTTTAACCCCCCCAAAAGAACCGTTTCTGAACCAAAACAAACGGTATCCTCGAGAGGTCCTGTTCCTGCAAAGGAAGGAAGCTGACTAACTCTTATTCTGCAAAAAGTTAATTCTGTTTGAGGGAAAATATCTGAAACGAGAAGGTTTACGTAAAAACCATTCCGAGATGTAGGGGTAAACCAAACACTATCATTTCCAGTAATAACTGTTCCATTACTAAATTCCCACTCATAATCGAAGTTGGATTGCGGGTCTTGTGAATAGCCAAATCCATTATTCTCGAAGGAGTAAGGATCATCAATATTAGCAACTAAAAGTACAGAGTCCCCGAAACAGATATCGACATAACCTGTGTCTACCGGAACCATTGCATTCGGACCAAGACCATTGATGAATCCCTGTAGTGTAGGAACAAATGGTTGAGGTGGTCCGGAACACGTTAAATTTGCGTCCCAACCAGTTCCCTCATTAGCTCCATCGGAAATAAAAACAATAGTTAAACATCCCGACGGATTATTTTCAAAGGTGGATGTATGCGTGAATCCATTCGGGTCTGTAACGCTGTTATGGGCTCCTAATAACGGAGCAGTTGCGTCAGGTCCATCATATACATAAATCATATCTGAACCATCTACATCCCAAGAAAAGCCAGCGTTTATTCCAAAAGCAACAGTAATTTTTGGTCCATTGGGTAAATCGGGACAAATTACGATTGTATCATTTGCGTTAGGGGAATAATTTCCTCCTCCACCATTGTCAAAAAAGTTGGTAACACTACCATCTTGGTACAGGGAACAATCTATTGGGTTATTTTCATCATTGTCAGGATCAGTAATTGTTATTTGACCAAAACTGATTCCCCAGACTAAAAGTGAAAAGCCAAAAAGTATTTTTTTCATAGTAAAAATTATAGAGCTGAGTATTATTTGAGTAAGCTTTTTGGAAGAACTCCAACTAATTTATTGGTTCCGGTAATTTTGAAATATTGGTAATCATTTTCTTTTAACTGTATACCCAAAGAAATAAAATCATTCTTTTTTGCTAAATCAACACTCAGTTCTCCATCGAATTGGATATCTTTTCCCTTTTCGGTCGGAATATCTCCGATGAATATACCTCTTTCTAAAGCATTTACTAATACCAAATATTCCTCAGGATTGTTTGTTTTCATTTCCTCTAACTTTTCCTTGCCATATTTTTCAGCAAGTCTTTCGTCATGAGTGGACTGTGAAAATGTGATTAGTCCAATAAATAGAATTAATACTGTGAGAATTTGTTTCATCATAATTTCGTTTTAATATGAGTAAAACGCCGAGTACTTCTCAAACGTTGCATCTAAAAGTAAACAATTTCAAAAAAGTAAAGATCAATCAACTCCTATTCCTAATTCCTTCAATTGACTTCCGTCCAACCGCGAAGGTGCATCAATCATAACGTCTCTTCCTGAGTTGTTCTTAGGAAATGCGATGAAATCACGGATAGAATCTGCTCCTCCCATAGTAGCAACCAATCGGTCAAGTCCGAAAGCTATACCTCCGTGCGGTGGTGCTCCGTATTCAAAAGCATTCATTAAAAATCCAAATTGAGCTTCTGCTTCTTCTTTACTAAAGCCGAGCAGATCAAACATGCGTGATTGTAACCCGCGATCATGGATACGAATAGATCCTCCTCCTAACTCAACACCATTCATAGCAAGGTCATATGCATTCGCTCTTACGTTACCCGGTTCTGAATTAATTAAACCAATATCTTCTTTCTTCGGCGAGGTGAAAGGATGGTGCATCGCATGGTAACGCTCCGATTCTTCATCCCACTCTAACAGTGGGAAATCCAATACCCAAAGAGGTTTAAACTCATTAGGATTGCGCAACCCGAGTTCATTCCCCATGTGCAAACGCAATTCGTTCAGTTGCTTTTGAGTCTTTTCTAAATCACCGCATAGTACGAGGATTAAGTCCCCGGGTTTTGCGCCAGCAAACTCCGCCCATTCTTTTAGGTTTTCTTCGGAGTAAAATTTATCTACTGAACTCTTAAATGTTCCATCTTCGTTGCATTTCAGATACACTAATCCCTTGGCACCAATCTGCGGACGCTTCACCCAATCTGTAAGTGCATCAAGCTGTTTTCTGGTGTAGATGGCAGCATCTTCAGCTACAATTCCTAAAACAACTTCAGCTTCATCAAAAATCGCGAAACCTTTGTTTTGTGCAAGAGCGGTAAGGTTTTTAAACTCCATTCCGAAACGGATATCAGGCTTGTCAGAACCATAGCGCTCCATTGCTTCAGCATAACTCATGCGAGGGAAGTTTCCTTCAAATTCAATTCCACGGCAAGTTTTAAATAAGTGCTTAATTAACCCTTCAAAAGTATTGAGGATATCTTCTTGCTCAACAAACGCCATTTCACAGTCTATTTGCGTGAATTCGGGTTGTCTGTCAGCGCGTAAATCTTCATCTCTAAAACACTTTACAATCTGATAATAACGGTCGATTCCAGAAACCATTAAGAGTTGTTTGAATGTCTGAGGGGATTGTGGTAGAGCATAAAATTCTCCTTGATTCATCCTACTAGGAACAACAAAATCTCGTGCGCCTTCTGGAGTTGATTTAATTAAATAAGGTGTTTCTACATCCATGAAGTTTATGCTGTCCAGGTATTTCCTTGTTTCCAACGCCACTTTATTTCTGAGTCGTAATTTTTCTTGAATCACTTTTCTCCGAATATCTAGATAACGATATTGCATGCGTAATTCATCACCACCATCGGTTTCGTTTTCTATCGTAAATGGAGGTGTTTTAGAACCATTTAAAGTGGTCAATTCATTGACGCGAATTTCCACTTCTCCGGTGGGCATTTTAGAATTTTTACTCGTACGTTCGATCACTTCTCCAGAAACTTGGATGACGAATTCACGTCCAAGTTTACGAGCTGATTCACACAATGTACCATCTTCATCCATGTTAAAGGCCAACTGTGTCACCCCGTAACGGTCACGCAGATCTACGAAGGTCATCCCCCCTAAATCTCTCGAACGCTGCACCCAGCCAGCCAATGTTACTTTTTGACCAATATGTTCTGCACGGAGTTCTCCGCATGTATGTGTTCTGTACATTGTTTTAAACTTTTTGCCAAAAATAGAAAGAAGATTAGAATTAATTGATGTCCGATGTAAAGGACTTTTTCTGAATATGAAATAAAATCAAGAATTGTGATATATTTATACCCTAATTCGGTGAAGGGTGTTTTCAGTAGTTACACATCTTTATTCTGATTAATGGGGATGTAGCTCAGATGGCTAGAGCGCTTGACTGGCAGTCAAGAGGTCGTGGGTTCGAATCCCATCTTCTCCACTTATTTTTATTTGCTTCTCCATTCAATGCGCGGAGGGTCTAACGTTTAAAATTTTCGTTGTATTTTAGTTATGGGAAGAGTAATCCTTCTTTTTTACAGTACATATTTGGTGTTCATATTTTTGGAATGGGAGGTTGATATTTTTCTTAAGCCAATATTGATCCCTTTGCTGATTCTCTTCGTTCTCGTTCAGCGTCCGCAACAGTTTTTACCGCTTATTTTTGGCGCTCTAGTCTTTTCTACGCTTGGCGATGTATTTCTACTATCGGATGCCGAATTGTTCTTTATGTTGGGTTTGGGTTCATTCTTTATTGCGCACATTTTGTATTGTTGGATTTTTTCAGCGGCTTTGCGGAGGGAGTTTGCGTTTAAAGTAAACCTTTGGCCGCTTAGTATTATTCTAACCTATTTGATTGTTTTTTTAGGTTATTTGTGGGCGTCTTTAGGAGAGTTATTGTTTCCTGTTGTGGCGTATGCATTGATCATTTCAACGATGCTTTTTTTAGCTTGGTCTTGGTACTTGAGTGCTCGAATAAAATCAACGTTAATTATTTTTATTGGAGCAATTCTTTTTATACTATCTGATAGTTTACTTGCGATTTCACTGTTTAAATCGTCCTTTTATATGGACCATTTTTGGGTGATGTTTACCTATCTCTCTGCCCAATCCTTATTGATTTATGGTTTATGGAGAAGGTACAGATTAACTTGATGCTTTTTAGTAGAAGTATTCCTTTTTCTATTATTTTTGCGATTCAGTTCTTGACAATATTGCTGCTTATAAAGAAAGGTGGAGGGACAGGCCCTTTGAAACCTTGGCAACCTTTCAGTTTATTTAACTGATTTCGGTGCCAATTCCTTTCCGATACGATGTCGGAAGAGATAAGTGAAATAGAATGGCTTTGCCCAACAATTTTCTTCTTTCTTTGTAATGTGTTGTAATAGTAAGACGCCATTAGAAACGAAAGTATGAATAAACCAAACATCAGCGAATTAATCGAAAAGCGCATCCTTGTATTGGATGGTGCTATGGGAACTATGATCCAGCGTCATACACTAAGTGAGGAGGATTTTAGGAAGGGATGGTTTGAAGGGCATTCTCATGCCCTCAAAGGCAACAATGACTTACTTTCGTTAACGCGCCCTGATATAATTAAGGATATACATCGGGCTTATTTTGAAGCTGGAGCCGATATCGCCGAAACAAACACGTTTTCAGGCACCACTATTGCACAGGCAGATTATGGACTGGAAAATGCCGTTTACGACATTAACTTTCACTCTGCAAAGATTGCTCGAGAAGTGGCAGATGAGTTTACTGAAAGGGAACCGAATAAGCCGAGGTACGTCGCTGGTTCTATCGGCCCAACGAATAGAACGGCTTCAATATCTCCAGATGTGAATGACCCAGGTTATCGTGCAATCACGTTTGATGAGTTAGTAAAGGCGTATTCACAGCAAGTTATTGCATTAATAGATGGAGGAGTAGATCTCTTGTTAGTTGAAACTGTATTCGATACATTGAATGCTAAGGCAGCATTATTTGCTATTGACGTGGTTCAAGAAGAACTGGGAACTAATCTTCCCATAATGGTTTCAGGAACCATCACGGATGCTTCAGGGAGAACACTAACTGGACAAACAACAGAATCATTTTTGATTTCAATTTCGCATATGCCGCTATTGAGTGTCGGTTTGAATTGTGCCCTGGGCGCAAAAGACTTAAGACAATATTTAAAAGTACTGGACGAAAAAGCACCGTTTTACGTTTCTGCGCACCCGAATGCTGGTTTGCCAAATGAGTTTGGTGAATACGATGAAACACCCGAAATTATGGGGAAACAAATACAAGAATTTCTGGAAGAAGGGTTAGTGAATATTATCGGTGGTTGTTGTGGAACAACTCCGGAGCATATTAAAGTGATTGCAGATTTGGCCACTAAATACGCCGCGAGGAAAGTAGAGGCAAATTAATAGAATGAAAGGTTTCTGGAAAAATGAACGATAGAATGAATAAGACATTACCCCCACTAAAACTTTCTGGTTTAGAACCGTTAGTTGTTACTCCTGAAACCAATTTCATCAATGTTGGAGAACGGACCAATGTAACTGGTTCCGCTAAGTTTTTGAGACTTATTAAGGAGGATAACTATGAAGAAGCCCTAACTGTTGCTCTTGACCAGGTTCAAGGGGGTGCCCAGATTATTGACGTCAACATGGACGAGGGGATGATTGACGGAAAAGAGGCAATGGTGAAATTCTTGAATTTAATTGCCTCCGAACCAGAAATCGCCCGTGTTCCAGTGATGATAGATTCTTCCAAATGGGAGATCATTGAAGCAGGGCTTAAGTGTATTCAAGGAAAAGGTGTAGTAAACTCAATTTCCCTGAAGGAAGGGGAAGATGAATTTATTTATCGAGCCAAACAAATAAAGCGTTACGGAGCCGCTGTCATTGTTATGGCCTTTGATGAAGATGGACAAGCGGATAACTATGAGCGCCGGATTGAAATCTGCAAAAGATCCTATGATATTTTGGTGGATAAAGTCAAATTTCCTCCTCAAGACATCATTTTTGACCCCAATATTTTCCCTGTAGCAACGGGAATGGAGGAGCATAGAAACAATGCTGTTGATTTTTTCAGAGCTACAAGATGGATTCGCGAAAATCTTCCTGGAGCGCATGTTTCTGGTGGGGTTTCCAATGTTTCTTTTTCATTTCGGGGTAACAATGCTGTGCGTGAGGCGATGCATTCTGCGTTTTTATATCACGCGATTAAGGAAGGAATGGATATGGGAATTGTTAATCCCGCCATGCTGGAGGTGTATGATGATATCGATAAAGTTTTATTAGAGTATGTTGAAGATGTATTGCTTAATCGCAGAGACGATGCCACAGAAGGCTTATTAGATTATGCTGAAAGCTTCAAGGGAGAAGGAAAGAAACGAGAAATTGATTTGTCGTGGAGAGACCAGCCTGTCAATGACCGTTTAGCACATGCATTGGTAAAAGGTATTGTTGAATTTATTGATGAAGATACCGAAGAATGTCGAAAACAATACGAACGCCCCATTGAAGTGATTGAAGGCCCGCTAATGGATGGAATGAACATCGTTGGAGATTTATTCGGAAGCGGAAAAATGTTTTTGCCGCAAGTGGTGAAGTCGGCACGAGTAATGAAAAAGTCGGTCGCGTATTTATTACCATTTATTGAAGCCGACAAACGAGAAGGGGATAAGCCGAATGGTCGTGTCTTAATGGCAACCGTAAAAGGAGACGTACACGATATTGGGAAAAACATCGTTGGGGTTGTGCTTGGTTGCAATAATTATGACGTCATTGATATGGGTGTAATGGTACCGGCAGAGAAAATCATAGCAAAAGCAATTGAAGAAAACGTGGATATCATTGGATTGAGTGGATTGATTACTCCCTCTTTAGACGAAATGGTAAACATGGCTAAAGAAATGCAACGTGCAAATTTGAATATTCCGTTATTGATTGGGGGAGCCACCACTTCTCGTGTTCATACAGCGGTAAAGATTGAAGAACATTATAAAAATAATCAAACGGTCCATGTATTGGATGCTTCACGCTCGGTAACAGTGGTGGAAAGTTTGTTAGGCCCAAAGCGCGATGAGTTTGTAAAGACAACCAGAGCTGATTATGATAAGTTACGGGAACATCATGCAAAGAGCAGAGCGAATAAAACGTATTTACCATTGGATGAAGCGCGCAGGAACAAGTTTAAAATCGAGTGGAAGCAAGAAGATATTGTTACTCCTCAAAAATTAGGGATTACCGAATTTGTTAATTATAATCTAGCAGAACTTGTCGATTACATCGATTGGACCCCCTTCTTTCAAACGTGGGAATTAGCCGGTCGTTTTCCCAATATTTTGACAGATGAGGTAGTCGGTGAAGCAGCTACTAAATTATATGAGGACGCAAAGCGGATGTTGGATCAAATTATCAATGAAAAATGGCTAGAAGCGCGTGCTGTAATCGGGCTCTTTCCTGCTAGTTCCGTGAATGATGATGACATTGAGATTTATACCGATGACACCCGTTTTGAAGTGCTTACCGTACAACATACGATTCGCCAACAACTTAAAAAATCGGATGCTGCCAACAATATAGCTTTATCGGACTTTATTGCTCCGAAAGAATCAGGAATTCAAGATTATATCGGAGGTTTTGTAGTTACGACTGGACTAGGAATCGATGAGCATATTGCCCGTTTTGAAGCCGACCATGACGACTATAATTCCATTATGTTGAAAGCCCTAGCCGATAGACTAGCAGAAGCTTTTGCTGAGCGCATGCACGAGCGTGTTCGGAAAGAGTTTTGGGGTTATGCGTCCGGTGAAACACTCGAAAATGATGAGTTAATAAAAGAGAAATACCAAGGAATTCGTCCTGCACCGGGCTATCCTGCTTGTCCTGACCATACTGAAAAACCCGACTTATTTCGCATTCTAAACGCTACAGAATTAACTGGAGTAAGTTTAACTGAAAGCATGGCAATGACACCTACAGCGGCGGTAAGCGGTTGGTATTTTGCGCATCCTCAAAGCAAGTATTTTGGCGTTGGAAAAATTACGAAAGATCAAGTGGAGAGTTTGGCAGAGCGGAAAGGATTGATGGTTGAGGAAATGGAGAGATGGTTGGGGCCTAATTTGGAGTATTAATCTTTTTAATCGAAAACAAAAGAGGTAAACTCATTTAGCTTTAATAAGGATTGTTCCGAAGTTTTTCCGCGTTTAAAATTGTTATAGTTGCTCCTTTCGAGAGTATGAGTCCATCGTCTTTAAACTCACTTAATATTCTAATTACGGAAGCGGTTGCAGTTCCTACCATACTTGCTATTTCGTCCCTTGAAACCTTAATTTGAACTACATCCTCGGAATCAAAGTTATAGTTTTCATATAGTTTTATTAAAGAATCAGCCACACGTTTTCGAACGGTATTATAGGCCAACGTCACCAATTTTTTTTCTCTTTCGATAACATTTCCTGCGAGTAGCTTAATAAACGTATTGGACACATCACGATCCTGCATTAATAGATTTTCAAAGTCGCTCTTTGGGATACAGGTTATCTTGGACTTTTCTATGGTCATCGAGTATTCCGAATAATTATTTCCGCTCAATAATTCAGTATAACCAAAAAAGTGATTAGAACCATGAATTTCCGTTACCAATTCTTTATCTTCTTCAGAAACTCTAAATGATCGAACATGACCACTTTCTAAAAAATATAAGAACTCAGGGACATCACCTTTTTTATAAACGTATTCACGCTTTTCTAAAATTTTAGTTTCAAAATTCTCAACTAACTTCTTTAATTCTGAAAAACCGGATATTGTTTTCTTTAATTCTGATAATTGATTGCTCGAATGGATAATCTCTTCTAGTTGAGCTTTTTTCATCAATCTAGTTGAGATTGCATCTAACAACTCTTTTTGTTGGAAGGGTTTAGAAATGTAGTCATCTGCTCCTAGACTCATTCCTTTACGGAAATCATTTTTTTCAGATTTGGCGGTTAAAAAGATAAATGGAATTCCACGTGTGTCTGGATATTTACTTAGGTATGATAAAACACCATAACCATCGAGCTCCGGCATCATGATGTCACACAATACAAGGTCCGGCTTAACATGCTCGATTAACTGTACTCCCTCAACACCATCCTTTGCAGTTCGAACCGAATAATTGGACAATTCCAAAAGTTCTTTAATGTTTTCACACATTTCAGCATTGTCCTCGATCACTACTATTTTTTTCATCTAAATCTTATTTTGGTAATGTAATGAAAAAAACTGTCCCTTGACCTTCTTCACTTTCAAAAGAAATTGTCCCTTGCAGAATATCAAGATACCTCTTTACAATAGTTAATCCCAGGCCAGTTCCTTCTATATTAAATACATTTTTTGATCTAAAAAATCGTTCAAACATTTTATTTTGTTCATTTTTTGGAATCCCAAGTCCTTGATCTCTCACGCTGATTTGAATTGTACTATCCTGAATTTCCAAAGTTACTGTGATTTGTGTATTTTCAAAACTATACTTTATAGCATTTGAAAGCAGATTAATTAAGATATTTTTTACCAAGTTTTTATCTGTGTGCAAATTGATTTTTTGTTCCAAGAAAAGTTCAATAACCTGATTTTTTTTTAGATTAACTCCCATTTCTTCGATAACTTCATGAAGTAATTCATGGAGGTCTACTTCTCCCATATTTGGTTGGATATTTCCTGACTCAAGTTTGTCTAAGGATAGAAAATCATTGAGTATGAGATTCAAATTCTGTATAGAGTTTTTTATTCTGTCAGTATGTTTTTTAATTTGATCTACAGCATTTTTTTCAACATATAGATCAATTAATTCAGCAGAACTATTAATAGTTGTGAGTGGTGTTCTAAATTCATGAGAAGCCATTGAGACGAATCGAGATTTTAATTCATTCAATTCCATTTCTTTTTCGAGATTTTTTTTAAGTCGTAATTCAACTTGTTTTTGAACAGTAATGTTGTTTTCGAAAACTATGATTCGATCAATTTTCTCCTTTTCCTCCCCGAGAGGAACGATGTTTACTAAAAACGTATCTTCATTTTGTTTAATCTCAAAAGTTACTTGATTTCCTTGGAATCCTTTTTCTAAATAATCTTCCACATACTTCTTTTTTCTTACATCAAAGCCTTGTGTAAATGGTTTGCCTATTAATTCACGTTCCTTGTCTTGCACTTTCATATGTTGACCTTCGATAAAAAGATAGTTGAAGTTCCTATCTAAAATGCTTATGACACCACTCGGGTAATTGCGTGCAATGGATTGATATAGCTTTTCACTTTTTTGCAGTTCTTCGGTTCTTTCCTCAACTTTAACCTCAAGACTTTGTGTTAAATCGAATAACATTTCCTCGTAAAAAAGCTTACTAGTTATATCAGTTATTAAAAGGAGAATAAAATTTTCTTGTTCTTTCTGATCAATTGGTTTGACACGGATTTCTACAGAAATTTGCTGTTGATTTTTTTTAATCCCCAACATTCGTTTAATAAAAAAATTATTCTTTATCTCTTCAAACCGTGAGAGCCTATTCGTTGAGCTTTGATTTAGAACAAATAATTCATTAACATCCGAATCGATTAATTCGAACGAATCATATTCGAAATATTTATTCAAAGCTGAATTGGTGAATTTGATTTTACCTGATGAATCACAAATGATAACGCCTTCGCTGATTTGGTCCAAAATATTTTCAGAAATGTTTTGCAATTCTATGGTTTTTAAAGGTTAAAATAGTACTACTTCATGCAAACAAGTTGATTAAAAATCAGACTTACATAATCATCAAATTTAAAGAAATTCTACTAACTTTATTTGCAATAATTTAATATGAAAAAAACAGCCCTTATAACTGGAGCAACAAGTGGAATAGGTAAAGCAACAGCCATTCGGTTTGCGCAAGAAGGAATTCGTATCGTATTATGTGGCCGACAGGAAAATATATTAGACAAACTAAAGGTTGAGCTATCTGCTCATACCGATGTATACACCCTATGTTTCGATGTGCGCGATAAATTGAAAGTTGAATCCGAAATAGAGTTACTTCCACCTGAGTTTTCGAAGATTGATGTATTGATTAATAACGCAGGTAATGCGCATGGATTAGACCCTATTCAATCGGGAAGCTCCGAAGATTGGGAGGCTATGCTGGATATCAATGTAAAAGGGTTGTTAAATGTTTCCAAACCGATTATTTCGAAAATGATTGAGCAAAAGAGCGGACATATCATAAATATTGGCTCGACTGCCGGAAAAGAAGTCTATCCGAATGGAAATGTCTATTGTGCTAGTAAGCATGCCGTAGACGCACTCAATCAAGGCATGCGCATGGATTTAAATCAATACGGAATTCGAGTTGGAGCGGTTAATCCGGGAATGGTAGAAACGGCCTTTAGTGAAGTGCGGTTTAAAGGGGATACTGAGCGCGCTTCAAAAGTGTATCAGGGATTTGACGCATTGCAAGCGGAAGACATAGCGGATATCATTTATTTTGTGATTTCCCGTCCGAATCATGTAAATATCGCTGATTTAATTGTGATGCCAACTGCCCAGGCGAGTAGCACCATTGTCAATAGAAACAAATAACTAGGTCAAATACTCCTCAATAGATTGAGTGATTTCTGCACTATTCTGTTCCTCCATGCATTTAAAATGGCCTTTTGGACATTTCTGATGACCAATTTTAGAACATGGTCGACAGTTCAATCCTTCTACTTGGTGGACACGAATAGTGTTTGATTGCTGAGGACGATAGGCATACATCCCCAATTCAGGAACTGTATTCCCCCAAACCGAGATTATTGGGGTATTAAAAGCACTTGCTATATGCATGAGTCCAGTATCATGGGTGAGAATTGCTGTAGATTGTTTCACCATAGATGCACTTTGGGCAATACTCAACTCTCCGCACAAATTGAAAACGTTTTTTTCTGTTAAATGGCTTTTTATACTTTCTCCCGCTGCTCTATCTTCCTTTCCTCCCAGTAGAATAATCGGTTGTGTTAGCCCAGATAATATTTCTACTAATTTATGCTCAGGTAATCGTTTTGTTGCAAACTGCGCCCCGATAGCCACGGCGACATATTGGCTTAAACCGAAGTCAGCTGAAACGTCTAAAATACTTTCTTCAGGAATGAAAAAATCGGTTCCTTGTTGGTCGTTGGTTACATTTAAAGACTTCACCGCTTCAAAATACCGATCTACGACATGTAAATTAGGCATAGCTTTTCGCTTGAAATTGACCAACAACCACTTTTCTAGATTAAGCTTAGGAAAGGCATAAGATTTTGCACCAAGAGCTCTTTTTATGCGGGCAGTCCTTATGTTTTTGTGAAGGTCGATTACAACATCGAATTGTTCGGCACGCAATTCTTGAATTAAGAACGACGTATTCCCATTTAAAACATGAATTTTGTCGACAAACGGGTTAGATTCTAGAATAGAAGAATACGCAACCTTCGTTACATAATGTAACTCACTCGAAGGAAGTTGCTGCTTGATACAGCGTATAACGGGACTTGTCAACACGATATCGCCGATGGAACTGAATCTGATGACAAGAATTTTCATAGGACAAATTTAGAATTTCGAGGCGACAGTTAATAGATTTGATTCGTAAAAGTTTCTTACCATACCGGAGAAATTAAAAAGTCCACCTATATTTGAAGGGAAACAAAAGGGTAGAAATTATGCGAATAGAACTATTGAACAAAATTTGTCAAGCGCCAGGGGCACCAGGTTACGAGAAAAAAATCAGAGAATTAATTATCCAAGAAGTCACACCATATGTGGATAGTATCGAACTAGACAATATGGGTAATGTATACGCAATTAAAAAGGGAAAGGCAAAGAAGCGAGTGATGGTTGGAGCTCATATGGATGAGATTGGTTTTATTGTTACTCATATTGATGAAAAGGGATTTATCCGTTTTCATACACTCGGCGGATTTGATCCAAAAACATTAACTGCTCAGCGAGTGATTATTCATGGGAAAAAGGATGTAATCGGGGTAATGGCAGCCAAGCCAATCCATGTGATGACACCTGATGAGCGTAACAAAGTAGCCAAAACAACTGACTTCTTTATTGATACAGGGCTATCAAAAGAAGAAGTAGAGGCGCTCGTTAAAATTGGAGATCCAATTACTCGTGAGCGTTCCTTTATTGAAATGGGTAATTGTGTTAACAGTAAGTCATTGGACAATCGACTAGCTGTATTTATTCTAATTGAAGCGTTGCGCGATCTAAAAGACAAAGAAGTGCCATATGACGTGTATGGAGTTTTCACAGTTCAAGAGGAGGTTGGGATTCGAGGTGCAAATGTTTCCGCTATGCGCATTAATCCTGATTTTGGTTTTGGATTGGATACGACCATTGCTTATGACCTGCCGGGAGCTCCTGCACATGAAAAAATCACCTCACTTGGAGAAGGTGCGGCAATTAAAATTATGGATGCATCTACTATTTGTGATTATCGAATGGTGGATTATATGAAAAAAACAGCGGATAAGCATGGGATCAAGTGGCAGCCTGAGATCTTAACTGCAGGAGGCACGGATACCGCCGGAATTCAACGCATGACTGAAGGCGGTTCTATTGCTGGAGCTATTTCAATTCCCACACGTCATTTGCATCAAGTGATTGAGATGGCCAATAAAGACGATATTCAAGTAAGTATAGAGTTATTGAAGAATTGTCTTATTGATTTGGATACCTACGATTGGAGTTTTTAAGGATTAAACCTATATTTACAGAAACTATAAAACTATGAAAAACATTGTATTAGGCTTCCTTTTATTTTTCGGAGGTACTTTGTTTTCGCAACAACTGGAATCTCCTTTACCGAAGGGGTTAACAAAAGCGGAAAAAGAACAACTATCCACGTACGCCTTTTCAACACAAGGTAATCGTGCTAACACAACTCCCCCTCAAGGTAATCTTCGTTTGATGGCAGAATGGGAAGAAACGGATTATCTGTTGGTTGCTTGGGTGAGTAATTACGCCAATACCATTACGTCGATTATTGAGGCAGCTGTTCAGGAGTGTAAAGTATTGATGATAGTGCGTCCAACGAATTACAACACGATGATGGCCACACTAGCTAATGCCGGAATTTCTATGGATAGTATTGAGGTTATTCAGCGTAATGTGAATTCCGTGTGGATTAGAGATTATGCTGCAAATCCTGTTTATAAAGACTGGAATGACTCCTTGATTTTAGTGGATTGGATTTATAACCGTCCACGACCTGACGATGACACTTCTCCCGAAGCGCATGCCAATCATCTGGGTATTCCGCTTTATCAAATGACTGCTCCACCTTCAGATGTTGTTGCAACAGGTGGGAATTATATGGGTGATGGATTAGGTACTGCTTTTTCGTCTGAGTTGATTTTAGAGGAGAATGCAGCTGGTAATGGTTTTGGGGTTACACCTAAAACAAATGCGGATATCGATCAAATTTATCAAGACTTCATGGGGATTGATGAGTATATTAAAATGACGGTTTTGCCATACGATGATATCCATCATATTGATATGCATATGAAACTGTTGGATGAAGAGACTTTGCTAGTGAGTGAATATCCGCAAGGTGTAGCTGATGGACCTCAAATAGAAGCGAATTTGCAGTATGTTTTGAGTAATTATATGTCTTCTTTTGGAACGCCTTACAGAGTGATTCGTATACCTTCGCCTCCTTCGACTGGAGGTTTGTATCCAGATAATAATGGGTATTATCGTACTTACGCCAATCAGGTGTTCATCAATAATACTGTATTGGTTCCTTTTTATCGAGAAGAATGGGACACCATTGCCCGACGAATCTTGGAGGATGCCATGCCAGGATATAATATTGTTGGAATTAATGTGGATGCGGCATCAGGAGAGCAACTGATCGCTGCTGGAGGGGCCATTCACTGTATTACTCACTCCATAGGTGTTCAAGACCCTTTAATTATTTCTCATCAGCGCCTGGAAGATACTTATGACAATCTGAACGACTATGTTGTGAATGCATATATCAGTCACAGGTCTGATATCCAAAGCGCGAATCTGTTCTATAAAATTGGTCAGGCTGGTTCCTATCAGCAAGTTGCTATGACGAATATTGGAGGTGAAGATTGGCAAGGACTTATACCTGCTCAGCAAGGCGAGGTAGATATTTATTATTATGTGCAAGCAACGGCAAACTCTGGAAAGACGGGTAACCGTCCAATGCCTGCTCCAGATGGATATTGGAAATTTACTGTTTTCGATAATGGAACTACGAGTCTGGAAGAAACAGAGTTGTCTGCGCTTTTAATTTATCCAAATCCGGCCAACGCTATTACAGTTGTTCCATTTGATGGAATGGCGGGAGAGCAGGGGAAAATTGAACTATTTGATGGCTCAGGGCGTTTGGTAAAATTAATTCATGACGGAGATTTTGAAATTGGTGCACACAATTATTTTATTGATGCATCCACTTTTTCAAATGGAACTTACGTTGTGAAATACAGCTCAAACTATCGTGTTATGAATCAACGCCTAATGATTTATTAATGAATATTCACGTGCGTATCGAAAATGGTCCGCTCTTTGTGAAGTAGGAATAAATTATTTAAACTAGTGTTATGAAAAAATTACTTGTTGTCTTTTTATTATTGGGTGCATCCCAATCTTTTTCTCAAGTTATTGTAGATGACGCATACATCAACGAATTGGAAAATGTAAAGTATGTTGAACTTGTTGGGAGAAACAAGATAGGGTTTGGAAAAATCAAAATTATTGTTGATTACGGACAACCGCTAAAGTTGTTTACTTCTCAGGCAACTCGGTCTACAGATGGAACAAAAGTGGCTTTCAATTCAATGATTGATGGTCTTAACTTTATGGAAGCTAATGGGTGGGAGTATGTATCCAATTATGTGATCCCAGCACGAACTGAGACAGATGAGAATGAAATTCGGTATATTCTTCGTAGAAAAGAAAATTAGTCATAATGATTGAGCGTTACTCAATGAGGGCTGTCCAAAAAGGACGACCCTCATTGTATTATAAAAGTTCATTCGCCAAATTTGCCAGTTCTGAACGTTCACCTTTTTCAAGCTTTACGTGTGCGAAAAGTTTTTGTCCTTTAACTCGGTCAATTAAGTATGCCAGGCCATTTGAGTTCTCATCCAAATAGGGAGTATCTATTTGGTGTACATCTCCTGTAAAAATAATTTTAGTCCCTTCGCCTGCTCGTGTGATAATGGTTTTGACCTCATGTGGTGTGAGGTTTTGAGCTTCATCTACGATAAATATGATATTTGAAAGACTTCTTCCTCGAATGAACGCCAATGGAGTAATCATAATTTTACCTTGTTCTTGCATTTCAAGAATTGTCTTGTGTTTCTTTTCGTTCTCGCCAAATTGGTTAAGGATATACTTTAAGTTATCCCATAGCGGTTCCATATAAGGTGAAATTTTATCATTGGCATCACCTGGTAGAAATCCAATATCTCTGTTCGATAATGGAATAATTGGTCGTGCAAGAATGATTTGTTGAAAGGAAGTATGTTGTTCTAAAGCCGAGGCAAGAGCCAACAATGTTTTACCTGTACCTGCAACACCTTGTAGAACAACTAATTTGATTTCAGGATTCATCAATGCATTGATGGCAAATGCCTGCTCTGCGTTTTTGGGTTTAATACCGTACGTATAATTCTTTTCAACGCGTTCAATAATGTCTAAAAAAGGATTGTAGTATGCGAGTGATGAAGATTTTCCATTTTTTAAGATATAATATCCATTTGCTATTTTATGTGTACCTAAGACACCATTTTCATCAACTCGTCCTTTGTTAAATATATCTCGAATTACTTCGGAGTCGATATTGTCTACTGAGATTAAGCTATTTTTGTTGAGTGTTTGATTATCTACTTTCCCAGTTTCATAATCTTCCGCGGCGAGTCCCAATGCCTTTGCCTTGATTCTTAAATTAATATCTTTAGTTACCAGAATAACTTGTATATCTGCATTGTTTTCTTGCAAGTATAACGCAGCATTAATGATTTTATGATCATTTTTTCCTTCCGCATATACTTTTTCGGCGTTGTATTCTCCCGTTGACTTGTTCAGTGCAACATGAAAACGTCCTTTTCCTTTACCAAGCGGGATCCATTCTTGCAAAGAACTTATTCCGGAAATCTTATCAATAAACCGAATAACCTCTCTCGCTGAGAAGTTCTTTGTGTCATTACCCACTTTAAACTTGTCCAATTCTTCTAACACAGTAATAGGAATTGATACATCGTGACGTTCGAAATTCATGATTGCACTGTGATCGTGTAAAAGAACTGAAGTATCTAACACGAAGATTTTTTTCTTTTTCGGCATAGTTTCTTATTTGGCTTTAAGGTAAAAAGATATCAACGACGGCATGAATATGTGTCAGAGGAGTTATTAACAAATGGTATGTAATTAACTAGTTAATAATTTCTTATAAAATATTTCTACCTCTTTTGTTAATAGAATTAAATCGCTACATTATATTAGGTTAATACTTTGTTTTTATGATTCCAACTAATTTAGTCGTTCTTGCGTCATACCGTCATGAAGCATCTCATTTTAGTAGTGTTATTAGTTCTGTTTTCGCAATTTTCTTCTGGTCAACGACCTTCCGACCTTGAATTGTGGACAGGTGGTGAAGTCGGATTCAAATTATCTAAAAAGTTTTCTGGTTCTATTGCTGGACAGGTTCGATTTAATGATACGCTAGCCTCGATTAAGAAGTCCTTGACAAAAATTGGAGCGCACTATATATTTGGGAAACGATTCAGATTAAAAGGGATATATAGGGTTACTTTGTCCCCAAATTAACTTGTCCAGCATAGATTGGCTCTAGACACCAACTACAGTTGGAAAGAAAAAAATCAATTGAGCTGTAAAAATGTAAAATCAGTCTCGTAGGACTTGTCCATTATCACGAACTCGGTATACTTCAACTTTTTAATGATAAATGTCCTATTGCCTGGACCAAATGGAAACTGTTCGCCACCATTTACAGCTCCTGAAAAGTCCAGGGTTATTGCCTCTTTCTCTTCCGCCCAACTCCAGGCACCTGTATATGTAATAAGTGAGTCGTATAGATTCCAATAATATTTAGTGAATGAACCATCAGCATTGAAGTGCATTTCAAGATTGTAGTCATCGTAAACTCCATTAGACTCTAGTACCCCCGTTAGATTCCATTCTTGACATAGACGCTTTTCCTTACTGCGAAGAGATAAAGCAGGACCCTCTGGATATTTACCACAACTTATTAGTGTGAAAAAGATTAGTGAAAGCGAAAATATCTTTGTCTGCATTGATTTACTACGATTTTCGAGAAAAAATGTTTCAAATCACTTTATTTACTTATTACTTTGAACTCTACACGTCTATTTTCCTGTCTTCCTTCTTCCGTTTCATTAGTAGCAACGGGTTGGTCCTTACCATAACCTTTATAGGTGAGTCGCGATGCGTTTATTCCGTTATCAATCAAATAGTTTACAACAGATTGCGCTCTATCGTTGGATAATTTTTTGTTGTATTCGGCGGACCCTTTGCTATCGGTATGTCCTCCAATCTCAATTTTCATGGAAGGATTATCATCCAAAATACGTTTCAAACGGTTTAATTCAGCAATCGATTCAGAACGTAATGAAGATTTGTTAAAGTCGAAGAAAATGTTTTTCAAAACAACCTTTGTTCCAACCTCAATTTTATTAAGGCATACATCTTTTACAACTTCATTGTATACTGAAAGTGAATCGCTAGTTAAATCGAAGCTCTGTGAAGAAAATAGATATCCTTCAGCATTGATGTTAATCCCATAATTTTTACCCGAAGGAAGTGAAATGAGGTATTTTCCAGTTTGACTGTTTGAATTATAGGATGCAATCACTTCGTTTTTCTGATTATCCGTTACTTCAATTGATGCGGAAATAGGCTTTCCGGTATCACAATCTTTAATGACCCCTTTGAATACGGTTAATTGCGGACCAGTGCTAACTGATTCGTTGTCGTCTTTTATAATTGGTGTAAAACGAATTTCATAAATATCTATGACCCCTCCATTTCGTCCTGTCGCATAATAACCTTTTCTACCATTGGCAGCTAGTACAAAGAACAAGTCATTTTCAACAGTATTAATTGGTTCACCTAAACTTTTTGGTTTTGACCATTTTCCATCTTTGAGTTCAGATTTAAAAATATCATATCCTCCCAATGATCCATGACCCTTTGAAGAAAAATACAAAGTTCGACCGTCAGGATGAATGAAGACTCCTTCTTCATCTTCCTTGGTATTAATAGTTTCCCCAAGGTTTTCTGCTGATCCCCAAACGCCATCAGAATTCTTTGTAGCTTTCCATATGTCTCTACCACCTGTACCTCCTTCTTTGCGCTCACTTACAAAATAGATAGTTTTACCGTCCGGAGAAATACTAGCAGAGGACTCATGTGCATCAGAATTGATTTCTTTACCAAGACTTAAGGGTGCTGACCACGTTGTTCCACTTAAATAAGCTTCGAAAATATCACCATTTCCGAATTTATCATCTTGGTAGATTAATAATCTTTGCCCATCATTTGAGATCGCCACGTTCGAGATGTTTCTTCCATCGAGGTTCACATCAGAAGGTAAAGGTTCAGCGATTTGCCATTTTTTTTCCGCTTCATCCCAGATGGCCTCATAAATTCGTTCCATCGATTCGCGGTTTTTTTTCTTTTCTTTTTCTGTGTAGGGTCTACGTGAAGTAAAATACATGTAACCACCGTCAGCGGTAATTACAGGTGCGTAATCATTGAACGGGCTATTTATTTCGTTACCCAGACGTTCTATTTCTATGCGCAACGTATCGCGTTCAGCAATGATGAGTTTGTTTGATTGCGCAGCAACAGTCGTTGCGACAAAAACAAATGCAATAAGGAATGAAAATTTCTTCATGAAAAGATATTTATAAATTCAAATATAATAGCAATTATCTAACCAGAGTTATATTTCCGGATTCAATTGTTTCGTTGCCATCGGTATCAACAACACGAAGTTTGTAAACAAATGTACCAGTATTAATAGGTTTGTCGCGGTGGGTACCATCCCAACAATTGTTCTGACTAGTGGACTCGAAAACACGTTCTCCCCAACGATTATAAATGCTTAATTCGAATTCGGCAATACAGTTTCCAAGGACGCATAGCTTATCATTATTCAAATCTCCATTGGGAGAGAAGATGGTTGGAACAGTCGCAACTCCGCATGGTTGATCTACCAGCACAGTAACTGTGTCACTTCCAGAACAACCATTTCCGTCCGTTACTGAAACAATATAGGTGGTAGTAGCTGAAGGAGAAGCTATTGGCGATACGCAATCAGTGCAACTTAAGCCAATTGTAGGCGACCATGAATAAGTTGGATTTGACGCAGGAGGAGTGGTTGTTACATTCAAGGTAACTTGTCCTCCGTTGGCAATGACTGGAGCGTCTGGAACGATTTCCACGAGAATTGAATTATCAAGCCCAAGTGTAAAAATCGATTGAGTGGTACATCCGTTAGCGTCGGTGACATCTACCGTGTAATTTCCTGCTGACAATCCTGTTGCAGTTGCTTCACTTCCAGAAGGCATCCAAACATAAGTATAGCCTCCATTACCTCCTGTCACGGTTATTGCGATACTTCCGTCGTTTCCTGCGCACGTTTCATTGACAGTTACTCCATTAATATCAATAGGAGCAGGTTCGCTAATTGAGATATCTAGGAAACTAATACAACCCGCATTATCAGTGACAGTTACCGTATATAAACCTGCTGTCATATTTGACTCGGTTGTGCTAGTTCCTCCTGAAGTCCAGCTGTATGTATATCCTGGTGTACCTCCATTTACAACAACTGTTGCAGAACCATCAGCTTCCCCGTTGCATGAAGCATCTACAGAGTTGTCTAGCGTTACAACTGGGCCGTTTACCGAGCTAACGTTTACTGTTGCTTGTTCATTACAGCCGCTTGCATCAGTAACAGTTACTATATAAGATCCAGCACCAATATTACTCAGCGTGGCGGTCGAACCTGCAACAGGAGACCAAGTATACGTAAAGCCTCCTGTTCCCCCAGTTGCAGAAACAGAAGCTGAACCATCATCCACTGAACAGGAAGATGGCGTTGACGAAGTGGTTAAATCAATGGATGCTGGTTCATCAATAATTATAGTTAAGGTGGATGGACAGCCATCTGAATCTGTTACCGTTACATCGAAGCTACCAGCAGATAAGCTAGATTGTGAAGCACCGGTTAAATTTCCAGGTATCCAGTTGTAGCTATATCCTCCGGAACCACCAGTTGCAGAAACTGATGCAGAGCCATCCGCGAGACCATTACAAGACACGTCATTGCTATTGTCAATAGAAATTGTTGGACCATTAAGTGCGTCTACGATGTCGTTCGCAGTAGTTGTACATCCACTTTGGTCAGTTACTGTCACAGAATATGCTCCTGGCGCTAACCCGGTGATATTTTGACTAGTTGCACCATTGGACCATGTAAAAGAATAAGAAGGGGTTCCACCATTTACTGTAAGAGTGATTTCTCCATCATTATTTCCACATGTTGCTGGTGTTGCAGTGCCAGAAGCTACTATTGCACTAGGCTCAGTGATTTCTACTAAAATACTTCCTGCACAACCATCTGTATCTATTGCATTTACTGTATATGATCCAGGGGCAAGATTCGATTGGCTTGATCCGTTGAGTGCTCCTGGTGTCCAAGTGTAGGTATATGAACCATTTCCACCGGTTGCAGAAACTGTTGCTGATCCATCATTGGCACCATTACATGAGATATCATTTTCAGATGTTATGTTGAGCGTTAAATTTGTACATGGATTTGCTCCGCAAGCGGGCACATCTCCAATTGTATTTATGATTAGGCTTGTTCCGGCTCCATCCGTAACTTGGATTGGGTAGTTTCCAGTTGGTGTAACCGTTGTACCGGTTGCAAACTGTACCCAACCTGCAGTATTACAATTGGTAACAGTTGTAAATCCATCCAAACAGGAGAAACCAAACCAAGTATATCCGCAGTTTTCGCACTCTGATTGATTCGTAATAGGCGTAGATACCGATCCTTCTTCCTCCCAAGTTATCGTTCCAGTTCCATTTAGGACAGTGAAGTCTCCATTTGCTTCTTGACAAACATTGAGTACATTGCATGCTTCAACTACAAATGTTAATGTTTCCGTTCCACACGGCAATGTATAAGTAATATCATGATTTCCAATCCCTGCAATTGAAGGATCAAACACCCCTGAAGCATTTACACCAGTCCCACTCCAAGTTCCCCCTGGGCTAGCTGACGTTATTGTGAAAGGGGCATCTGTATCACAAAAAGGGCTATCATTACAAAAATTCGCATCACAACATACGATGGCAAATTGGTTGCAAGCAGTTAGGGCTACTGATTCGATACGGCCATTTCTATTCGTGGCCGAGTTATTTTGTTGTGCTCCACACGCAATAACCTCTCCGTTTGAATTAACATCTACATCGTAGACCGCAAATACGGTTGGTGCAGAAGACAATACGTTCAGGTTAGGATCACATTTCACAACTTGGTTCGTTGACCCTGCATAAACATTTCCGCAGTCATCTACGTCCAATCCGCTACAACTGACAACAGTTTGACCAAATACTGTGTTACTCGCTCCTCCTGGAAGAGCAACGGTATTAAGAAGTGCTCCAGTGTTCAAATCCCATTGTCGAATTTGGTTGCCACTGTGCGTATAAAAGAAATTATCATTCGCGATAAGGGCCTTTAGACCTCCCCCATTTTGGGTTTGTGGTAAATAGTTTTCGCATTTATAGGCCAATTCTTGTTGGTTTGGAACTTGAAATATAGGTTCGTTGTTTGAACAGAGGGCTAGGTTGTCATTAATCGCTCCAACCTCTTCATGTGTGAGGAAAATGTATTTTGCATTTTTGGACGAAGATATCGAGCGCACTTCAACAGGGGTTGGAGGCGGAATCGCGATTCCGCCGATATTTGTAAAATCTACCGTTTGGTCTGAAATAACATTTCCAGTAGCCACGTCGATTTCAAAAATTCCAGCATAGAAATCAAAGGACAGAATCCCATCCACCCATGTACCCCCGACAATCAGCTTCGATTGGTCACAATTAAAAGTAATTGACCACCATTCTGAGTTGAAGCTCAAATTTCCTGGGGGAGCGGTAGCCCAAACAAAATTCCCGTTGTTATCTATCTTATGCATATTTGCAGTAACTCCAGAAGTGACATAACTATTCCCATTTAAATCAGTTGCCAACGTTCCTAACCACACATTACTGGAGTCCCATGGAGTTGTATATGTCCATTGAAGAGCACCAGCAGCATTGTATTTTTTAAGTTCCATAGGGTCTTCCCCACCAATTGAATATACGTTTCCTGCAGCATCTGTTTCAACTTCCCAAACTGCCGAAGAGGTTGTGAAATTGGGGGAAATAATCCATGGATCAATAATTAATACTCTTGAAGTATCGTATTCCCCTAATTCAAATGAAAGGACATTGTTTTTGAGTAGGTATGATGAGTTAACCTGCTTCGATTGGTCATCTGCATAAAATGAAACAGGTGCATGCTCAATTACCTCACCTAACGAAGTGGTAATATGTACTTGACCTTTATCACTGAGTTGAATATTAACGTTTTCATTCAGCGTATTGGTGTGAGCTGATTCATATTTCAGTTGAAGAACGGAAGGATCCGATCCAGGATGTAACACAACATTATATTTAATACCCCCTTCTGGATGAATAGTATAGATAACGTCGATGTTGTCGTATAGATTTTTATAGGTTATGGTTTGGAAACCATGAACATGGTTTACATTTTGAACATTGCCATCCGCACCATTTATAGCAAATGAGTAATATGGGCTTACTTTGTCTGAAGAAATAATTTCCACATTTTCATTGGAATTAAGCCATTGGGTTTTTACCAGTTCACTAATATTAACTCTTTTTGGTAGTGCTTCAGGTAGTTCTTTTCGCTTTGGATTTTTTATCATTTTATCAAAGCGATAGGTCATACCATTTTTCGACAGAAAAACGTAAAATGAATTGTGATTGCACCCAAAAAGAACTGGGTCAGAGGTATTCCAATTTCTTCCATTGAACTGACCTTTATTTTCTATAAAGGAGTAATTTGTTTCAAATTGGTTTTGGGCCGCAACCGTTATTGAACAGAGCAGCAAGAGCATGAAAGAGTACATTTTCATAGTGGGCAGGTCATTATATTCTAGCTTTAGAAGCTGAGAATGGATTATCCATAGTCCAACCCAAGAAAAATTCAGCTCCACCTCGAGCGTTTGTAACTTCCGTTAAGCTAGAAACGTTGAAATCATAGGCAAAACCAACACCAAATCCAGCATAGTTGAAGAGAATACGAGACACAACAGCATCCCTATTTCTATAGTAAACACCTAATGCAACTGAGGTACGTTGGATATTCCCCGTTACTTTAGACCCCTCTTTAAGGATTACGCGATAATCAGCTCCCATCAAAATTTCAGTGGAGGGTCCTTGGATTTGTGTGTAGATACCTGGCTCAATGTTCATTGTAGTGCTTCCGATACCAATCTTTGCGTTGGCAAAGAAGGAGTGACGCATATATAAATTATCATCTCCTCCAGTAAACGAGAAGTTAGGACGATTTACGTGGAATACAGCATAACCAGCGTTTACTTTTACTCCATCATTAGAACGCATACGTGTTTCTTTTGTTCCGTAGGTATAGACGAATCCAGCTCCTGCATCCAGGAAAGAAAACGATGGAGAACCTAGATTCTCTCCACTTGGCAACGATGCATCATAGGTGAGTCCATTGTATTGACTTCCCCACATTCCATCTGTAGCATCTAGTGTACGCTGACCAAACCCTGACTGAAGACCTAAACCTACAGTGCTGTTTTCCCCAACGAGTAAATGGTAAGCAATTGATAATCCTACGTTATTGGTCGAGATTCGATTGACACCTGCACGATCATTGAACAAGTTCAACCCTAATGCTAAGTGGCCACTTTTGTTAGGTTTTTTCGAATTTAATCGCATGTCACCAGAGAGCGCAATTGTATTAAACGGAGCTGCTGTTGGCACAGCATTCCATTGAGTACGGTAATTACTGATGACTTGCAAATCATTATTAGCTCCCGCTAACGCTGGATTTAATGTCATTGGTGAGTATTCCATATTCGAGAAGTGAATATCCTGAGCGTGCGCGCCTAGAGCAATCAACCCCGTGATTCCGAGTATAATAGTAGTCTTTTTCATAGTGTATACTTCAATATTATCTTACCAAGGTGATGTTCCCAGATTCAATGAGTTCATCTTCCTGACCCGCTAATTTAATAATTAATTTATAAACAAACACTTCGCTGTTCATAGGTTTCCCCTTATAGTTTCCATCCCAGCACTCTGTTGGATCCATAGTCTCAAACACTTTTTCTCCCCAACGACTGTAAATAGTGAAGTTGATTGTTTCGATACATCCTCCATAAACACAAAGTAAATCATTATTTCCGTCACTATTTGGCGAAAAAATAGTAGGTACAAATACATCCCCACAAGGTTGATTCACGAACACTGTCACTGAATCTGTCGACGAGCATCCGTCTGCTGTAGACACTGTAACGTAGTAGGTCGTTGTGGATGATGGACTCGCAGTAGGATTTGTACATGTCGAACAACTTAGTCCATTTGTCGGTGACCAGTTCACGTCAGCTCCAGTAACTCCTCCACCTATGATTACTTCTAAATCAGCACTTTCACCAGCGTTAATTGTTGTAATGTCTGGAACAACATCAATTGCGATAGAACCAGTTACGCCGACAGTAAATGAGGTACTTGCAGAACAACCATTACCATCTTCTACAGTAAGGGCATAAGTTCCACCGGATAGTCCAGATAACGCAGCTGTATTTCCTGCATTTGGTGTCCATGTATGGGTGTAACTTCCAGTTCCTCCAGTCACGGCTGCAGTAATGTTTCCGTCATTCAATCCACAATTAGCATCATTTGCTGTACCAGAAACCACAAGTGCTGCTGGCTCAACGATGTCTACCTGCACGGCAGCAGTACAACCTGCTGCATCTGTTACTGTGGCGGTATAAGTTCCTCCAGATAAACCTGAAGCAGTGCTGGATGATCCTCCGGATGGAGTCCAAGAGTAGGTATATCCTGGGGTTCCTGCTGACGCTTCTACTTCAGCGCTTCCATCGTTCGCCCCAAAACAACTAATATCTTGGCTTGAAATTAAGGTAAGAGTAGGGCCGTTCACTGAGCCTACAGTAACGTTCTCCTGAGTTGTACATCCATTTGCATCTGTAATGGTTACTGTATAAATTCCAGCTCCAATTCCGGTTTCAACGCTAGAGTTCCCTCCTGAGGTCCAGCTGTACGAATACGCGCCTGTTCCTCCTGAAGCAACTACTGATGCCGTACCATCATCCACTGTACAAGAAGAATTGGTCGATGAAGTAGTAACAGTTAATTCTGCGGGCTCATTTATGGTAATGCTAGCAGTATTAGAGCATCCATTATTATCTGTAACCACGACATCATAATTATTTGCGGCCAGACCAGTAGCTGTCGAACTTGACCCTCCGCTGGGCGACCAGCTATAGGTAAATGGGCTATTTCCTGTTGCAATTACTTCAGCCTCCCCATCTGTTTCCCCGAAACATGAGATGTCTGTTCCCGATATAGAAAGTGATGGTAATTCTCCAATTGTTACATTCGTTTGGGCTGTATTGACACATCCATTGCCGTCTGTTACTGTTACCTCATACGTTCCTGCGTTTGCCGCTGTGGTATTCGTAACTGTTTCATTATTTGTTGCTCCAGTAAAACCATTAGGTCCAGTCCAAGAGTAGTTGGTTCCCCCCGTTGCGGAGAGAATAAGATCGTCGCCCACGCAAACAACACTGTTACTTGACGCGGTTGCTGCAGGCAGTGGGTTTACGGTTATTGTGACTTCGGCAGTATTACTGGAAGAACACGTACCGATGGTAGTGACTAATGAATACACTCCTGATTCGGCTACAGTTGCATTAGTAATAGTTGGATTTTGGTCAGAAGAACTGTATCCGTTAGGCCCAGACCATGCATGGGTTGCTCCTCCAACAGCAGCAGCTGTTAATTCAATATCATCTCCTACACAAATTTCCGTATCCACTGCGCCCGCAGTTGCTGTTGGCGAAGGATTCACGGTGATAATTACGTCTGCTGTATTCGTTGAAGAGCAACTACCTGATGTAATTACCAACGAGTAGGTTCCTGCATTTGCGCTTGTTGCATTTGTTAGTGTAGGGTTTTGATCGGTAGATGAAAATCCATTCGGTCCAGACCAAGCATATGTAGCTCCAACAACTGTGTTACCAGTTAACTCAATATCCTCCCCTTCACAAATCGTTGTGTTGGTTGCCCCAGCAGTAGCGGTTGGTGATGTATTTACCGTGATCGTAACTTCAGCAGTGTTGTTCGAAGTACATGATCCAATAGAGATAATCAATGTGTACGTACCTGCGGCGGTTGCCGTTGCACCAGGAATAGTTGGGTTTTGATCAGATGAAGTAAACCCATTTGGTCCTGACCAAGCGTATGTAGCTCCACCAATAGTATTTGCGGTAAGCTCTATTGTTCCTCCTTCACAAATATCATTACTTATTGCTCCTGCAATTGCAGTTGGAGTTGTTGAAACATTGATAACCACATCAGCAGTGTTTGTAGATGAACAACTTCCTAAAGTTACAGTCAAAGAATATGTCCCGGCATCAGCTATTACAGCGCCTGAAATAGTTGGGTTTTGATCAGTAGAAGAGAACCCATTTGGACCACTCCATGAGTAGGTCGCACCTGGAACTGTGCCAGCGGTTAATTCTATATTATCCCCTTCACATAGCGCTGTTGAGCTTGCTCCAGCGGTAGCAGTAGGGGTTTCATTTACGGTCACAATAACTTGGGATATGCCAGAGCTACATGAACCAATCGATGTAACCAACTCATATGTTCCAGAAGCTGCAACGGTTGCAGCCGAAATTGTAGGGTTTTGATCAGTTGAACTAAAGCCATTCGGACCTGTCCATGAATAGGTTCCACCAGACACTAAATTACCTGTAAGTTCAATATCCTGTCCTGCGCAAATTGTTGCATTATTTATCCCAGCAGTAGCTGTTGGGGTATCATTTACAACTACACTTGTTGTGACTGGCCCTGTGGAACATCCACCCGCTGTTACGGTTAGTGAATAGGTGCCGCCAGCTGCCAATGTAACGTTTGAAATAGTTGGGTTTTGATCAGAAGAAGAAAAACCGTTTGGTCCTGTCCAATCATAAGTTGCTCCAACCACAGCATCTGTAGTTAAATTGAGTGTATTCCCTACACAAAGCGGGGAATTACTAGCAGGATTCGCCGTTGGTGAGGGGTTTACAGTAATGACAATTGGAACCCTTGTTGTGCTTACACAATTAGGATCTGAATCATTTACAGTTTCAATATAATACGTTGTTGTAGATCCAGGCGAAACTACAAATGGCACAGTACCTAGGTTGTTTCCTGCGGTGGCAGAATCGTAAACAGTATACGAAACACCAACTCCAGGGCCAGTTGCATCAATTGTAGTTGATTGCCCTGCGCAAATTGGGTTAGGAGTTGCGGTAACATTATCCGCTATCGGAGGAGGTGTACATGCTGTAACAACAGTCAGACATTGAGTAGACTCTGTTGGCGTAATGTTAGCTACGGTCGGCGTGAAAGTCCCATTCGTTACTGTATTTGCATTCCAAGTGTTGAAAATTGGGGTTCCCCAAGTGTAAGAAGGTGTATTAGATGATACCGTCACATTCGTTTCAGGACAGTCTGTCGAAGTCCTACCATCGACATCCGTCTTCATAAGGTGCAAATTATGACCAGCACCTGAAAAATCGTACGATAATCCTACATATCCATCATCAGAAGTTTGTTCTCCGTGCGGAAATATTGCAGCCAATCCATTATTATATTGGCGGGACCAAATAGAGCCTCCACTAGTATTAATTTTCATAAGAACGTTATACCATTGAAACGCAAACGCGTCTATATGAAACCCCCAAATGGCGTAATTACCATCGTTGGTTTCAAAGAATCTTCCGGGTTGAAAAGGGTTATAAGCTCCGAAAAAATTGCTAGCACCATATTTTTGAATCCATGTAGGATTGGCAAAACCTCCTGATCCAGCAAAGCGCATTAACACCATGGGTCGTCCTGTTCCATCCTCAGCAGAGAAAAGGGGGAGACCAGCAGAGGTAATAGCAGCAGAAGCAAAGCCTTTACTAGATTGAGTTGTTGAGTTGGAGGGCGTGTCAATTTGCCTGTGATACTCTATTGCTCCCGCAAGTGAAAACTTCGCGATCATTGCATCTCTAGGGGTTCTATCATCTCCACAAGAGTTTCCGCTATTATCGGTGTCGTACGCTGAGAAAACATTATTCACATCGTAGCTTCCTACGGCTAAATAGCCATCACTAATTTCCACTACATCGACAAAACTAGCGTCGTTATATATTCTATTCGCAGGTATTGCTGAACCGAAATAATAACGAAAAACATTGTGCCAAACATGATTTCCACTTGCGTCAAATTTTACCACAAGAGGAGATTGGATGGACTCTGTAGCGGAACTTGAGCATTCTGGAGGGTTGTGAGTAACCGAACTAAACTGAACTTCTGGGCCGCCACCGTCAGGATCATATCCTGTCACTGTACCTACACATAGATACCCACCATCGGATGTTTTTATAACACGGTTAAAACTTGCTCCTGTCGCTTGTGCAATGGAAAAGTTTCTTCCCGAAATAAGGTTACCACTGGCATCTAAAAACAGTAAAAACGCTGGTCCAGAGTCGACTCCACCACACACGTAATAGCGGTTCAGTGCGGGGTCTTTTTTTACGTCTCCAATGGACAATGATATACCGCTTGAAAAGCGCTTTGACCAAGTTGTTACACCCACATTATCAACAGCTGTTATCGTGGAATTAAATGCATGAAACCCCGCAAAAACATAAGTGTTTGGTGTAAGGCCTTCTAATGAATTAATCGGAAAATCAAACAGGGAAACATTATAATCCTTTCTGAAAGAGGTTGTTGTTTGTGAAAAAGCATTCCAGCCAATTCCAATAAAAATGGTTGTTACAAGTAGTATTTTTTTCATTTTGGTAGTATTGATTGCGTAAATCAAGTACAAAACTAAGGCAATAGCGTCAGCCTAAATAGAGGGCTACCCCCTCAAACCAGTAAAAGTTAAATATTTAACAACAAACCTAGTTTTCTTGTTCTTCGTAATCCTCTATGATTTCTTTATGATCTAATACCCAAATGAGCAGACTATTATTTCTTGCATCAAGCATGAGTTTTTTACAAATACGAGAGCGGTAGTTTTCAACTGATTTAGGGGAAACAAAGAGGAGCTCGGCAATTTCTTTACTAGCATATTTCTGACTGACTAATTTGAGTGTTTTGAGCTCTGTTTGACTTAAGCTACTCAATTTTAAATGAATTTCATCGTATTTCCGTTCTATTTCTTGGAGTAATTTGGAGTTTTGAAGCGATTTCGCGATGTATTTTTCTCCGTTTAGAATAGTTTTGATGCACACGGATAATTCGTCGGAAGTATTATCTTTTACAAGGTAGCCACAAGCTCCATTTGCTTTTGCTTTGCGAAGCATTTCTGCATCATTATACATGGTCAGAATAATTACGCGTGTGGAGCTGCTTTGATTCACATGGAGACAAACGTCCAATCCATTTTTTTCTGGCATATCAATATCTAGTATGGCCAATGCAGGTTCTTCTGTCAAAATGTAATTTTCCACAGATTGTCCATCTGAAAACTCGTGAATGGTAACATCCGGAAAATCAGTTTTAAGCAAGGAGATTAATCCTCCACGGAATATAGGGTGATCATCGGCAATTACAAAGTGCATGGTGCAATTTAATCAAAAAAATCAGAATGTTATTGTCAATTTGAATCCTTTCCCTTTTTGACTTTGAAATTGAGCTCGCCCGCCTATTTTTAATGCTCTTTCTTTGATTGTCTGCATGCCGATTCCATGATGGTCGTCTTCATTGATTTCGAAACCATTTCCGTTGTCTTGGTAGGAATATACCCACTGGTTACCAGCTGGTTTTATCAGTACGCGAATTGATTTTGCGTGCGCATGTTTTAAGGAATTATTGATGGTTTCTTGCGTAATGCGGTAAAGTTGGGTTTGGGTATTTAGGTCTAATAAATCAATGCTATTGTCGATTTCTGAGCTCGTAATCAAATGGGTGTTTTTCTCGATTTTGTCGAGTAAAGAAACAATGGAGCGCTTTAACCCAATCTTTTCAAGATAGGAGGGGTGTAAACTGTGAGAAATCGATCTAGTTTGGTCGATTAGCTGCCCTATTTCTTGATCAATACCTTCAAGGTTGTCGAGTTGACCTTTTTCGAAGAGGTTGACTTTAGATTTTATGACAGATAAGGATTGTCCAATGTCATCGTGCAAATCACGTGAGATCCGCGAACGTTCTTGATCAACGCTTGTGATTAATTTTTGAGTGAATTCGCGTTGATGTTTACGAGTAATTCTTACGTAGCGTAAATACATTCCTCCTACGCCTACTACGAGCACAAAAATTAGCGAAAAAAGGAGGATAAACATGCGAGTCTTTTTTAATTCTCCTTCTTTTTCCAACATACTAATTTTTGAACTTTTTTGCTGAATTTCGGCTTCACTTCTTTCTTTGTTATACGCCATTTGAAGCTCTTGAAACTTTTCGCTGTTACTCAAATCATATAGACTATCATTGAGCTCATGGAAATACTTAAAGGCAGTATAAGCTTCTTCAAATCGCTCCATGTTTTCAAGTATTCTTGCTTTCAATCGATAGCCTCCCACGCTGTTCTCTAGGAATTGCTCTTCTTCAGAAACGTCTAGCCCTTTTTGAACAAATTCTAGTGCTTTTATTGGGTTGTTGAGGTCTAAAAGTGCTGTTGCCTTTAAAAAATAGGTTTTCGGAATATTTCGCGTATCCTTTATTTCTTTCATAATCGTGAGTGCTGAATCCGCGTATTGAATGGATAATTCATGTTCTCCTTTTTGATTTAGAGAGTTACTCAGATTCACGAAGGATACGGATATATAAGACGGAAACCCTAGCTCCTTTGCACGTTTTAACGTATTTTGATAATGCTTAATAGCTTTGTCGTAGTCTTTTTTGTCGTTATAGATAAGTCCAATATTATTTTCAAGGTTGAATGGAAGTCGAATATCATCTGATTTTTCGGCATATTTCAGCCCCTTTTTAAAATCGGTAAGGGCATCATCGAACTGTTTCAATTGGACTTTAGTGAGTCCTATGTTGTTGTACAGCATTCCAATGAGTCGAGGATCTTGTGTCTTTTCAGCTGCACTTAAACCTTGTAGGTAGTAAGTCAAAGCTACAGGCATATCTTGACGGTCTTCATAGATAATTCCTATCCCGTTGTAACATTCTACTAAGCTGACCATGTATTGTTTATTCAGGGCTATTTCAGCAAGTTCCTTAAAGCGCGTTTCAGCGTTGTAGGGGTCTTGAACTGATTGAATAAATGTTTTTCTCACTTCGTTTGAGATGTATAGCATGGAGTCAGCTACAGCAAGGGCAATAAGGTTAGATGTATCGTAAAAGTTTCGCGCAAGGTCCATACGACCCGAATAAAAGTGGTAATTCGCAAAGTACTGGAAGATTTGTGCTTTTTTCGAAGGACTCTTTAATTCATCGGCTATTTTGATCGCCATATTCCCGTACTTGAAAACATCTGAGGAGTCTGCGTAAGATCCTTTTTTTATCAAATTAACTAACTCATCGTATTGCTCTTCTTGTTGTCCAAAAATTACAGTAGTTAAAAGGATAGAGAATAGGAGAACTAAATAGTGCTGTTTCACAGGAGAAGTTTTGTCGAATTTACAAAAATCAACGAAATCTATCGCCTTTACATGTTCAATTTGGTAACCGAAACACACAGTCATTGTTTTTTAACATCTTTTGAGAACACGAATTAATCGAGATTCCGTATATTCGAGAAAACTAAAAACAAAAAACGATGGTGGAATTAAGTAAAAAAATTCTTATCAAAGTAAGTTTTGATCAGTACCTTTTTCAAAAAGAATTGAAAAAGTCTGTTCGTTGGATTAAGGACTCGGAAGAATTGCGCTCCTTCAAAGAATTGTGCGTCATTGAATTTGGACATCTTTATCCAACAGTCATTAAATCAGTTTTTAACTAATAAAAAAAGGGAGCAAACGCTCCCTTTTTTTATGAATTGTTATATCAGCTAGGACTAAATTCTTGATTTTGTTTTTCCAAAGGAGCCGTCCATCGCCCATCGAAAGAAAAATTCCACGCCTCCTCGTGCACGTGTGACTTGAGAAAGTCCAGAAATATTGAAATCGTAGGACATTCCAAGCGCAAAATCTGAATACGTATATATTACCCTTGGTACAACCGCATCACTATTTCTATAGAAAACACCCAATGCGACAGAAGAATTTTTAATGTTTCCAGTCATCTTGGAACCATCGGAAAGCATTACTTTATAGTCGGCCCCAATTAAGATTTCAATACTTGGCCCTTGTAATTGGAAGTACACTCCTGGATCAATAAACATCGTTGTATTACTAATCCCAAAGGATGCATTAACAAACGCTGCATGACGCATGTATAACGGATCATCTTCGCTATTGAAAAACGAGTAAGAAGGTCGATTTATATGATACACAGCATATCCGGCATTAAGTCTCATACCATCGTTGGCACGCATGTTTCGCTCGTTGGTCCCCAAGGAATACACCACACCCGCTCCAACATCAAATCTGGCGAAAGAAGGGTTGCCAAAGGTTTCCCCACTTGAAATTGAAGGATCGTAGGCAATGCCATTGTATTGGCTACTCCACATACCAGTGGAAGCGTCTAATGTTCGTTGGATAAATCCTGCTTGAAGGCCCAGTCCAATCGTGCTGTTTTGATTTATTTTCAAGTGATAAGCGAGGGACAACCCTACGTTATTCGTACTAATAGAATTATTACCTGCCCTATCGTTGTAAAGGTTAATCCCTGCTGCGAATATTCCATTTTTTGAAAAATTACCTGCTTTAATGCGCATATCAGCTCCTGCCGCAATAGTTGTAAACGGTGTACTAATGGAGTTCCATTGACTCCTGTAGTTTAAGGTAGCATTCACCTCGTGCTGCGCTCCTGCTAATCCAGGGTTTAAGGTAAGTGGAGAATAATCCATGCTGGAAAAATGTACATCCTGAGCAAAAGTGAACAGCTGTGTTAAGGATATCAGAGCTATTGAAGCGCCTATGTAATTGAGATTCTTCATCATATTTATCTTTTCAATATTATTTTACAAGCGTTATATTTCCGGATTTAATAAGCTCTTCTCCATTCTCTAATGTGATTACAGCTTTATAAATGAACACTCCGGAGTTCAATTCTTTTCCATTATTTGTACCATCCCAACATTCTTCGAAATCATTTGTTTCGAACATTTTATTACCCCATCTATCGAAAATCTGAAGGTTAAGAGAGGCGATACAATTACCGTATGTACATAATAGGTCATGATTTGAGTCATCATTCGGGGTAAAAATTGTAGGGATATAAACCTCGCCACAATCAGCGATACAATCATCTCCAATCGTTAAAGAAAGATTTGCACTACAACCAGAGTCATCAATCACAGAAACACTATATGCTCCAGTAGATAAATTAACCAGAGATGACGAGTTTTCTGAAGTATGCTGCCAATTGTACGAATAATTGCCAGTTCCTCCAGATGTTGATAAATTGATGGAACCATCATTTTCCGCACAGGTTTCATTCATTATTGAACTAGTAACAACAATCGTATCATAAATGAAAATCTCAATCGATTCATCTTCTGAACAACCGTTGTTTGAAGATATGGTTACTGTATACGTTCCTGTTTGATTGGCATCAATTGTATTGGAGTTATTTCCTGTTAAATTACCATTGAAAGTCCATTGATACGAAGCGCCTCCTAGTGCGTCAAGATTAATAGTTTGGTTGTCACATGCTTCCGTAGGACCATCTGCAGAAAGGCTTGGGTTGAATAAGCTTAAAGTTATAGAACTTGATTCTCCCGAACACGACCCTGAAGTTACCATAACATAGTAAACCCCTGGAATATCAGTGCTGACTGAATTATTTGTTTCACCAGTCAATGGAACACCGTCTAAATACCATTGATATGCATCGCCATTGGATGAGGTTAATATAACGGCATTACCTGGACAAACAATCGTATCTCCAGAATTATATGATATCGTCGGATTGAAGGTATTCACTTCGAAGGGATCTGAGGTAATTGTACAACCACCAATTTGTCCAATAATAGCATATGTTCCGGGAGATGTAACCACTAAAGAAGAGTCCGTCTCACCTGTTATATCCGAGCCATTTAGCGTCCATTGATAAGTGTCGGCTGAAGACGCCACTAAATTTAAACTATCGCCAGCGCATAATTGAGTTGATCCATCGGCAAAAACTTCAAACTGCACTTCATTTATGTAAACAATTGGAGATTGACCTGTACAACCATTGATGTCTGTTACAGTTACAGAATAAGCCCCAGCGGAATCTGTAACTATTGTTTGAGTGATTTCTCCATTGGACCAAGAATATTGGTCATAAGATTGAGTTCCAAGTTCAACTGTTTCACCATCGCACAAGGTTGTATTGCCTGTTACATCAATAATAGGGGAAGGATTACTATTCACAACCACGTTGATTGGGTCAGAAAGACCGGAACATCCGTTTGCATCTTGAACGAGCACGGTGTATGTACCAGAAGTATTTACTATAATTGATTGATTGGGAGAACCATTACTCCAGAGAAATGCATCTCCGGTTGCTGCCGATAACTCAACAGATTGTCCTGAACACAAATTAGTTGATCCGATTACATCTATTTGAGGGATAAATTCGTCCTCAATTGTTACTGTAGAATAATATGGGATACTCCATCCGCAACAAGCCTCCCGCACACGATATCTAATGTTGAAAACTGAAGTGGATGCAACCACAGGAGCTGTGAAGGTTGCTGTTTGGGTATTTTCTACGGAAATTGGGTTGTTTGCATCAGTATCAAATAACACCCATTCCCATTCAACTTCAGTCCCCCATGCATCAGCGGAAATAGTAAAATTACTTCCTGAGCATACACTATTTACAATTGTAAAATTGGAAGCTGCCGGTCTGGTATCATCAATTATTCTTACCCAATTTTCATAAACAGAGCCATTTGTACCTATATCATAAACACCATTATTATCATAGTAAACCGACACAAATGAGTTAGTGTAGGAATTTGTAGTAGTACTTACATTTTCATCATTTATTAAATTTGACCCGGTTAAGGTCCACACATCAGGAGTGAAGTTATTGAAATCAATTTGTGAATTTACACAACCTTTACCATTTATGCTGTGGTCCATGACAATAGTAGTTGGATTTGGAACATTAGCAACACCGGTAGAGTTTGCACCATTTTCGGCATAAGTTCCACCAGCGTATAGTGGTGAGACTCCCGATCCGTTTCTGGCAATCGCGATTGAAACACCGCTTCCTCCATCTCCACCGTTACCACCATTACCACCAGCTCCTCCGGATCCACCGCGTCCACCACGGTTCATATCTCCATCTGGATGACCAGCTCCAAGAGAGGATTGAGTGCCACCGCTTCCACCAGAACCACCACTTCCGCCAGTACCACCGGTTCCAGCATTGGAAGAAAGAAGTTTGGTATCAATAACCGCTGTATTTGTACCATTATTAAAAATATCTAGGGCAACAGAGCTACCGCCTCCAAGACCGCCAGCTCCGGCTCCACCGCCTCCGCCACCACCTGATCCACCGGAACCACCACCACCAGCAGCACAGCATCCACCGCAATCAACCCCTCCGGATCCACCTCCGCCGCCTCCGCCTCCTCCGCTTCCGGGCGTACCATTTGTACCATAGGAAGGTTGATAAAATCCGTCAACAGATACACCACCGGCAATAGTAGTACCATTTGCACCATTTCCTCCTGTAGCACCTGTGCTTCCGTCACCTCCGTAGGGAGTTTCGTTGCTTCCAGTATCGTAAGCGCCACCGCCACCACCAGTTCCTCCAGCACCACCGGTCCCTCCAGCACCAATAGATCCAGCACCTCCAGTATTTCCACTTGAATTTCCGCCATCATTTGGGCCATTGGCTCCATTACCACCGGAACCACCAATTGAAGCCGTTCCTCCTGTGTTAGTAGCGTTGTTCCCACCAGAACCACCAGAACCACCAGAGCCACCAGAGCCACCTGAATCATTACTAAAATTGCAGGTACTACCTCCGTTTGCGCCAGTATTTCCAGTATTTCCAGATACTTCTGTAGAGCCATCCCAGGCAGAATCAAATCCGGTAGATGGGTCTCCCAAACCATTGGAAGCATCACCAGCTGTAATTTCACATCGGGTTATAAAATAATCTGAACACCCTGAAGCGAAAACACCGTAGTTTGATTTACCATATCCATTTGTACTTTGTCCAGAGGCATTAACAGTTATTACATTAATATCTTGAAGTTCCCAACCATTAACATTAACGGCCTTAATCCCCAAAACATGAGCAATATCAGGATTAATTTCTTCTTCACCAGAAAAGTTGAAATTTGTATTGGCCGCACTTGATTTAGTCCATTCACCATTATTATTTACCCATCCTCCATCTATTAAAACATCATCCTGCATAATTATAATGTTGGGCTCTAAATAATTTCCTCCTGCAACTCTAATATTTGTTCTAGAACCACCAACTAGTTGCATGGCACGCCATAAATTAGCAACGGGTGCATCTACATATCCAAGATTGGTATTGTCTCCTTGACTTGCATCTACATAGATCATGTCACAGGCTGTTGGAGTGACAGTAGTTACACAAGTTGCCTCTGCATCTAAATTTGAACATACATCACCGTAAGATAATGTGACAGTGTATGCACCTTCATCTTCAAATGTAATATCAGTACAAGCCCCATTCGGATTAGAAATAGTAACATTTGTTGATGGTGTCACACTCCATGTGTAAGAGGTATTATTAACACTAGCATCTGGCAATGGAGTTTCGGTCGTACAAAATTGAACAGGGATACTAGAAACAGAAGTCAATCCACAAACATTTGAAACAATTGGAGCTGCAAATGGATGATAGGTAACTCTGATACAATCACTAATTACTCTTTGCAAGGTGATATCTGAACAATGACTTGAAATTACACATCTGTATAACCTTGTCCCAGCTATTTCTGAAGGTTGATAGCTAAGGTTATTAGCACCAGGTATATCTGTCCACACCACTGCAGAGGAGCAATCAGTGGAAGAACTTATTTGCCATTGTACTTGTTGTGCTAAGGACCATCCGTTCCATGAGTTCACTTCTACTGTTAGCGCAGTAACGTCTCCAGAACAAAGAGTTTGGTCCGAAGGACTAGGTTGTGCCGTAATGATTGGATCCGAAGCAAAATCCCAATTAATTATTAATTCATCTATCCCATATCCTCCTCCA
This sequence comes from Crocinitomicaceae bacterium, assembly GCA_029254025.1. Classification (GTDB taxonomy): domain Bacteria; phylum Bacteroidota; class Bacteroidia; order Flavobacteriales_D; family Crocinitomicaceae; genus JALQTG01. The sequence goes on along the minus strand of JAQWYK010000002.1, from coordinate 173,735 downwards.
TTGTTATCACTGCATCTATTTGTCATAGAAAGAAATGATCCCAACGTAAATTCACCGAAATATGAATTATTTTGACAAGGTGGTTGATTCCAAAAATCAATATCGCCAATTCTTAATCGGCCACAACGCACATCATCACTGTTAAAGGTTGGAAATCCACATGTTTCCATATCACAATCTCCACCGCAACCATCCTCTTCCCAGCTTTGCATGTCAATGTTAATTTGGTTCATCTGGACAGCTGTAAATTGAGCAGCATCAATAAGCCCTGGATTCCACGAAGAACATGTGACATCATCTGCTCCGTATGTTTCAGAACAACCACCGATATATAGGCCAGGACCAGCAGTCATTGGGTCAAAATTTGCACCATCTCTTCCAATCCAAACTTTGTAACGCGGATCGGGGTTATTTCCTGCCGCATCATCAAAGCAATTATGATTGTGACGAAAACCATTAATGTCTACATCCGCATTAATAAGAATTTGGGAATGGGTTGTAAGCGAAAAAATGGACATGAGAAATGTCACAAAAAGAGTAGTTTTTTTCATGATATAAGGTTTCAAATAGTCTGCTAAATGTAATATTATTTTTTAATCACTGCAAAATTCTGAGATAAAACTAAAAATCAAGGGACAAATAACCCCCATGATATTTGATATACCAATTGATATACAGCTGGTTACATTTTATTTTTGTATAAACTGAATATTACGTTTTAGTCCTGTCATTTTAGTCCGTTTAATAGCACTATTTTGAAAGAGTTGTAGAAAGACTTCTTCCGTTAAGTCAGTCCAGTCGGAAGCCTGGAGATTTAGAAGCGAAGGATGTGGTTCAAACCTCGATTCTTGGTGCCTTTTGGAAAATCGATTCCATGGGCAAACATCTTGACAAATATCACATCCAAACATCCAACTCTCCATTTTTCCTTTGAATTCCGATGGAATCAGTTGTTCCTTCAATTCAATCGTTAGGTATGAGATGCATTTTTTAGCATCAATCTTGTAGGGTTCAATGAGCGCATCTGTTGGACAAGCATCTATGCATTTCGTACATGTCCCGCAGTAGTCTTTTAGTGGTCCATCAGGGGTCAGTTCTATATCTAGAATTAATTCTGCTATGAAGAAAAATGAACCTTCTTTCGGGTGAATCAGATTGGTGTTTTTACCCAACCAGCCCAATCCAGATTTTTCTGCCCATACTTTATCCATAACAGGTGCTGAGTCAACAAATACGCGACCTCCCACTTCTCCAATTTCTGATTGAATGTACTTCATTAGCTCTTTTAGTTTGTCTTTGATTACGAAGTGATAATCCTCTCCGTATGCGTATTGTGAAATTTTTGGAGCTTCAGAATCTAATTGTTTCTCAGGATTGTGATAATTTAAGAGCAACGAAACAACTGATTTTGCACTATCAACCAATAGTCTTGGGTCAAGACGCTTGTCAAAGTTACGCTCCATGTACTCCATTTTTCCGTGCATCCCAAGGGATAACCATTTTTCAAGTAGAGGAGCTTGTTCTTCTAGAAACTCTGCTTTTGAAATTCCGCAATAGAAAAACCCGAGTTCACCGGCTTTTTTCTTTATAATTGACGTATATCTGTCCTTGGATAAGTCCATTAAAATGATACACCCATTTATATGCAAAAAAAGAGGACTAGCGTCCTCTTCTCATTTGTTTCATTTCTTCCGAAGTACGCAATGTAAATCCGTCCGGAACTGAAGTATCAAATAGCTTTTCAGTTTTTTTCAATTTCTTATTGAACTCAAAAGCTACACATGTAATACTCATGTTTCCCCATTTAGAGGTCATCTCTAATGGTAATCCAGGGATTTCATCAATTAAAAATTGTCCTTCACGATAGTTTGGAACGATTTCAGGCGTGTACCATACAATAGATTCGTTACCATCTGTTGTTGCAATGATTGCTTTTTTACACGTATAGCCCATAATTTCTTTGGTACCCTCTACCAGTTCTACTTGTCGTTCTGACATGGCAAGTTTTTGCTCGTCATCCATATCATCCTCTGTAGTTTTCATAGCTATCTTTCCCATCATTCCATCGAGCAATGTGAGCGTTGTATCCTGGTTTTTATCCATGATATTGATGGTTGTCATAAATTCACCCATGTACATTTCAGAGCGTGTTTTGTCCCCATAAAAATAGATTTCCAATGTAGAACCGTCCATTTGACTTACATAAGCAGATGTCTGCGGGTCATCTGAAGAAAATACTAAATCATAAGAAGCTCTACCTTGAGTGATCTGTCCAAGTGAAGTGAAGCAAATACTTATTGCGCTTAAAAGGAATATATTTTTCATTTTTCTTTAAATTATCAAAGGTTATTGACCGAATGCACCTTGCATTTCTTCAGGTGTCATTTCATTGTATCCCTCCGGGATTTCCATCGAGAAGTTTTTATCTGCTTTTTTTAATTTCGAAGCAAAATCTGTTGCGGAAAACGTCATCGTTACGTCTTGTGATATAATTTGAAATTCCAAAGGCATTCCGGGAAGTTGATTTTGGATGTATTGACTTTCTGTTTTTGGGGCTTGAATTTCTTTTGAATACCAAAATGTTGACTCGTTCCCCTCGTCATCCAAAGAAACTGCTTTATAGCAAGTGTAACCGAGAATCTCTTTTGTTTCATCTGTGAATTCGAATTCAATAGATTCGTCTTCTAGTTCCTCCTCCTCATTTACGTCATTTACGTTCATTTTCATAGCGATTTTACCCATCATACCATCCATCAATGTTAACGTTTCGCCTGTTTCCGCGTCTGAGATGGTTGTTGTACTCATAAATCCACCCATAGAAACGTTTTGTCTACTCTTATTGTCGGTGAATACCAATTCTAATTTAGATCCTTGCATCATAGAAAGTTGCATTTCCAATTCAGGATTGTTGGAGGTCATGTTCATTTCATACACAATTTTTGCTTCCGTTATCTGAGCAGAAACAAAAGTAGACAAAAGGAAGAAACTTGTTAAAAGGGATAATAATTTCATAATTTAATTTTTGATAACCGAAATTTACAACATTAATGCTATTCAAGGATGGTTAATTATGGTTTCGGTAAAATTTGCGTATAAATATACTTTAATTGCTGTTCAATGGTTATTTGAAGAATGCCCGGTAAATGTCGTTTCCATTGGCAAAGACCAATAAACCAAGTAATATTACAAATCCTATGATCTGTGCATATTCTAGGACCTTTTGAGGAGCTTCTTTTCCAGTAATCATTTCGTAAATAAGAAAAACGATATGCCCACCATCTAGCGCTGGTATCGGCAAAATATTCATTATGGCTAGTACCAATGAAATAAACGCCGTATTTAACCAAAATACTTCCCAGTCCCAAGTTGCGGGAAAAAGATTTCCTATCGCACCAAAACCTCCTACACTCGATGCGCCTTTCGAAGTAAAGATTAACGGTAGTTGAGCAATATAATCTTTCATAGTCCATTTGGCTCTATCGAAGCCTCGCGCAATTGATTCTCCTATTGAATAGGATACACTTTTTGGCACTAGGAAACTTGGTTGTTTATTGAAAAACCCGATTAAACCTGTGGCCGTATCCTTTTCAACTTCAATTTCTTGGAACAAACCATCCCTGTAAAAACCAATTAGTAGTGGACTATTTTCTTCTTTGAGGTCTACAAGAACCTCTTGAAGATTATGAAAAAATGGTGTAAATTGACTATTAATAGATACGATGCTATCGCCTTTCATTAACCCTTTATTAAGAGCGTCAGCATCGGGCATTATTGTGTCCACGATTATTGGAACCCTCGGTTCGAAAGCCATCACTGCATCATTCTCCCAAAGGAATTCGTTAATGGTGTCGGCTAGCACGATTGTTTTTGACTCCCCAGAAGGTTTCAATACTTCTAACTTTCGTGCCTCACGCAGAAAAATTTGAATGTTTACCAAGCGTACGTTTTCAACGGGTTCTCCTTCCACATGCGTAATGACATCACCATCTTCCAGACCAATGTTTAAGTCACGAAGCTCTTTGTTTACGGCTAATCCATAATTGAGCTGGTCGTTTTCGATGCGTGTTTCTCCCCAAGCGGCAACAACAAGTATATAAATAAAAAATCCCACAATTACATTGACAGTTACTCCACCTATCATAACTATCAATCGTTGCCAAGCTGGTTTTGATCGAAATTCATCTGGTTTAGCTGGTTGGGCTAATTGCTCTTTATCCATGGATTCATCTACCATCCCTGCAATCTTCACATATCCACCTAAGGGCAACCAACCAATTCCCCATTCTGTATCACCTATTTTCTTTTTTAACAAGGCAAACCAAGGATCAAAAAAAAGGTAGAACTTTTCAATTCGAATTTTAAAAAGTCGCGCGGCAAAATAATGTCCGAACTCGTGCAGGGTAATAAGAATAGAGAGAGAAAGTATTAATTGAGCAGCTTTTATCCAAAAATCCATAATATTCCATAAATTAAGAGTACAAATATGCTAATAATCGAGCCAATATTCGCGCCTAATTTATTAAAAGTAAGATTTGTTAACGAATGTTCACATCTAGAATAACCCCCTAAAGATTAAAAGCGATAATAGACGCCAATTTCACCAGTAAGATTCGTGGAAATAGAACCGGACAAGTCATATAGACCATATCCTGCTTGCACGCTAAGTTGAATCACTTCTAACAAATGAATATTTAGACCGGCACCAAATCCTGCTGTGAGAGTATTGTTTGTATATACGGCATCATAGCCATCAAAGGGTTCATAATAACCATAATAATATTCAGAACGTTCATAAATATTGTGAACACCTACGTATGTAAACAAATCAACTTTATCGTGTGATTTGAATTTGTACTGAACGGAAGCCGCGGTACTTGCAAAGATATTTCCAGCATTAAAGATCGGAATACCTGTTACTTGTATTCCCCATTTTTTGGGAGCATATCGATACGAAAACCCGAGACCTGTAACAGCTCCGGCGTGCATTCCTAAAGCATGTTTGAAGGTTGGTTTTGAGTCCAAAACTTCTTCGGGTGAGCCCTGGCCAGTAGCCGACTGAACGAAAGATAAGGCGGCAATAACAAATAAGTGGAATATCTTTTTCATATTAGTAATTTTAAACATTAACGATAGCTGCTTAGATTTAGTATTGTTATTTCCAATTAAACTCCTTGCATGGTACACAATTTATAGTAGGTTCCTTTCCGCTCAAATAGTTCATCATGGGTTCCTCGTTCAACAATTTCTCCCTTGCTCAACACCAAGATTAGGTCGGCATTTTTGATGGTGCTTAGACGGTGAGCAATAACCAATGAGGTTCTGTTTTTCATTAGATTTTCCAGGGCATCTTGCACTAATTTTTCACTTTCTGTATCCAGTGCAGAGGTGGCTTCATCTAGAATCATAATTGCTGGATTTTTCAAGACTGCTCTAGCAATGCTTAAGCGTTGTTTTTGTCCTCCAGAAAGCTTATTTCCTCGTTCTCCAATTATGGTGTAATAACCATTTTCGAGTTGGCTAATAAATGAATGCGCATTTGCAACCTTGGCAGCTTGAATAACCTCATCTTCCGAAACGCCTTCCATTCCAAAAGAGATATTACTGAGTACAGTATCATTGAATAAGATAGACTCTTGACTTACTATTCCTACGTGTTCTCGAAGGTCGTGGAGTCTTACTTCTTTTACAGGGATATTGTCAAATCGAATCGTTCCTTGGGTAACATCATAAAAGCGAGGTAATAAATCTGCAATAGTGGACTTTCCGCTTCCTGATTCACCGACTAATGCAACAGTCTTTCCTCGTTCGATTTCAAAGCTAATATTATTAAGAACGGGTTCGTTACGGTAGGCAAAAGAAACTTTGTCAAATACGATACGTTCAAATACCGTGGAAATTTTTAATGGTTGAGCCGGGTCTGTGATCACCTCGTCAGCATGTAAAATCTCTTCGATACGATCCTGTGAAACTCGAGCTTTACTTAGGTTGGCTGAGTTTTTTGCGATATTTTGAATGGGAACAAGTAATTGTGAAAAGACGATGATAAAACCAATAAATTCTTGTCCTTGAAAGTCTCCGCTGGCGTTGTCAAGAATCATACTTCCTCCATACCAAACAATAATCACCATTACGATTGCCCCAAGGAACTCATTCAACGGAGAGCTAAGGTCTCTTTTTCTTAAGGTGCGTGTATGAAGTTGCTGTTGGTGTAAGTTGATTTTTCCGAATTTCTTTATTGCATCGCTTGACGCATTAAAGGCTTTTACAATTCTAATTCCTCCTAAGTATTCATCCAAAAACGAATATAAAACCCCCATTTGTTCTTGACCTTTTGTGGCAGTTCGCTTCAAACTTTTTCCTATGCGAGAAATCACAAACGCTGAAAGCGGCAGTAATATGAGGGAAAAAAGCGTAAGTGGTAAACTCCAATAAATCAGAACAGAAAGTGTAATAATCACAGAAATCGGATCTCTAAAAAGAAGCTCTAAAACAGCAACAACTCCTAAATCAATTTCCATTACGTCACTGTTCATGCGCGCCATTAAATCGCCTTTCTTTTCTTCTGTAAAAAAAGACATAGGGAGACGCATGGATTTTTTGAAGAGCTCATCTCGGTAATCTCGCACCACAGCAAGTCTAAGCTCAGATAACTGGTAGATGGCCATATAACGAAAGACGTTTTTTAGGAAAAATGAAATGACTACTGACACGCACACAAACAAGAGCGCTTCTTTTGGGTCATTGTCGACCATCGTTTGCATGAAAAAGTTGTATTGATTTTTTAAGTATTCTAAATAAGCATCTACACCTTCACCTTTTAAGAGGGGTTCAGTTAACCGTTCTTGTTCTCCTGTCGGAAAAATTACTTGAAGAAAAGGCACAAATAAAACAAGCGAAAGTAAGTTGAATACAACAAATAACAGGTTAAATAGGATAGTAGCCAATGCTCTCCAGCGGTATCTGAAAGTTGCGTGAACTATGCTTAGGAATTGTTTCATATCGAAACAAAGATAAATTTAAATCCGTTATGTGTTGCTTTTTCTGGCGTAATACACAAGACTCCATTCCCATTGAAAGTATTAATATCAAGGGGATGACGTGTCCAAAGAATAACTTTCCGTAACTTTGTCCCTATGAGTATTAGACAAAACAGAATAGAAAATGTTATTCAGGAAGTAGTGGCGCAAGTTCTTCAGCGGAATGCCCGTGAATACTGCTTAGGGGCTATGGTAACGCCAACTATTGTGCGGGTTACTCCTGATTTAAGTATGGCACGAATTTACCTCAGTATTTTTGCCGGACCTACAAAGGAGGAGGTACTTCAAAATATTAATCAGCACAAAAGCAAAATTAAAAAGGATGTAGGTGCTCGTTTGAGCAACATGAAGAAGATTCCAAATATTGAGTTTCGGATTGATGATTCCTTGGATTATGCTGAGAAAATCGACGAGTTGTTAAAGAGTTAATTTATGAATGTCGCTCGTTTCATAGCGCGAAGATATTTCAAAGCGAAAAAATCGAGAAATGTCATTAACCTAATCACGATGATTAGTGTTTTTGGTATAACCATTTCTACGGCAGCCCTCGTCATCTTGCTCTCTGCCTTTAATGGGATTGAAGACATGGTCATAAAGCTTTACAGCGATTTTGATCCCGATATCACGATACGTTCGGCAAAAGCAAAAACCTTCAATCAAGACATTATTAATATAGAAGCACTGGAATCGGTAACGGGTGTCCAGAATATTTCCCGAGCGTTGGAAGAGGTAGTGATACTCAAGCATGAACAGAAGTGGGTACATGCTAAAATGTTGGGGGTAGATTCTACATTTTTGAAAATGGCGAAAATGGAGGAGCACCTCATCGATGGCGAATTATCCCTTTCGGATGGGGAGGTACCGCTGGCTATTTTTGGCGCGGGTTTGTTGGACAAGTTGGATGGATACATTCCCTCTAATGACTTCAGTCGTGAACTGGTTACATTCCATGTACCATTGAGAGAAGGAAAAATTAGACCGGGTAAAAACCCCTTGAACATTAGGGTAGTGGAGGCAGCTTGTCGGGTAAATTATAATCGAGAAGTCAACTACCAATATGTGGTCATTCCCTACGCCTTGGCGAATGAGTTACTGCAGTATGAAACCGATATAACTGCATTATTCGTAGCAGCACGAGAAGGCGAACATTTGCCATCGCTAAAACAACGGATTCAAGCGATCTTGGGAGAAGACTTTGAGGTTAAGACGAACTTTGAGCAGAATGAGTTAATTTTTAAAACTAGTCAATCTGAGCGCCTAATTGTTTTCTTTATTTTGATTTTTATTTTCATTCTCTCCTCTTTTAATCTGATAGCCTCATTGGCGATGTTATTTGTTGAAAAGAAAAAGGATATTTCAACCTTGTACGCAATGGGAGCAACAAAAAAGACTGTATTTCAAATTTTCTTTTTTGAAGGACTTCTTATTAGTGGAAGAGGAATTGCAATTGGTTTATTGTTGGGATACTTGATTACCTTTTCCCAAATTTATTTTGGGATACTAGAAATGCCGAATTCAGGGGGTGAATTCTTCCCAATGAAAACAACTTGGTCCGATGCTTTTTTCATTCTTTTAGCAGTCTCAGCACTCGGCTTTTTAGCCTCATACCTACCTACCAAATATTTGGTCGAGAAAAACGCTAAGAGGTAATCTTTAAAAGAGTTTGGCGTAAAGTGTTGTATGCTTCAAGATTCCAAACAACTTGGAACCTTCAACCTTTTTAACCTAATTACTTACAGTGGAATATTTCCATGTTTCTTAGCGGGAACCTCCTCACGTTTATTTTCCAACATTTTAAACGCTGCAATTACTTTCGCACGCGTTTCTGAAGGAAGAATTACATCATCGATGATACCACGTTCGGCGGCACGGTAAGGATTCGCAAAGAGATCGGCATATTCCTGTTCTTTTTCTTTCCATTTTGCCTCAGCGTCTGTTGCTTCAGCGATTTCACGCTTAAAAATAATCTCTGCAGCACCTTTTGCTCCCATTACGGCAATTTCAGCCGTAGGCCATGCGAAATTTAGGTCTGCACCGATGTTTTTTGAATTCATTACATCAAAAGCACCTCCGTATGCTTTGCGTGTAATGATTGTGATTCTTGGAACAGTTGCTTCGCTGAAGGCATAGAGTAATTTTGCTCCATGTACAATGATACCGTTCCATTCTTGATCCGTACCCGGTAAAAATCCTGGGACGTCTTCGAAAGTGAGCAAAGGAATGTTGAATGCATCACAGAAACGAACAAATCGGGCTCCTTTGCGAGAAGAATTAATATCGAGGACACCTGCTAGTGAAATTGGTTGATTGGCGACAACACCAACTGTTCTTCCCTCTATACGTGCAAATCCAACGACAATGTTTGTGGCATAATCTTTATGTACTTCTCGAAATGAGTTATCATCAATGACACAATCAATTACTTCACGAATGTCATAAGGCAGATTCGCATTTTCTGGAAGAATTGTTTCAATTCGATCGAGTTTATTTTTGTCAAAACTGAAGGATGAAGTATGTGGTGCTAGAGCATTGCAGTTTTGCGGTAAGTAGGACAACAAATCACGGACTTCTTTGAGTACCGTAACGTCATTAGGACTAGTGAAATGGTTTACTCCCGACTTTTCAGCATGTGCTTTAGCACCTCCTAGGTCTTCCGAGGTTACTTCCTCATGCGTAACCGTTTTCACAACATTAGGTCCAGTTACAAACATATATGACGTGTCCTCTACCATAAAGATGAAGTCCGTTAGAGCGGGACTGTAAACGGCACCACCAGCACACGGCCCCATAACAACACTGATTTGAGGAATAAACCCAGAGGCCTTGGTGTTCCGATAGAAAATATCAGCATATCCTGCTAGGGAAACGACACCTTCTTGAATGCGTGCACCACCAGAATCATTTAAACCGATGACAGGGGTTTGATTCTTCATGGCTAGGTCCATTATTTTGCAAATCTTCTCTGCATGGGTTTCTGAAAGTGAACCGCCTAAAACCGTGAAATCTTGAGAGAACACGTAAATAGGTCTTCCATGAATGGTTCCATATCCCGTAACTACTCCGTCACCAGGAATTTTTTGATTCTCCAACCCAAAACTTGTAGATCGATGTTCAACAAACATTCCTAATTCTTGAAAGGAGTTTTCGTCCAATAACAATTCAATGCGTTCACGTGCAGTAAGCTTTCCTTTACTATGTTGTCCAGCAATCCGCTTTTCTCCCCCTCCTAATTGGGAGTCTTTTCGCTTTTCTACCAGTTTTTGATTCAATTCCATAATGTCGATGTCAATTGGACAAATTGTTTGAGGGGTTAAATATCGTAAATATGATTGAAAGAATGTTCTCCTGCCTGTTGAAAATAATAATTTGACACGTCTCCACTCTAGTTTTGACCACACATTTCGTCGCTTTTTAACTGAAACAATTGGACATTCAATTAATTTCTGTAAATTGCTTCTGTAATGGGATTATGAAACGAACAAAATTTATTCAAGCAGTCGTACTTTCTATTGCAACAATGGTGTTGCTAGTTACTCCCTCGTGCTCTAAAGACGAATTAATTTCTCCAGTTCCAATGCCTTCTGGGGTTTCCGTTGATTTGACTGCAGTGCCTTATGCCACACTTTCTGAATACCGTTTTTTTGATGGAGAACTAAAAGATCAATACCCTGCTTCAGGGGTTATTCCCTATGCACCAGCGTCTTCATTGTTTACAGACTACGCGTTAAAAAAACGATTTGTTTGGATGCCAGCTGGAGCTAAAGCGACTTATTTTACAGACAGTGAGTTACTCGAATTCCCTGTTGGAACTGCTTTGATAAAGAGTTTTTATTACGAAAACATGTTGCCTGATGGTGCAACTCGTATACTCGAAACACGCGTGATGATCAAAAAGTCCGGCGGATGGATATTTGCTGAATACGTCTGGAACGAAGACCAATCGGAAGCTTATTTAGAGATGGACGGAAGTTATCAGCAAATTGCTTGGCTTCAAAATGGCGTTCAGAAATCTACCAATTACCGCATCCCTTCCGATGTCGAGTGCCTAATCTGCCACAAGAGCAATAGCATTCCAATTCCAATAGGCTTAAAGCCTCAAAACTTGAACGTGGACTATAACTATGCCGATGGAAGCATGAATCAACTTCAAAAACTTATCCAAGTGGGTTACCTGGAAAACTCGCTGCCTGCAACAATTATTAGTACAGTAGATTATTCCGATCCAACACAGGCACTGGATTTGCGCATCCGTTCTTATCTGGACATTAACTGTGCGCATTGTCATCGTCTAGATTCACATTGTGATTATCGACCGATTCGCCTTGCTTTTTCCGAAACAGACGACCCAGAGAATATGGGATTGTGTGTTGAGCCAGATGAATTCATTAATACTGCTTTAACAAATATTATAACTCCCAGTAATATTAACCGATCAGTTATGCATTTCAGGTTGAATTCAACGGATGAAAACACTCGAATGCCTTTACTTGGAAGAACTTTGGTCCACGAAGAAGGAGTACAACTACTCGAAGACTGGATCAACTCAAAAACAGATTGTAACTAAACCCTATACTATGAACAAAATTTACACGTTATTATTAGCAGGTTTATCCTTCAATGCATTTGCACAAAACACCTGCGCTACTGCGCTACCTATTACAGCAGGATTGCATACGATTAGCGCTGTTGACGGAACAGAGGTTCCAGCCCTTATTTGTGCCGCTAATGGGACTGGGGCCACGGCTGGCGAATGGTATACCTACACACCAACAGCAGATTACACCCTAACAGTAACCACAGATTTACCCGTAAACACAGGAAGAGATACTCGTTTTCATGTATACACAGGGTCTTGCGGAGCATTCTCATGTCATGCTGGGGATGACGACGGAGGAAGCGGATTTTTGTCCGTGGCCTCTTTTCAGGTAGAGCAGGGGACGACCTATTACATTGCCTTTGACAATCGCTGGGACAGCAATGGATTTGATTTTGAACTTACAGAGACACCGCCGGTAACACCTCCAGTTCCAGGTCTTACATTTACACCTGAATTTATCCCTACGATGGGAGGAGCTTATAAGTTAGCCGTTGCAGACATGAATGGCGATTTTTTAGATGATATCGTAACTGTATCAGAAGGTGAAATTCAAATTCATTATCAGGAAGCCACGGGTGGTTTTACACCTGTAACCATTGCCACAGATCTTGCGGATTTTCTTCCTACATGGAGTATTGCGATTGCAGATTATGATAAAAATGGATTTAGTGATATTTTGTATGGCGGGGGAAGCGGAGTGACCTTCATGCGTGCAAATGCAACGGGTACGGCTTTTGAAGAGGTGTCTGGTAACGAATATGTGTTCTCTCAACGCAGTAACTTTATTGATATCAATAATGATGGGCATTTAGATGCTTTTGTTTGTCATGATGTACAACCAAATGTTTTTTACATCAATGATGGATTTGGTAATTTGTCACACAACCAAGGAGGTATGGGTGACCATCCAAATGGTGGGAATTATGGTTCAATTTGGGTAGATTATGACAACGATGGTGATCCAGATTTGTTTATTGCCAAATGCCGTGGAGGTCAAACTACAGCAAAGATTAACGAGTTGCATAGGAATGACGGAAATGGTGTGTTTACAGATGTGTCAATAGGTTCAAATATGGCAGACTCCGTTCAAACTTGGTCTTCCGCCTGGAATGATTACGACAACGATGGATTGATGGATGCACTTGTAGGTGCAAGTTCTACTGCAGACGGTACTCATAAGTTCATGCGCAATCTCGGAGATGGAACTTTTGAGGACATCACAGCTGGCTCAGGATGGGATTTGAATGAAAGCTTAAGCATAGAGCATATTTCATTTGATTTCGATAACGATGGATATGCAGATGTGATGGGAGGAGGAAATAAAATCATGTTTAATAATGGAGATTTGACGTTCGGCCCTTCGGTATACCCTTTTGGTGTTGGTGCAGTAGGTGATTTAAACGATGATGGTTTTCTAGATGTGCAGTCTGGAAGCACGATTTACTTTAATGATGGGAATGATAATAACTGGATTAAAGTGAATCTTCAAGGAATTCAAAGTAACAGTCAAGGTATTGGCGCACGCGTTGAGCTTTATGGGCCTTGGGGAAAACAAATTCGAGATGTTCAATCCGGAATTGGTTTCCGTCATATGTCTACGATGAATGTTCATTTTGGAATTGGTGAAGCAACAGAAATTGATTCTGTATTGGTGAAATGGCCTTCAGGAATTATTGATGTAATTCAAACACCAGCTATTAATGAATCTATAATTATGGTGGAAGGAACCAACCAGTTGAGTTTATTAGAAGAAGATGGAAAATCAGTGATCCTATTTCCAAATCCGACGACTGAAGTCTTGTATGCTGAAAATTTAGATGTATTGAATATGACGCGCATTTGCGTTGTATCTCAATTAGGTCAAGTTGTTATGGAAGGCGCTACGAATACCAATGAATTTGATGTGGCGCACCTTGAAGAGGGGTTGTACTTCTTTATCGTGGAAACAACAGATGGTAAGAAATACGGGCAGTCATTTGTGAAGAAATAAGTAAAGAGGTTAATTTTTCAACGCGATGAGGCGTGCTTTAATTGACTCTAATTTATCAATCACAACCAGCTGATTATTGGAGTTGTGCACAGTGTTTGTTGTGGTTTCCTCAGTAGGAATTTCATACCCTCTTAACGCTTTGCGTGCTCCTTCAAGCGTATGTCCCTTAATTTTCACCAAGTGATAAATTTTGTTTAGCGTGGCAATATCTTTTTGAGAATAAAGTCGCGTACCATTTTTCTTGGTTTTCGGGTCGATTTGTTTGAATTCATTGGACCAAAAACGAATGAGTGATGCATTTACCCCGTACATTTTGGCGACCTCGCCAATGGTATAATATACTTTCGTTAATGTAGATTCGTCAACCATGCCCTCCGTTTAGGAAATGAAATTAGTAAAAATTTATTACTCAATCTATGCTCGGAGAACATTTTCGCAGTACGAATTGAACTGAAAAGAAGAATTAGCACGATGCAGAATGGTGAAACTAGTCGAGTGATTTAAATGCGTTTTTGCTGATTCGAATAATTTCTTCAAATTGTTCTGGTGTTAGGTCGGAGTGAAAATAGCCAATAGGATTTACTTTTTGCCCGTCCTTTTCTACTTCATAATGTAAATGAGGACCCGTTGATTTTCCACTATTTCCAACAAGCCCAATGACTTCACCACGGGTTACTTTTTGTCCTTCTTTTACCATGAATTTGCTCAGATGAGCATACCTTGTTTTATAACCGAAACCGTGATTAATAACAATTTCTCTACCATAACCCCAGGCATTTTGGGTCACTTCCTCGACCACACCATCGCCAGTCGCATAAATTTCTGTCCCTACATCGGCCGTAAAATCAAGTCCCCAATGCATTTTTCGCGTTTTATAGACTGGGTCTATTCGCCATCCATAACCTGAAGCCACTCTTTTCAAATCACTGTTTCGTACAGGTTGAATAGCAGGCAGGGAGGCTAAACGGTTTTCCCGTTCCTTTGTCAATTTTATGAGTTCCTTGAAGCTGATACTTTGAGCATGCAGTTTACTCTCTAATTCGTCCAATCTCTCAGCAGTTGTAATTAAAAGTTCCGCGTTAGATTTCCCCTCAAGGTGTTTGTATTTATCGCTACCGCCCATTCCCATCATTCGTAGTTCATTTGGAAATTCTTTCGCACCCAGCGCGGAGCGATACAATTCTTCGTCCCTCCGTTTGATATCTTCTGTGATTCGATCGATGCGTTCCATTCGCATTTGCCATTCAACTAACTCAGTTTCTACTTCAGCTAGTTCGGCACGAAGGCGCTTTTCTTTTGGAGAGTCTATTCGGTAAGCGATAATGAATCCAAAAATGATACTCAGAACGAGAGTAGGGGCAATATAAATGAAGCCTAAAAGAATTCGTTCACCCCATGATCTTTCCAGTTTCTCGTAGGAAAGTGTTTTTGGATTATATCTAAATTTGCCTTTACTCATTTATTTCTAGGTTCAAATCTGTGCAAAATTATGTAAATAATCTAACTTTGCACGTCTGTTAACATAGCTTAACAGGTTACAAATAGGATTAATAGACCAATATACCTCATGACAATAGAAGAAATCCGCGCGCAGTATTTTAGCTTTTTTGAAAGCAAAGGACATAAAATTGTTCCATCAGCACCGATGGTGGTTAAAAATGACCCTACACTGATGTTTACCAATGCTGGAATGAATCAATTCAAGGATTTTTTCCTAGGCCACTCAAAAGCCGCTGAAGTGCGTGTTGCGAATTCACAGAAGTGTTTACGGGTTTCTGGAAAGCACAATGACTTAGAGGAAGTAGGCGTGGATACTTATCATCATACCATGTTCGAAATGCTCGGCAATTGGTCGTTTGGGGAATACTTTAAACAAGAAGCCATTGATTGGGCTTGGGAAATCTTAACAGATGTCTATAAAATAGATGTGAGCCGTTTATACGTGACTGTATTTGAGGGAGATGAGGCAGATGGTGTTCCAAGGGATGATGATTCTATAGACATTTGGAAAAAGCACATCGCTCCTGAGCGGATACTTTTAGCGAATAAAAAAGATAATTTCTGGGAAATGGGGGACGTTGGTCCTTGTGGACCTTGTTCCGAAATTCATGTTGACATCCGTAGTGATGCAGAACGCGCCAAAATTGATGGAAAAACATTGGTCAATGAAGACCATCCGCACGTGATTGAAATCTGGAATTTGGTGTTTATGCAGTATAATCGCAAATCAGATGGTTCCTTGGAGAAGCTCCCAGATACGCATGTGGATACAGGAATGGGCCTAGAACGATTAGCTATGGTACTTCAAGGGAAGCAATCTAATTATGATACGGATTTGTTTCAAGCGCTCATTCAGTACATTGCTAAGATTGCTGAAGTACAATACGGTAAAGAGGAAAAGATTGACATTGCCCTGCGCGTAATTTGTGATCACATTCGTGCAATTGCTTTTTCCATTGCCGATGGACAACTTCCTTCGAACAACGGAGCGGGGTATGTTATTCGTAGGATCCTTAGAAGAGCAGTTCGATATGGCTACCAAGTACTTAATTTCAGAGAACCTTTCTTAGCAGGTTTGAGTCAGGTGTTGGTGGAAGAAATGGGAGGTGCATTTCCAGAATTGAAGCAGCAACGAACGTTGATTGAAAGTGTAGTTCGCGAGGAAGAAGCGAGCTTTTTTAGAACGCTAGAACAAGGAATTAAACGGATCGATGGAATTATAGATGCGGCAAAAGCGGATAGCCAGAAATTGTTGAAGGGGGAGGATATTTTTGAGCTGTATGACACATATGGCTTCCCATTTGACCTTACTGCTCTCATTGCGCGGGAGGAAGGCATGGATGTAGATGAGTCCGGTTTTAATACGGCACTCAACCAACAAAAAGAGCGATCACGTGCAGCGACTTCTCTTTCCACAGAGGACTGGGTAATTCTTCAGGATGATGACAAGGAGGAATTCATAGGGTATGACGAAACAGAGGCTAAGGTTCATATAGTGAAGTATCGAAAAGTCCTTCAAAATAATAAGGAGTTTTTTCAGCTCGTATTCAATTACACACCTTTTTATCCAGAGGGGGGAGGTCAAGTAGGAGACGCTGGAAAATTAGTTTCGGACGAAGAGGAAGTTATAATTTTCGATACAAAGAAAGAAAATAACCTAATTGTTCACCTAGCAAAAGAGCTGCCTAACAATTTGAACGCTAAATTTCACGCTAAGGTCAATACTGAGAAAAGAGCCTTAACGACATACAATCATTCCGCTACACATTTGTTGCACCATGCTTTGCGAGAGGTGCTTGGAACACACGTCGAACAAAAAGGATCGTTAGTGAACGATTCTTACCTACGTTTTGATTTTTCCCATTTTTCGAAAATAACTGACGAGGAATTGCAACGCGTAGAACAAATGGTGGCTGCTGTGATTCGAAAGAATACTCCATTAGAAGAGCACCGCGCAGTACCAATGATGAAGGCGCAAGAAATGGGAGCGATGGCGTTATTTGGAGAAAAATATGGTGATGTTGTCCGGGTCATTAAATTTGGGAATTCGGTAGAGTTGTGCGGAGGGACACATGTTGGAAGTACAGGTGAAATTGGACTTTTTAAAATTACATCAGAGGCCGCTGTGGCTGCTGGAGTGAGACGTATTGAAGCGATTTCTAATGTGACCGCAGAGAACTATCTCACGGCACAATTGAATCTATTAGATGAGGTAAAAGGATTACTTAAAAATCCGAAAGATTTACCAAAAGCAATTCGTGATTTACAAGAGAAGAATGCCTCCTTAACTAAAGAAATTGAAGCGTTTGAGAAATTGAAAGCACAGGGGGTGAAGCAAGCATTGAAATCAAAAATCACGGCGATGGACGGGATGAATTTCTTAGGTGAAATCGTTGAATTAGATGGAGGTGGTATCAAAGATGTGTTGTTTCAATTGAAAGGTGAAACAGAAAATTTGGTAGCTGTTATTGGTGGAAAGGCGGATGGAAAGTGTACCCTCAGCATCATTGTAAACGAAGAACTTGCGAAGTCGAAAGGTATTCATGCGGGTAATCTTATTCGTGAGGCTTCCAATCTGATTCAAGGAGGAGGTGGTGGTCAACCATTTTTCGCTACGGCAGGTGGAAAAAACCCAGATGGACTTAAAGATGCAATCGAATGGGTGAAAAGCAAACTTTAAGATGGCGCAAATAAGGGTCTTGATCATTACCTATTATTGGCCCCCGAGCGGTGGTTCTGGCGTGCAGCGATGGGTATATTTTTCGAAGTACCTGAAGCGATTAGGTATTACGCCAGTCATTTTAACAGTTGACCCAGCTTATGCCACATATCCAGCTTTGGACGATAGTCTAGAAAAAGAGGTAGAAGGAATTGAAGTCATTCGAACGAAGTCGTTTGAGCCACTTCAGTTTTACTCTAAAATGACTACTGGCAACAGACAAACTGGAGTTCCTTATGGAGCGGTTGATACAAAAGGAAAATCATTATTTCAGAAGATGTCTGCTTTTGTGCGCGGAAATATTGTGTTGCCCGATGCCCGCAAATATTGGAAGAGGTATGCATATCCAGCTGCACTTGACAGAATTAATAAAGGAACCATTGACCTTATTATTAGCACCGGGCCTCCACATTCGACCCATTTAATTGCACAAGCGTTAAAAAAACGTACAGGTCTACCGTGGATAGCAGATTTCAGAGATCCATGGACGGAAGTGTTCTACAATAAAGATTTGTATCGAACCAATTGGGCAATCAGAAAGGATGAGAAAATGGAGAAGGGGGTCATCCAAGCCGCTGATGCCATCTTGTGTGTTTCTGGCTACACAGCGGAACTTGTTCAGGCCAAAACAACTGATCCGAAGAAAGTATCGACGATTATCAATGGATATGATCATGAACTTTTTCAACGTAATCCTGCAAACACCTACGCTGACTTCACCATAGCATATGTGGGATATTTGGGTCGCCATCATGCTTACCAGTTGTTTGTAGAAGGGATTTCCGCATTTGCCCAACGACTAACAGACGGGAAAACACTGTCATTACGATTAGCGGGTAGGATAGACACCGTTATTTTGGAACAATTACAGGCAATACCGAATTGCAACGTGGTCTATGAAGGAGTGGTGGACCATGAAGCAGCCATTGCAATGATTAAGGGAGCTGACCTTCTATTGATATCTATTCCGGTTTCCAGTTATTCCAAAGGAATTATTACCGGAAAGCTCATGGAGTATATTGCTACTGGAAACCCCATCGCATTGGTAGGGGAACAGGACAGCGATGCTGCAAAAATTTTGAATGAGTTTGCAGGAAATATTGTCTTAGCCGAGGAAGAAGTGGAGCGATTTGCGGAGTTTTGTGTACAATGCTATTCAACGCGAACTGGCAAAAAAGAGATACGAACAGAACACGCGTCTTACACTCGAGAAGCTACTGCTCGTCAGTTAAAGGAGTTGATCCATGTTATTTCAGATAAAACCACTGGTGGAAAATAAAGAACGACTAGTTTTTGCACAGTTATTGCTCGATTACTTGTAAATTTGTTCAAAACCAAAACGATATGAAATACGCAGTTTTATTTTTTGCAGTTGCCATCTCATTCTCTTTTTTCGGTCAAAAAACACCACCGAAAGTACTTAAAACAGTTAGTGTTGCTGCCGTCAAGGAAGAATTGAAAAAACACGAGTTTGTGATGTTAGATGTTCGTACTCCTGAAGAATACAATGCAGGACACCTCAAGGGCGCTATTAACCTGAATTATTACGATGCTGATTTTCAGAAGAAACTTGCGGCCATGGATGAGCGAAAGAAAGTAGTTGTTTACTGCGCAGTAGGAGGTAGAAGTGGCCAAGCGTTAACTCAAATGGATGCGCTGGGATTCATCTACGTACTGAATATGAAGGGCGGATATAATGCCTGGAAAACGCAACAATAACCTCCTTGAGTTGTTCTCTTGAAAAAGTGTTAGCATGATACAAGCAGCTGCGTTAAGCGAGCAAGTTTCTAGGTACAAACAAGTCCTTTTAATTGGGCTGCTCATTATTTTTTATACCGTTGGAGTAGTTGGTCTTTCTATCGAAGAATACCGTTCCAATTTTCTTTCATTAAGTTTTTTCAACTTAGCACTTTCTTTTGTGCTCTTATTGATGGGCAGAAATCTCCAATCACTCCGGTTATATGTGTTTATCTTTTTCGCATTTGTGGTTGGTGTTGGCGTCGAATTGATTGGTGTTCACACGGGCTATTTATTTGGGGATTATGCATATGGCCAGAGTTTGGGGGTGAAATTTTATGATGTTCCGATCATTATTGGAATAAATTGGGGAGTGTTGGTTATTATTAGCGCTTCCGTTGCTCAACGCTTTCAAATGAATAAGTACCTTCAAGCCGTCGTTGCTTCATTGTTTATGTTATTGCTGGATGTATTAATTGAACCAGTGGCAGTTGAAAGTGATTATTGGACTTGGGAAGGAGATGTGATTCCACTATTCAATTTTGTCTGCTGGTTTGGCGTTGCTCTTCTTTTGCAATTCGTTTATTTTGGATTAAATTTAGCCGAGAAAAACAAAGTTGCGACTGCGCTGTATTGTATACAGTTTATGTTTTTTTTGATTTTAAATATTGTATAGCATGTATTGGTGGGGACCTTTTGTATTAGTAATCACATTTGTATTGATGGAATTTAGTGCATGGGCGATGCATAAGTATGTAATGCACGGTTTTATGTGGCGGTTTCATAAAGATCACCACGTGGAAGAACCAGGTTTTTTTGAACGCAATGATGTATTTTTTCTAATTTATGCCATCCCTTCATGGTTGTGTATTATGCTAGGAATGATGAATGAAGCCTATTTATCCGTGTGGATTGGGTATGGAATTGCTACCTATGGTTTTGCTTATTTTCTTTTCCATGATGTGTATATTCACCGAAGGTTCAAATGGTTGCGCGACATTGATCGGCCGTATTTCATGGCAATTCGCAAAGCGCATAAGGTACACCACAAACACCGTGGAAAAGAATATGGGGAGTGTTTTGGGATGCTCATAGTTCCCTTCAAATACTACCGAGAAGCACGGAAATCCTTTCAATTGAAACAAGTAAAATCATGAGTCTCTACCTTTGGATTAATGTACTCAGTTTTACTGGACCTTTTTTACTTAGTTTTGATAAGAAAGTACATTTTTATACCCATTGGAAGACCCTTTTTCCTGCCATTTTAGTTGTTGGTACTGGATTTATTGCTTGGGATATCTATTTTACAGAAAACGGCATCTGGGGTTTTAACCCTGATTATTTATCAGGTATAACCATTATTAATTTACCCATCGAAGAGTGTCTGTTCTTTTTTACTGTTCCCTACGCGTGTGTCTTTATTTATGAGGTTATGAAGGCCTATTTCCCAAAGTTTCGTCCCGCTCAATTGGCTTATGGATTTTCGTTCGTCTTCACACTCACCGCCATTTCATTAGCCTTAGTTTTTCGCCAAAATTGGTATACGTTTTACGCGTTATTGGGCGCTGGATTACTCAACTGGATCATCTACTTTGGTTGGACACCCAAGTGGTACCCCTATTTCGTAATTTCATTTATCATTACGATGATACCCTTTCTTATTGTGAATGGGGTATTAACTGGCGCTGTAACTCCCGAACCCGTTGTGTGGTATAATGAAAATCACATCATGGGACCACGAGTCGTTACGATTCCTATGGAGGATATTTTTTATAACTTCTTTATGCTATTCCCGGTTGTGGGGATTCATGAGTGGTTGAAGGTTAAGTGAGATAAATAATATACCAACTCAACAACTGCCGTATGGGCAAATTGTTGAATTGGCATAATAAAAATTATTAATTCATTTCCCCAATCATTTTGGAAGGAACAACCCATTCATCGTATTCTTGCTCGTTCAGATAACCTAAAGCAAGAGCAGAAGCTTTAAGTGTAATCCCTTTCTCGTGAGCATTGTTAGCAATTTCAGCAGCTTTATAGTAACCAATTTTTGGATTTAAAGCCGTAACTAACATCAACGAATTATTCACTAATTCTTCGATTCGTTTATAGTTTGGCTCGATGCCTTCAGCACAGTTTTCTGCAAAAGAAACACATGCATCTCCAATCAAACGAGCAGATTGCAATACGTTCGCAGCCATCATTGGTTTAAATACATTCAATTCATAGTGACCTTGTGTGCCTCCAACAGCAATAGCTACATCATTTCCAATTACTTGAGCACAAACCATAGTCATGGCTTCACTTTGTGTTGGGTTTACTTTACCTGGCATGATCGAAGACCCTGGTTCGTTTGCTGGTATGATCAGCTCTCCAATTCCAGAACGTGGACCGGAGGCCATCATACGGATGTCATTAGCAATCTTATTGAGTGAAACAGCCAATTGTTTTAATGCCCCATGAGTTTCTACTAAAGCGTCATGTGCAGCTAATGCCTCGAATTTATTTTCTGCGGTAATGAAAGGAAGCCCTGTGAATTCAGCAATTTTCTTCGCTACCAATACATCATACCCTTTTGGCGTGTTAATTCCTGTACCTACAGCGGTTCCACCCAACGCTAACTCAGATAAATGAGGTAAGGTGTTACGTAACGCTTTTAATCCGTGGTTCAATTGTGAAACGTATCCAGAAAACTCTTGTCCAAGTGTTAACGGTGTAGCATCCATCAAGTGGGTACGACCGATTTTCACTAAATCTTTAAATGCTTCTGATTTTTGTTGTAAAACCTCGCGCAGTCTCTCCACTCCGGGAATTGTTGTTTCTACAATCAATTTGTAACACGCAATATGCATTCCAGTTGGGAACGTATCATTTGAGGATTGCGATTTGTTTACGTCATCGTTTGGTTGCAATGTTTTATCTCCTTCACCTAATTTTTTACCAGCAATAACGTGCGCTCTGTTCGCAATAACCTCGTTACAGTTCATGTTGGATTGTGTTCCAGAACCCGTTTGCCAAATTACTAAAGGAAATTGATCGTCATGTTTTCCTGCTAAAATTTCATCACAGACTTGAGAAATTAAATCACGTTTTCCAGCTTCTAATGCACCGAGCTCACAGTTTGCATGTGCTGCAGCCTTTTTAAGGTAAGCAAAACCGTAGACTACTTCTAATGGCATAGAGCCTGCAGGACCAATTTTAAAGTTGTTGCGAGAACGTTCCGTTTGTGCCCCCCAGTATTTATTCGCTGGAACGTTAACTTCTCCCATGGTATCTTTTTCAATTCTGTAATCCATATTTGTTTGTTTTTATGATTTAATTATTATTTTTACCACCATCAAGTTTAACGAGACAAAAATATAATAAGATGAGTATATTCGGAATAGTTCTTTTTCTTTTATTAGGCGGAATGGCATTTTGGTTATTGGTCTTCCTTTTAGGATTTGCAGTTCCATTTTGGATTACGTTAGGCGCTTTCGAGCAATTACGTCCTAAAAAAGTATTTGACGAAGAAGAAAATTGATCACATTTTTTTGTGATTGTGAACCACATTTCTTTTTGATTTGTGGTTTTTTTGTTTCGTACCAGAATGTATTCTTTGTTGAGCTTTTTTGGTTCAATGGGCTAAAACAAGTAAGAGGAAAGAACGGGCGTCCTCTCCTCTTACTACACTACTACTTATGAAACCTAACTACTAACTATTATTCAATAACTGTACCACGTCCACAATATTGTGCTTGCATATCAAAAAATATGTTAAAAAGAGGTAGAAAAAATGATTTCTTAGGTTTTTCGGGCACGGTAGTTATAATCGCTCGATAAATTCCTGCAATAATTTCATGACATTGTTATAGGCTTCAAACGACAATGCGTCATACGTATCAAATACATCGTGATAGTTTTTATTGGCCCCCATGGTGTAAATAAAGAAAGAAGGCACATCATTTTGATGAAAGAAATAATGGTCAGAATTGGAAGTCTCACCTCTTGATTTGACGTTTGCTAGTAAGCTTTGTTCTTGATTAATAGCAGTTAACAATTCAAATTCTTTCGGGTATTCCGTGGCATTGACAACAGTTATACCTTCTTCACCGCTCCCCATAATATCTAAATTTAGCACAAAACGAATTTTCTTTAATTCAATAGGGGTATTGGCCACGAAGTAATCAGAACCTAAAAGCCCTGCTTCCTCCCCTGAAAACGCTATGAAAAGCATATTGTAGTCTGAGGGATTCTTTATGAAGTAATCGGCAAGAGTAATAAGCATGGCTGTTCCACTTGCGTTGTCATTTGCCCCAGGAATGTAGGTGTTTTTTCCCAATCCACCCAAATGATCATAATGCGCGCAAAAGACGATGGTTTTCGCGCATTTTTTTCTACCAGGTAGATAACCAATAACATTGTTTGCTTGGAACTTTTCAATGAATTGCGCTTCAATGTTAACTTCAAGCGGTAAACCCCTTTTGAAAATTGAGTCCTGAAGTAAGATCAATGGATTTTTAAGTTGGTTACGCCCAACTGACCATGTGAATTTTTGGTCGGTTGTCACAAATGTGGGAGCGGTAGAAGTGAAATTGAATGCATACCCAATTAATTCTTGGTGTTCCATTTCTTCGAATCCTTTTCCGTCTATCAAAAATGAATTTTTCACCCCTAAATACACACTCTCTACAGCGTCTTTGAGCAACTCTTTATCCATCAAAATTGTGGAATCAATCAACGCATAATTGGCTGTGAGCGATAGACTGGGCGAAGAGGCATCCGGTAAAAAATGGATACCTGGGAGTAGGGTTCGATCACCATGTACAACGCTCATTTCTCCAGGAAAACTGTTGACATCGTAGGAATAGGATTGAAAATAACCAAATTCATCAGAAATTGGTGCGAGTCCAACGTGTTGAAATTCTTCTTTCAAAAATTGGGCTGCAGCTCCCATACCGTTGTTGACATAACCTCTCCCAAAAAAAGAGGGGGCACATAAAGTTTCTGTAATTCTTCGAGCTTCTTCTAATTGTCCAAATACATTACTAACGCCTAAGAGGGCAAGTGTAAAAATTGTTCTAGTCAAATTTTCTATTGATGGTTTTAATGAATTCTTCTACCAATTCATCTTCTGGATTCCATTTACGTGAAACAGCCACTTCACTAAGTCTTTTTCGGGCTAATTCTCCAGCAGATAATTGCTCCAATTCAGCTATAATATCTGAAAAAGCAGTGTTGTCACCATCAAATAATTCCGAAATTATACGCATTTTGTCATTCAAACCAAAGGCACTTTGAAGGTGTTCAATCCGGGAATTTGAAAATTGATCGTTGAGCGAATCTTCATGTGATTTCGTGAACTTCTCGTAAAAGACATTGACGTCGTCGTTAGAAATCGTAATAGCTATGCTGGAAGGTTGGTCTTTTTCTGCAGTGGAATCATCTTCTGTCGCGACTTCTTCATCAACCATTGGGGTTTCCTCTGTCACTTTAGCAGTTATTTCTTCTTCTAGTTCGGAAGAAAAGTCAAAAAGTATTGTTGGTTCCACTTCCGGTTTGGAAGGAGTTTCTGGAATAACTACTGGCCTCGGTAGAGGCTCTTCATCGGGCTTTTCTTTTTCAATTACTGGCATTTTGAAGACTTCGGCTTCCACTGCTTTGTAATTGAGAATTACCGCCCGTTCGTATAATTTTTGAGATAAATCTACAAAACGCGCTAAGTCGTCTTGATTGAGGTTCCCTGAATCAATTCCCTCACTGAGTTGTTTGATTTCTGTGATAATGTCTCTATACGATTTAAAACTTGCCATGATCCTTTTTATAAGGAACAAAGATGCTAATTTCTGTGTAGTTGTCATAATTTTTTAGGCATTGTTTAATAGATGCGGGAATGGTTCGGCAGCTTTCTTTTAACAATTGAAGGAACTTATTCACGATTCCAAATACCTTGGCCTTGACAACTGTTTCTTTTTAGTAATATTACCGGTGAGAAAATGATTTTTGGAGCAATAGATATAGGAACAAATGCTGCTCGACTCCTTATCGGAGAAGTGGTGGAGGAGAACGGTAGTGCTTATGTTAAGAAGATTTCGTACCATCGAGTTCCACTGCGCTTGGGCTTTGAAGTTTTTACAGATGGAGTTATTTCTGAAGGAAAGGTGATTGATTTCGTAAAAACGATTGAAGCTTTTCGGTTGATCTCTGAAGTGTATGGCGTGAAGCAGTTACGCGCCTGTGCGACATCCGCAATGCGTGAGGCTTCAAATGCGAAAAAGGTACAAAAGCGCATTCGGAAAGAAACTGGGGTAGATATCGAAATCATTGATGGAGAGGAAGAAGCCCAACTCATATTTTCTACGTTTTTATTAATGGCATTCGACAAAACTTTGCCTTTTGTGGTGGTTGATGTCGGTGGAGGGAGCACGGAGGTGAGCGTTTTTGAAAAAGGAAATAAGATTGCCGGTAAATCATTTCAAGTCGGTACCATTCGTATGTTAAAAGATAAAGTCGAGAAAAACCTGTGGAAGGAAATAGGAAAATGGCTTGCTGCGAATGCAGACTTAGACGTTCCACATAAAGTTTTCGCGACGGGAGGTAATATAAATAAACTTCACAAACTGTTGGGTAAACAACTCATCGATCCAATAACAATAAAGGAACTGAAGGACATGTATACCACTATGCATAATCTTTCTATAGAAGAACGGATAACTAAATTTCAGCTTAAAGAAGACCGCGCGGACGTTATTGTCCCTGCATGTGAAATATACTTGTATATTGCTGACTGTTTAAACTGCTCGGAATATTTTGTTCCGAAAATCGGTCTAAGTGACGGAATGATTTATAACCTCTACCAAAGTCAAATAAAATAAATGAACTGGAGAAAAATTTGAAATCAAGTCTCCTAGTAGATTTGATGAAATTAGCCAATGTTGATGCGAAAATATCAGTTGGTCCAGTTTACACCATAATGGTAAATTAATACAAGTACCACTAATAATAAAGTGAGAAACCGTTAGCGCAGATAGGTCCGTGTTGCTTGGACTGCTCCCATTTCTCTATTCAACCACGATGATAAAGTTGGTTTTTTTCCCTTTTCCAAGTAGTATAAATTTATCGCTGATTAAATCCGAATGGTTAAGGGTATAATTTTCACCAACTTTTTCTTTATTTACACTGATAGCATTGCTTTGGAGATCTCTTCGAGCTTCACCATTGGATTTCAAAAATCCAGTTTTCGCGGAAAGTGCATCAATAATCCCTATGCCTTCTTCAAATTCATTTCTTGAAATAGTAGCTTGTTGCACACCATTAAATATTTCCAGAAATTGTTTTTCGGAGAGTCGTTTCAAATCATCCGCCGTAGATTTCCCGAAAAGAATTCTTGAAGCCGCAACAGCCATTTCGTATTCCTCAGCACCATGAAGGCGAATGGTGATGTCTTTCGCTAATGCTTCTTGCAGGATTCGCAGATGTGGTGCTTCAGCATGTTGACGCTCCAAATCTTCTATGGTCGATTTTTCGCAGAACGTAAAAAGTCGAATAAGTTTAGACGCGTCTTGATCAGAAGCATTTAACCAAAATTGGTAAAATTCATAAGGGGAGGTGCGATTTGGGTCTAACCAAACAGTTCCCGACTCTGTTTTCCCGAATTTTCCTCCATCTGATTTAGTGAGTAATGGGCATGTAAATGCAAAAGCACTTCCCCCAGTAACTCTTCGAACGAGTTCTGTCCCGGTTGTGATATTACCCCACTGGTCAGATCCTCCCATTTGCAAAAGACAATTCTTTTCTCGGTACAAGTGCAGAAAGTCGTAACCCTGAAGTAATTGATATGAAAATTCGGTGAAAGAAATCCCAGTTTCTAGGCGTTTTTTCACTGAATCTTTGGACATCATATAGTTTACGGAGATGTGCTTACCGATATCGCGTATAAAGCCAATGAATGAAAATTCTTTCATCCAGTCGTAATTGTTAACTAATTCAGCTTTGTTATTCCCTGAATTGAAATCAAGAAACATCGAAAGTTGCTTTGAGATACCATCAATATTTTTTTGAAGGGTTTCTTCGTCCAATAATTTTCGCTCGTCCGCTTTGAAAGAGGGGTCACCAATCATCCCTGTCGCTCCACCAACTAGTGCGATAGGCTTATGGCCAGCGCGTTGGGCGTGCATTAATAGCATTATAGGGATTAGACTACCAACGTGAAGTGAATCAGCGGTAGGGTCAAAACCTACGTAAG
This sequence comes from Crocinitomicaceae bacterium, assembly GCA_029254025.1. GTDB lineage: Bacteria > Bacteroidota > Bacteroidia > Flavobacteriales_D > Crocinitomicaceae > JALQTG01. The sequence goes on along the minus strand of JAQWYK010000002.1, from coordinate 145,931 downwards.
CCGCAGTCATTTCTTTCGCTAACTGTTCCTCTGTTCCCGGAGTGATGTCCTGAATCATTCCTCTCCAACGTAATTCGTCTACAAAATTTGTAATCATACCGAACATTATTTAATGCACCATCGAAATGGTCAGTTGCTTATCATTTTTTTCTACTTCAATCACTCCATGTCCACGCAATCCTTTTACGGCTTTATCCCATTGTTTATTGCTCAGTCCGCTCTGTTCTTTCAATACGTTTAGGTCCATGCTCCCTTTTTTAGAAAGGAGGTTGTAGACATGTTGTTCTTGCTCATCCAATTCGGGTCCTTTTTTCTCACCAAATTTCTCAGGTTTCATTTGTGGGAAGAACAATACTTCCTGAATGGATGGGTTATTCGTTAAAAACATAATTAAACGATCCATTCCGATTCCAAGCCCTGAGGTGGGAGGCATACCGTATTCTAGGGCACGTAAAAAGTCGTAGTCGATGAATTGACCAGCTTCGTCGTCTCCTTTTTCAGCTAACTTCACCTGTTCTTCAAATCGTTCACGCTGATCAATTGGGTCATTTAATTCCGAATATGCATTAGCAATTTCTTTACCACACACCATTAATTCAAAACGCTCGGTTAATTCTGGATTATCTCTGTGCTCCTTACAAAGTGGTGACATCTCTTTAGGATAGTCTGTGATGAACGTTGGCTGGATATAATTTCCTTCGCATTTTTCACCAAAGATTTCATCAATGAGTTTACCTTTACCCATGGTATCATCCACCGGAATATTCATTTTTAGGGCGGCTTGACGCAACTCCTCTTCCGATTTTCCGGCGATGTCAAACCCAGTAAACTCCAGAATAGAATCTCGCATTGTGATGCGTTTATAGGGGGCTTTAAAGTCAATTTTATGTACTCCAAAAGTAGCAGAAGTTGTTCCATTTACAGCGAGCGCGCAATGTTCTAATAAACGCTCTGTGAAATCCATCATCCAATTGTAATCTTTGTAGGAAACATAAATTTCCATAGCCGTAAATTCTGGATTATGCGTCCGGTCCATCCCTTCATTTCTGAAATTTTTTGAAAACTCATATACACCATCAAAACCACCTACAATTAAACGTTTTAAATACAGTTCATTCGCTATACGCATGTACAAGGGTATATCTAGTGAATTATGGTGCGTAATGAATGGTCGAGCTGCAGCTCCACCAGGAATGGATTGTAAAATGGGTGTTTCCACCTCCATGTATCCAGCATCGTTAAAAAACTGTCGCATCGCACTGAATAACTTAGTACGCTTAATAAACACTTCTTTTACATGTGGATTCACTACTAAATCTGCATAACGTTGACGGTATCGCAATTCAGGGTCAGTAAACGCGTCGTGGACATTTCCCTCTGCATCTGTTTTTGGAAGAGGCAAGGGCTTCAGAGATTTGCTCAACAAAGTGAACTCTTTTACAGATACAGATACTTCTCCTACTTGTGTTTTAAAAACAGTTCCTTTTACACCGATAAAATCCCCGAGATCTAATAACTTTTTAAACACTTCATTATATAAGGTTTTATCTTCACTAGGGCATATTTCATCGCGATTGAAGTACACTTGAATTCTTCCTTGACTATCTTGCAATTCAGCAAAAGAAGCCTTTCCCATGATTCGTTGCGACATCAAACGTCCAGCCAAACAGACAGTCTTTCCCTCTTCGAAGTTCGACTTGAGTTCAGATGAGTATGCATCAACGGGATATAAATCAGCTGGAAAAGGATTAATCCCCGCAGCTCTGAGTTTATCGAGTGTTTCTCTGCGTTGAATTTCCTGATCTGAAAGTTCTGTAAAGCTCATGTGGTGTTTATTACATTAATGATTAAAATAGCGCAATGTGCGTTAAAATAAAGTGGCAAAGATAAATATTATACGTTTCAATTCGTTTGTATCCGAGAAGTTTCTGGTTTTTGACGTTAGAATGAAGACGATAAAAAAAGGCTGCCTACAATCGCAGGCAGCCTTTTTTTTAATTATTGTGTGTTCTTATCTTACTACAACTTGACGAATAATTTGAGCACTCCCAGTATTCATACGTAACATGTAAACGCCATTTCTGAGTTGTTCAGTTCCCATCATTACTAAATTGCTTCCTGAATTAGCTTGAATGATTGAAGACTCAACTATTTGACCTAACATATTAACCAATTCAATCGTATAGTTCGCACTATTTTCAGTCGTGAACTGAATGTTTAGCTCTCCTTCTGTTGGGTTAGGGTAAACATTGAAGTCTGTGAACATTGTTGATTCTTCTACACTCAAGTTTTGAGGATCTCCTGCGTAAAGATTAATATCATCGAGATAGAAGTTGTTTCCTCCATCAGCTTCAAATTGGAACTTAACACGCGCATTTTCTACCCAAAAAGTACTTGTGATGTTTGTCATATGCACTGTTACCCAATCTTCTTGTGATGATGGAGTCCATGAACTCGTAGCAACTATTGGACTTAAATTATCCCCTTTTAATGTTTTGCGTTGAGCCCAAGACGCCCCACAATCACTCGTTACAAAAACACGCAGCCACTCTTCATTAGCAGAGGACCTTTTGCGGTAGGCATAACGAAAGGTAAGCGTCATACCATCTGTAATCCCTGATAAATCAATTGGTGCAGAAATTAATTCATCAATGTTACCAGCTGGTTGTCCAAAATTGGCTAGACGTGCAGATTTAACACCTGTAAGTCCAACGTTTCCGATTTGGAAAGCAGAATTGTTACCAGGGTTTTCCACGAACCAGTTGTTAGAGGGTAAAGATGTTATATTTTCAAAACCTTCGGTGAATGGTGCAGGTGCACTAGTCGGAAGAACCGTGATGAATGCATTTTTGGTTTCCGTTACTGTGTTTGTTCCATCAGAGACAGATAGGGTAACATTATAAGTTCCTGGTGTATCATAAGTCACTGTAGGATTTTGGTTTATTGAAGACCCTTCCAATGTTCCTGGAAATGTCCAATCCCAGGATACTGGTCCATGAAATGAGAAGTCAGTGAAAGTAACTTGAGAACCCACACAGACTTGATTTATGGATGCATCAAAGTCAACTACACATATTTGCTCCGGTTCGTTTACACCTGTTGCAATAAGGTTGTTGTTTGAGACAACATTACTTCTACCACCTGTATTGGAGTTCAATGCTGCATGCATACGCGCTTTTTGTCCATTGGTAAACATTTTCGAGCAGTAAGAGTACTCCATGTAGTTTTCTACGTTATCCAACGAGTTACAAGAAGTACCATTAATGTTACAACTTTGCCATCCAATTGTATTTGGAGTATCGTTAACTCCATCGTCGTCATTACAATTTGAAGCCACACCTGGTTCGTTGGTTCCACCCCACAAATGAGGGAGGTTTAACCAATGTCCTACCTCGTGTGTCAATGTTCTACTTGTAAAATTCGAACTCGTCCCAATATTTCCTGTATAGTTGTGTAATACGTGGATTCCGTTATTCATTCCTGTTCCAATCCAGTTACTCGGTAAATATGTGTATCCTGCTGCACCGTCAATATCAGCAGCGACATAAATATTTAGGTATTTATTTCCTGGCCAGTTACCATGCGTATTTTGAACTGCACTAATTCGCTGATTTTCTGATCCTCCAAAAGTAGAAGTAGAGAATGTTCGAGTAATTCCATTTGTACAATTACCAGCATTATCTCTTTTTGCTAATTTAAATTCTACTTCGACATCAGCAACAATTGGAAGGAAGTTCGAATTAACATTGTTTGCATCACTATTCAACAGTTGGTAATCGCGATTCATGATTTCTAGACAGCTCAATACCTGTTCGTCAGAGATGTTCTCTGGGCCATCGGCATGAATGATATGAAACACCACCGGAATAGTGTAAGAAATAACACGATTTCCATCTGAATACATTACTTCAGGATGTTCAAGAATAAATAGCTCTGTAAAATCATTTAGGTCTTGAACAGAACTTTCGTGAATGAGTCGTTGTGCTGGGTTCAATGTCTGCAACATTTCATGCGTTTTTTCCGCTTGATGACAAGGATGAACGTCAGCGTGCTGCGCATTTGCGGAAAAAAGAGCCCCAACGATTATTAACGATGATAATATTTTTTTCATAGTATAAATTGTTCGCTTAATTAATAGATAGCCTTGCAATATACGACATTATCTCTTAAACAGCATTGGGATTTATTTAAACGGTGCATTTCGTTGGTTAAGTGACAAATTATGGACTACAAGGAAGCTTCAAACGTAAATTTGCACCGCACAATAGGGGGGTTAAAGTACATTCTCTAGAATTGTTGTTATTTTTGGTAAAAATTCACGTATGGTTTCGGATATCCACGATAAAAAGTTATTTCTTCTGGATGCATTTGCATTGATTTACAGAGCCTATTTTGCATTTGCGAAGAATCCTCGCATTAATTCTCGCGGGGAAAACACTTCTGCTGCTTTTGGCTTCACCAATGCCTTAATTGATGTTCTTAACAAAGAAAAGCCCACGCACATTGCTGTTGTATTTGATGCTCCAGGCGGCGCAACCAATCGAATGGAAGATTTCGCAGCTTACAAAGCAAACCGTCAGGAGATGCCGGAAGACATTCGAAATATGATTGACCCGATTAAAGAAATCATTGCAGCCTTCAATATTCCAATTTTATTGAAAGAAGGTTTTGAGGCGGATGATGTCATTGGAACCTTAGCTAAAGTCGCTGAGAAAGAGGGGTTCTCCACATACATGATGACCCCCGATAAGGATTTTGGACAATTAGTTTCAGACAATATTTTCATGTACAAGCCCGGTCGTGGAGGGAACCCACCAGAAGTCCTCGGCGTAAAAGAAGTGTGTGAAAAGTTTGAAGTGGATGACCCCCTCAAGGTAATTGACATTCTTGGACTTTGGGGTGATAGTGTAGATAACATCCCTGGAATTCCTGGAATAGGAGAAAAAACGTCTAAATTATTGATTCAGAAGTATGGCTCTGTAGAAAACCTCATTGCACATGCAGAAGAATTGAAAGGAAAACAAAAAGAGAATGTTATCAATTTTGCAGAGCAAGGACTGATGTCGAAAATGCTTGCAACAATCATTACCGATGTCGACGTTCCGTTTGACACTGAGGACTTGAAATTGATTCCACCAGATGCAGATAAAATTCGTGAGGTATTTACGAAATTGGAATTTCGGAATTTAGCAAAACGGGTGATTGGGGAAGAGATTGTGATTACTTCAACGACCGTAAATAACGACAGCGCTCAACTCGATTTGTTTGGTACTCAAAGTCTTACCGAGGAACAAGCACCTGCACAAACGAGTGAGCTAAAGACAATCGCCACGGAAAAGCCGAATTATCATTTGGTGAATACCCCAGAGGAACGAAAAAAATTGCTGGAAATCTTGATGAACAAGTCATCGGTGTGCTTCGATACTGAAACAGATAGCCTTGAGGCGCGACATGCAAATATCGTTGGGATGTCATTTTCGTTTAAGGCACGCGAAGCTTATTATGTTCCCGTGCCAGAAAAGCAAGAGGATGCTCAACATATTATGAATGAGTTCCAACCATTTTTTGAAGCCTCCACCATTGAAAAAGTAGCGCATAATTTAAAATACGATGAGCAGGTCGTCAATCGATACGGGATTTCTATCAAAGGCCCCTGTTTCGACACTATGATTGCGCACTATATCTTGTCCCCTGATGGCAAGCATGGCATGGATTTTTTATCAGAGTATTATTTAGGTTATCAACCGATTTCGATCACTGAACTTCTTGGTAAGAAAGGAAAAAATCAACTTTCCATGCGGGATTTAGACCCAAAGGAAGTGGTAAACTATGCTTGTGAAGATGCGGACATCACTTGGCAACTGAAAGAAAAGTTCCTTCCGGAGATTCAAAAAGAGCATACCAAAGAACTTTTCTATAAAATGGAAATGCCTTTGGTGGAAGTGCTAAAATGTATGGAGCAAGAGGGGATTAATATTGATACTGAAATGTTAGGTAAATTTTCCATTGAATTGAAGGAAGAACTCACCATTCTGGAAAAGAAAATCATCGAATTGGCAGGGACAGAATTCAATATTGACTCCCCGAAACAACTAGGAGATATTCTTTTTGAAGAACTACAAATTTCTAAGAAAGCGAAGAAAACAAAAACTGGTCAGTATTCAACCTCTGAGGATGTTTTGCAAAATCACGCACACGACCATGAGATTGTGCCGTTGATTTTGGATTACCGCTCGTTAAAAAAATTAAAGAGTACTTATGTCGACCCATTGCCAACATTGGTAGATCCTACCGATAAGCGACTTCATACACATTTTATGCAAACCGTGGCTTCAACCGGACGTTTGAGCTCTACTAATCCCAACATTCAAAACATTCCAATTCGAACGGAGAAAGGTAGAGAAATTCGCAAGGCGTTTATCGCACGGGATGAAAATCATGTGCTCATGGCGGCGGATTACTCCCAAATTGAATTACGTGTGATTGCTGCTTTGAGTGGTGATCGCAATATGACCATTGCGTTCCAAGATGGGTTAGATATTCACGCGGCTACAGCTTCAAAAGTATATGGCGTGCCTATTGACGAGGTAACGAGAAACCAGCGAAGCAACTCCAAGGCAGTCAACTTTGGAATTATTTATGGGCAATCGGCGTTCGGACTTTCTCAAAATTTGGGAATTTCGCGTACCGAAGCTAAAGAAATCATCGACAGTTATTTTGAGCAATATTCAACCATTAAAACCTACATGGACTCTGCTGTGAAAAAGGCAAGAGAGCTTGGGTATGTTGAAACCATCATGAAGCGCAGAAGGTATTTGTCTGACATCAATTCGAGCAATGCGATTGTTCGCGGTTTTGCTGAACGTAATGCCATCAACGCTCCCATACAAGGAAGTGCTGCTGACATTATTAAAATGGCTATGATAAAAGTATTTAACCGAATGAATTCGGAAGGATTAAAATCGAAAATGCTACTTCAAGTGCATGATGAATTGGTGTTCGACGTTCACATAGACGAGGTAGATATCATGCGTCAATTGGTGAAGGAGGAAATGGAAGGCGCTGTTCAGCTCGACGTTCCGATGCAAGTAGAAATGGAATTCGCAAAAAACTGGTTGGAAGCACATTAGTAATGACTTCCTTTAATATTTCTCAGGAGTGAAATACAGATTAATACAACTGGCAGATAATGCTGAAATTGCTCGAGTGATCCGCGGCGCATTAGAGGAGTTTGGGGTAAATCAACCTGGAACGGTATATACAGATCCAACTACAGATGATTTGTATGCATTGTTTCGTGATGAGAAAAGTGCATATTGGATTGCAGAGGAGAATGGCAGCATTTTCGGCGGATGCGGAATCTATCCGACTACTGGTTTACCAAACGGCTATGGAGAACTCGTAAAATTATACCTCAGAAAAGAAGTAAGAGGCAGAGGGATCGGTCAAGAACTTATGTTGAAAAGCATTGATTCCGCAAGAGAGATGGGGTATGCATACCTTTATTTGGAATCGCTTCCAGAACTCAATCAAGCGGTAGAATTGTATAAAAAGGTTGGGTTTAAGTTACTGCCGAATCGTCTGGGTGAATCGGGTCATTTCGCCTGTGATTTGTGGATGGAGTTGGAAATTTGAGGTTTTGAGTAATTTCTAAACATATACTGTTGAAAACAAAATTATTTCCGTACATTTGTCGCCCAAAATAAGGGAATAAAAATGGCAGTTGAAGCTAAAATATTCGCGGGACGTTCGTCCAAACAACTCGGAGAGGCAGTAGCAAAATCTTTTGGGATTTCCCTTGGAAATGTGATTGTTGCTGAATTTAGCGATGGTGAGTTCCAACCTTCGTTTGAAGAAACCGTGCGCGGCCAAGATGTCTTCATTATACAGTCGACGATGCCGCCAGCGGATAATTTATTAGAGCTTTTATTGATGGTGGATGCTGCGAAACGTGCGTCTGCCCGAAAAATCATCACTGTAATTCCTTATTTTGGTTTAGCGCGTCAAGACAGAAAAGATAAGCCGCGTGTTGCGATTGGCGCTAAATTAGTAGCCAATATGCTGGCAGCAGCTGGTGTAAATCGGTTGATTACAATGGATTTGCACGCTGATCAGATTCAAGGCTTCTTTGAATTCCCAGTGGACCATCTGTATGCTTCTACCTTGTTTTTTCCGGAAATTGAAAAGTTAGTTAACGCAGGCGACGCAGTCATGGCTGCTCCTGATGTAGGCGGTGCGAAACGGGCTGGTTCATACGCTAAAAAATTGGATACAGGGCTAGCTTTGTGTCACAAGCAACGTAAGAAAGCCAATGAAATTTCAGAAATGACTGTAATTGGTGATGTAGAAGGAAAAGACGTCATACTTGTGGATGACATGTGTGATACCGCTGGTACATTGACCAAAGCAGCTGATCTGTTCATGGAAAAAGGTGCGAAAAGCGTGCGTGCTTTTTGTACGCATGCAGTACTTTCAGGACCTGCTTACGAACGCATTAATAATTCAAATTTAACGGAATTGATTGTAACAGATACGATTCCATTGAAACAACAAAGTGATAAAATTCGTGTTTTATCCACTGCTGATTTGTTTGCCGACGTGATTCATTCATTATTGGAAAATAAATCAATTAGTTCACATTTTATAATCTCTTAATATAAACAAATGAAAACAGTACAATTGAGCGGTTCGCCAAGAGCGAACGTAGGGAAAAAGGACGCTAAGGCTGTTCGTAACAGTGGAAGTGTACCTTGTGTACTTTACGGAACGGGAGAGCAGATTTATTTTTCTGTGCGTCACATCGACATCCAAAAAATCGTAGTATCTCCCGACGTATTTATCATCGAGTTAGAAATCGATGGAACGAAGAAGACAGGAATTATCCAGGAGTTGCAAATGCACCCTGTGAAAGATACAGTTCAACACGTTGACTTCCTTGAATTAGTGGATAACAAGCCAGTTACTATTGGTATTCCAGTGAAATTAGTAGGTCGTTCACGCGGTGTATTAAACGGGGGAAGTTTACAACAAGTATTCCGTCGTTTGAAGGTACAAGCATTGCCGAAAGATCTTCCGTCAGAAATCGAAATCGACATTACGCCAATTCGTATTGGTCAGTCTCGTCGTGTAAGCGATGTGGTACTTCCAGGAGTAACGATGTTAGACCCTCAAAATGCAGTTGTTGTGTCTGTGAAAAGAGCCCGTGGTTCTGTTCTGGATAGCGATGACGATGAGGCTGAAGAAGGTGCTGAAGGCGCAGAGGCTACTGAAGCAGCAGCAGAATAATTTATTAAAAACGCAAAGAAGAGGAGGACCGGTTGTTTCTCCTCTTTTTTTTGGGTAGTTTTTGGGAGTTGAGTACAGCTAATTGAGACGAAATATCTGAATTCTTCTACTGTCCGAATGCTGGAATTCATTTTTTAGTAATTTTGAGTATGCACACACTCACGTCTAAACTTCCACATGTTGGTACAACCATTTTCACTGTTATGTCGAAAATGGCTGCAGAATATAATGCAATCAACTTATCCCAAGGGTTCCCGAATTTCCCTGTCAATAAAGAGTTACTCAATGCTTATCATGAGGTCATTGATGAATCATTCCATCAATACATGCCGATGCCTGGTTATGGTCCACTCATGTTGGCGGTAGCGGAAAAGATACATACCCATTACGGGCGACAAATTCACCCTGACTCGGAGTTATTGATTACCGCTGGAGCTACCCAAGCGATTTTCACGGCGATTCAAGCTGTTGTGCATGCGGGGGATGAAGTTGTGGTTCTCGATCCTTCATATGATTGTTATGCGCCCTCAGTAGAACTGTGCGGAGGCCGACCTGTACATGTGAATTTGAATGCAGACTTCAGCGTTAATTGGAACAAGGTGAGCGATGTTATAACAGCGAAAACACGACTGATCATCGTAAACAATCCTCACAATCCGGGGGGAGCAGTTCTCAGTTTAACAGATATTGAAGCGTTAGAAGCAATTCTGGGTAAACATCCTCATGTATTATTTCTGTCGGATGAGGTGTACGAGTATATTCATTTTGATGCGCCGCATATTAGTGCGAATTCCCGTGAGAAGCTCGTAAATAAGACGATTGTGGTGTCTTCATTTGGAAAGACATTCCACGTGACGGGTTGGAAAATTGGCTATTTAGTCGCCCCGGATTTCATCATGTCGGAAATAAAAAAAGTGCACCAATTCAATGTCTTTTGTGTCAACAGCACAGCCCAAGCTGCATTGGCAAAGTATCTTCCCCAAACGGATTTGAGCGAATTAAGTAGCTTTTACAAACAAAAAAGAGACTTGTTTCGAAACTTGATTACTGGAAGTAAATTTGAGTTGTTAGACTGCAAAGGATCATATTTTCAAGTGGCGCGTTACTCGGAAATATCGGATTTAAATGATGTTGACTTTTCTATCGAGTTGACCAAAAGGTATGGTGTTGCAGTAATTCCAGTTTCCGTTTTCAACAAAGACAAACATGACGATAAATTGATCCGTTTTTGCTTTGCTAAGGACAATGATACATTAATTAAATCAGCAGAAAAACTATGCAAGATTTAACTGTTTCCTTGGTACAAACCCAGCAATTTTGGGAGGACAAACAACGGAATTTTCATCATTTTGAAAAGCTGTTGGGAAATTTGGGGCCGACAGATATACTTGTTTTTCCCGAGATGTTTCACACAGGATTCACGATGAATACCCAAGAAATGGCAGAATCGATGGATGGGGAAGGGATGAACTGGTTGATTCATGAAGCGAAGCGATTGGAGACAGCGGTTGTTGCGTCGTTAATAATTTTTGAAGACGGGAAGTACTTTAATCGTATGGTGTTTATTACTCCTAGCGGGGAGGTGGATACCTATGACAAACGAAAGTTGTTTACCCTAGCCAAAGAGGATGAACATTATTCTTCCGGTACGAAGAACACCATCGTTACTTATAAAGGTTGGAAAATATTGCTCCAAGTATGTTATGATTTGCGCTTCCCGGAGCAATGCAGGAACAAGGTCAATGACCTCCAAGTTCCTGATTATGATGTGTTGTTGTACGTGGCGAATTGGCCGAGTCGCAGAAGTCTGCACTGGAAAACATTGCTACAAGCGCGAGCGATTGAAAACCAGAGCTATGTCATTGGGGTGAATCGCGTCGGAACAGATGCCAATGGTCTTGACTACACAGGGGACTCATCGGTGATTAATGCCCTGGGCACTATTCAAGGCCAGCTTACCAGTGATGAAGGAATCGTTAGAGTTGTTTTGCGGCAGGCAGAACTCAATGAAACACGCACCAAGCTCAACTTCTTGAAAGATCAATGACGATTTTTTAATTTGAATTGATATTGAATCGTGGTGTAAAAACTCACACCGTCGGAGGGTAATATGCCAGGCCCAGGGTATCCAGTTGCTCTACGGGTGAAGTATTGATTGTTCGTTAAATTCGTGATGCCCAACTCAACAGAGAAGTTTTTCTTAAACTGGTAGCGCCCTGAAAAGTCGATGACGTAATACGCAGGAACGACCCCAAGAATAGCATCTCCAGAAGGTTCAACAGAGTTAGATGCATCCGAAAACTGTTCCGAATTATAGCTGAATTGAGCTTGAAGGATGAGCTGACGATAATGGTATTTTAATCCAGTTTTCAGAATCAATGAGCTCACGTATTCCACTCTTTTATCGAGGAAATTGGGTTCCTTGGAGTTAATGTAATTCGCGTTGATATAAGAAGCGTTGATAAAACTAGAGACTTGATGCTGTGCTGAATCGTTAAGAGCTTTGGACCAATTGATTTCTAAAAATGTCTCCAAACCATAGTTTTGGGCATCTCCAATATTGGTGCGTTCTCGCACGACTGTTCCAGGCAATGGTGCTAGTCCAATTTTGTCGCCGTAGAAAATGTAAAATGCTGCTACATCATAAATCATATACTCCTTGAGGAGTCCTCTCCAACCCAATTCAGCGGTAAATCCATACTCATCGCATATGGCCGTGTCGATGACAATATTCGGATTATTGACCCGGATATCCGTGAAATTGATTGCGCGGTAATTCTGAGTGAAATTGGTGTATAATTGATGATGTTTCGCAATTTTGTAGGATACCCCGGCACCAAATAAAGGCACATGTCGCACAACTGTATTTGAATCCCACATCGTTGCCACGTTTAAGGTGTCAAAATTAAACGGATGGATTGAGTACAGCTTGTAGTATCCTCTGGCGCTACTTGAAATATTTTCAAGGCGCATTCCAAAGTTGAGCCGCACTTTTTTCCCGAGAAAGAGCATATTTTCCGCAAAGAGTGCATGGTTTAACGAGGGGTAAGTGAACGACGAATTCTCCAAGTCCGAAGTATTTTTGAAGGAAAAGTCAGCACCCATTCCATCGGTTGCTGTTCCTTGGTTGGTGACTGTTTTTCCTTGGTAAAAACGTGCACCAATTAAAAATGCTCCTTTCAGGGGCCACTTATTTTCCATTTCCGTAATACAGTATTTTTGAAGGTACCTTGCTTCTACACCCTTATTTTTAAACTGGGAGTCAATCATCTCTCTTCTACCTCCGGGGTCACCTTGAGTTACTTTCCCTAAAAAACCAAGTGTTTGACGCTCAGACAATATTCCAAAAGCACGAACATCGACGGTACCATTTCTGCCCACTTCAGTGGTGGAAGTCACAGCGAGCATGTTCCAATCTACGTGAAACCAGTTTCTATCACGAATGCTTTGTCTGGGATTTTCTTGAAACATTAAGTCGGTAAGACCACCAGCTTGTTGACTTAAATAAGACATTTTGGTGATTTCAACACCTACCTGCCATTTTTCAGTTATGGCATATCCGAGTTGTCCAAATAATTGATGTTGATAAAACTCACTGTTCTCACGGTAACCATTTCCTCGTTTGTATTGGTGATAGACCTGATAGGAAAGTCGGTTAGCGTTTCCAGACAGGCGATTAAATGTACCAAAATAGCCATATCCTCCTGTCGTTGTTCGGGTAGTAACTTCTAGCGGAGAATGATTAACAGGGTCTTTAATCACGAAGTTAAGTAATCCACCGAACTGTGTTCCAAATTGAAGGGAGGCCGACCCCCGAATGATCTCAATGGATTTTAGGGCTTCGATTGGTGGAGTATAATAACTTTCTGGATAACCGAGTGCGTCTGCACTGATGTCGTAACCATTCTGGCGCGTATTAAAGTTCGCAGTGCGGTTGGGGCTTAATCCGCGACCACCAATACCCATTTGTATTCCTGCACCATCGTTTTCCCAAATATTAATTCCTGGAATTTTTGCAAAGAGCTCGCGCGGATTCCCCGAAGATTTAGCCCCACTTAAATTTTCCAATTCAATAATTGCATTGGTACCCGAATTTAAACGAACACCTTTTACTGGAGGGAGAAAGCCTACATCAAAGGAGGCCATACGTTTTTGTGTGATGTTGATCTCCTCAAATTCTTTAGAGAAATAATTGAGTACATATTTATCGTTGGCTTGGAGCGAGGTAATGGTCACGACAAACCGCAGTGTATCATAGGAGAACGAAGTAATTAGAAGGGTATCATTTTCTTTTGCTGAAATACTGAATTGCCCTTTAACGTCTGTCCGCGTTTTAAATAAGGTGCGTGTATTTTCTATGGTTGCACCCGGAATAGCTGCGTTCTCGGGATTTACCAATACTCCACGCAGGCTTTGCGCGCGTGCTCCTATAGCTGAAAGCAATATAAATGATATGAATAGGATGTATTTCATTCGTTAAATGGCTCTAGCCATTTTCGGTGTTTTAAATCGTACGCAAAGGTAGTAAGGTCATGGCGCTTATCCACGAATTTCTGTGATAATCTATTGTTTAAACTGACATAAATTTCAGCGTGAATTTCTGGGTCTTTGATAGTGAATTTTTCATTACCATAATGCAACACTTTTCCGTGATGATATGCTTTGAGAAATTGTACATACTGTAAAATCATATCTGGCTGCGTCGCCATTTGATCTTCTTGTGTACGTGTCAGAAACTTCGCATTGTTAATCTCAGATTCACGACCTGTTTTTTTGTCCTTGAGGTAAAAAACGGCATGACCTTCTTTGTGCATGAGCATTACGCGCCAAGAGAAGCGAAATCCTTCCTCATTCCAATAAAGGTTACCGGGATAAAGCAGGTAACGGAAGGGTACTGCGAGTTGGAAGATGATATAGAGAGCGATAGTCACATTCACCCATCTTGCAGATGGAAAAGGAGCACTTTTGGAGGTGGCCGCATTCAACGAATTATCTTTTCTAAACAATCGTTGTAATCGGTCCAGTGCGATTTCATGAAAGTTGGTAGAGAAAAAGATGAGTGTTGAAAAAATCATAACCCATGGAAATACCCCAATAGGAAAGAGGTACCAGGTTACTAAGTGGAAAAATACCACAAATAAATAAGCGAATTTTCGCGAGCGTGCCATAAGGAGAAAGAAAACAATGAATAAATCATAGAGGCATCCTGCCCAGCTAAACGCAATAGCCATCCATTTTTCTTGAAGCAAAGGTCCAACAAGTGGAATGTTGTGGTGTGCTTGAAGCCAAATCCCAAGGGGCTGTCCCTCCATGAGCCAATCTGAATTCAGTTTTGCAATGCCTGCGAAGAAATATACTACACCAAGTTGAAACTGGATAATCCGTATGGTCCAGTTGGGCACATTGTGTTGCTCGGTTACGTTCTTCCGTTTAACATCCAACGAAAAATGGCGGTGTGCGGGCAGCCAAATGAGAATAAAACACATCAAGCTTACGAAATAATAATGATTGAGGTAGTACGACTTATCAATGAGCTCCACATAGGTAAAACACAGAAAGAACGAGGTAATGGCTATTCGGTAAAAGTATCCAACAATAACCATCAAGGCAGTAACAATCATCACGATAAAAGGAAGGTACATCCAGTTTCCCGGAAGCTTTTGTACCCATTCAAAGCCCAAGTAGCCAAAATGATATTTTGGAAGGATATACAATTGTTCTACCCATCCTTTGCTCACGAAGCGTAGGGTACCAAAAAGAAGCAATGCCCCAAAGATTATTCTGAACATAATCAATGGGGCGATGCTGACCTTCTGAGAAAGAAAGTTATTGACGCTATTCGAAAAAGTGTTAGTCACCGTCATTATCTTGATAGGTAATAAGCACTCCGAACGAAGAGGTCATGTCTGTTTTAATATGCACTACATGGCCTTGAAGTAAACTATACAGCACATCCAGTTCCGGAACGCTCACCGCCATTTCTTGTTCTAATGTATTGGTAAAAGAGTTTGTTTTATTGATAATTCCGTTAAAGCCCATGTCAATTGTTGAATCTAGGTTTGATTTTTCGAGATGAATTAGGTAATCATCAAACCCTGGTCCATCGGCTCCAGTCGTAAAACCAACACCATTATAAACTTTTTGAAGTGCGCGGATACTTTCCTCTAATAAATCAAGGGAAATACCACTATAGCGAGCTTCAATGTATTCTGGAAGTTGTATACCTAGACTTTGCTTCCCAAATGGGACTCCGATTTTTGCATTTTTGGCTAATTCAAAGTCGCGGTTAAATTCATTTACAAATTCGGAAAACGCTGAGGTGGAGGAAGTTCCCGTTGAAGCATCAAATGTTGCTTTATAGGTTGTCCACTGGTTAGTCACTACCGCGAATTCAGCTACCATTTTAGCCACCACGTCTCCGGCGTAGGTCAGGTAATTCGCGCTAGTTTGTAGCTCATTCAGTGCATTTTGTTTAAAAAACAGATAGTCAAGCGCAGACAACCCAATGGCATCGACATTACCCAAAGAGGATAGATTGTAGGAACCAGTAGCAATATATGAGGCAATGACAGCTGTGTCTGACGGATATGTTCCGATTGCGCTTTTGATACCATTTGTACGAATCGGACCAAAGTCAAAAATCTTCACAGTCTGCCACGTCAAATAAGCTGTTTTAATAGCTTCTTGAACTCCTTCAAAGTTGACTTGGGTTTCATCCAGTGAGAATTGATTAAAAGCTGCACTTAAATTATCAAGATCAGCTGAAAACTTGCCAATTGAAGGGAGGATAATCTCTCCAGATATATTCGTCAACAATGCGGCTTTATTAAAGTCCGGCCTCGGATCATCAGTGTCTTTATTACAGCCCAATGTAATGGCTAAAATAAGGAGTAACGGGACTAAGCGTGTCATGTTTACTAGTTTTTGAATTAATATTTTGCTTCAATCGCTGCCTTAATTGCATTGATATCAGCAATGGTAAATGTCCAGAAGCTCTCTGGAAACAAGGCCATTAAATCGGCGTGTTCTGTTGGGGACATTCTGCGTGTTTCAACAGGAGCATACCTTAAATTCCAAGCAAAAGCATAGGCCTCAGCAAGTACGTGAAGGAATTTCGCATTGTCGTTACCAAAATAGGCAAGACCATCGTTAAGGTATTTGATCGCTTGGTAAGCTGAAATTTCTTCCCATTCCTTGCGGATGTTTAGGATGGCAGCATCTCTATCAGCAAGTACATCATTCGTAATAGCAGCGCGCCCTTTTAAAAAGTTATTCATCATGTCTGCATTCGAATTCAGAATTCCATTTTGCGCATCGCAATATTTCCCCCAAAAACGATTGGGAGTGGTGGTTGGGAAATCAATATCTACTCCGAAATAACCAAATGCTTCATCAAAATGATGTTCCATAGCGGTATAATATTTACCTGTCGATGGGTCAACAGCGGTTGTATTATCTACATCCATTTTTCCTAGACCAAAATATACGTTCAAGGCTTGGTACATAAAAACTGCTCCCATTAGCCCTTTTTCAATAAATTGGAGATGTTCAATTCCTTTATCGTCAAATAAGTACGTTGAAGTCCCTGTTGTGAGCACTCCCGCTTGACCATCGGAGGCAGCCTGATCGAAACTTAAGCTCGATTTTTCGATGCTATCCATCCATGTTTCAAACAACGTTTGATCCAATGAAAAACATTTATCTTTTAATTGTTTTGTTGAACTGAAGGAAAAGTTTCCACTTCCATTACCTCCTGTATTCGCAAACATATCCTTTAAAGCTTGCGCTGAAATCGCTTGAGTTGTTCCACTTTTCATTAAGGTAACCATTTCGCTCAACTGATCGAGGCGTTCTGTTTGACCGGAATAGTCTACGGTATTGTTTCCGTTTCCATTTGTGAAACTAAAAGTAGTTGGGATTACATATCCTTCATCATACAAACAAGATCCATCATCTTTTTTAGCTTCTTCGTTGAAGTTTGTTGCTAATGGGTCTGTACAACCTTCTTTTTTGCAGCTTGTAATTGTGAATATAGCAGATGCAATAAGTAAGGTACACAAAGTTTTCATAGAATATGAATTTTTGACAAATGTAGGGAGCGATTGAAGTAAGAACAATACCACATATATGGTATTTTTAGAATCTTTCTAAATAAGGGGGGTTGTAGAGTTAAATTCTTCACACCCTTTATATGTAATGTTTGTTTCTTTTCATTCTCATTTTTAGTCATTACCTTTGTACTTTAAATTAAAAAGGAATAAAATGGCGGAAACAATGACAGGTATTGACATTAATCAGGTTCTAGCAGAATTAGGTGTTAATCAACTCAACAACGGTGCTTCTACTGGGTCTAATTGGACAGCAACAGGTGGATTACAAATTGATTCTTATTCTCCGGTAGACGGACGATTAATAGGTTCAGTGAAGGCTGCATCAGAGGATGATTATAATAAAACAGTAGATAAAGCGGCGGAAGCGTTTAAGTCTTGGAGAATGATTCCAGCACCTGTTCGTGGTGAAGTGGTGCGTCAATTAGCGGTTGCATTGCGTGAGCATAAAGATGCCTTAGGAGCATTGGTTTCATACGAAATGGGGAAATCACTGCAAGAAGGACTTGGCGAAGTTCAAGAGATGATTGATATCTGCGATTTTGCCGTAGGTCTGTCGCGTCAACTTCATGGATTAACAATGCACTCGGAGCGTCCGGGTCACAGAATGTATGAGCAATATCATCCGCTAGGAGTTGTTGGAATAATTTCAGCATTTAACTTCCCGGTAGCAGTTTGGAACTGGAATACGGCATTGGCCTGGATTTGTGGGGACACATGTGTATGGAAGCCGTCCGAAAAAACACCTTTAACAGCAATTGCTTGCCAAAACATTACTCAAAAAGTATTTGAAGCGAATAACGTTCCTGAGGGAGTTTCTTGTTTGGTGATTGGAGATGCTGAAATTGGAAAATTAATGGCGAATGACAATAGAGCTCCTTTGGTTTCGGCTACAGGATCAACACGAATGGGAAAATCTGTTTCTCAAGCAGTCGCTGCTCGTCTTGGCAAATCGCTTTTAGAACTTGGTGGGAATAACGCTATGATTATTACTCCAGAAGCAGATTTGAAAATTGTTGTTCCAGGTGCCGTTTTTGGCGCTGTAGGTACTGCTGGTCAGCGTTGTACTTCAACAAGAAGACTTATTATTCAGGAATCAATTTTTGACAAGGTAGTTGGAACTATAGTTAATGCTTATGGTCAATTGCGCATTGGTAGTCCATTGGACCAAAATATGCATGTAGGCCCACTGATTGACAGGGATGCCGTAAATATGTACTTAGACGCGATAGAGAAAGCAAAAGTGGAAGGTGGTAAAGTACTGGTAGAAGGAGGCGTTCTTTCTGGTGAAGGATATGAATCAGGATGTTATGTGAAGCCTGCAATAGTTCAAGTAGAGAACCATTTCCAAATTGTACAACATGAAACATTTGCGCCGATTTTATATGTAATGAAATATTCTGGAGATGTTCACAATGCGATTGCTATGCAAAATGACGTTTTACAAGGTCTTTCTTCGGCAATTATGACGAATAATTTACGTGAGGCGGAAGCATTTTTATCTCATTCGGGATCTGATTGTGGAATTGCAAACGTAAATATCGGTACTTCAGGTGCCGAAATTGGTGGAGCATTTGGTGGTGAAAAAGAAACAGGAGGTGGACGTGAATCTGGTTCTGATGCCTGGAAAATCTATATGCGTCGTCAAACCAACACAATTAACTATACGGCAGAATTGCCATTAGCACAAGGAATCAAATTTGACTTGTAAAGTTGAAAGAAAATACCTAAAAAAGAAAAGGGGCGAAAATATTTCGCCCCTTTTCTTTTTATTCTTAAGTCATTATTATTTGTGTTCCGATATTAATCAATCACAAATTTATACCCAACACCTTTGACTGTCTTAATAAAATCATCTCCGATTTTCTCTCTTAATTTTCGGATGTGGACGTCAATCGTGCGGTCACCCACCACGATGTCGGAACCCCAAACTGTTTCGAGAATGATATCTCTTTCGAATACGCTGCCAGGTTTGGACGCAAGCAATGCGAGTAAT
The DNA here is from genome assembly GCA_029254025.1 of Crocinitomicaceae bacterium. Taxonomy (GTDB): domain Bacteria; phylum Bacteroidota; class Bacteroidia; order Flavobacteriales_D; family Crocinitomicaceae; genus JALQTG01. Next base: position 126,542 of record JAQWYK010000002.1, on the reverse strand, counting down.
TCAAATTCTTTCTTTGGTAAATGGACTTTTTCACCATTGAGCGTAACAACGTATTCATCTCGATTAATTACGAGTCCGTTTAAATCTTGATTCGTCGTAGACAAAGCCTCTGATCGTCGCAACAATGCCTTAATACGACTTGTCAGCACTCTAGGCTTGACTGGTTTGGCGATGTAATCATCCGCTCCAGAGTCTAATCCTGCAATCTGACTGTAATCTTCGTTGCGTGCGGTAAGAAAACACACAACGATATGATCAAATTCTGGTCGTAAGCGTAACTGTGTGCAAAACTCAATTCCATCCATCTCAGGCATCATGACATCCAAAAGGATGAGGTCAACGCGATGATTTTTTAATTGTTCAAATCCAGCTCTTCCATTTTCAGCAACCGAAATTTCAAACCCTTCTTTGGTTAAATTATAAGTGATTAAATCCCTTATTTCCTCCTCATCATCTATGATTAATATGTGCTTCATGCCGAAATTTTCAAATTCGTATTGGTTTTATTCTTATCAAATTTAATACAATATTGGATTCTTATGAAAACAATTTAACTATCCAGCTCTCAGAATTCAGTTTTAACAAAAGATTAATTCAACATTTAAATCGATGAAATATATAGATAAATCGATGATGGTTGGCAGCCTTTTTTGATGAACACCTTGATTATATTATTTTTAATGAATTTCTACGACCGAAATTCAATTCAGATAAGTTTCAAGATTGGAAAAACAGCAGTATCTTTGTGCCATTAGTAGTAGGTTAGGTTGATTAGTGTAATTAGAGTTCCGTACGCCCGTCTGGGCTCTAATTCATTTAGCACACATTTACTTACCTTATGTGTCGGCTATTATCAATAACGAAATTCTGGTTAAACGGGTTTTCAGCGATTTATACTAGAATGTTACCAAAACATTAAAAGTTTAATTCTGAGTAGATATGTTCCCAACAACGTTTAACTTCGCCGTTTGTTAAACATAAATGATTTCCAATAATCCGGAGTAGTGAAGTTAAGTAGAATTACATTTCTGTTGTTAGCCGTCATTCTTACCAGCGCAATTTACTGGTTGGATCACTCAGTTGAATCAAAAGGGGTGCTGGGTCATCTGCCCAAGGAATTGGGTATTTTTGAGTTTGATTTTGAATCGAGCTGGTCTGTATCATCCGGTCTGGTGGTTCACTTGCTCATTCTTTTCGGGGCGCTTGGTCTTTTTATTCATGGTATGAAAACCATGAGTGAAGGAATTCAAAAAGCGGCATCTAGTCAATTGCGTCAAATACTGACCAACATAACTTCGAATAAATGGAATGGAATTTTTACTGGATTATTAACAACATCCATGGTGCAATCATCCTCGGCAACCACGGTATTGGTAGTTAGTTTTGTGAATAATGGTATTTTGAGCTTAAAGCAGAGTGTAGGAATTATTATGGGCGCAAACATCGGTACTACTATTACGGGTTGGTTGATTGCTATTTTTGGATTTGTAGCGCCGATAGGTGACTATTCACTCATTCTTTTTTTAATTGCGATTGCATTTTTATTTAGTAATAAAGGCCGTGTTAAATCATGGGGAGAGACATTCGCTGGATTGGCCTTGCTTTTCATGGCGTTAGAGTTGTTAAAGGCTGGTATTCCAGATGAAATCACTAATAGTAGTCATTTCGATTTTCTCCAAGAAGTGTCGGGTGTTGGTGTATGGTCAGTTGTCTTAGCTTTAATTATCGGTGCAGTTATTACGATCGTTGTTCAATCGAGTACTGCGGCACTATTGATTACTATTTTGTTGTGTGAGCGAGCTATCATTCCTTATGAATTGGGATTAGGAATGGTGTTGGGAGGGAATATTGGTACCACCATTACTTCAAATATTGCCGCTATTCCCGGCAATGTGCATGCTAAGCGCGCTGCAATGGCCCATCTCCTTTTTAATATTATTGGAGCTATATGGATGGTTTTTCTATTCCGTTGGTTTATTGTTGGAATCGATGGTGTCGTGACAAATGTCTTTGGTTTAGAAGATCCCCGTACGAGTGGTATTTCACGAGCAGTTGGATTGGCTCTTTTTCATACAGCATTTAACGTAATCAACGTATTTGTTACGGTATGGTTTTTAGATCAAATTGTAGCTTGGGTAGTGAGACTCGTACCTAAAAAACAAGGCGACGATGATGTTTTTCACTTGGATTACATCAAAGCGGGTGTATTGGCCACACCAGAACTCTCTATTATTGAAGCGAAGAAGGAGGTGGCTAAATTTGGTACAATCACCAGTAAAATGCTTGGATTCTTTAGTAAGTTGTTGGTTGAATCTGACAAGAAGAAAAAGAAATATTATTACGATAAAATCGCCAAATACGAGGAGATTACTGATCGCGTAGAGGTCGAAATATCTAATTACCTGGCAAAAGCGGCAGAAAATGAGTTGAGTGAGGATACGAGTCGCAGAGTAAGGGGTATGCTTGCGATAATCAATGACCTCGAACGTATTGGAGATATCTTCTACCATATGTCCTTAACTTTAAACAGGAAAGAAGGGGAGAAAATTTGGTTTAGTCCAGAACAACGTAAAAACTTGATTCATATGATCGGCCTAGTCGATGAGGCATTCACTATTATGATTAGCAATTTGAAAGCTGATTACAAAACGGTTTCCTTCAGTTCGGCCTTGAATAAAGAAAACGAAGTGAATAGTTTCCGTGACTTTCTCAGAACTGAGCACTTTGAAAATATTGAGCGTCAAGAATACAATGTAAAAAGTGGTATTTTTTATAGCGATTTATTTTACTCCCTGGAGAAAGTAGGAGATCACATTATGAACGTGACTGAAGCTGTTGTAGGGGATAATGTGGCAGGGGAACTCAATGCCAGCCAACAATAAATTATTTTTTCAGGGTTACATGGACGGATACTCCCAATGCATTCGTTCATTCTTTATCTTTGTACCCTATGGAAATCCACAGATATAGCGCATTGGAGGATCAAATTTTCCAGCTTTCGGAAACTCCGGATGATTTCGAGCAGGTGGCGTTAAATGTATTTGCCTATCAAATAGCCCATAACACGTTGTATAAAACCTTTTGCGAACTTCAAGGCATAAAGGAAGTTAATCGCCTAGAGGATATACCATTTCTTCCCATTTCTTTTTTTAAGTCAACTAAAGTAATTGTTGACGGGCTATCAACAGAAGTGGTCTTCAAGAGTTCGGGTACAACAGGTCAAGCACGCAGTGAACATCATGTAGCTTTCAAGGAAGTCTATGAACGTTCTTTTCAGTTAGCGTATCGACAGCTCATTGGTGAACCAACAAATCAGGTAATCGTGGCGTTATTACCAAATTATGTGGCGCAGGGAGACTCTTCATTGGTATATATGGTAAATGAGCTGATTGTCGCGTCGCAGGATCCCGCCTCAGGATTTTACCTGGAGGAACTCAACTTTCTCCCTCAGCGCATTCAACAGTTAAAAAATGAAGGAAAAAAAATCGTGCTGTTTGGAGTATCATATGCACTTATGGATCTGGCAGCGCTGGGCCCAGACTTATCCGGTGTAACTGTCATTGAAACGGGAGGAATGAAAGGGCGGAGAAAAGAACTATTAAAGGAAGAATTGCATGCGGAGCTACACAGGGGGCTAAATGGCCCAAAAATGCGCTCGGAATATGGAATGACTGAAATGTTATCTCAAGCCTATTGTAATGATGAGTTATTATTTTCAACACCCAGTTGGTTGCGTATTAAGATACGCGAAATTAATGATCCTCGGAGTTATGTTCCTCCTGGAAAAACAGGTGGGGTGAACATTATTGATCTAGCAAACCTCTATTCATGCGCATTTATTGCGACTGATGATTTGGGAGTAGAACATGGAAATCAATTCAAAATTTTGGGCAGATTTGATAACAGTGACATAAGAGGCTGTAATTTGTTGGTTAATTAGAAAAAAGGAACAATCTTTGTTCGAAAAATTAAAATGAATAGATATGAAATATGTAATAATGCTTTTATCGGTAGTCGTGTTGGCAAGTTGTGCAACTAAAGTCCCATATACCAAAAAGATTAAAGATGAATTTGATTTAACAGAGGACAAGTTGAAGAAAGTTCAGTTTTACACCTCCAAAACAATCATTTTGGAACGTAGTGAAAAATCAGAAACTACTGCAACCACTGGTGAATCGGGAGACTTGGTAGTAAGCTCGAGTTCATTGTCGGAGCGTATTGTAATTCCTACAAGTACTCCTTGCGTATTTGATAAGATTGGAGAAAACGGAGCAGTGTTTATTCGTTTTGAAGTTGGTCAAGGAAGAACATTAGTGTTTGCGGAGCGCCCTAACATGTCTTCTGGCCGTTTTTATCTTGTGGCAGATTGGAAGGCCGGAAGAGGCGAACTCGATTATGGAGGAGGCGTATATTTTGCTGTTTCAGGAAGTGACGCTGCTTACTTGATGGTGAAGCTGAAGCAATGGAAGAAAAACCAACGAAAAGACAGGGTAGTGCGCGGAATGAAAGTTTCCTAAACACAAAATGAAGGATTTATTACTAACATAATTTCTAGGTAATATTGGTTTAATAATCAGTTCTTAAATTTGTGCCATAGCAAGTAAGTTTTTTCATGGTAAACAACATGGATTTGAGGTTTAAGGGAAGTTGATAAGCTTCCCTTATTTTTTGCGCTAAGAATTAGAATGCTTTTTATCTTTGAGAATTGATGGAGAAATTAGTGAATAGAGAGTTAAGTTGGTTATCGTTCAATGAACGCGTGCTTCAAGAAAGCTTGGATCGCGCTACACCGTTGATTGAAAGGCTTCGTTTTTTAGGAATCTATTCGAACAATATGGACGAATTTTTCCGGGTTCGCGTCGCCAATATCAACCGCTTAGTTCCACTCAAAGAACAAAAATTAGACGGATTTGAGGGCTCTGCCAAAGACCTCCTCAACGCCATCCAAGATACCGTCAAGAAACAACGTAAAATCTATGATTTATCCTACCAACGCCTCTTGAAGGAAATGGAAAGTCATGGTATTTTTCATATTAATGAAGAAACTATTCCCGATAAAATCAAAGAACAACTGACGGAATATTATCACGAAGAGTTAAAGCGGGATATCGTTCCGATTATGCTCGACAAGAAACATAAGTTTCCGCGGTTACAGGATAAAGAAATTTACCTCGCAACAACCATTGTGAATGAAAAGAAAGGAAAGGCTAGGTATGCCTTGATCCAAGTTCCTTCCGCTCATCCCCGGTTCCTAACCTTTAAAGATGACGACAAAGATTATGTCATGCTTTTAGATGATATTATTCGGCTCTTCTTATACCAAATCTTCAGTATTTTTGAATTTGAAAGTATTTCAGCATTTACGTTTAAGTTTACGCGAGACGCTGAACTCAACCTCGATGATGACATCTCCATTTCGATGTATGATAAAATGGAACACAGCATTAAACAACGCAAGAAAGGTGAACCTGTTCGCTTTATCTATGATGAACAAATGCCAAAAGATCTGCTCAAATACCTCAAAGAAGCCATTGGGATTTCTGAAATCGATCATACTGCTCCAAGTGGTCGGTACCACAATTTTAAAGATTTAATGAAGTTTCCGGACTTCGGTAGAAAGGAATTTATCTTTCCGAAACAAAGTCCTGTTCAACATCCCGGTTTTTCGAATTCTAAATCAATTTTGAAATCAATTCTAGAAAAGGATTATCTACTGCATTATCCCTATCAAAAATTTGATCACCTTGTCGATTTTCTCCGCGAAGCAGCCATCGACCCAAAAGTACGTGCGATAAAAATTAATATTTATCGCGTGGCATCAAGATCCCAAGTAATTAATGCGCTCATTAACGCCGTAAAGAATGGGAAAGATGTAACAGTAGTGGTCGAGCTTCAAGCGCGTTTCGACGAGGAAAATAACATGTATTGGTCCAATGTGTTACGTGAGCATGGAGCTAAAATTATTTACGGTGTTCCTGGGTTGAAAGTACATTCGAAACTTATCCAAGTTACACGCTTTTCAGGTAAGAAGGAGCACGTCATTGCACACATCGGCACGGGGAACTTTCATGGTGGTACGGCAAAGGTCTACACGGATTATAGCTTGTTCACGGCTAAGCCTGAAATAACACGGGAGATTAAAAAGGTGTTCAATTTGATGGAAAACAACATAGAACGGGGTACTTACCGTAATCTATTGGTTTCTCCATTTAATACCCGAAGAAAATTTAGCACCTTAATTAACAATGAAATTAAAAATGCCAAAAAAGGTTTGCCGGCCAGTATTGACATTAAGATCAATAATTTGGTGGACAACAAGTTGATTGCGAAACTGTATGAGGCGAGTAATGCAGGGGTTAATATTCGAGCAATTATAAGAGGAGTGTGCTGTTTGGTGCCAGGGATTCCAGGACAGAGCGAAAACATCGAAATTATTAGTATTGTCGGGCGATACTTAGAGCATACGCGGGTAATTATTTTTCATAATAACGGAGCAGAACAATTTTATATCTCTTCTGCTGATTGGATGACCCGTAACCTCGAAAAGCGAATTGAAGTTACTACTCCTATTTTGCAGGATGACATAAAAGCTAATATAAGAAATGTATTTGAGCTTCAATGGAAGGATAATGTAAAAGCACGCATGGTTGATAATGATCTTCGTAATAGGCATGTTAAGCCACAATCTGGAGATGAAATTATTGACGCCCAGGAAGCCTTGTACAAATATTATATGGGAATAAGTTAATACTACGCTTTGTAAAAGAATGTAATTCTCTAAACGTATTTATGGAGAATCTTAGAATCCGAAAAGATTCGTTTAACTTTTAAAAGAAAAGATTATTATTTCTTTCTATTCACGTTGTATTCCACCAAGCCATCAATGTGTTTTTTCAGGATTAAATAAATTTGCTGTTCATTCCATTTACACCTCACCAAAACCCCTTCTGCTCATTGATAGTATCGTTTGCCTCAATACGCTGCAATTTTTTTGATGATTTGGAACAAAGAGTACTATTTTTTTAAATATCCAAGGTTTTGTTAATATTAATAATTATAATTGAGGGTCATATAAAACTATGAAGAAACTACTACTCATTTCAGGGTTGGTGCTATCCTTTTCGGCGGGTGCACAAATCGACATCTCAAGAGACGTTATTGGCTCAGCAGGAACACAGATTTCCAATGCCAATATGCAGGTAAGTTTTACTATTGGTGAAACATTTACCGCTTCCCTAACGGATTCTGAAATTCATACGCTTGGATTTCAACAGACGAATCAGTCGACTATTTCTTTGGTTGGATCAAATTCTATTGAAGTTGGATTATATCCGAACCCTGCCGCCCAACAGATCACTTTTGTTTCTTCTGTAGAAGAACCTTTTTCTTATAAAGTATTTGATATAACTGGAAGAATCGTTTTAGAAGGTTCGCATTACCAAGCAATGCTTACGTTGGATGTTTCAAACCTTGTTAAGGGAAAATACTTTTTTGAGTATACATTAGAAAATCAAGTGTCTATTACAACTGCATTTATTACAATACACTAATTTGAAACAATTAATTACACTTTTGTTTAGTGCCATTTCTGCGGCAACTTTTGCTCAAGCTCCACAAGGAGTTAACTATCAAGCGGTAATCCGTGATAATGTAGGTGCCGTTTTGACTAACCAAGCAGTTGGTTTAAAAGTGGCCATCCTTCAAAGTTCTCCCTCTGGATCGGCTGTTTATGAAGAGAGTTTCACTCCAACTACCAGCCAATTTGGATTGGTTAATGTAGTAATTGGGCAAGGAACTATAATCTCAGGAGACTTTGCCACTATTGATTGGTCAGCTGGGCCTTATTTTGCTGAAATATCTGCGGATGAAACGGGAGGAACCAGTTATTCAATTCTGGGAACACAACAGCTAATGAGTGTGCCTTATGCACTTTATGCAGAAAATTCTGGGACTCCAGGTCCTCAAGGAGCCACAGGCCCTGCTGGGACAAACGGAACAAATGGAACAAATGGAGAGAGTGCATACGACACTTGGATTACACTAGGGAATACAGGAACAGAAGCTGATTTCATCAACTCATTGACGGGGCCACAAGGACCAACGGGAGCTACCGGGGCGATAGGTCCTCAGGGAGCCACAGGCCCTGCTGGGACAAACGGAACAAACGGAACAAATGGTGTTTCTCTCAATTGGCTCGGTACATTAGCAACAGCACCTGCATCACCAAGCATAAACGATGCATACTACAATAGCACCGTTGGAATCTCATATATTTGGAATGGCTCTTGGAACGTCATTGCTCAAGATGGGGTTTCCTCAAGTGGTTCTGGCAGCGATGCAAATACACTAATTTATACCGTAAATGGATTTTAAAACGAACTAAATGAAAAAATTATTGAGTATAGCGGTGATTCTGATTTCATTATCAATAAGCGCACAAGGGAACTTGCAGTTTAATCAGGTTATAAATTCTGAGTACACCTTTACGGGATCTCCCGATAATGTCATTGGAACAATAACTGTACCTAATGGAAAGGTCTTAAAAATAGAGGGGGTTTCCTTACTTCGAGTCTTTGGTTCTTCGGAATATCCAATTTATTCTAGTTATGCTGCAGTAACAATAGCAGGTATTAACGTATATTATTCATATTCCCAACAAAATACGTGTTTACCATTATGGCTTGGTGAAGGAACTCACAATATTGTCGTTACTCAAACCGGAAATACGACATCAAATAAAGTTGGTGTTTCGGCAATCGAATTTAACGTAGTACCATAAATGAAACTGGCTTTGCTGTGCATAACTCTCCTATCCTATTCTGCTTTCGGGCAAGATTCTACTTTTTACAAGAGCACTTATGCCGGAAGTTATATGATTGTACCGTACAATGAAAACTGGCAGCTGGATAGAGTATTTGTAAATGGCGGTGATGCCTGCAGCATACAGGTGGCCAACACTAATTTTAATGAAACCTACCATGCAGGAGATACTATTCGTGCGCCTTACTATACCGCCGAACTAGAATTACTCTCGAAAAAAGACATGGTTCAATATCAATTTTACTTCAAGAAGAAATGAAAAAACTAATTTTAATTGCACTTTGCATGGTATCAATTCAGCTTTCTGCACAGGGTAATTTGCAGTATGACAGCACTCTTCCATAACAGAGTCGTTAACTGATGCTTATGGCCCCACTTTTGTCTCTGGCACAGCTTTTACAGTTCCTTCCGGAAAAACCTGGAAGCTTGAAAGTGCTCTCTTCTCCCATGTCCAACCCTCTTCCAGCACTTCGCGTACCTTTACATTAAATATTAATTCGTCCATTCCCAATTACTCAAGATACGTTCCAAGGGATAAATTATCCTATTTGGTTGACATCGGGAGACGTGATTCAAGTGACGTATAACTATACTGGCTCGAGTACCTTTAGTCCTTATACAGACCATTATTTTCTATCTATTTTACAATTTAATATCGTGCAATAGATTAAAAGAAGATTATAACTACACTTCTTTTTGTTAATCTGAAAAATTAAGGTTCATTAAAAGGCTCTTGATTTCGATTGTTTAATGTAGAAGATCTGAACTTCTTAGTGTGGGTGATTTCAGCGGCTCCATAAAAGCGGTGTAACTAAGAAGCCCAGTTTTGTGGTAAATTGCAATATTTGTGCAATTTAACGTATGAATTGGGTTGAGATATTTATGGGTGCAAATTATCACGCTGAATTCATCCCTCTATTTACCCATACTATTTAAGAGAAAGGAAGTTCGAACTTCATAAAAATATTATTTCTCTCTGTTCACGGTGTATTCCACCAACCCAATTAAGGCAGTTTTTGCAGGAGATTCTGGAATATCGGTTAATAATTCGAGAGCTTCAGTTTTCAACTCCATCATTCTACCATAGGCATATTCGATTCCACCATTACTGATAACGAGCTCTATTGCACGATTAATTTTCTTAGAATTTTCGTTGTGTCGTTTGACAATATTGATGAGTTCTCTACGAGTTTCTTTGCTTGCTGTGTTTAAGGTATAAATTAAAGGCAAGGTCATTTTTTGTTCACGAATATCTATCCCTGTTGGTTTCCCAATCTTCCCTGGACTTCCGTAGTCAAAAATGTCATCTTTGATTTGAAATGCAAGTCCTACCAAATCGCCAAATTTTCGCATGCGCTCTGCTTCATCTTCGCGTTCTACCGAAATTGCCCCTGCTTCACAACAGGTAGAAATAAGTGAGGCTGTTTTTTGGCGAATAACTTCAAAATATACGTCTTCTGTAATATCGAGCTTACGGGCTTTTTCAATTTGAAGAAGTTCACCTTCACTCATTTCACGTACCGCACGTGCAACAATTTCTAGCGAACGAAATTTCTTGTGCTCAATACTTAGTAGTAATACTTTAGACAACAAATAATCCCCCACTAGCACTGCAATTTTATTCTTCCATAGTGCGTTGATCGAGAAAAATCCGCGTCGCTCATTGGCGTCATCCACGACGTCGTCATGGACCAAGGTAGCAGTATGCAGCAATTCCACTAAAGACGCAGAAGTATAGGTGTCATCATTGACCACACCCAGCATTTTTGCGGAAAGAAATACAAACATGGGACGCATTTGCTTTCCTTTTCGTTTGACAATATAATGGGTGATTTTATCGAGTAAAGGTACTTTTGAACGCATGTTTTCACGAAAACGTAACTCGAATTCATCGAGTTCATGTGCGATGGGTGCTTTGATTTCCTTTACTGTCATCATCGAGTGCAAATATACCTTTTAAAACACATTTTGCCGCAGGTATTCAACCTTTCAGAAGTGAATTTGTTCGAAGCATTAAAAATTAGCCGTTTCGAGCCGTTGCACAAGTTCTTTTTGAATGCCAATTTGAGGCTTACAGAGTAACCGAGTCCCGCAGTAATACCTGTTTATTGGCTTCATTCGAGGACAATTCGAGCTTGGTATAGGCAGGAATTTCTTGTGCACGTAAAAACGCTTCCGTAGTTATACGTGTACCAGAACCCTGTTCGCGATAAGTGATGGGATGCTCATTAAATACTTTAGTTTGCGATTGTTTTTTTGACGTAGTAGAACGTTTCTTACCAACGAAATAAAGCTTGTTTTCCATGAAGTCTTCATGCTCTAATCCCAGGTGCTGCGGTAGGATAGATACCAAGGCCAATTCAATTTGGTTCGTTTCAAGTGCGTTTACAACTTCGTTTTTATTGGTAACATCGAGAATATGAAGAATCCATTGATTTTGATTCAAGAAATCCGCCTGTAAAAAAGGTATGATATACTGTACCCTAAATTCTTCAAAAAAATGCTATTTTTGACCTTCACCACAGGTTTAGGATATGGCAAAAATTTTAATCATAGATGACGAGAAAAGCATTCGTAGAGCATTGGGCGAAATACTTGAATTTGAAAATTTTGAAGTAGATGAAGCAGAAGATGGGCTCGTTGGACTCGAGAAGGCCAAGGCGCAAGCATATGATATTATTTTCTGTGACATTAAAATGCCCAAAATGGATGGGATGGATGTGTTAACAGAACTCCAAAAAGAAAAAGTCGAAAGTCCTATCATAATGATTTCTGGCCACGGAAATATTGAAACTGCGGTAGAGGCGATTAAAAGAGGTGCATTCGATTTCATCGAAAAACCGCTGGATTTAAATCGAATTTTAGTCACCATTCGAAATGCGAAAGATAAGCAGACATTAGTGGAAGAAACGAAAATCTTAAAGAAGACAGTTCAGCGCTTCAAGGGTTCGTCCATCATTGGTGAAACGCCAGAAATTTTGAAAATTAAGGAGATGATTGCTAAAGTCGCTCCCAGTGATGCACGCGTTTTGATTACAGGGGAAAACGGTACGGGAAAGGAGTTAGTCGCTCGTTCCTTACACGATAACAGTGGAAGAAAAGATGAACCATTTATTGAAGTAAACTGTCCTGCAATTCCTTCGGAATTAATTGAAAGCGAATTGTTTGGTCACGAGAAGGGTGCGTTTACTTCGGCGGTTAAACAAAAGAAGGGAAAATTCGAATTAGCCTCTGGAGGAACGTTGTTCCTCGATGAGATTGGTGATATGAGTGCTTCTGCACAAGCGAAAGTCCTTCGTGCATTACAAGAAAATACGATTCAACGTGTGGGTGGAGAAAAAAATATCTCAGTATCACCTCGCGTCATAGCGGCAACTAATAAAAACCTGCGTAAAGAAATTGAAGAGGGCAACTTCCGTGAAGACCTTTTCCACCGATTAAGCGTTATTTTGTTGCATGTTCCCTCACTCAACGATCGAAAATCAGATATTCCATTGCTTGCTGATCATTTCTTAACAATGGTCTGCGCAGAACACGGAATTCCTAGAAAAAAATTTACAAATGATGCGCTCGAAGCATTAAAGAACACCAATTGGACCGGTAATATACGTGAGCTGAGAAACATCATTGAGCGAATGGTAATCCTGTGCGACAAAGAAATCACAGGGTTTGATGTGAATACTTTTTCGAATCCGAGAGGATAGATAAATTATCACTTGGTCAATGAGGGCAATGAGTGTGTTCCCGAATAAATGAACAATTTCTTTCCAGACGATTGACTATCTTTTTACCGAAGAGGCGCAGAGGAACACGCAGATTAGTTGTTGATTAGGACTCAAAACGCAGGTATATCTCGAAATTGTCCCCATTGAATAATTGTCTGAATTGTCAAATTGACGAATTAATTTTCCTATCTTCGCTCCATGTCTAATCGCATAGAAAACTCGAACGTATTGGTGACCGGTGGTGCTGGTTTTATTGGCTCCAACCTTTGTGAAGATTTATTGAACTGTAATAACCATGTTATTTGTTTGGATAACTTCGTTACAGGGAGGCATGAAAATCTTTCAAGCTTCAAAGATCACCCGAATTTCACGTTGATTGAAGGGGATATTCGAAATTTTCAAGATTGCACCAGGGCAGTAGCAGGCTCGGAATTAGTCCTTCATCAGGCTGCCTTGGGGTCTGTTCCGCGTTCATTGAATGATCCCCAGACCACAAATGATGTCAATATCACGGGCTTTTTGAACATGTTACTCGCTGCTCGAAATGCAGGAGTGAAACGGTTTATTTATGCCGCAAGTTCTTCTACCTATGGTGACTCTCAAGAATTACCGAAGGTTGAAGAAAATATCGGGATGCCTTTGTCACCTTACGCGGTAACAAAATATGTAAATGAATTATATGCCCATGTATTCGGATTAAATTACGGGCTGGAATGCATCGGTTTGAGATACTTTAACGTATATGGCCGCCGTCAATCGCCGGATGGGGCATATGCAGCAGTTATACCTAAATTTGTATACCTTTTACGCAACGGACAATCGCCAACAATCAATGGTACAGGAGATAATTCTCGGGATTTCACCTACATTGATAACGTTATCCAGATGAATCACTTAGCTGGCACCACGACTAACCTCCAAGCCGTTGGTCAAGTTTTCAATACTGCGGTGGGTGAGCGTGCAACGCTTCTTCAGCTTACAACGCTGCTAAAGAAATACCTTTCGGAATTTCAACCTGAAATCGCGGACATTGAAGTCCTTCATGGACCAGAACGTCAAGGCGATATTCCTCACTCTCTAGCGAGTATTGAAAAAGCAAGAAAGCTACTCGGATATATTCCAACCCACAATCTAGATAAAGGACTCATGGAAACGATTGAGTATATCATGAAGGAAATGTGACAAAGTTTTAATGATACAATGAAACAATGTTGCAATGAGACAATCAAATTCTCTCTCTATATAATGATCACCGTCCTTATTGACTAATTATTCCCCTTAACAAAACCTTAACCTCAACTCCTCCAAAAAACTAACGAACATCATAGATTTTCGAGGGAATAGCTATATATTTGCAAGCTAGTTTGTCGATGAAAAATAAATATTTATCGGCTTGTTGCGAGAATTGAGCTATTAGTAGCTATGGAGAGAGAAACATCGAATGTTTCTTGGCTAGTTTTAAAGACGAAACCAAGGACCGAAAAAAAGATATATCAACAACTAACGACTGCAGGAATTTCAGCATTCCTGCCTTCGTATTGTGTGATGCGTCAGTGGAGCGACCGGAAAAAAAAGGTCGAAGTGCCATTGATTCCTGGTGTTGTCTTTGTTCAAAACATCTTAACGGATACCTATTCCCTCTATGATTTCCCACATGTTACGGGAATTCTGAAGGAATTTGGAAAACCTGCATTGGTTACCCAGCAAGAAGTGGAGAATCTCCAAATTCTCGTAAAAGAATGGAATGGTGAAATGATTGAAGCACATGAAACTTGCAACTTTCGCCACGGAGACCCCGTGGAGGTAATACGTGGGAATTTTACGGGTGTCGTTGGTAACCTTCTTTCGATCAACGGCAAACACCGCTTGGTGGTGCAACTGAAATCGCTCAATGTAGAGTTTACAGTGAACATACCCAAGTCGCATGTGAGACCAATAAAATTAAAGCAGTTAGCTTAGTTTTATTGGTCTTCATAAATAATTATAAAACAATGAGTTAGCGCTTTTATTTGCGACTAACAAGGGCGAAGCCGTGGGGTAAACACTCAGAATATGTTTCCAAAAGTTAATCCAATAACAACGAAATCCTGGAATAATCTCAAAGAGATCAGGGAAAGTTATGGCCAAACGTTTCCATTGAAAGCAACACTGGAAGCAACAAATTGGAATCAAAGGCTTGCTCAATTAGAATTACAGGATTGTACGTTTGATTTTTCGAAGAATTACCTGAATGAGAAGATTTTTCAAGAATTATTAGCGCTCGCTGAGGAATGCGGATTGAATGCCGCGATGAGCGCATTGAAAGCAGGTGAGAAAATTAATGAAACAGAAAATAGAGCTGTTTTACATACCGCGTTGCGCGCAAAAAGTGGTTATAATATTGAGTTAGAGGGCGAGGATATTCGAAAAGCGATTGATATCCAGTTGAGCCGGATCGAAGAGTACTGTAATGCGCTCCACGCTAAGAACGTGAAGGGAATCGGCGGAGCACAGATTGATACGATTGTGAATATCGGCATCGGAGGAAGTGATCTCGGACCGGCCTTCGTGAATGAAGCGCTGCGCGACTACAACAAAGGAATTCAAACATATTATGTCAATAACATCGATGGAGACTGCTTGGCTGATGTGCTGCATAAAGTATGTCCAAGTAAGACGTTGTTTGTTGTTGTCTCCAAAACATTTACTACGACAGAGACCATTACCAATGCACAGAGTGCAAAACAGTGGTTTCACGAACAAGGATATCTTGAAGAAGAAGTCTTGGCAAAACATTTTATTGCAGTAACCACAGAAAATGGACTTCCCGCAGTCGAAGAATTTGGGATTCATGCAGCTCAAACCTATTTTTTCTGGGAGTGGGTTTCAGGAAGGTTTAGCTTGTGGAGTGCTGCCGGAATAAGTATACCGCTCGCAATTGGTTTTGAAAACTACCGGGCGCTACTCGATGGAGCTCATGTTGCCGATACGCACTTTTTTGAAGAAAAATTCGACACAAATATCCCTGTTATAGATGCATTATTGACCGTTTGGTATATCAATTTTTGGCAGTGTCAAACACAAGCGATTTTGCCCTACAGTTCCCGTCTTAAAAAATTAGTGGACTACCTCCAACAATCCTTTATGGAGAGTAATGGTAAATCAGTAGACCGCAACAATGAACACGTGGCGTATGCTACTGCTCCGATTATTTTTGGAGGAGAAGGTACCAACAGCCAACATTCGTTCTTTCAATTGCTGCATCAAGGAACGCTGTTGATTCCAACGCAATTTATAGCGATAAGCGAGCGAGCACACTCAAGCCCGGTACATCACACAATTCTCAATCAGAATTGTTACGCACAACTGCAAGCGCTGCTAGAAGGACAAGACCATAGTCATCCTCAACGGTTTTATGCAGGAGACAAACCTTCCACCTTGATACAGTTGAAGCAACTAACGCCAACATCGATTGGGATCTTACTGGGACTTTATGAACACCGCGTATTTGCAGAAGGAGTCATCTGGAACATCTTCAGTTTTGATCAATGGGGCGTGGAACTGGGAAAGAAACTAGCGAAAGAAAAATTAATGACGAACTAATGGGAAATTTAGAGTCCGGGCGAATTCAAAACTCTAAATTCTAAACTCAAAACTCAACATGAAAACAACATCGAAAAAATCAGCGCCAAAAGCGCAAACAACTATATCACAACGCAAATCGCAACGCGTAGGCATCACCTTCAGCGCGTTTGACCTCTTACATGCAGGGCACATAAAAATGCTGGAAGAAGCTAAATCACAATGCGATTATTTAATTGCGGCCTTACAAACTGATCCGACAATCGATCGGCCGGAGAAAAACATGCCTTCTCAAACGGTT
Source organism: Crocinitomicaceae bacterium (assembly GCA_029254025.1). GTDB lineage: Bacteria > Bacteroidota > Bacteroidia > Flavobacteriales_D > Crocinitomicaceae > JALQTG01. The sequence continues at coordinate 110,135 of JAQWYK010000002.1, read as the reverse complement.
GTAGAACGTTATATCCAGTTAAAGGGATGTAAATACGTGGATGAAATTGTACCGTATGCTACGGAACAGGACCTAGAAGATATTTTACGCGCGTTTAAATTAGATGTGCGCATTATTGGTGACGAATACAAAGACAAAAACTTCACCGGAAGAACGTTTTGTGAAGAAAATGGGATCGAATTCTACTTCAATAAAAGAAATCACCGGTTTTCGAGCTCGGGCTTAAGAAAAGTGGTAGCGGATAAGGAGATGAATAAGGTGGGGTAATTTAATTGTATGGAGAGAAAAAAGATTTTAATCACGGGAGGAGCAGGATTCATAGGCTCGCACGTTGTAAGAAGATTTGTAAACAATTACCCAAGTTACCACATCTTTAATTTAGATGCCTTGACTTATGCAGGGAATTTGGAGAATTTAAAAGACATTGAAACCGCATCCAATTATAGCTTTCTACATGGGAACATAACGGATGAAGATTACATCCATTCAATATTTCAAAAACATCAATTTGATGCCGTTATACATTTGGCCGCTGAATCGCATGTGGACCGATCAATAACAGATCCGCTTGCTTTTGCTAAAACGAATATATTGGGGACGATGGTTTTACTCAACGAATTTAAATCCCTATGGAAAGACAACTGGAAAGATAAACGTTTTTACCATATTAGTACGGATGAGGTATACGGAACATTGGGTGAATCTGGACTCTTTACAGAAAATACTTCTTATGACCCCAACTCTCCATATTCTGCGAGTAAAGCAAGTTCTGATCATTTTGTAAGGGCGTATGGTGAAACATACGGCTTGCCCTATGTGATTACAAACTGTTCCAATAACTATGGACAACATCAATTTCCTGAGAAATTAATACCACTTTTTATAAATAATATTTTAACAGACACCCCATTGCCTGTATACGGGGATGGTAATTACACACGTGACTGGTTGTATGTAGTGGACCACGCTATTGCTATAGATTTAGTATTTCACAAAGGGAAAAATCATGAAACTTACAATATTGGCGGTTTCAATGAGTGGAAAAACATCGATTTAGTGAATGTTCTATGCGCTCAGATGGATGAGAAATTAGGTAGAGAAAAAGGAACAGCAGAAAAGTTAATCACCTGCGTAAAAGACCGACCAGGGCACGATCTCCGCTATGCGATAGATGCTTCGAAAATCAACAAAGAACTAGGATGGAAACCGTCGGTAACCTTTGAAGAAGGGCTAAGCATTACCATCGATTGGTACCTCAACAACGCAGACTGGCTCAGGAATGTAACCTCAGGTGAATATCAAAATTATTACGCATCAACCTATAAATTTAGAACTTAGAATTTAGAGTTCAGAATTCTAAACTCTAAGTTCTAAACTCAAAACTCAATCATGAAAGGAATCATACTCGCCGGAGGATCCGGAACACGACTTTACCCCATCACAAAAGGAGTATCCAAACAGTTGTTAGCAATTTACGACAAACCGATGATTTATTATCCGTTGTCTGCATTGATGCTGGCTGGAATTCGTGAAATACTCATTATCTCCACTCCTGAAGATTTACCAAATTTTGAAAAATTGCTTGGTGATGGGAGCGAATTAGGATTAACATTAGCATACAAAGAACAACCTTCTCCAGATGGATTAGCGCAAGCATTTATAATTGGAGAAGAATTTATCGGAAATGATGATGTTGCTTTGGTACTTGGTGATAATATTTTTTATGGACATGGATTTACAAAATTATTGAGGTCTGCTAAAGAGAACCTTGAAAATGAGCGCAAATCGACAGTCTTCGGATATTATGTAAGCGACCCTGAAAGATATGGAGTAGCAGAGTTTGACGCCAAGGGAAAAGTGATTTCGATTGAAGAGAAACCAACCGAACCCAAATCGAACTACGCGGTAGTTGGACTCTATTTTTACACAAATGACGTGGTTGAAATTGCTAAAAATGTACAACCTTCTCACAGAGGAGAACTAGAAATCACCTCCGTTAACGAAGAATACCTTCACCGTAATCAGTTGATGTTAGAAATCATGGGCAGAGGCTACGCTTGGTTGGATACGGGAACTCACGACTCCTTACTCGAGGCCGGAAGTTTTATCCAAACCATCGAAAAACGACAAGGATTAAAAGTAGCCTGCATCGAAGAAATCGCTTACGAACAAGGTTTTATTACAAAAGAACAAGTAGAAAAATTAGCACAACTCTTACTTAAAACCCAATACGGACAGTACTTACTAAAGCGAATCAAGCGCGACACGGCTATCTCTGAATTTAGAATTTAGAACTCAGCCCTTCGACAAGCTCAGGGTGAAAGTTTGGAGTTGGCGGACAATTCTACGCTCTAAATTCTAAACCCAACACTTACCAATGAAAATTACCCCAACAACAATAAAAGGCCTCCTCATCCTTGAGCCAGCCGTCTACGGCGATGACCGCGGCTACTTTATGGAGTCCAATAAAAAAAGAGTGGTTCAACCAAAACTTCCCGCACATTGAATTTATTCAAGATAATGAGTCACAATCGCAACGCGGAGTATTACGCGGCCTACATTTCCAAACACCTCCTTTCGCTCAAACCAAACTGGTACGCGTAATTCAAGGTGAAGTATTAGACGTGGCAGTAGATTTAAGAAAAGACTCGCCTACCTACGGGCAACATGAAACAATTATTTTATCCGCAGAAAATAAAAAACAATTTCTCGTTCCCAAAGGATTCGCACATGGGTTTGTGGTGTTAAGTGATACTGCTATTTTTTCTTACAAAGTTCATAATCCATACGCCCCAAAAAATGAGGATGGGATTATTTGGAATGATGCTGACCTAAAAATTGATTGGAAAATCAAGGGTGATGAGGTACACTTATCAGGTAAAGATCACTTGTTACCCGCGTTCAAAACTTTAAATTCTCCTTTCTAGTGCTCAAAGTTTTAATCACAGGAAAAAATGGTCAATTGGGATCTACTTTTCAAGAGCTTGCGACAAGTGTTGCGGATATTGAATTCATTTTCAAAGATTCAAAAGAACTTGATATTACTGATTTTAAGCAAGTAGAAGGAGTTTTAAGTACAGACAAACCTAATATCATTGTCAATTGTGCGGCATATACTGCTGTTGACCGTGCTGAAGAAGAACCGGAACAAGCAGATTTGGTAAACCATATTGGCGTAAAAAATCTGGCAATGATGTGTAAAAACCGGAACATAGGTTTAATTCATATTTCTACCGATTATGTTTTTGATGGTGAAAAAGGCTCACCCTATGAAGTGGCTGATCCCACAAATCCGATTAACGTGTACGGAAAAACTAAATTAGCCGGAGAATTGGCCATGCAAGCGATCAATCCAAACGGATGTATTATCCGAACCTCATGGGTGTATTCGAAATATGGTTCCAACTTCGTTAAAACTATGCTGAGGTTAAGTAAAGAAAAAGACGAGATTAATGTCGTTGCCGATCAGTACGGCTCACCAACCTATGCAACCGATTTAGCGAATGCCTGTATCTCCTTGATGAAGAACGTTGAAAATTGGAAGGACGGAACGGAAATCTATCACTATTCAAATGAAGGGGTCATCAGTTGGTATGAGTTTGCAAAGGAAATAATGGTAATAACAAAAATAAATTGCAATGTAATTGCGATTGAATCTAAGAAATTTAAAACTTTAGCAAGAAGACCAAAAAGAACTGCCTTGAACCCTCATCCACAAAAAATATTGGGTAATTTGGTCAACTGGAAGGAATCATTAGTCATTAATTTAAAGGAAAAAGATGGACTTGAATAACAAATCAATACTAATTACTGGAGGTACAGGCTCCTTAGGAAAAGCGTTAACTGACAATATTTTAGAAAAATGGCCGAACATCAAACGATTAGTCATTTTTTCAAGAGATGAGCAAAAGCAGTTTCACATGGCACAGGACTATCCTGTTCACGAATACCCACAAATCCGTTTCTTCATTGGAGATGTTAGAGATAAAGAACGTTTAGTGCGCGCATTTGAGGGAATCGATTATGTCATTCATGCTGCTGCTATGAAGCATGTGCATATTGCCGAATATAATCCAGATGAATGTGTCAAAACGAATGTTAATGGTGCTGAAAATGTGATTCAAGCGGCAATTCAAGCGGGTGTTAAGCATGTGGTAGCGCTTTCGACCGACAAAGCGTGTGCTCCAATCAACTTGTACGGTGCTACTAAATTGACGTCAGATAAACTGTTTGTAGCAGCGAATAACATTCGTGGAAAACATGACATTAAATTTTCTGTAGTACGTTACGGAAATGTGATGGGATCGAATGGGTCAGTTATTCCTTTCTTTATTAATAAAAAGAAAGAAGGAGTGCTTCCTATTACAGTAAAAGAAATGACACGCTTCAATATTTCACTTCAAGGTGGTGTAGACATGGTATTACATGCGCTCGATACGTCGTGGGGCGGCGAAATATTTATCCCCAAAATTCCGTCTTATAAAATTACGGATATAGCGGAAGCAGTTGGACCAGAATGTGAGCATCGCGTGATTGGCATCAGACCAGGAGAAAAAATCCATGAGGAAATGATTACATCATCAGATTCTTTTTTTACCTATGATTTAGGTAAATATTATGTGATTATTCCACAAACGCCCATATGGAGATTAGATGAATATATTAACCATTTTAATGCCGCATTGGTCCCTCAAGGATTTTCCTACAATTCAGGAGATAATACGGAGTGGGAAACCGTTGAAAGTTTGAGGAAACTTATTAGGGAACATGTAGATTCTTCTTTTGAAATATGAAAAAAATTGCAATTATACCAGCTCGGGGAGGAAGTAAAAGAATACCCAGGAAAAATATAAAGCATTTCTTAGATAAACCAATACTTTCATATGCTATCGATTTAGCCATAAATAGTGGATATTTTGATGAAGTTATGGTGTCTACAGATGATGAAGAGATTGCAGAAATTGCTCGAAAATATGGCGCAATGGTGCCTTTCTATAGAAGTGAGTTAAATAGTACTGATTACGCTACTACTTTTGATGTTTTAAAAGAAGTCATAGAAAGATATGAAAAGGATAATATTTTTTTTGATATTGGTTGCTGCATATATCCTTGCACACCTTTAATACAAAAAGAAACCTTTTCAAAAATTTACAATAAACTTGTAAATAACGATTTTGATTCTGTTTTTCCGGTCGTGAGATATTCAACTCCCATACAAAGAGCATTAAGACTTCAAGAAGATCTAATATCTATGATGTCTCCTGAATTTATTCATACTCGTTCACAAGATTTAGAACCTGCATTTTTTGATTCTGGACAATTTTATTGGTTTAAAACTAAAATAATTAAATCAACGAATTCACTTTGGACTAATAATACAAGTTGTATAGAAATTGATGAGATGCAAGCCCAAGACATTGATAATGAAATTGATTGGAAATTAGCCGAAATTAAGTATAAAATGTTAAATTCCGATTAATGAAAAAAAAACTTTTAATAACAGGTGCATCTGGTATGTTAGGTAAAGAATTTTTAAAATTATTATCTTTTGATTACCTAGTTTATACAGTTGGTAGATCTTCAATAAAAACTTCCAAAAATCACTATTTAATTGACATTACTGAAGAAGATTCTTTAAAACAAGTATTGGATCTAATAAATCCTGAAATTATAATACATTGTGCGGCAAATGTTAACATTAACGATTGCGAGGCGAATTATGAGAATGCATATAGTTTACATGTAAATTCAACTAAAGTTTTATCTTCTCATCCTACAACGGACAAATTTATTTATATATCCACGGATTCAGTATTTGACGGAACCAAATCTAATTATATAGAAACGGACACTGTCAATCCTTTAAACAATTACTCAAAAACAAAAGCTAAAGGCGAGGAAATTGTACTTACTTTTGCTAAAAATCCTTACATAATTAGAACTAATATAATAGGTTTTAGCCCTGGCTTAGGAAATTCTTTTTTTGAATGGGGTTTTAATGAATTGAGAAATTCAGCAAACATTAAAGGCTTTAATGATGTTTTTTTTAATCCATTATATACTAAAGACCTAGCTGACAAGGTCAATGAATTACTTTCGTTAAATATTCCAAAAGGAATATATAATTTTAGTTCATCATCTTCAATTTCGAAATATCATTTTTTGATAGAAATTGCAAAAGAATTTAATTTCGATATTAAATTAATACAGTCCATTTCAATTGATGCACTAAATTTTGGGATTAAAAGACCTAAAAACACAACATTAAATAATGCTAAAGCAAGTAATAATGGGATTGTTTTTCCAAGTATCCAGCAAACAATAGAAAATTTATTTAAAGATTTTAAAAAAAGAACAAATGCATAATTCATTTTTAATTGGAGACAAAAAAGTTGGTTTAAATTATGAACCTTATTATATCGCCGATATTGGAGCGAATCATGACGGAGATTTACAGCGCGCTTATAAATTAATAGAGTTGGTAAAGGAGTGTGGTGGTCATGCAGCTAAATTTCAAAATTTTAAAGCTTCGAAAATCGTGAGTAAATATGGTTTTGAAAATCTGAACACCAAGATGTCTCACCAAGCTAACTGGAAAAAATCAGTATTTGAAATATATGAAGATGCTAGTATTAATCCGGATTGGACTCCCTTATTGAAGGAAAAATGTAATGAAGTTGGATTAGATTATTTTTCAAGCCCATATGATATTGAGTCAATCAATTTAATCGATTCTTTTGTTGATTTATATAAAATTGGTTCAGGCGATATTACTTGGTTAGAAATTATTGAATATATTGCTTCTAAAAACAAACCGATTTTATTAGCAACTGGAGCATCAGATTTAAGCGATGTAACGAGAGCTATGGATTTATTGCTTTCGAAAAATGTGCCCCTTTGCTTAATGCAATGTAATACAAACTACACCTTAAATTCAGATAAATACAAATTTGTAAATCTTAATGTTTTGGATTTATATGCTAAAATGTATCCTAATGTTGTTTTAGGATTATCAGATCACACAATTGGTTTTGCCACAACACTTGGAGCAATTGCAAAAGGTGCAAGATTAATTGAAAAGCATTTTACCGATAGTAATGAAAATGAAGGGCCAGATCATAAATTTGCTATGAATCCAAAGTCTTGGAGCGATATGGTAAAATATGGGAATGAATTGTTCTATTCTTTGGGTGATGGTATAAAAAGAGTTGAAGAAAATGAGATTGATTCTAAAATAGTTCAACAAAGATCATTAAGAATTAATAAGGATATAATGCCTGGCCATGTTATTCTAAAGGATGATATAGAAGTATTAAGACCAAAACCGTTTGGTTCATTAGAACCATATAGAATTGATGAAATAATAAACAGGAAAGTTAATAAGGAAATAAAATGTGGCAACATAATAACATTAAATGATATAGAAAATGATTAAAAGTAATAATGTAGGTTTAAGAGCGGTTGAAAAATCTGATTTAGAATTTTTCAGAGATTGGAGAAATATAGAGGAATTTCGTAAAAATTTCAGAGAAGTTAGAGAATTATCCATAATTGATCAAGAGAGATGGTTTGATAGTTTACAACAAACGAAACATATAAATTATATGTTTACAATTGTTGATTTGAATACTAATGAGCCAATAGGTGCATGTGGTTTACTTTATATTAATTGGATTAATAGATCAGCTGATTTTTCGTTTTATATTGGAAAAAACAACACTTACATTAATGAAGAAAATAATTCTAAAGAAGCAGTTTCTCTTCTAATTCAATACGGTTTCAATAATTTAAATTTAAATAAAATATGGATGGAATTATATGAATTTGACGAAGCAAAAATTTCCTTTTTCAAAAAAGTATTCAATTTTAAAGTAGATGGTGTCTTAAGAGAAAATTGCTATGAAAATGGTAAATATTGGAATTCATTAATAATTTCATTACTTAAAATTGAGTTTTCAAATAAATAATATTTGTAAGAAATATTATACTAACCTTTAAAAGTAAAGGCAATAATAAATTTAACGGGTATTGTCCAAATTGAAGAGATAGACTTATCGAAAAGGGGGAAAATGAATAGTGATAACGATATGTCCTTTCTAAAATGTCTTTAAACTTATCCTGCACCAATTTAAGAGGCAAACAGGTTTGTGTTCAAAGATTTGCTGAGTGGTATAAATTGATTACAGAACTATCAGACCACACGATGTAAAGTACTGTTCTTGTTAGCGACATGTTTTGGCGCTAAATCATTCAAAAAAACGTTGTTTTGGCTCATTCCGTTGGTAGGCCAGATGTCTCCTTTCCCATAGATGAAAAGGAGTTGTCAGAAATAGCAAGTGCGGTTAGAGAACTCAAAAAGCCCTAGGGAAGGTGAATTAATTGAAAATAAGTAGTTGGAAAGAACTTTCGCCTTTCAATCTATGTTATAAAGGACATGAAAACCGGACAAGTAATTACGGAGGAGAATGTGAGGTCAATTCGAACTGGGTTCGGTTTGCATCCGAAGTATTTGAAAGATGTTTTTGGGAAAAAAGTAAATGTCGAGTTAACCAAAGGAAGTCGATTTTCGCTAGAATTTATCAAATAAGTGACATGCATTCATGCTTAGTAAGTTATTAAAAAACAAAGTAGTAGGTTATACATTTAGCCGTTACGCAATCTATGCACTACAGTTTGTCAATACGTTCATGCTTGCCAAGCTACTATCTCCATTTGATTTTGGAATATGGAGTTTTACGCAGTTAATTATTATGTATTTTGCGCATATCGATTTCGGCATTCCTAGCTCTTTTAATGCGCTGGTATCTATTCATAAACAAAGTACAAAATTTGTTACGTTTAATTTTAACGCTGCTTTAACCCTTACAGCATTGGTTTGTGGGCTAGTTATTGTTTTTTTTGCCAGCAGTCAACTTATGGGATTTAGTATAGGAACTAAGTATAAATTTGACACTTATTTGATTTACGTTGTAATAATCATTGTACTCAGTTACTTTAATAGAGTATTCATGAATCTGTATAGAGTCTATAATCGCTTAAAAGAAATCACCTTTTTTCAAGCGGTAGTTCCAATCGCTATGCTAGGAGCATATATTTTATTTAAAGAGGATTTAATCTACTACTTATTAATGGGGATGATTTTTGCAAATGTAGCTGCGCTGCTTCTGTTTTTGTATAACAGTCCTTTATCGGTCAAGTTCAATTTTTCAAAAAAACTACTTACACAGATTCAAAAATCAGGTTTATATTTTTTTATTTACAATGCCTCCTTTTATTTTATTCTACTTACGACACGAAGCATTATCGGTTATTTTTATTCCGTAGAAGAATTTGGGTTATTTAACTTTGCATTTTCTTTAGCGAATATTATTGAATTAACGCTTAGTGCTTTTGTGTTTTTGATCTTTCCGAAAATGATTAATCGCTTAGCGAATTCAGACGACGAAACCGCTATTAATTCGATTAATTTTATGCAAAGTAATTACACAGTGCTGGTTTCGTTAATGAGTTATTTCGCAATTGCGCTATTTCCAATTTTTATTGTATTCTTTCCAGCATATCAAAACTCAGTAATTGCATTTTATCTTATACTCTTAACGAAACTTATCTATACCAACTGTTTTGGTGCCCCAGTTTTACTTATGGCCCGAAAGAAAGAACGTAAAATAGCAGGTATTGCCTTTTTTGCACTTATAATTAATGTTTTAGCAGCACTATCTATTGTGTATTTCTGTAATGTGAGTTATCAATTTGCGATATTGGGAACAGGAATAACCTATACAATTTATGTGTTGATTATAAACAGAATGTCATTCAAAGAACTAAATAGCTATAACGGTTTTTTCGCTCTTTTGTGCTATACCTTGCCGCTAAAACAAAGTGGTCCATTATTAGCCGCTTTTTCGTTTGCCCTCTTTGAGGTGCCTACAGTTTTTTATGCATTGCTACCTATTAGCTTTATTGTGCTGAATCTTTCTGCAATTATGGAGTTAAAGAAAGGGGTAGTTCGGGTGATGGGTAATCCGGAGGTGGTGGATATATGAAGGAAAAAAGGCACACCATCTTATAATTGTTTTCGAAAACACACTTTTCTTTATAGACAATATTAATTAATACCAGATAGGGGTGTTTTTAGCCTAAACTTGACTTATGAATGGTAATCGCACTAACTTTTTTGTAGTAAACACACCTTTTCAAATGATGGTAGTTCAAACTCTAGTAAAAGAGTTTTTCTATAATGACAAAAACTACATAGTGTCTACTATTCCAGAAGTTTCAAATTTGGCAATATCTAATTTGAAAATGGTTTTTATCCGCCGAAATTTATTATCTCTGATAGATTTAGTTAGCTTTAAAATAAAATTGAATTATTCCATAAAAAAATCTTCAAAAACATCTTTTTTTGTACCACATTTGAATAACCTATTGAGTTCCTATCTATATAAGAGAGTTATTAAAAATAGTAATTGTTCGATGAACTGTTATTATGAGGGTATCGCCTTATTTTATGATCCTGAAGTTCATTTATCTTCGGCAACCTTATTGAAACGAAGGGTGATGTCTATTCTTTCAGGACATATTTATAAGCATCATAGCAAGTTGTTTCCGGTTAGTTTTAGAAAAATTTCAACTGCATATTCACCTATACTGAAATATACCACTGGATTTTTAGAAACTATTCAGTTCAATTTTGAAAACGGCAATTTGAGCACTAATCAAAGTAAAGACATTGTAATTCTTGGTAGTCCGCTTAAAACGATTTCATCATTAAAGCATCAAAAGTCTTTAATGGATAACTTATTTGAGTCGGCGCCCAAAATTGCACAAGCAAAATACTTTTTCAAGCCTCATTATGAATCAGAGAAAGACTTAGTGGTGCAATTGTTAAAAGAAATTCCCAATATGATTGTTTTAGATAAAAACATACCGGTTGAAAAATTGATTATTAAAAAAAATATAGCTTATATTGTGGCAATACATCCCTCAAGCGCTCTCATAAACTTGAAGTTAATGTTTAGGGATTCTGTTTCTGTTTCAGTTCTATCTTGGCATAACCTAGCGAATGAATTGGTTGTATTGTTCAAAGGTTTAGGTGTTGAGGAATTTCGTCAAATAGTTCGAAAAAATTAGCAAATGTTTTATTTGATATCTTCAATTATTGTAATTTTTATTGTCCACAAAAAATTTAGTTTATTCGATGTATTGAATCCTTTCGTTATCTTCGTTTTATACTATATTTTTTTCTTTTTTATTGCACTATCTTGGAAGGAAAATTTTTTTATTCACAAGGGAGTTAAAATTGATGATTACACTGTAAATGTGATTACGGCGTCTTTGATAGTAATTTTAATCTCTGCTTACATATTTAGTTTTGTTTTTAAATTTGAAAAATCTATTTCGCCGAATTACTTGCGTAAAATAGATCTGCGCAAATTAAACTTTGGCACTCCAACAAAGAGAAGTGAACAAGCTGCATGGGTAATCTTTTTTTTAGGTATAGTTCTATTCCTTATTTTTATTCTAAAAGTAGGTCAAGTTCCGTTGTTGGCAGATGATGCTGAAAATTTTCGAATTGAAGCCAGAAAAGGTAATGGATTCATTACTATTCTTTCTATGGCTTTAATAACGTATGGTTCGAGCTATATTTTCGCATCAATGAACATTGCTACTTCAAAGCGAATACTAATTTTAGTAGTAGCATTTTTTATTTTAATGATGTTCGGCAACCGAGGACCAGCTTTTTTACTTCTTATTTTTGCTTTTATAATCAATATTGTACGTAGTAAAACTAAAGTAAAAATTTTCAAGGTGGTTTTATTAGGTCTTCTAGGCTATTTATTATTGGTCGGAATAGGCGCATACAGGATGAATGCAGACGCAGATTTCTTAACCAAGTTTATTTTAACAATAGGCTGGAGACCGTTTGTAAACATTCAAAATTTCGATATTATTTTAAATCGTTTTGACGATTTCCTCTATGGTTATGGTTATTGGATTGATATATATACTCTAGCTCCTGGATACTCACCGAATTTAGGAACATGGGTGAAAGAAACTATGGGCTTTAGCTTTGACGGTGGAAGTGTTACAATTTCTCTTTTAGGCGAAGGTTATATTAATTTCGGGACTTTTGGACTAATACTTTATCCTTTTTTAACTTCTTGGATTTTACTTCGTTTAAGTATTTATATTAAAAGAGTTCTTTTGAAGAATGATTTTTCAGTTGATATTGGTAAGTTCATTTTAATAATCACAATTAATGTAGCTATTGCAGGAATAGTGAGTAGTGGATATACTTCAGTCATTCTGTATATAATTATTCCTAATTTCTTAATTTATAAGCTCCATCAATTTTTATCTGGTTCAAAAAATATTTAATGAAAATTGCAATCATCGGTACCCGAGGAATACCCAATTATTATGGTGGTTTTGAACAGTTCGCAGAATATGTTTCAGTAGGCCTAGTAGATAGAAGTCATGAAGTAACAGTCTACAATTCTCATACCCACCCCTATCAAGAGAAAGAGTATCAAGGCGTAAAAATCATCCATTGCAAAGACCCCGAAGACAAAATCGGTACAGCAGGTCAATTCATTTATGATCTCAACTGCATTCTTGATGCTCGAAAACGAAATTTTGACATCATCCTACAATTAGGATATACTAGTAGTTCAGTTTGGTCTAGGCTTTTCCCTAAAAAAGCCATCATTACGACCAACATGGACGGGTTGGAATGGAAGAGAACCAAGTACTCTAAAAAAGTTAAGAAATTTCTTCAGTATGCTGAAAAACTAGCAGTGAAACATTCGGACCATTTAATTTCGGATTCAATTGGAATACAGGATTACCTGAAAGATAAATACAATAAAAACTCTACTTACATCCCTTATGGATCTGACGTTTTTGAAAAACCTAACCCCCAAGTTCTAACAGAATATGAGCTTTCTGAACTTAACTATGATTTACTCATTGCCCGATTAGAGCCTGAAAACAGTATTGAAGTAATTTTGAATGGTGTCGCGATGGCAAGTTTATCAAGACCATTTTTAGTAATCGGTAAGCACGACACGAAATATGGTGCATATTTAAAAGAAAAATTCAAATTGTGTGATCGAATTCAATTTCTCGGTGGTATTTATGATCAGAATATACTTAACAATTTGAGGTTTTTTTCCAATATTTACTTTCATGGCCACACTGTTGGTGGGACAAATCCATCTCTTTTAGAAGCAATGGGATCTTCTGCGTTAATATGCGCAAACGATAATACTTTTAATAAAGCGATATTAGGTAACGATGCTGTCTTTTTTAATTCAGCGGATGATGTTGCTGGCTACCTTCAGAAAATACAAAAAAAGAGTTTTTCTAACTTTGTTGAAAATAATAGCTCTAAGATAAAAGACGTCTATAATTGGAATAAAATAATAGACCAGTACGAAACTCATTTTAAGGACATTCTAAAAGTATAATTTTAACCTAATCATGCCTCTCCTCCGCTTCCTAGCCTCTAACCGTTTTTCAAGATACATGAAGACCATATTGCTTCTATGGGATTTGGTATTGCTTAATGTGGCTTATCCCTTGTCGCTGTGGCTGCGCTACGGTAATTTGGCGAAACTGGATGAGTCTGAAATAAAAACCGTTTGGCTTTTTGCCAATGCGCTTTGGGTAGGTTTGGTGCTCTACAAAAACGCTTACAAGCTTATGCGTGTAGAACGTATTGAAAATTTGCTTGGAAGAACGTTCCGTATTTTATTGATCCACAGTGGTATTATTGCGGTGAGCATTATTGTGCTGGACTACGATCAAATTTCGCGGTTGCGGATGCTTTATTTCTTCCTGTCATTTTACGGTTCAGTAATCCTTTTCAGGATTGTTTTTCTGAAGCTTATAAAGTATGTGCGTGCTCAAGGTTATAATTTTAGGAATGTGATAATTGTTGGCTGCAACAAAAGTGGTACCCGAATTGCGCGAATCGTGAGTTCAGATCTTTCTTATGGTTTTCGAGTAGCTGGATTCTTCGATGATGCGCCCCAATCGAAATATCTCGAAAATGCAAATATCATAGGAAAAATAGACGAAATTGAAGCCTACTTGAGTGAAAACAAGGTCCATGAAATGTACATTGCACTGCATTTTAATGATGCTGACCGCATCACTGAATTAATTAAACTTTGTGAGAAGTATATGGTACGGGTAAAGTTTGTGCCTGATTTCCATGAATATACAAGAGCTAGAAAAGTAACTATCGACTTTTATGAAAGTACGCCTGTTCTTATGCTGCGCAAGGAGCCGTTAGAAATACCCGCACATCGATTGGTGAAGAAACTCTTCGATATACTATTTTCTCTGCTGGTAATCGTAGGAGTTTTTTCATGGTTATTTCCCATTTTAATGATTTTAATTAAGTCGAGTTCAGCGGGCCCAGTTTTTTTTAGGCAAAAGCGCACTGGAGAAGACAACAAAGCGTTTACCTGCTTGAAATTCAGGACTATGCGCGTCAATTCATTGGCGGATGAGTTACAAGCAACAGCGCATGACCCACGAATAACCAGATTAGGCGCTTTTATGCGGAAAACCAATTTAGACGAATTACCACAATTCTTCAATGTGCTATGGGGGAATATGTCTGTAGTCGGCCCACGTCCTCACATGATCAAGCATACCGAGCAATACGCTGAATTGATCCATAATTATTTGGTGCGCCACTATGCCAAACCAGGCATTACAGGTTGGGCGCAAGTCAACGGTTATCGCGGAGAAACGAAAGAGTTGATAGACATGAAAAAACGCGTCGAATTTGACATTTGGTACATCGAAAACTGGAGTTTTCTCTTGGATATAAAAATTGTATGGCTCACCGTTTGGAATATGATTCGCGGTGAAGAAAAAGCCTACTAATAGTCTGAATCCGGTGCAAAATGCACATCGTCGTAGATTATTACAACATCTCCCACAGCCGTGCCTGTTTCTGCATCGGCGTAGCCAATTCCCCTTCATCCTTTCCTTCCCCTTTTTCGTCATGCGCACTCGGTCGCCTGGTTTAATCCCACAATTAAAACACACTCCGCTGACCGCGGGCGCGCCGAAGGAGGGACCGATTCCTACATTGCTTGTCTTCAAGTTGAAAGTAGACGCTGACTGCAATGCACTGAGTGAAGCCGAAGTGAGCGCATGCCCGTCCTACAATTGAAAGTTTCACGCTGCCTTAGCGAAGTCGAAGGCAGAGCCTCCCATCACCCAACTCTAAACTCTGCATTCTAAATTCTAATCTCCATCCTCAAATTACCTCATTGACTAATTGTCCCCATCGTCAAATTGTCGAATTGTCAAATTGTCGAATTGAATTTTTATTGTAAATTCGCGCAAAATTGTGAAAATAAGCATGTTCAAATATAGTTGCCTACTTCTCCTCCTTGGAATTCTAATCACCTCTTGCTCAACCCGGAAAAAGATGGTTTATTTTCAAACAGCCGGTGCGGATACTGTCGCTACTGGTCCAGCGAATTATACTCCGGTGTTTAAAACGGATGATTTTTTGTCGGTGATTGTTACGGCAGAAGACCCAGAGACAGCGGTAGCGTTTAATTTCCCCCCACTTTCAGGCCAACAAGGAATGATTGGCGGATACGCTCAAGGTGTTCCGGTGCGAGCTGGTTATTTAATCGATCAAAATGGCGACGTTGACCTACCCATTATTGGAAAAGTGAAGGCCGAAGGGAAAGACCGAATGGCGTTGACTAAAGAATTGCAAGAGAAATACAACGATTACCTTAAGCATCCGGTGGTAAACATTCAGATTCAAAATTTCAAAGTAACCGTATTGGGAGAAGTTGCTCGTCCTGGGACGTTCCAAATTCCGAATGAGCGCATAACATTGCTAGAAGCCATCGGTTTAGCAGGGGATTTGCGGATTACTGGAGAACGCAACAACGTGTTAGTTATCCGCGATCGCAATGGGAATAAAACGGAATACCGCGTTGATTTAACCACCAAAGACGTATTGTCTTCCCCTGTTTATTATTTAGAGCAAAACGACGTGGTCTATGTAGAGCCCAACAGTGCTTCGCGCAGTCAAGGTACACTCTGGCGTTCTGCAGGGCCTTTATTTATTTCATTGACGTCACTGGTCATCACCACCATCGTCCTGCTCACGCGTTAATTTTTGCTTATGTCCACCGAAAATCCTTACACTTCCCAACGCAACGTCGAGGAAATCAACCTCAAAGAGCTATTGTACAATTACCTCCGTTACTGGCCATGGATCGTCGCATCTGTGTTTGTTTTTGCGGTAGGCGGCTATTTTTATGTGAAATCCCAAGTCAACATTTATGAATCCAAAGCAGCGGTGTTGGTAAAGGACGATAAAAAAGGCGGGCTAGGAATGGATTTGGACATTTTTAGTGATTTGGGCATCGGTGGAGGGAACTCGAATGTTTACAATGAGATTGAAGTATTTAACTCGCGAACGATTATTCGTGATGTTGTCCGCGAATTGGGATTGCAAGAAACGATTTTATTAAAAACAAGTGCGATTCAAAAAGATGTGCTTTACTATAAAGAGTTACCGTTCAGTACCAATTTGTCGAAAAAGGAGTTGGACACGTTGCCCCATTCTGTTCGCTTCGATATAAAAGTGCTGGGTAATAATCTGCTGTATGTGCAAGAGACATATTCCACTACTCCTGGAGTCACCGAAGAAAGAGTGCACGATAACCTAGCATTTGATGACCTCATTAAAACGAGTGTTGGGGATGTCCTCTTTCATCGGGGAAAAAGCACTGAAGGAGTAGAAGTGGGAAATACCTATGAACTTACCCTGCGTACGCTGGAAAATGCGGTAGATGCTGTGAAGGAAAACTTAACAATAGAGGCCGTGAACAAAGATGCCTCTGCGATTCAAATCAAACACAAAGGACCGGTAATCGAATTGAACAATGATATTATTAATACCATTATTCTTAAGCATGAGCAACGCGCAATTCTGGATAAGAATGAAGTTACGGAATCCACGAGTGATTTCATTAAGGAGCGGATGTTACTTATAGAAAAGGAATTGTCTTCGGTGGAAGATTCCAGTGAAGCCTTTAAGTTTAAAAATCGTCTCATTGATGTGGAGACCGATGCCGCCATGTTCTTGACGAAAGAAAGTGAGCTCGAAAAATCAATTACGGAAGTCAATATTCAGTTGTCGTTGGCGGAATTTATGAACGAATTTATCCAAAAAGCAAAAGGATACGACGAGTTGCTGCCTGCCAACTTAGGGTTCGAAGATGTGAGTATCGCCAATCTGACGGCAGAACATAATAAGCTGGTATTGGAACGCAACCGTTTGTTGGAAAGTTCTAGTGCCAAGAACCCCATGGTGGCCAACATTGATGGGCAGATTGTTTCCATCCGTGCAAGTTTGAAAGAGAGTTTGAATAAATTAGGGCAAAGTTTGGAATTGCAACTTGGAGTGCTGAAAAAGCAAGAAGCCATTTACAAAGGGAAATTGGCGAATGTACCCGAATATGAGCGGGAATATCGGGAGATTTTGCGTCAGCAGCAAATTAAAGAAACACTGTACTTGTATTTATTACAGAAACGGGAGGAAAACGAAATTGCCATGGCCAGTACGCTCGGCAGCGTGAAGGTATTGGATCACGCCTATACCTCGCGTGAGCCCATTGCTCCCAAAAAGAAAATCATTTTTTTAGGAGCGGTCTTATTGGGCTTGATTTTGCCGATTGGAGTTATTTACGTGAAAGAGTTGTTAGATACAAAGATTAAAACGAAGGAAGAGGTCGATCGCACAGGGTTGCCTTTTATCGGTCAAATCCCGGCTGGAGATACGTCAGAATCGCTGGTCGCTACCCCTGGAAATCGCAGTGCGATAAGTGAAGCCTTTCGCATGTTGCGGACGAACATGTCGTTTTTGATCCGACAGCAGGACGCTCAGTTGGGCAAAGTGATTTTTTCTACGTCCACCATTGCTGGAGAGGGTAAAACGTTCACTGCATTGAATCTAGCCAATTCCTTGGCTTTATCGGATAAGAAGGTGGTGTTGCTCGGTCTGGATTTACGTGCGCCAAAAATAAGCGAGTATTTGTTGGAGCGGAATGAAAATGGCGTGACCGATTTTATTGTGAACCAGGGAATGTCTGTAGAAAGCATCATTCGCAAAGGAAAAGGCGAGGTGCAATTCGATTATATTTTATCGGGATCTATCCCCCCAAACCCTAGTGAGTTACTGCTAAGTGAACGTTTGGGTAGAGTATTTGACTTTTTAAAAACACAGTATGAGTATATTGTGGTTGACACAGCACCAGTAGGATTGGTTGTAGATACCATCTCAATTTTAGATTACGCTGATGTATTGCTGTACGTGGTGCGTGCCAATTACTTGGATAAAAATGCATTAGAAATACCGGTGAAATTGGCAAAAGATAAGGGATTGAAGAACATTGCCCTGGTATTGAACGGCGTCAAAATGTCCAACCGCACATACGGAACTTATGGTTATGGTTATGGTTATGGCCACACCGATAAATCCTTCTGGCAACGCCTATTCAAAAATTAGGATTCTTCCTCACCGTAAAAGCTTTTAATCAGAAAAAAATGAATTTATTAGGGTGGAATTATCCAAATTCTCAATCAACCGGATTGTAGAAATGAACCTCTTATTAGAGAATGTCTATCTTATTGTATATTTCATAGTTATTCCAAAAAAAGAGAGTGATAGATTGTAATCATTTATTTAAGCAATTCAATTCTCTCGTTAATATGTTTATAACATCCTTCGTTGATTTTATAATCAAAGAATAAAAATGTGAAAACCTACGGCGTTTTTACTTTAACAATTAATCCTAATTTTATATCTATGTTTAAGTTATTCTCCAGTAATCAAACGTTTGTTTTGTTTCTTCTTCCCATTATTCCTATGGGAAATTTAGTGTTAGAGTATTTTTATCCGACATTAATTGCTTCGGAGAAATTTCATACCAATTTGTGGTTGATACAGCCTCAAGGAACGTTCAATTGGTTATTAGGATGTTTAGCGGTATTTTTTTTGTCCCTCAACGGAATGCTGGTGAACAGTATTTTCAATCGAAATGAGTTCTACGATAAAAACACCTACTTACCCTCATTGATTTATGTGATTATTGCCTGTTTATTCCCGTTAAGTGTATTGTTTAACGGAGAAGCATTAGCACATACCTTCCTGATTTTAATGATAGCCCAATTATTTCGCTTGAAACAGAACGAAGACGGACGTGCAGCCAGTTTCTTTAGCGCGTTTTTCTTAGGTGTGGCAGTTACCCTTAACCCGATTTATATGATGATGTTGCCGTTCTTGTGGATGAGCATCGCCAGGATTCGTCCATTTATTCTGCGGGAATACGCACTCACGGCATTTGGAATTTCGATCCCCATGCTCTATTTGTTTTGCGCGAACCCGGAATTTCACACACGATTACTGTTTTTTGGTGCTAAGCTCAACTTCCTGCAGTTCAATGGATTTTTATTATGGATTCCTTATGTGGTAGTACTTATATTACTAGGGATCAGCTATAAGAACATAATCAGCCGGTTACCCAAAAGCACGATTCGTTACAAGCGCTTACTGAGTGTAGTGATTTTTGTGTTTCTCTTTACGTTAATCACCGCAGTAGCAACAACCTACGTTTATAACACGAGCTACTACCTGGCTCCCGGGGCAATCGTTCTTGCTTTGATTCTTCCATATGCATACCTAGATTCCAGGGCGCCACTGGTCGTCTCCGCGCTCTTCTACTTAATCGTTGTCGTTAACGTACTTAAATTTGTATTGATTTAAACTCAGAGTTTAGAACTCAGAACTCAGAATTCTAAACTCTAAATTCAATACTAATGCTCGTGGCAATGAACCTCATACGTCACACTATCCGCAACGTAGCCATTTGCCTCCATGTCTTCTAACTCCTCGTCACAGAACTCACCTAATTCAACCTCTCCGTTTGGGCCATCATAATGGCACTCTTCACATTTCTTACAAGAAGTTAACGAGAATGCTGCAAAGGCAACAACTGGCAGTGCAAGTCTTACTACTTTTTTCATATTATTTATTGTTTGTGTGGATTACTAAAACTGTATTTTATACTGAGGAAAAAGTTGATCCCTGGTCGAGGGATTCCTAAGTTTCTAAACGGCGATAAATGGGCGATAAACGAACTATTTGTCAGGTTGCGTAAGCCTGCTTTAAACGAGAACTGCTCATTGTCGCGCAAACCCATATCCAACGCTAAGTGGACAAGGTGATATTCCTCAGAAGGCAACTCATTCATGCCGACTCTATTTTGAGGAAGGAAAAACTGGTGTTCCAACAGCACGCTCTTCACCTGAAACTTCTGCTTGTTCGCGATGTCAAAACGAATGCGATTATTCGTATTGGGTTGAGGCATTAAATTCAAGGCGTTCCCTTCGTCATCTTGACCGATGGTAATACTAAAATTCGATTCTAAATGCAGACGATGAATGCGGTGCGGGTGATAATGAACGCCCATTTCTCCTCCATACAAATACGCTAAATCTAACTGCCTAAATTCAAATACCTTGTAGCTGCCTATCATAGAGTCCCTGTTCTGCAAGTAAATAAAGTTCTGTATGCGATTAAAATAGGGATTGATGATAATTTCTAAGTGCTCAAAGTGCAATTCCAACGCAACATCCAATTGAATGGCTTGCTCCGATACCAAATTGCGGTCACCGATCTCGTAGCGTGAAGAACCGTGGTGTAAACCGTTGGCTAACAACTCGGCTAAATGTGGCGCCCGGAATCCGCTAGAGATGTTGAATCGTGTGGTGGTGTGCTTCGTATTATGCACAGCGCCCGCAGAAGTATTCCAACTGGAATAGCGTCGGTCTATCGGGTTAACATCTAAATTTGTCGTAAGGGCACTATCCACCTCAGGGCGGAACGATGTGATGAGTCGTATGTCATAACGCAACCCCGCTTGAAAGCGCCATTTTTTATTTGTTGCGCTGAGTAGGGCATAAGCACCGTTATCAACGGAGTTACCATCGGGAATCAAGTACGCCATAGAAGTACCGGTATTCCGATTGGTTTGAACCATACCTTGTGCGCCAAACTTAAGGTCGATATTGGAAAGAATGTGATAGGTGTAGCGCAAGTTATAGGTGCTGTTGTTTAATCTTAAGCGCGTTCTGGCTATGGTCACCTTTTCGTCGAATTCGCGCAAGAAATTATTGGTGTTGCCTAGTTGAAAAAGGAGTTCTGAGCGTTTAAAGAACCATTTGTTCTCAGCCAACAGGAAATTATTGAATATCAATTGCGCAGGCAAAGTCGCTCTTCGACTGCGCAAGTCGCGCAAGAAATCTTCAGTAGTAGCCTCTTCTTCATGCGTGTGTCCCGGAATACCTAAACGATTATAGGCTGTGTGATAGCGCAGATTAAATACATAGTTATCTTTTCTATAGCCAAGTGACATCTTTACATTTGCACCCCAGAAACGGGAGTTTTGAATATAGCGGCCCGAAGGAAGTTGAAAGTCGGCGTGATTAATATAGTTCGCAAACAAATTGAATTTCAGTTTCCCTTTATTGATTTTGTAGCCAAATTGGCTGGTCGTACCCATCGAGTTCGATTCAAAACGGGTGGAGAAATATCCTTCTGAGGTACGTGCAGGAGCATAATCTTCATCAAGATAATGAATAACTCCACCTAGCGCATCGGCACCATATAAAATGGAAGCAGGACCTTTAATGATTTCAATTCCTTGCAAACCCACTTCTGAAGCACCCATCCCGTGATCTTCTCCCCACTGCTGATTTTCTATACGCAATCCACTCCAATAAGAAACTACGCGCATCCCTCCTAAACCACGAATCACGGGTTTGGCAATTCCGACTCCGATGGTAGCTTGCTGTACACCTGCCATAAGATTTAAGGCTTCCCCCATTGTGGTTGCGCCGCTCTCGAATAAGCTATTTTTGGAGCGATATTCGATCGATGTGATGTTTTCATTGCGGAGCTTTCCTTCACTGGCGGTTACAATTACTTCATCTAATAAAATATGTTGAGCCGTTAATTCAAATAGAGCAGAATTGGTGGTTGGAATATTTATTTTCAGCAATACTGGTCGATAGTCAAAAGCGGTAACTTTGAATTCAACAAAGGCTGCAGGTAGCTGGTCAAAATGAAATGTGCCCAAACTATCCGAAGTGGCATTCAATTGCAGTGATTCAATGCTGA
Organism: Crocinitomicaceae bacterium; assembly: GCA_029254025.1. GTDB lineage: Bacteria > Bacteroidota > Bacteroidia > Flavobacteriales_D > Crocinitomicaceae > JALQTG01. Next base: position 87,901 of record JAQWYK010000002.1, on the reverse strand, counting down.
TATGCGCGTAGGGAACCGCTTCTTTTGTCTTGCTATCGACGACTTTACCTTCAAATGATTGGCTGAGGGAGACCAGCGAAAAAATGAAAGTATAAAGAAATATTCCTACTTTTGTTTGCATACTTTTTGAATCAATGTTGCAAATATATATAAATGCAACAATATTGCAAATATGATTACACAATTATTAAAGGATAAACGTCTTCGATTGACATCTTTTCGCAAAGAGGTGTTGCAAGTCTTTATGGATAATGATAAAGCCATTGCAGTATCTGATATTGAAGATGCACTAAACGACTTTGATCGAATTACGCTCTACCGAACGATTAAGTCCTTCATTGAGAAAGGATTGATTCACGAAATTGTAATGCCAGGTGATGTTAAGAAATTGGCATTGTGCGCCGTGGATTGTAATCATGAAGAAGGGGTACACGACCATAGTCATATACATTTTCAGTGCAAAATTTGTAAAGAGGTTTTCTGTGTAGACGTACCCTCCTTACCAAATATTGATTTGCCAGGTTATCAAATTGATGAGGTAGAGATTCAGGTACACGGGGTTTGTGAGAAGTGTAAGTAGGGTTATAACATGATGATGCAACACTCTTTTCCTATTTCTTTCACTAGGTTGATTAATAAGTATTATTTGTTATTGATTGCGTTAAGTGTTGTTTCGTGTTCTGAATCGCATTCGAATACTGCATCTACTGACGAAGTGCAGTTAGATACCTTAACTATTGAAAAATGAACACAAAGCATTTTTCCAATTATTTCGCATGATAAAATTTCTGTTCAGGCTGTTGTAAGTCCGGATAGTTTCTTTGCCATCGATATGATTATTTCCGAGGGAGTAGGTGAAGCGTTCACCCTTATTAGGCCTGATTTTAATTACTATTATCCAGTTGTTCTTCCCGATGATATTCTTGGCGGGGTGGATTACACGCATGAGATTTGGGAAAATGATTCACTACTCGTACTACCCAATATCGGAGGAACAGCAGCAGGTTATTATCAAATGACAATTAATCATTTCGGGGAATATTCATTTCGGTTAGTTACGCAAGAAAATTAGAACTCTTAACTCTAAAATCTTTCCTATCTTAGCCCAATGAAACCAATGGCATTGCGTTTTCTTGCTCTATTATCGCTATTCTCAGTATTCCAGAGTGAAGCGCAGGAAATATTGTTGCCGATGGGTTCCATGTTTAAAGATACTTATTTGCTAAGTATGCACGGAGATTCAAAGATTGGTTTCACAGGAACAGGTTTGTTTCCGTCCACGCAAGGAGCTATTCAACAGGTAGAATACCTTTGGGAAGATTCTACGACGCAATATGGTTGGTTCAGAAGAAAATTATTTCACGAGCATTTTGCGCAAATAAAGGGGGAAGACTATTTTTTTGCGTTTGATCCGTTAATAAATGGTGCCGTTGGAAGGGAACGCGGAATCGAGCAAAATAATCTCTTTCAAAACACGCGTGGATTTCGAGTGACCGGTGAAGTCATGAACAAAGTTTCATTCTTCACTGCTTTTTATGAGAATCAATCGCGCTTTGCGTCCTACCAAACTACTTATTTTTCCGAGCGAAGTGAGCAGCGCATTGTTAGTGGAAATTATATTAAAGAACATGCTGCTATTCCAGGAGGTGGACGAACGAAGCCGTTTGGTGATGATGGATTTGACTATGCATCTTCAATGTCTTATGTGCGTTACCGACCCTCAAAATATTTAGCACTGCAATTTGGGAATACCCCGAATTTTATTGGATGGGGTCACCGTTCGTTGTTGCTGTCCGATAATTCATTTAACGCGACCACACTTAGAGTTGATATAACACTTGGGAAGAAATGGACTTACAGTGTGTTAAAAGCCAAGCACTTGAATTTATTTCGTCGAGCATTAACCAATGCGGTAGAAGCGCCGTTTGAAAAGAAGAACTATTCTGCGCATTATCTGACCTATAAACCTACGGAGCGACTCACCTTAGGACTTTTTGAAGCAACAGTTTATTTCCGAGAGGATTCGATACAATCTCAATGGATGCACCCGTTGTATTTTAACCCTGTAATTGGTGTAAATACGGTTGCATTCGGTTGGGAAAATCAAGATGCGAAGAGTTTAATCGGGTTGAATTTTGCGTATGTTATTGGAAAGAAGCACTTGGTATTTGGTCAGCTCGCTACAGATGAGATGAGTTCAACGCCTCAATATGGGGTGCAGTTTGGCTGGAGAAGTGCCGATTTGTTTGGGGTGAAAAATTTAACGGCGCACATCGAATACAACAAAGCCACAGAACGAATGTATGGAGCGAATAATCGAAAAATAGCATACACGCATTTCAATTTACCGTTAGCGCATGCATTGGGAAATGGTTTCGATGAAGTGATTGGACGTGCAAGCTATATGTGGAAGTCATTCTACATACAAACCCAAGGTGTTTTTTACCGTGCTGATCAACCGATGGAAGGGCAATCGAATTTGTTTGAATCCCGTGAATTAGAAGTGCAGTTCGACCGTCAAAATGTGCTTCTAACAGAGTTAGAGTTGGGTTATCGTTTTAATCCAACGACAAACTTATGTGCGTTTACCAAGGTGATTTATCGCCAAAGCGAAGGAGAATTGGCTGGCCAACGTAATGTGGGAATAGTCTTCTTCGGACTCAAAACACGCTTGTTTAATCAATACATGGATTTTTAAATGAGGAAATTACTAGTCATAGGATGTTGTTTGTTGCGAGCTGCGACTTGGGGTCAGCAAGACAGTCTAGCTATCATTTTAAAGCAAGTAGGAATGGTTTGTAATCCCATCGAAATTATTCAAACATCTGCTGAATTAGGCTTTATAAATTTCGACCCCTATTTAGCGACTTCTTGGCATGGATTGGACGTCTCTCATTCTTCTGTTAAACCTGTTGTTGGAAGTCAATTTGTTTACCCGGGTTTCCCTATTCATGTGGCACGCACGAAATCTGCCGATCGTGAAGCATACACTACACGCACATTTCTTTTTCCAATAATCAATGCATTGGGAGCGATGGAGGTATCTTCTTTGGGAAATCGCTCCTCTGCGCGAGTTGGTACTGGAGTAGGTTTGACATCTCATTTCAGTGATAAACTCTATCTCCGCGCGATGGTCATGGCGAATTATTATCAGCGCTCTTTAGGTTTGGATAATCGAAACGGTATTCTTCCCAATACCTATTTGTGGTCAGAAAACGGAAATAGAAGAAATGAAATTCAACCGTTTTTCCGCTTGAGCTATACGCCAAATAAGTTTTTTAATTTCCAGGCGGGAATCGACCACAATTTCATTGGGGAAGGTCAGCGTTCGATGTTGTTGAGTGATTTCAGTGCGCCCTATCCGTTTGTTCAAATTCGTTCGACACTTTGGAAGTTTCAATTTGTCAACCTGTACCAATTTTTGCGCGAACGCGAAGGGAATCAGTGGAAATCGAAGTTCGCTTCTACACAATACCTAAATTTCCAAGCGACAAATCGATTTCAGATTGGGTTGTTTGAATCAGTTGTATTTCAACCGCGCGATACGTTGCTGAACCGCGGGTACGAGTGGGAATATTTGAATCCATTCTTGTTTTATCGCCCCACAGAATATAGTATTGGTTCACAAGACCGGATTTTGTTGGGTACGAATTTCAGTTATAATTTCGGACCTATTATGGCCTACGGTCAATTCCTGATAGACGACTTTGTGTTGGGCGAATTAATGAGTCGCTCCCGTTGGTGGTCAAATAAATACGCTGGACAAGTCGGTTTTAAAGGAAAAGGACGCTTATCTCGGAATACAATTATGACGTACTCTTCAGAAATCAATTTCGCACGGCCGTTTACGTTTTCTCACGTTAATCAAGGAACCAACTGGGGAAATCAAGGTATTCCGTTAGGACATCCAGTGGGGGCTAATTTTGTGGAATCGTTTAGCTTTGTGGAGCTCACTGTAAAAAGAAAACTCCGCCTGCATGTTGAATTCATGGTCGCCCAGCAGGGTGGAGGTGATAGTAACGCGGACTTTATGTATGGGGAAGATATATATCGTTCGTATACGGAGCGGCCATATGAATACGGATATTTTATTGGGGGTAATGGAAAGTTGAACCGAACACGCTTAACACTTCAAGCCGCATATATGGTGTTTCCTAAACTTCAATTGGAGGTATTCGCCCGTCCAGTTATGGAATGGCGCACAGGAGTGGTAAATGAACAGGTATTCTTTGTTTTTGGAGGAATGCGCACAGCCCTTTGGAATGAGCGATCCTTATCCTATTAACGTTAGTTAACCTCAATACATCGGGCAATTTCAGCTGCTTTCTTTCGAAGCGTTTCCATGTTACTACCATTTTCGTCATAGGTAAATGCAATTCCCATTCGACGATACATACGACACACCGGTTTTCCGAAAATGCGCACGTCGGATTTGTCGAATTTTCCTGCGGCTTCAAATCCACTATATTCAGGTGCTTTTTCTTCTTCTATTTCAGAAAGAATTACGGCATTAGCTCCATAGCGTTCTTGGGTGATTTCTACGATAGGCATTCCTAATACAGCCCGTGCGTGCAATTCGAATTCTGTAAAGTTTTGGGTTCCTGCTAAAGTTACCATTCCAGTATCGTGCGGACGTGGTGATAATTCTGAAAAATAAACAGCGTCTTTACCGATGAAGAATTCTACTCCCCAAAGTCCGTCTCCACCGAGTGCAGCAGTTACTTTGTCGGCCATTTCTTGTGCTTCTTTTAATTGCGCAGGGTTCATCGGCTGAGGCTGCCAGCTTTCTTGGTAATCCCCTCGTTCTTGGCGATGCCCAATTGGTGGACAAAATAATGTAGGTCCTTCTTTTTGTGTGACTGTCAACAGCGTAATCTCAAAATCAAACTCGATAAATGCTTCCACAATTACCTCTACAGCATCTCCGCGACCTTTGGTGTGAGCAATTTTCCAAGATGTGGTGATGTCGTCTGCTGTTTTAATTACCGATTGACCTTTGCCAGAGGAAGACATCAATGGTTTTACAACACAAGGCATACCAACCAATTCAACCGCTTCAGTAAACTCTTCCAATGTAGTCGCATAACGGTAGTTTGCAGTTTTTAAGCCTAGATCTTTCGCTGCTAAATCGCGAATTTTCTTGCGATTCATAGTGTAATTCGTTGCTTTAGCTGAGGGAACTACTTGCACGCCACGCCCTTCAAATTCATACAGCTTCTCCGTACGAATGGCTTCAATTTCTGGAACGATGATGTCGGGATTATGTTTGTTTACTATGCGTTCTAAAGCATCTCCGTCTAACATAGAAATCACTTCAAAACGATCCGCCACTTGCATAGCAGGAGCATTCGCATAGCTATCTGCCGCAATTACGGTATGTCCATAACGCTTTGCAGCAATGGTAAATTCTTTTCCTAATTCCCCTGAACCGAGTAAAAGTATCTTTTTCATCGCATGATTTTAATGCAACAAAATTAAGAAAAAATGAATGGGACATAGAGCACCCAAACATAGAACATCGAACAACTTTTAATAAACTCCTAATTTAAAGGATTCACCTGAACGCTCATCAATCACATGAAATACACCAAAACCTTCAAAGGGAATCGCATTTTGTTGCTCCACACGCGTAATTAATCGACCATCGCTACCATAAACTGCATAGTCTGATTTGTAATTCATCTGAATTGACCGTGTAATCTTATTATAAAAAATGAGATTCATTTCTACTTGCACAGCAATGATTCCTTTTTCGTGCAACGTTCCATTATAATCAACCGATTTGAGTTTGTAATAGTTAATGCCTGGGCGCGGGTTTCTGTGTTCGAAGGAATAATTTAATGATGATGAGGTTGTTCCACTTCCAGGAACTGTACCAAGTTCTTCAAAAACTTTTCCGTTCATGGAATGATACAAACTGAAATAATCGTTGTTTAGTTCAGAAAGTGTGGTCCAAGTTAGCATGACAGAGTTGTAGCGGAGGAAACCATTGAATTCAGTTAATTCGATAGGTAACAATGTAGCACTTAGCGTACATCCATTATTGCCTACTTCTGAGGCTAAACCTCCTGTCGAGTTCCATTTTACATAATCACCATCAGCACCTGAATTCAATCCTGAATCAAAAGAGTAATCTATGATGAATAGGGCGGAAGTGGTCGAAATTGAAGATTGTAAATACCTTATTCCTGCAGAAGTACTGTTCGGAAAATTCCCACTGCTACTCCAAGATGGATCAGTTGAATACAGGACATAAATAGGACCACTTCCACATAATGAGCTGAGGTCCAATCCATCTCCAGAACAAAAATCGTTACTAATTATCATAAATTTAGAATTCGGGGCAACTGTGACATTTAATCCATCAAGAAATAGACCTGAACATCCAGCATCAGTATTTAATGAATTAGTTTTTGCACTATTGGAAACAAATGGATCTGTGTAATCAGTTGTAGGAGATACTGAGGAACCATAGGTTACAGTTAAATTTGCAGAATTTAGGGTAACACTGTAGTCACCAGAACTTCCGAAAATCACTTCGTTATTGCCCTCGTCACATACAGTATTGCAGGAATTTAACACCAAACTTTTAAGGTGAGGTGGCTCGCAGTTTTGAATTAATGAAAATGTAAGGTTATTACTTGTTAAAACCGGATCTGAAGATGTGACTACTACATCATAAATTCCAGTTGCTAAGTTTGCTGGAACGGTGATTGAAATAGCTCCTGATGGATTAGCACCCGAAGAGGTTAATGTTCCGAGTACGGTTCCATCAGATAATTCAGCAGAGAAAACATTTCCCGCATTAAAGGAGCCAGAACTTGTAAAACTAAATGTTCCACTCGCTGGTGTTGGCCCCGCGCAATCAACGGTGAACGGATCACCTGAAATGGAACTTGCGGTTATGGTTGCAGGAGGAGCAATGGACCATTGAAAATCATCAATCATTACCCTTTCACCACCAGACCTCACAACTCTTACTTTAAATTGTCCGGATGTTACAGTTGCTGGTGATGCTAAATTATGCGAAAAAGTTTGCCAATCTGATGAAGATGCAGATAAGATCCCTGCAGTTGACCAATTTAAACCTCCGTCGGTTGAATACGAAACAGTGTGGTTTAGCGCGGGACTACTATCCCATCTCCTAAATTTAAAACCAAAATCACTAATTGTGTTTGTTCCGGTATTATTGTAAGTTGCAATCCACACCATACCTGACGCATCTCGCAATCTCCAAGAATATGAACCAAGCGCACCAGGAAATCCATCTGTTGCTGAAGTTGTATTTCTTAAAGCAGGTCCTCCTGTAAAATTCCAGTTATTTGAATTATATTGATGGTCTGATTGATATGAAGTGATACTTCCTGACCCAGCAACCCAATTTGCTGCATCGTTAAAATCGATCACAGTGGTCTGTCCATAACCAACCCCAGCAATTAAAAAAATAGAAGTAAAAACGAAAAATTTGCTCCAGTTCAACATCATTTAATTCATTTAACAAAGAAACATTCTTTGCTCTTAATGTAAGCGTCAAGATTCATTGTTTGATAATCAATTCAGTGACCATTTCAAAAGCATATAGTAGTCTGTTGCCTAATATTCGAATCAAAAATAGTGTATAAGTAGGATGGGTAAATTAATTTTGTATTAATGTTTTAAGAAGTTTTTAACATATCAAATCATTGTTATTCATAATTGATGAATGACTTTTTTCTCCTAATTCTTTTTGTCAGATATTTAACTTTCCTGAGACTCTTCTGAGCCATCCGTATAGCGCGCAAATCTTCCTCTCGAACGTTCATGGACTTGGTCGTATCTGCTCCATGGCCATCCACCAAATTGGTCATGTTGGTAATCTTGAAAAGCTTCCTGAATCTCTTGTCGTGAGTTCATTACAAATGGCCCATGCTGCACCACTGGTTCGCTGATTGGACGCCCTTGTAGAATTAAGAATTTCAAAGCCCCTTCAGGGGATGAAATGTTTAAGTTGCTGTGTGATAACACATCCACAGCATGATAGGCTGGAATTTGTTGCCCTTCAATGGTTAGTCCGTTGCCCTCATAAAAATAAATGGTCCGATTGATACCTTCAGCAACTGCGGGCAGAGTAAAGATGGTATTTGGATCTAACTTGAAATTAAATACCCCAACATAGTTCGAAGGATCTGATGCCCATGATGCGGCGGGTGGAGTCGGAGATTCCTTTCCGAATACTTTTCCAGCAAGCACTTCTACATGCACTCCGTTGTGGGGTTCGAAGTTGGGAATGTTTTCGCTCCAAAACATTTTGTAATCTGGAGGTACCATTTTACTTTTCCTTGGTAGATTCAACCAAATTTGAAACAGTTCTAAAGGATTGTCAGCGTCTTTTTTTAACAACGGAAACATCTCAGAATGCATCAATCCTTTCCCAGCGGTCATCCATTGTAAATCACCATTTCCGTAGCGACCTGCACCTCCGAAAGAGTCAGCATGATCTACAAGCCCTTTCCGAACAACCGTGAGTGTTTCAAAACCACGGTGTGGGTGACCCGGAAATCCAGGAACAGACTTTCCATGATACATGCGGTAACCGTCCTTGATGTGGAAATCATTTCCTAATGGCCGTCCGGATAATCCTTCCGCCGGACCCATCTCGTCGTTTCCTTTTGGGTACGCATCTTCGTGGTGCACACAAAATAAAAAGGGATCTAACGTTTCCCATTGAAACCCTAGCGCTCTAATTTTTTTTATTGGATGTTCTTCCATAGTTTCTTTTTGTTCTTTTGAGGTGAATGCTCCAACAATTGGCGCTGAAGCCAATGCTGCCGTACCAAAGGCTAGTTTGGTCAAGAAGCTCCTTCTATTTTTTTCATCCTTCGACATAATCACTAACTTATTTACCATGGTAAATATAATTATTTATTGAGACATAAAATATGAATAATGAAAATTTGTTCAAAGTTTGGGGTTCGAGGTTGAGCCAATAACTTCGAACCTCGAACAAAAGCGTAGCGCGACCATTGAACAAGTTATTAAATTCCAATAATAATCCTATCTTTGTGCCCTGAATCAACCGCCACCCAATTCCAATTTATTGACCATTTATGACATTTGAAGATTTGCAATTAATTCCACCGATTTTAGCGGCGGTTAGAGACGAGGGATATACTCATCCAACACCTATCCAAGCACAAGCGATTCCGATCGTCCTTAAAGGGCGCGATTTACTCGGCTGTGCTCAAACGGGTACGGGAAAAACAGCTGCTTTTTCAATACCAGTATTGCAATTGATGATGGAAAATGCTACTCCACCCAAAGGAAAGCGTCCAATTCGTACACTTATATTAACTCCTACGCGGGAGTTGGCTATCCAAATTGGAGAAAGTATTGCCAATTACGGAAAAGAATTGCCATTACGTCACCGCGTTATTTTTGGTGGTGTAAAACAACATGCTCAAGTGAATTCCTTGCAGCAAGGGGTCGATATTTTGGTGGCTACTCCAGGTAGATTATTGGACCTAATGAATCAGAAATATGTGAATTTAAGCCAGATTGAATTCTTCATTTTGGATGAAGCTGATCGAATGTTGGACATGGGTTTTATTCATGATGTTAAAAAGGTCATTGCAAAGCTTCCAGAAAAGCGACAATCACTCTTTTTCTCAGCTACAATGCCGCGTGAAATTGTCGATTTATCGAATAAAATCCTGACCAACCCTTTGAAGGTTGAGGTGACCCCAGTTTCAAGCACTGCTGAAACCATTAATCAAGTGGTGTATTTTGTGGATAAAGGAAATAAACGATTTTTACTGAAGGAAGTCATCGAAGAAAAATGCATTGAGCGTTCACTTGTTTTTACGCGAACGAAACATGGTGCCGACCGTGTGGCAAAAACATTGACGAGTAAAGGGATTTCGGCGCTGGCCATTCATGGGAACAAATCTCAAAACCAGAGACAAAACGCCTTGAATAGCTTCAAAGAAAGTAAGACACGAGTGCTAGTGGCTACGGATATCGCAGCTCGTGGGATTGATATTGATGAGTTGACCCATGTATTCAATTTTGAACTTCCCAACATTCCAGAATCCTATGTTCATCGAATTGGACGAACTGGAAGGGCTGGGGCAAACGGAATTGCTATTTCGTTTTGTGATGCTGAAGAGCGGAAATACCTCAAGGATATTCAGAAACTCATTGGAATGACAATTCCAGTAGAAGATAATCATTCTTATCCATTAATGGATGAAAATCCTGTAAAACCTGAAAAACAAAAACGACCACCAAGGAAGCCGCGTCCGCAAAGAAGGTGAGGGTCGAAGCAAGGAGCATAATTTAATAATTCCAAAACATAAGGATTCAATAATTCATTATCTTTATCCTTTGTTATGAACGGGATTATCGCATTTCTGCTGGTGTTTTTGTCTTGTGGGTTATTAGCCCAGCAAACCTCTGTTCGTGGAAGAGTGATTGAAGCTGTCACTGGAGACCCCATTCCTTTTGCGAGTGTTTTCTTTCAAGACTCGAAAATTGGAACGGAAACAGATCTTGATGGGAACTTTTCGATAGAATCCTATTATGTAACAGATAGTCTTGTGGTGCGCGCTTCTGGTTTTTCTCATCAGACCGTTTCAGTTGTTAAAGACCAGGCCCAAATCATTAACTTTCGTTTAGAACCAATCACCCAGGCAGTTGATGAGGTGGTGATTAAAGCACCTGAAGAGCGCCCATCCACATTACTCCACAAGCGTTTAGTGCGGAATAAGCCAGTGAACAATAAAGAAAAACTCGGGGCATATCAATACGAATCCTATAACAAACTGCAGCTTGACTTAAATAATATTGGGGATAAGTTTGGAGAAAGGGGAATTGTCAAACGATTTGATCTTGTTATGGGTTATTTGGACACGTTAGAAAGTGGGGCGAGTTATTTACCGCTATTGCTTACCGAGTCGCTTTCCGATTACTATTACCGCACTAATCCAAAAAAGAAAAAGGAGGTAGTCAAAGCATCGCGTATATCTGGAATTCAGAATGTTGAAGTGAATCAGTTTTTAGGTGAAATGTACCAGGATATCAATGTATACGATAATTATATTGGAATTTTTGACAAATCGTTTATTAGTCCAGCAGCTGATTTTGCCCGTAATTTTTACAAGTTTTATTTGGAGGACAGTGCATTTGTGGACAACCAATGGTGTTATAAATTAACCTTTACTCCCAAAAGATCGGGTGATTTAACTTTCGAAGGAGAAATGTGGGTGCATGATACGACTTATGCTATTAAAACGTGGACAGCCAGCGTGGCTGATATCGCAAATATCAACTACGTTAATGGATTTTATTTGGAACAGAAATTCGACCAGGTGGAAAAAGAAGTATGGATGCTTACAGTGGATAAGTTAATCGTGGACTTAAAAGTTCGCGAGAAATCGAAGGTATTGGGCTTCTTTGGAAGGAAATTAACCACTCGTAAGAATTTCGTTATCAATACACCTCACGACCCCTCTTTTTATCGCACGAATGAAAATGTAGTAGTATTAGACGATGCAGAAGGGAAGTCCGAAGAGTATTGGATTGCCAATAGGCATGTGCCTCTTTCCAATCAAGAACATAACATTGATGTGATGATTGACTCACTCACGAAAGTCCCCTTGTTTAATGCCTTTAAGACGTTTACTTACATGGCAACAACAGGGTTTTATAAAGCGGGGAAGATTGAAATAGGGAGTTGGCAAACGCTTATGAGCTTTAACCAAATTGAGGGCTTCCGTAATCAACTCGAGTTCCGTACTTCCAATGATTTCAGTAGAAAAGTGGAATTCACGGGTAAACTTGGTTACGGTTACCTGGATGATCGATTTAAGTACGGAATGTACATGCGTTGGAACATAACACCTAAAAAGAGAGGGATGTTTCGTGGGTTTTATGAATACGACATGAAACAAATCGGACTTGGTGAAAGTGCAGCTGATATAGATGTGGCCATTGGAGCGCTTGTTCGCACCCAGCCGTTGTTGGAGCTGACGTATGTGGAGAAGATCGGATTTGATTTTGAGAAGGATATTGGTAAGAGTTATATTGTTTCTACCGGGTTTCAATGGAAGGAGTTGGAATCAATGGGTGAAGCGAATTATCGTGTGCCAAATGAGCTGGGTGGTTTTGATGTAATAGATAAAATACGAACCGCCGAAACCTTTGTTCAAGTAAGGTTTGCTAAAAACGAAGAGTTTTTAAAGGGCGCATTTGATCGAATTTCTCTGGGGTCGAAGTATCCCATCATATCGTTGAGGGCGACATTGGGTATTAAGGGAATTGCAAAATCAGACTATGAATATCAAAAATTGGAGTTTGATTTAAGACATAGTCCTAAACTCGGGATATTTGGTAAATTTTATTACCAACTATACGCAGGGAAAGTTTTTGGAACCGCAGCCTATCCTTTTTTGCGTGTGCATGAAGGGTCGCAATCCTATTGGCTACAAAGTATGGCACATAATAGCATGTCGTTTTTCGAGTTCATTTCCGATCAATACGCGGGTGTTCGTGCGTCTCATCATTTTGATGGATTAATTTTTGACCGAATTCCGTTGGTCAATAAGTTAAAGTGGCGACTCGTTGCTTCCGGTAAGGCAGTGTGGGGTACAATCTCTGATCGACAACTAGAAACTATGCTACTGCCCGTCATGACTAGGGAGTTTGGTAATGTTCCCTATGCTGAAAGTGGCATCGGTATAGAAAACATTTTTAAAGTGCTCCGGGTAGATTGTGTTTGGCGCATGACGCACCTCGATCCAGGTATGAATCCGTTTGCGATTAGGGCAAAATTAACGATTCGCTTTTAAAGCGACAATAAAAATGGCAGGCCCACGTTTGTTGAAATTCGTCATTCCATAAATTACGTCGCTAAATTTGATACATTTACACCATGAAGTTATTTACGAACGCCATCAACAAGTCCTATAAGGGAAGACAAGTGGTTAAAAACGTTTCGATAGAGGTCAACCAAGGAGAGATCGTTGGGTTACTAGGGCCAAATGGAGCGGGTAAAACGACTTCCTTCTACATGATTGTAGGATTGGTGAAGCCAGATGAAGGGAAAGTTTATCTAGAGGATAAAGAGATCACTCGATTACCTATGTTTAAGCGCTCACAAATGGGTATAGGTTATCTTCCTCAAGAGGTTTCAGTGTTTCGAAAATTATCCGTTGAAGACAACATTATGGCGATTTTGGAGATGACCAACCTTAACAAGGAGGAGCGACATGAAAAGCTCGAGAAATTGTTACAAGAATTTAGTCTCAATCACGTTCGAAAGAATATGGGAAGCAGTCTCTCTGGCGGAGAGAAGCGGCGAACCGAAATAGCGAGGGCATTAGCCACTGACCCAAAGTTTGTTTTGTTGGATGAGCCTTTTGCGGGAGTAGATCCTATTGCAGTAGAAGATATTCAAAGTATAGTTGCCGAGTTAAAAAAACGAAATATAGGAATTTTAATAACTGACCACAATGTGCAAGAAACACTCTCTATTACGGATCGTGCATATTTATTATTTGAAGGTAGCATATTAAAAGCAGGTAGTGCTGAAGATCTTGCTGCAGACGAACAAGTTAGGAAGGTATATTTAGGAAAGAATTTTCAACTAAGACGAAATTCTTCTTAACTTTGAGTTTTAAACAGTATAATTCATGAAGAAATTAGTCCTTTTTTTTAGTATAATGTTTGTTACAATTTCATGTAAAAAATGTGAGCCAGTGAATAGTTTTGGTGGTGAAATTATTGAGGAAGCAGTTATTCAAATTTTAGGAATAAAGTTAGAGGCACCTATTCTAGTTACGAATAATCAATCGTTAACCAACGCCAATGGAAGCTCAGTTCCGGCCAGGGTTAGATTTCCAGATGAATTAGATTTTCAACCTGTTGACTTCACAAAGTACTCGATTGTTGGAGTGCCTACAACTGCTTCTTGCAGTTCTGGCTACAACAGAGTGGTTGACTTTGATGACTTTAATAACATTGTTAGATACTCAATTGACATCAAAGAGTGTCCAACTTGTGATGGAGTTTCAACGATTGAGAATTGGGTGTTGATTCCAAAAGTATCATCAGATTATACTGTGTTATCAGAAGTAAATTTTAATTAAGGACGTTTTACATGGAACAATACCATCAACTATTGAAGCATGTTTTAGATAGTGGTTCAGACCGAATGGATCGAACGGGAACAGGAACTAGAGCAACATTTGGTTATCAAATGAGATTCGATTTAAAGGAAGGTTTCCCATGCCTCACTACTAAGAAATTACATTTGCGTTCGATTATTCACGAGTTATTGTGGTTTATAAGCGGTGACACGAATATCAAATACTTAAAAGACAATAACGTTTCAATCTGGGATGAGTGGGCAGATGAAAATGGTGATTTAGGACCTGTTTATGGATATCAATGGCGCTCATGGCCTACGCCAGATGGGGGGGCAATTGACCAGATAAAAAATTTGGTTGATCAAATTAAGAATAATCCGACCTCACGAAGGTTAATCGTAAGTGCTTGGAATGTCTCGTGCGTAGATGATATGGCTTTGCCACCTTGCCACTGTCTGTTTCAATTTTTTGTTGCGGATGGCAAGTTAAGTTGTCAGCTCTATCAACGATCTGCAGATACTTTTTTAGGTGTTCCGTTTAATATAGCCAGCTATGCATTGTTTACCATGATGATGGCACAAGTATGTGATTTGGAGCCAGGAGAGTTTATTCATACGTTTGGTGATGTTCACTTGTACTCAAATCATTTTGAACAAGCAAAACTTCAGTTGACGCGCGATTTTAGACCGCTACCAACGATGAAAATCAATCCAGATGTAAAAGATATTTTCTCCTTCAAATTTGAAGATTTTGAGTTGTTGAATTACGATCCTCACCCCCATATTAAAGCTGCTGTAGCGGTTTAAGTTTTTATTTATGAAAGTATCATTGATTGTTGCTACCGGTAAAAACGGGGAGATAGGGAAGAATAATGACCTTATTTGGCACTTGCCAGCGGATATGAAATTCTTTAAAGATACGACAGAAGACCATATTGTAATTATGGGGCGTCGAAATTGGGATTCTATTCCAAGGAAGTACCGTCCGTTGGTAGGCAGGGAGAATGTCGTATTGACGCGTTCCGAGGATTATAGTGCCGAAGGTGCAACTGTTTTTAATGACTTAAAAGCAGCGTTGTCCTTTTACAATCAATCTTCCGAAAGGAGAACGTGTTTCATTATTGGTGGAGCCCAGGTCTATCAATTGGCATTAGACGCCGGATGTGTCGAAGAGATGTATATCACGCACATTGATGAAGAATTTGATGCGGATACGTATTTTCCAAAGGTTGATTTTTCTGAATGGAAATCCGATGTGGTTATGGAGCATTCGCACGATGAAAAAAATCCGTACGCGTTCACAGTGAAACGTTATTGGAAATAAAATAAAGATGATAGTTTGTATTGCAGAAAAACCAAGTGTTGCCAAAGATATTGCGGCTATTTTAGGAGCAAATCAACGGAAAGATGGTTATTTTGAAGGGAACAACTATCAGGTTACTTGGACGTTCGGACATCTCTGTACGCTGAAAGAACCACGTGATTATATCGAGGATTGGAGGTATTGGAATTTACGCTATCTGCCAATGGTTCCATCAAAATTTGGGATTAAATTATTGGATAACGATGGGGTCAAGAAGCAATTTCATGTGATCAAGCGCTTAGTCGAATCATGCGAACTAGTGGTGAATTGCGGGGATGCTGGCCAAGAGGGAGAAGTCATCCAACGCTGGGTGCTTCACCTGGCAAAATGTAAAGTTCCAATCCAGCGTCTTTGGATTAGCTCGTTAACAGAGGAGGCCATAAAAGAGGGGTTCAGTAAATTAAAGGATGCGAAGGATTACAACAATTTATATGCAGCTGGAAATGCTCGAGCAGTGGGAGATTGGCTACTTGGAATTAATGCAACGCGACTCTTTACTAAGAAATTTGGTCAACAGAAGCAAGTACTCTCGATTGGACGCGTTCAAACCCCTACGCTTGCTATGATTGTGAAGCGTCAATTGGAAATCGATAATTTCAAACCAGAGGATTATTGGGAATTACGAACTGTTTATCGAGATACCGGATTCAATAGCGTTCTCGGAAAAATAAAAAAGGAGGAAAAGGCGCTTTATGCGTTGAGCAAGATTTCAGAGGCGCCGTTTAACATTACCTCGTTTGAACAAAAAGAGGGCAAAGAACGTCCACCCAAATTATTCGACCTAACAGCTCTGCAAGTTGAGACCAATAAGAAATTCGGGTTTTCGGCAGATCAAACATTGAAGCACATTCAGAGTTTGTATGAAAAGAAATTAGTTACCTACCCAAGGGTAGATACCACTTATTTACCGGACGACATGTATCCAAAGGTGTCTGGGATCTTATCCAAGATGCAGTACTATTCGAAGTTGACAGCACCTTTATTGGAAAAGAAAATACCAAAAACCAAACAGGTGTTTGATAACAAAAAGGTAACTGATCATCATGCAATCATTCCAACTGGAGTGATTCCTTCAGGGATAAATCCAGACGAGCAAATGGTATATGATGTAGTTGCTAAACGCTTTATATCAGTTTTCTACCCTGATTGTGTCGTAAGTAATACAACCGTATTAGGAGAGGTGTTGAAACTCGAGTTTAAAGCAACCGGAAAGCAGATATTAAAACCAGGTTGGCGCGTGGTATATGAAACAGAATCCTCTTCGGACAAGACAAAATCGGACGACGACAAAATAATGCCAACTTTCGTTCAAGGTGAATCTGGACCTCATGTGCCTCGAGTAGATAAAAAACAAACCTCTCCTCCCAAATTTTATACAGAAGCTACTCTGCTAAGAGCAATGGAAACGGCTGGAAAGCAAGTGGACGACGACGAGATGCGCGAACTACTGAAAGATAGTGGAATTGGAAGACCTTCGACAAGGGCTAACATTATCGAAACTCTTTTTCGTCGGAAATATATCGAGCGGAAGAAGAAAAATATTCTAGCGACCCAAACGGGTATTGATTTGATTGAAGTAATTGAGAATGAAACGTTGAAATCACCAGAATTGACCGGGGATTGGGAACGAAAATTACGACTTATTGAAAAGGGCGAATTTGAGCCGGATCAATTTAAACAAGAACTGATAGAAATGGTGGTGAACTTAACCAATGAAGTATTGTTTAATTCCCACAATAAATCGGTAACGATTATGGAAGAGGAACAACCCCAAGAAAAAAAGAAAAGGGGATAATTATAAATTTCTAAACGATGAAATTGATTGTAAAACTGTTAAGTGTAGTATTGTTAGCTGGTGGGTTGATTCTGATTTCTTCCTTTTCAGCGGAAGAGAATGAGCCTGCAACAATCCATTGGTATTCCTGGGAAGAAGCAATTACCCTAAATGAAAAGCACCCAAAAAAACTCCTGATTGATGTGTATACTGATTGGTGTGGTTGGTGCAAAAAAATGGATAAAGAAACCTTTACACATCCAGCCATCATTGATTTGGTGAATAAGGATTTTTATGCGATTAAATTGGATGCAGAGCAGAAAGAAGACATTGTATATAAGGATTTTACTTTTTCATTTAACCCAGAACACGGAAGGAAAGGTGCACATGACCTTGCGGTATCCCTGCTCGATGGAAAGATGGGGTACCCCTCCTTAGTTTACCTGAACGAAGCACAGAATCGGATTACAATTTCTCCTGGCTACAAAACAGTTGAGGGCTTACAAACCGAACTGGAGTTCATCGGCGGCGAACACTATACTTCTATGAACTTTGAAGAGTATAAATCTAAGAAATGAAATTGATTTCGAATTCCATCGGGGCCCTAATTATTCTGGGAGCTTTCGTCTTTTACCATGTCCAGATCGAGGAGTTATCTGTAAATCTTGGGTTGTCGTGGACATTTTCAAAAATGATACCCTACGTGTTGGAGTTCATTCTTGTGGTGCTTTTAGGGGCGATATTGACGCAATTTTTTAACGGCAGCAGGGTACTTCAGAAATTTATAATGGTAGCTAGTGTAGTTGTCTTTTCAGGAATTGCATTTGCCATCCACCCGATTTACGAAGGTGATTTTGCAAATCACCCAGAAGAACTCGTTGCAACTAGTGACGATATAAAAACAGGTTTAACCATGGTTGCTTTACCTGGTTGCCCCTATTGCCTGGAGCGCATTAGCACATTGAATGCTCTACATGAGCAGTTGGGGGATTTACCAATTACCGTTGTTATGTTGGAGGGAGACACGATTGCTATTGGTGAATATATCCAGCGATTAAACCCAGGGATAGGGATTTCGCCTGCACTTAACAGCAAGTTAGTAGGAGAACTAACGGAAGGGAGTTATCCTAGTTTTTTCTTCCAAAATAGAGGCGTATGTGTTTATCGGTGGAATCAAGTTGGATTTGGTACTGGTGCGCTGGATTGGCTCGCTGAGCAGGACTAATTCTCACTAAAGATAATTTGAATTACTGTATTCCAATTGGTTTCTTTACGAACCTCAATTGCTCCATCGAGTTGTTCAATAATGGTTTCAATTAATTCCATTCCAAAAGAATCTTTTTTCAGTTCAGGATTTAATCCAACGCCATTGTCCTTATAAATAAGGTTGTAACGGTCTCCTTTCATTGATAAATCAATGCTAATTGCTGGCTTGTCAAAGTTTTTTGGGAAAGCATATTTGATGGAATTAATCACTAATTCATTAATAATTATACCAAGGTGAATAAGCGTCTCAATTTCAAGTGGCTGGTTTCCAGCCTTCACTTGAAAATGAATATTACGTTCTAAGACTGTTCGCTCTAACCCTTCGACCAGCTTGTTCAGATATTCTTCATTACTAATGTTTGAAAATTCCTCTTGACGGTATATAATGTCGTGGACAATTGCCATCGCGTTTATTCGTGTTATAGCCTCGTTAAATGTTTTTGACACATGTTCTTCCTCAATTGTATAGGACTGAAGGCGTAAAAGACTAGAAACAATTTGGAAATTATTTTTAACGCGATGATGGACTTCTTGCAGTAGTAACTTGCGCTCATCATTCTGTTTCTCAATGATTGCATTTTTCTCTCGAACGGTTTTTAGACGCAGGGTAACAATCAAAATAATGACCATTAATAAAAAAATGAATCCGGCTAATGAGTAGTATACCAATACAATTCTTAGTCCCCGTTCCTCTTGAATTGCAACTGATCGCTCATCTTCTTTCTTTTTAAGGGCAATTTTTTTTTCATAATTATACCTTATTGCTGTTTGTTGTGCAATACGTACAGATTCCTCGCTGATTATTTTTTCTTGAGTTGTCATCAGTAATTCTTGCATCTCGAATGCTGCTTCCCATTGCCCCATTTTTTTATAGGTTTCAGAAAGGACTGCTGCAGAGCGCTTAATGATATCTCCACTATTTATTTTTTGACCAATGACTAACGCTTCGTTTCCGTATTGAAGTGCTAATCCAGTGCTTTGAGTCTCCTTATATACCTCCGCCAGGTTTGATTTTGCATAACCTTGTCCTGTTAGATGACCTATCTCATTACTAATTTCCAGTGAGTTGGTAAAATGATTCAGTGCAGCGTCGTATATTTTCCAATTTTTATAGATTACGCCTATATTGTTCAGAATAGCCGCTTGTCCCGCCCGGTCATTCATTTCCTTGCGCATGCTGAGTGACTTTTCATAATAAATAAGTGCCTGTATAGTGTCTCCCGTCACTTTGCTCAATCCAGCTAGTGTATTTAAACACATCGATTCACCCGCTTTATTTCCTATTAGTCGATTAATTTCCAACGCGTCGTTTGCATATTGCAATGCCCGTTTAAAGTCTTCTTGTTCCCTGTGAATGATGGATAAGGTATTCAAGACGGTTGATATCCCAATACTGTCTCTTAGCGCTGTAAATAACTCTAGTGCTTCATAATTATATTCAATGGCCTTGGTGTGATCCCCTATGGTTTTGAATTGAACAGCTAGGTTGTTCAGTGATTCTGCTAATTCTTTTTGGTTTCCCGCTATGAGAAAGTAGTTGGTGGCACGTTCAAATTCAATCAATGAGTTAGTAGGGTCTGATTTTTTATAGTAATAATAACCTCCAATAAGGTGCAGCTTGCCCATCCAATTTGACAGGGTTTTTATTTTTTCATTGGAATAATCTCCTGATTTTTTTAAGATAGAGTCCCCATACGCCAATCCAGCTTTCAAGTAGTAACTAGCACTATCTCGATCACTATCCATATAGTGGTTGATTAAGTTAACGAATGCAGATAGCTTAAGCGTATCTTCTTGTGAATCAATTGCTTCTTTCTCCCATGAATGAACGTATACTTGCTGGGCGAAAATTCCACCCTGTGTAAGGATCAATCCAAATATGAAGGCAAGATATTTCAGAATGTTGGTTTAAGTTTCGATGTTGAAGTTAATAACTTATTCTTAATCAGAAAAATGTACTAATCAATTTCAACTTTTTTGATAAAGTTTAGCCAGCATCTAGTCCTCAATGCCGATGATAGGTGGTTCAATATCTTTCAGCGATAGTTTTACCTCTACATCCCAATTTGCACGCACTTGTGTTTTACTATCGAACCAAATCACTTTTTCTGCTTCTTGTTGGGTGAAAATGTCGCCCACCGACCAAACCCCGTTTTCATCCGAATCTATGGTGATTTTGAATAAATAATTTTTAGGTTGGAGGTATTTCACAACGTATTTATTAACCCCTGCTTTCAATGTAATTGTTTTTACTGTAATTCCTGTTTCGTTGGTGATTTCTAAGATTCCAAATGATGGAATGGAGTCTAAAGTAATGATCAAAGTACCCACCTTGTTCTCGGATTGAACCTGGTAACGAAGGTGAATGTCTCGAGGATTGATAAAGTTGGCTCCACCAATGCTTTCTGCCGGAATGCTTACATGAATGGAGTCATACTTTTTGTCGTGGGTCAGACGTAGTTCATCAGGTCTTTGTAGGGTAAGGTCAACGGGTAGTGGCTGAAAAATTGAATCGCTTTTTAACTTACCGTAAATAGCCATTTTTTCTGAAGGAAGAATGGTAATGGCCTCATTGATGCGTAAAGAAAGTGTATCGGTAATGTGCAATTTCCCATTGTTCAAGTTTGTCGAGTAATTAAACTTTTCCAGGTTTTTAAAGAAGTATTTTTTAGAAATCGTATCCTGACCATCTGTTTTGTCAACGATGAGTTCTACTTTTCCGGAGCGATTGTTCATCGAGTAGAATACCGTGAGAGAGTCTTTTCTATCATTCCAAACGAGTCCCACTGGTTCAGGAGATACGAAACGAATGGCCGCATCCGTAAGTAGTGATTGAGAAAAGCCTAAACACCAAGTAGCAGGGGCGATAAACTCGTTAGATTCAACATGGAAGTCTTTTGCCTTAGGAGCCATTAAGCGAATCTCCAGAAGAATCTCTGACAGGGTATCTGCATAGATGGTTGTCATAAGTTGACCACGCGACTCTGATTCGTTGAGTAAAGTATTCTGGTTTTTATCCCGAAACGCATAGGCGAAAAAAGGTCCTTTTTGTAAATAGCGGAATTGTGCAACTCCGCTCCCATCCGTCATGACCACATAACGCGGAGGAATGTCGCTAGTATCGTCCTCTAATGCTTGGTCATAGAGTCCAACGGTAATGTCTTTAACGGGTTTGTTTGTATAGGCATCAACCACTCTAACTGCTGTTTCCAATGAATCGATGTACGCGCCTGTTGCAAAAACATACGTCATTAATGAGTCGTTGCCTTCGTTGACATCTTTTACCGCTCTATTCAAGTAAATAGCATACGTAGTATTCTCTGCCCATTCGCCTTTTATCGGTTTAAGGATAAGGGATTTTCCTTTCACACTTGCTTCTAAGGTGACGTCCGCTGGCACAACAGAAATATTCTTTAGGGGGCTATTGAGTTGGATGAACTCGTCAAAAGGAATAATAATTTCTTGGGGATCGACGTTAACGCTCGCCATTGGAGGTTGGATTTCTTCTAAAATCGGCTTAGGAGCATATTCATCATCCTCACCACCGGTAATGAATCCGACTTGCCCGCATGAATATGCTAGCAATACAATAAGAAATACTATGATTTTACCAAAGAGCCTATCCATTCGCAAAGCGCTGTTAAATGCTGTTGATCAATCGCATCGAAGTCGTTTAATTTATCGCTGTCCACATCTAAAACACCGATCACTTCGCCTTTATTGTGAATAGGAACAACTAATTCAGATTTAGAAAGAGAACTGCATGCGATATGCCCTGGAAATTCCTCAACGTCCGAAACGAGTAAAACCTCATTGCGTTCCCAGGCGCCGCCACAAACACCCTTTCCTTTAAGGATACGGGTACAAGCAACAGGACCTTGAAATGGACCTAAAACTAACTCATCCTCACTGTCCTTGAGGTAAAAACCTACCCAGAAAAATCCAAAGGCTTCTTTTAACCCTGCAGCAATATTTGCAAGGTTAGCCGTTAGGTTTTCTTCTCCTTCACACAAGGCTTTTAGTTGGGGAATGAGCGTCGAATAGTTTTCCTCCTTAGATGAATTCTGTATGATAAGGTCTTCCGCCATGACTAATTACATTTTACCTGATCGTGGTGCTTTTTTGCGGCCTCTGTGCATTTGAGCCATACGCATTTGGTTCTTCGATGCTACCATAGTAATTTGCTTTTTCATCATATCTAGTTGCTCTTTGAGCATGCCGTTGACATCTAGTTTTTTCGATTCGGAAAGTAACGTGGCAGCTTCTGTTTTTCGACCTGTTTGCATACAAATCCCAGCCAATTGCATTTTTGCAACCGCTTGATCCTGTTTTGTGCGCAACCCAATTTGTAGTGCTTTACGTATCAGTTGTTCGGATTTGGCAAATCCTAAATCGTTTTGTAAGCCCAACATACCGTTCAAATAAAGCACATAGGCATGTTGACGCTTGGGTAGGAAGCGCGGGTCTTTAATTCTATTTAATGCTTTCCATGCTTTATCCTGATTTCCTAAGCGCATTTGATACAGCGCAATGATAACATTTTCATTGCGAAAAAAACTCAACACAAGCAATGCGGATACCAGAATAAATGTGATTCCCCATCCCCAATAACCTGTGTAAAACAAGTAAAAATTAAACCACAATGCAGTGGCTGTAAGTACGATTCTAATTATTAATCCTATCATTTTTTTAATCTATGGTTGCGATACATTTTAATTCAATAGCAATGGGCGTTGGAAGAGAGTTGATTTCTACTGTGGTTCGACACGGTTGATTGTCTTTGAAATATTCAGCGTAAATTTTATTGTAGGTATGAAAATCACGTTTCATATTCACAAGAAATACTTGAACATCAATTAACTTGTCCCAACTGGACCCAGATTCTTCCAAAATCATTCGAACATTGTCAAAAACAGAGCGACATTGTGCAGCGAAATCAAATTCTAAAAAATTACCATTTTTGTCGAGTTTTAACCCAGGAACAGCAGAGTCTGTATCATCCGATCCAGCTGTTCTAGGTCCCACTCCAGAAAGAAAAAGCAAATTTCCAGCGCGACGTGCATGCGGATATAACCCTACTGGTTTTGGGGCTTTACTTGTACTAAATTTAGTGTTGTCTGACATACTTTCTTAGTTAGTCCTGCAAAGATAGGAAAAAGACGGGAAGATTTTAAGATGTTAGACGCATAGATATGAGACGTTCGACTTAATCAAACCAGAAACTTTCCACTAAATGATTTCCTAAAAGCGCCATTGCAGATTGAGCATCAAGTTTCTTCCTGGACTTGGGATGGAAAAAGCACGCAGAATTGAGATGTGGTCAACATACAGTGCATTGAGTAAATTGAAGCCTGTTATTGCGAATGTCAGTGTTTGACGTTGAATTTGAAGTTCATATTTTGCTCCTGCACTCCATAATTGATATCCCGGGGTACTTGTTTCGTTGAATCCTGGTCGTTGTTGACGGAACACCTGTTGCAGAGTTGAGAACAGAAAAAGTGGCTGTTGTGAAATTGGTTTGTAATTTAACTGAAGGACGATACGATCAGCTGGAATGAACGTGAGGTTTTTTCTTTGCGCTGTCTCGATTCCTCGGATAAGATTACCTGAAAGAGAGATGCCTAATTGGTCTCTTTCAAGAGGAGTATACTCGGCAAAAAATTCACCTCCATAAAGTAGCGCATCTGTTTGGTTGAACGACCAGATATTAAGTCCATTACTGGTGGTGTCGCCAGAGTCCGAAAAGAAGATGTAGTTCTTCACCAGATTTCCAAAAATGCTTATTTCATATTCGAATACCTTGTTTTTTTTCGCAAAACTTGCATCCAGTTGTACATTTTGTTCGCGGTTGAATTCAATATTTCCAACCTCAAAACGATTTGTTCCGGGGTGATTACCATTGGCGAATAATTCGGCAATATCTGGTGCTCGGTATCCAGAAGAGAAATTACTTTTTAATATGGCTCCTTCTTTGAATTGAAAGCTGTATCCAAATGACCCAGTGAATCCAGTAAATAATCTACCGAGTTTTCCCGAACCGTCGTCTTGGGGGAGGACATATCCCTGTTGCACAATGTTTGCCTGATTGGCATTGGCTTCTGTAAAGCGCACATCGTAGCGGATTCCTCCTTGAAACGTATGATGTTTGTTGCGCCATGTGCCCAAATAATACACCCCATTTTCGTAAGATAGGGCATTGGGAATCAAGATTTCTTTAGCATTGCGTTTATTTTTCATATTCACAAAGGAACCTTGCAATCCAGTCGTATGTCGCCATTTATCATTTATATATGTTAACTTACCTGTATAGAAAGTATGAGATTGAGTTAGCCCCAGGTCGATTTCATCGGTGTTTTCTTCGATTTCACTACGGTCGTTGTAATGATAGGAGACAGTTGCTTCGGAAATTAGTCGATCGTTGTGTTTTATTTTTTGACGATAAGTCACAAGGTGATCAGTTACTTGTTGAAAGGGCAATTGCATAACTCTATCGTTTCGGAAAGTAGCCAGACTTAAGCTGTCGACGAGTTCATTATCGTCGATGATTCCTAGATATTGATTATTATAGGTGTAGGAGAGTTTATTGTGAAACCGCTCCTTTTTAACTCCCGTATGGAAGCGGATAGTTTGATTGTTAAATCGTGAATTCCCTATTAGGCGTTTATTAGCATCGTAATAATCCGCATGACGTTCTGTCGCGGCATCTGCGGCTACAAAGAATCCATTTTTGAATTTTTTACCTAAAGAGCCATAGAAACGCACTCCTCCTGAAACCGAGTTTAGCGATGTTCCAACATTTCCTGTCATTCTAGCGGAGTCTAAGTAGGTCTCGTCATCATTCAGAAGTATTACTCCACCAATTGCTCCAGAACCATAAAGTATGGAAGCGGGACCTTTAACGATTTCGACGGAGGAAATTCCTAAGTCATTGAGTCCAAGACCATGATCCGCTCCCCATTGATGATTTTCTAGCTTGTTTCCTTGGTAGAGTGTGACCACACGTGAAAAACCTAAACCTCGTATAAATGGTTTAGAAATGCCATGTCCCATCTCTGCTGCATTTACGCCAGGCTCGTTTTGTATGATTCCCATTACCCCTGAAGGAGAACCTTTGTAGGATACATTTTTTAATTCGAGTGTGCTAATCGTGAAAGGTGTCTTATCAGTGAGGCCAAATGAATTACTGCTAATCACTACTTCTTCGAATAATTGTGGGTCCAGTTGAAGTTGAATCGTGAGGTGTGGGTTGGAATTCTTTGAAAAATCCAGCAGTACTGAAAAATCCAGCATTCCAGGGTAAGAAACGGTTATTTGACAGGTTTCTTCTTTAATATTCATGAATTTAAAACTTCCTGTGTTGTCCGTCTTTTTTGAGGAAGAACCAACCGACAAGTTAACTATGGCCCCGTGCAAAGGTCGGTCATCTGCCGAAACCACACCTGTTACTGTATTTTGACTGAGCACAAGAAAGGAGCAAAATAGAAATGTTAGTAGAACAATTTTGCCAATCATAAAATAAAAATTTAGACAAATCTAAAAAATAATATTTTAATAGTTGAAATATAGCTTATTTGTGGTAATAAAAATCCCTCATTAACACTTTGAGTTGTGCAATTGTCGTTTTGAAAAAATGAATGAAGCTCTTACAAACTTGTTGGAGCTTCTTATTAGCAAGTTATTCCGTCTTATTGACTATTGAATATGCCCTAAAACCTAAACGTGGCTCCCAGCATAAATTGGAATGCTTGAACCGGATATCCAAACCATCGTTGATAGCGTTGCGCGGCAAAATTATTGAAATTAGTAAAGAATGAAATCCGTTGGTTGTAGCGGTACTCTACTCCTAAATTTGCATCTGCAATAAATCCCAATGGAATGAAGTAAACGCCATCTTCTTCTACCGCATTTTCTAATGTTCCATCATACACCAATGCACGTCTTCCGCCTTCTAAGGTTAAGTCTAGATTTGCGTAGAGCTTGTTGGCTACGTTGTATTTCCCTCTTAAAATGATTTCTACTTGGGGCATGTTCCAAGCATGCGGGTTGTTGCGCATTTGATAAGAATGGTAGCGACCAATGGCATCAATCTTCAGCTTTTCAAGAGCTTGATAGGAGAGGCTACCGTGCAATGTGGTGATGTTTACGGTGTCGTAGATTACCGAAAACTGGTTGCCTGATGAGTAAATGGTATCGTTGATGAAAAATGCCATGTCTCGGTTATGTGAGAAGATAGCGCCAACGTTAAAACTCATTTTTTGAGACAATGTTCCTTTGATACCGAAATTAGCTTCGTAGCGCTGCATGTTCGCGAGTTGAATGTTCGAACTGATAAATTCATTGGAACGGGTTAAGTTTTCGAAACGCTGTTGTTGGAGGCCACCTTGAACGCCGGCATATGGAATAAACAAATCGTCAAACAACGAATAACGCACTTGCGCAATAGGATATAAACTCGCTCTTGTTTTGTCGCGAATATCTACGGATAATTCCCCTCCAATTTTGAATTGCAATTTTTCGTTCTTACCGTAGAAATGGGTAATCGGACGCAATTGAATGACGGTGTTACTGGAAACATAACCTGTGTCGAGTACCCCAATTGCACTGTCTGCAATTCCATAGCGGTAATCGTTGTGTAACACATTGAAATCGGCTTCCATGTTGGAAAGCAATACATTGTTACTCATCTTATAGCTCCACGTTGATTTCAATGCGAAATAATTTTCGCGTGCTCGCCATTTACTGAGTGTGTCCTCTTGGGGTTTTTTGTCATTGAAATAGGAGTAATCCAGACCAATACGGTAATTCAACATGGCACTGTCTTTTGGATGCGAAGCAAAGTACCCGTTAAATCCAATGTTGTTAAATCGTTGCGCAATGCTATCACGCGGTGCATCTGGATTATCGAAACCATAATAGTGGAGTCCTTGGTTCATGTATTTTAGTTCTCCACCGTACGAATAGCGTCTTTCTTGGACACTGCCAAATGCTTTGATTTGAGAACGGTCGTATATGGAAGGAGCGACATCAGCCAATTGGCCCCATTCCGACAAGTGCTGACCATGAAAGCCCCAGTTGTATTTGCGCGAACGCAATGAGTTATAGTAAACTTCTCCTAATCCCATCAAGCGACTACCACCACCAATTTTAGCAAACCCTCTGTAAAGTTGACTTAGCTGAGGACGGTGGCGAATGGCTGCAGGTTCAATGGCTTCAACATCAAAACTAGTTTCTTCGCGCACTACCAATAATGGATAATTGACATTTGGGGTAGGCATTAACGTGTCAATGGCTTGTGGTCGAATGCGGATACGATATGCCTGTTCCACGCTGCGATCTCCTTTTGAAATCACGCTGGCATCAGACCCTCCTTGAGCTCTTCCTATTAAGGCCCCAGAGATTGCTGCTAGTATTATAATGAGCTTATTCATTATTGCCTCCTTCCTCCAATTCAATCGTTCTTCCACCATCTTCATTCACTGATTTGGGTTGATTTTTCAATTGCATAATTTCATCCATTAATTTTTCGGCATCTACAATCACACCATCCTCTTTATTAGGGTAATTGTCTAGTACTAATTGAACGGTTTTTTCTGCGGCAAACAGGTCGTCAAGTACCATTAGAAGCTTCCCTTTTAATAGGAGCGAATGAGCGATCCAATAATCGTAGGCTGGTTTTCTGCTCAGTAATTGGTTGTGTAACTTATCCACTTCCTCGTATCGTTCAAGGAAGAAATTCGCATGGGCTAAATAATGTAGAGCTTCTGTTCCGCGCTCGCTTCCTGTGTTTTTCTCAGTCCAGCTTAAATAGGGGAGCGCTTCACTGTAGTTTTTGGCTTTATAGAGAGACATTCCCGCAATGTAATTCGCTTCTAATTCTATTTCTTCATTAATCAATTCATCTGCAATCACCAATTGCGCAGCTTGAGTAGCATTCGGGTAAAATTCTAACAAGTAGTTACAGCGCATTAAGCCTATGCGCGTATTGTAGATAACTTGTGGAGTAGAAGCCAGTGACTCTAATTTATCATAGTGCGGCAAGGCGCGCATATACGCTCCGTCATTGTACAATGTTTTCGATGCACGCACCAATGCTTCTTCAGTAAATGCCGAAACAGGAGCCTCAATGATTTGCTCATACAAGACAAGTGCTTGTCCTTTTTCATCACGTTGATAGTAGACATCGGCCAAATAGCTTTTGAGTTGAATAACGAATCGTCCGTTCGGGTAGGTGTTCAGATATTTATTGATTTCTGGAATTGCTTCATCGTATTTTTCGTTCACGTATAATTCATTGGCTGCGGAGAAGAAGAAGTTTTCTTCATCGTCTTGCGAGATATTGGCACAAGGGTATTTTGCACGGATCTCGTTAATACGCTCTGTTTGGCGTGTAGCAAGGAAGATATCGCGTAAACCGCTTGTTGCCCGCTGACAAGTTTCGTCGTCGAGCGTGAATTCAGTCAACACTCGATTAAAATAGCTTTCTGATTCGGTGTATTTCTTTTGTTTAAATTTAATATCCGCAATCTCAATCAGGGCTTCGCGCACCTTAATATTGTTTGGATAGTCCTTCACCAATTGCTCAAAATACTGAAGTCCTTTATCTAGGTTGTTTTCGTATTTATAAATGAGTCCCACCTCATAAATGGAGCGGATTGTATATTTCGATCCTTTATGGTTATTGATAATGTCGAGTAAGGTATTAATTTTCAAGGTTGATTTCCCAGTAATATATCCGTATGCCTGCGCAAGGTAAAATAAGATTTGGTCTACATTTCCTTGCTGAAGTTCGATGGCTTTCTGATAATTTACAACGGCTTTTTCGTAGTCCGGATTGGTTTCGTCGGAATAATAGGCATCACCAATACGGGCGTAAGCATCGGCAAGTTTAGCTTTGTCTGTATTTCCTGGAAGTTGTGTGAAGGTGCGAAACTCTTGTATTGCTTGAATAAAATCTTTTTGTTCATAGTAGGCATAGGCAATATTATAGTACGCCGCTTCCTTTATCGCAGTACTGTAATTTCCAGGAATGGATAAGAATTCACGATAGGTTTTAATCGCTTCAGTGTATTCTTTTAACATGTAATGCGCATCTGCTTTCCAAAAAATTGCTTGACCGTTTGTTTTAGGGTCGACGTTATGTTTCGTCACTAAGTTGAATGCTGCAATGGCCTTTTTGTATTGACCGCGCTCGTATTCTTCAGTACCCATGTTGAATGCAATGATTTGGTAGGCTGTCTTCAGCTTAATATCCAAGCTCGGTAATTGATCTAAAGATGCCAATGCTTCTTTGTACTTTTTGGTGCTGGAATACACGTTTACTAAGTATTCATAGACGTCGGATTTACGTTTTGAATTGGGATATTTCTCCAAGAACAATTCAAACGCTTTGATGGCTTCATTGTAAGGATTGTAGTCGACTTTGTACCACATGACGGCATAATTATACAATGCATCTTCCTGAATGGTAGCGTCAAAATCTGATTCGGCTGCTGCCCCAAAAGCCATGCGTGCATTGTTGAGGTCGTTCATTTTTAAATAACACTCTGCTATATGGTACAGTGCTACTTGACCTAATTTATCTGATGTTCGCGCTACTTTATCAAATTGACGGATAGCTTTATCGCAGTATCCTACTTTATAATAAGCATATCCTAGTTGATAATCGTCTTGTCGTGAAGTTTTCGATCGCTTGTTATAGTCCTCTAAGTAATCTACCGCTTCGTCATACTTTCCCACGCGGTAATAGGCATCTCCAATTAAGCGATACATCTCAGCAGATGTTCCTGTTTTTACAGAATCAACTGAGTTAGGTGCAAATTCAATGACCGCGTCGTAGTTCCCCATCAAATAATAAATCTGGGTAATGTAGTATGGCACCTCTGCTTTGAACGCTTCGTCGTCCAGTAAGGAGAGAAAGCCTTCCAAAGCCACTTGGTAGGATTTGTTTTGATAAGCGATGTGCGAGAAATAATATGTCGCCGGAGCAGCATAATTCGATCTCGTGTCTTTTACTTCAAAAAATGCATTGCGCGCATCCTTAAAGTTCCCTAGTTGAAAATGCGCATATCCCAATTTGAAGTTATATTCCGCCGTAAAGGTGGTATCTAATGAGCGTACGTCCGTTTTTTCCAGCCATTGGGAGGCGTCAAGGTATTTTTTATTTTGGTAGTAATACTGACCAATTCGGAAGTAAATCTCGTTCTTGTAAATGTTTTCAGGGTAGTTATTGTTGAATTCAGAAAGTAACTGAACAGCATCGTTATTGAACAACTCTAAGGCTGATCGACCTTCATAATATAGGGCTTTCACATACAACGGGTCTTCAGGGTTGGAATTGACGTCGATAAATACCCGAAAGACTTTCCGCGCAGCACTGTATTGCTCTTTGTCGAACAGCTCTTCGCCTCGGTAGAAATCGGCATACTCACCGCTGTATTTTTGGCTGGTTTGACCGAAAACAACTGTGTGAATACCCGCAGCGCAAACACAAAATAATACTAAATTCCTTAGCCTATACATAGCTTCATTTTGATTCATCTTAAACGCATAAAATTACGGAGGATGGCGCCGGAAATGGGCAGTCATTTCAAAAGTTATAAACGCCAATCTGTTAAGATTGTTACGGACGATCTGTTCAAAAATGACCTTCTTTTCTTCATCTTTGTAAAAACTCAATCCGTGGAAAAAGTAGTGCACATTCAAAATGCCCGAATAGAACAACAAAAGGTTACCGTTCTTCGAGAAATCAACGTGGAAATTGCTCAGAAAGAGTTTGTTTACCTTATCGGAAAGACGGGGACTGGAAAGAGTAGCTTCTTGAAAATGTTGTACGGGGAATTGCTTATGCAAGAGGGTAGCGGAAGTGCAGCAGGCTTCGCCATGGAGAATTTACGAAAAAAAGACGTTCCGCTTCTGCGCAGAAAAATCGGTATTGTTTTTCAAGATTTTCAATTGTTGACGGATCGAAGTGTGATAAAAAACTTGCATTTTGTGCTTAAAGCGACGGGTTGGAAAGACAAACGCCTCATGGAACAACGCGCACTAGATGTATTGCGAATGGTTGGTGTTGAGGAGAAAGCCTATCGCATGCCACATGAACTATCAGGTGGAGAACAACAGCGCGTAGCGATTGCACGTGCACTGTTGAATCAGCCTGAATTAATTTTGGCTGATGAGCCGACGGGTAACCTCGATCCAGAAACATCTGAAGAAATTATGCGCTTAATGCTGGCCATTGCTCAAGAAGGAACAGCTGTGCTTATGGCCACCCATGATATGGGACTGGTTGAAAAATTCCCAGGTCGAGTATTGCGTGTCACCGACGGAACCATTAAAGAAATCTCCTCAATTGATCGATTTGATCCATTTAGCGCTGGGTTTGGGGAGTAGTTAATTGGTGGAATTCGATAATTTTGTCTTGAGAACCTTTGTGCCAGTTCCTGATGAGTTGGAATGTGCTGAAATTTAATTTTCCATTAACACCTCACCAATCTTCAAATCTAAGGGCGTTGTAATTTTAATATTTTCTTCATTACCCAAAGTGAGAAAAATTGGAAAGCCAGCTTTTTCCACCAATGATGCGTCATCCGTAATTTCATCTGAAAAAGGCAGTTGGTAGGCTTTGAGCAGTATTTCCCGTTGAAAACACTGAGGTGTTTGTACAGCAAAGAATTCACTTCTTTTTTGAGCAGTACTTTCCTCTAATCTACCTTTTCGCAAAGATTCTTTTAGCGGCAGAACTGGAACAGCTGATCCTTTTTGATGTGCGAGTTCAAAACAGTTGCTCAGGGTTGTTGAATTTACGAGCGGCCGAACGCCATCGTGCACACCAATAATATCCCCTGTAGCTCTACTCAATGCGTTTTTGATGGAGTCATACCGTTCAATTCCACCTTCAATCAATACATGGGGAATGAAAAACGTATGCTTTCGACATAGTTCTTGCCAGAATCCCCACCAATCAGAGGGAAGTGTCACCAAAACTTGCAGGTCTTTGTCATATTGGTAAAAACGCTCAATCGCATGCATCAAGATGGGCCTATTCCGAAGCGGCAAGAATTGCTTGGGAATATCAGCTCCCATGCGTTTTCCGATTCCTCCAGCAGTAATTATTATGGTCGTTTTCATGAATTCAGAATTCAGAATTCAGAGTTCAGAATTCTAAGTTCTAAACTCTAAACTCTAAACTTTATAGTATCAACATAGCGTCTCCATATGAATAGAAACGGTACTTTTCCTTAATCGCTTCTTTGTAGGCTTCCATCATTAAATCGTGTCCTGCAAAAGCAGAGATCATCATCAACAATGTAGAAAGCGGTGTATGGAAATTAGTAATCATGCAATCAGCAATGCTAAAATCGTACGGAGGAAAAATAAACTTATTCGTCCAACCGTCAAATGGCTTTAGTAACCCGTCAGTAGAAACAGAAGTTTCGATGGCGCGCATAGAAGTCGTACCAATAGCACACACTTTCTTCTTGTTCAGTTTAGCGCGGTTAACGATTTCGACCGTTTTCTCAGATATAATCGTCTGTTCCGAGTCCATTTTGTGTTTGGTAAGGTCTTCCACTTCTACTTGGCGGAAGGTACCTAGTCCAATATGTAACGTAATTTCAGCAAACTCAACACCTTTTAATTCCAGCCTTTTTAATAACTGACGCGAAAAATGAAGTCCAGCTGTAGGGGCAGCAACTGCTCCTTCCACTTCTGCGTAAATCGTTTGAAAACGCTCTTCGTCTTCAGGCTCCACTTGACGTGTAATGTATTTTGGTAGCGGTGTTTCTCCTAATTCAGTGATTTTCGCTTTAAATTCGTCATAACTTCCGTCAAAGAGAAAACGCAATGTTCTTCCCCGAGAGGTAGTGTTGTCAATAACTTCAGCAACCAATGATTCGTCATCGCCAAAGTACAATTTGTTACCAATACGAATTTTACGCGCAGGATCAACAAGTACATCCCACAATAAGCTTTCTCGGTTGAGCTCTCTTAATAAAAACACTTCGATTTTCGCTCCTGTTTTCTCTTTGTTTCCGTACATTCTTGCAGGGAAAACCTTAGTATTGTTGCGCACCATAACATCGCCTTCGTCGAAATAATCCAGAACGTCTTTAAACATTTTGTGTTCAATTTTTCCTGTGTCGCGATGCAACACCATTAGGCGCGATTCGTCTCTATTTTCTGTTGGGTAATTAGCGATGAGTTCTTCCGGCAATTGGAAATCGAACTCTGAAAGTTTCATCTTATTTATATTCACTGCGTACCGTTTTTAAAAGGGGTACAAAGGTAGTAAATAATTTGATTGGTTTGACCGTATACTTGAAAAGTGTCACATGCGATAAAAAAAGCGAAGAGAGCGGAGGATTTCTGCTCTCTTCGCATGGTTTTATTTCAGGATGGCGACATGGCCTTCTAGTTTGTATTTAGCATCCGTGATATCACAATATTCAATTACCCAGATATATACGCCTTCCTTCACTTTTTCGTTTGAATCCTCAATAGTACCTCGCCATCCTTGAAGCATATCGTGAGATTCAAAGAGTACTTCTCCCCATCGGTTATAGATGAACAAGGTAAATCCTTGTTCTGAGATATTTTCACCTTTAGCGAGAAACACATTGTTTTAGGTGTCACCATCTGGTGTAATTACATTCGGTACAAAGATGCTGTGAGATGGCTTTACCTCAATCGTCATTTCTGCCGTATCTGGGCAGTTGCAGATGTTGTTCACTGCAAGACTGATCACATAATCTCCGTGTGCCGCATAGGTGTGAGAAGGTTGAAATGCCCCACTAATACTGCCATCTCCGAAATTCCAAAAATAACTGTCTGCATTCGACGAGTAATTATAGACATCTACAGTCGGGTCTAATAGGCTAATGTCATAATTACCATCGTTAAAGTCAGCGACCGCCTGAGGAAATATTTCTACCCAGCTGTTACTGTCTGTTGTTTTCCTACATCCATTTTCATCTGTTACGGTAAGTGCAACTGAGTAAGAGTTTGAAAATGCGTAGTTAAAGGAAGGATTTTCCTCGGTGCTTTGCGAACCGTCACCAAAGTTCCATAAGAACTGCCACTACGGATTACTTTGACCTAGGTAATTTAATAGGATATCAACTCCTGGACAAGCTGCTCCTAGTTCGGTGGCTAATGGAACGACAGGAAGAGATTGTTAAAACGATTGTCCATCCCTGCTGAATAATTTTCTTTGTTTCCATAGCTCATCGTTTTATATGTTTCTTACTTACTAAATGACTTGGAAAATTTTGAAGTTGCCACACATTTTTAGGCATGAATTTTGACAAACTAGAATATTAATAAAAAATTAACACCAATTATATTGAAAACAGCAGCCTTGCGGTTAGTCTTGTTGAGCACTTATTGTTATGAATGCATAAGATTATTTTTTCGACAAAGTCAATTAAATCATCGATGTAAAATATAAGACGGAGACTAGTTTTTCGTTGAAAATCTAGAAAAAAGTCGCTTAATCTGGTGTCGGAAAAGAAACATTAAGATTAAGTAAGGAACAGCCATAATGTAAAGAATAGCCGAGTTAATGTTGTTTTTACCTGCAGTACCCAGAATTTCGTCATCCATGGCCCCACCACTTTGTTCGGCAAGCAATTTACATTGCGAACATTGAGCAGCAGCATCCGGAAGCGCAACAAGCACGAACAAAAGAATTAAAAAAAAGATAGCTACTTTTTTATTCATACTACAAATTTAGTGATATTCGGTTGAATTGAATACGGATTTATGCATAAGTGTATTGGAGGTGATAAAGATTTTGTATGCACATGCAGCATAATCATTTGAATACAAGCTGAATCAATGAGATAACTTCCGTTATATACGTTTACTAGACATTCTGAGCTCTAGATTCTAAATTGATTAAATTCCTCATTTAATGAAATCCACAAATTTTCGTCCTTTTTCAACAACAAATCACGATATTTGCGGAAAGTTATTGTTATGTCTAAAATCACAACCCTCAGCGAGTTTATTATGCAACGCCAACAAGACTTCCCTTTTGCTACGGGAGAGTTGACGAGTCTACTTAATGATATTTCGATTGCTTCGAAAATTGTAAATAGAGATGTAAACCGTGCTGGTTTAGTAGACATTTTAGGAGCTCAAGGAAGTGAAAACGTCCAAGGAGAGCAGCAACAAAAGCTAGACGTCATGGCAGACAATGCATTTATTCGTGCTTTCGAGAGTGGCGGTGAGGTGTGTGGAATTGGATCTGAGGAACATGAGGATTTTATTGCATTCGACAATGAGATTTCTAAAAATGGAAAATACGTTGTTCTTTTCGATCCATTGGACGGTTCTTCTAATATTGATGTAAACGTTTCTATCGGAACTATTTTTTCCATTTACAGAAGAAAATCTCCTACAGGGACACGTGCTACTTTGGAGGATTTGCTTCAAAAAGGAAGTGAGCAAGTGGCAGCTGGTTATGTGATTTTTGGTTCCTCCACCATGTTGGTGTATACTACAGGTAGAGGAGTAAATGGATTTACATTGGACCCATCAATTGGTGAGTTTTGTTTATCACATCCCGATATTAAGACACCTGAAACAGGTCGCATCTACGCGTTGAATGAAGGGAACTTAAATCGATGTGATCCTGGGTTGAAAGACTATGCCGAGTATTGTCGTCAAGACGACCCTGCAACGGGCAGACCTTATTCGGGACGGTATATTGGTTCGTTGGTGGCTGATTTTCATCGAAATTTATTAAAAGGTGGAATTTATATTTATCCAACAACTGATAGTCATCCAACAGGCCGTTTGCGCTTATTGTACGAATGTAACCCGCTGGCGTTTATTGTAGAACAAGCTGGAGGAATTGCAACGGACGGTAAAAATCGGATTTTAAATATTCAACCTCGAGAGTTACACCAGCGTTGTGGCTATTATGTGGGATCTAAGCAAATGGTGGAAAAGGCCATGAGTTTGTTGAAGGAGACCGAGAAGATTGAGGCTTAGTTTTTTCCCAATGTACTTTAGGTGATTATTTGGACTTATCCTCCTTGATTTACCCCGTCGTTCAAAAATTATAAGGTAAATTTGCGGTCCGATTAAAACAGTAGAGACTTCAAATGGATCTTAAAACGCTCAGACAACATTTTCAAACATTGCCTCAACTTGAGAGGACTGCGGATTTATTGCAATACGATAAGGCACGGGTTCAATGGAAGAATTTAGTCGGTTCTGCGCGATCATTGACTTCTAGTGCGCTTGCGCAGCAAGTGCTTGGTCATCATTTATTCCTACTAAATGATAAAGAGGATGCGGCATATTTCCTCAATGATTTACAAGGCTTGTTTCCAAATGATGACCGTATCGTATTTTTTCCTGCGTCGTATAAGACACCCTATAAGCTTGAAGAAACAGATAATGCAAATGTGGTTGGTAGGGCTGAAGTTTTGGATAAATTGACAAAATCCCAAAACATGTGGATTGTCAGTTACCCCGAAGCGTTGTTAGAAAAGGTTCCTACTAAGACTCGGTTAGAATTGAATACATTTAAGGTAATTAAAGGCCAGGAATATGCATTAGAGTTTGTTCGTGATCTACTACTAGAGTATGGTTTTCATCCAGTCGATTTTGTTTACGAACCTGGTCAATTTGCTATTCGTGGGGGAATTCTTGACGTGTTTTCCTTTGCCAATGACCTACCTTTTAGAATGGAGTTCTTTGGTGATGAGGTGGAGAGTATTCGTGTGTTTGATCCAGTGACTCAACTTTCACAGAAACAACATGATTTTTTCTATATAGTTCCCAATGTTCAGGTGAATTTAGTCAAGGAAGAGAATGGATCGTTTTTGGAGTTTTTAGGTACTGCTACAAACGTCTGGATTTCTTCATTTCATATGGTATTGGGTAGTCTTGACAAAGAATATCAGAAGGCCGTGAAGATTTACGATGGACTTCCAGAGAGTGCTGTCCGTCGAACTCCTCCGAATGAACTGTATTTCCATCCCAGTGAAGCCAAGGAACAAATACAGCATTTCTCCATCATCGAAATAGGTCCTGATTATTTCTTCAAAGAAGCTGATGTGTTGGAGTTTAAATTCAAATCGCAACCAGCATTCAACAAGAATTTCAACATGTTGAAGGATGAGTTGATTTATCGCGAAGAAAGTGGGTTTACCAACCTTATCTTCTCGAATCAACCAAAGCAAATTGAGCGTCTTTATGATATTTTTGAGGATATAGGGGCACAAGTCAAGTTTAGCGCTATGAACTGTTCACTACAGGAGGGGTTTATTTCCGAAGAGTTGAAGCTGACGTGCTACACCGACCATCAAATCTTAGAGCGTTATCACCGTTTTCGATTAAAAGAAGGGTTTCGAGAAGCCAAACAAGCCTTTACGCTCAAGGAAATTTATAACCTCCAGAAAGGCGACTATGTGACACACATTGATCATGGAGTTGGGCAATTTAGCGGATTGCAAACGATCGATGTCAATGGAAAACCACAAGAAGCGATTCGATTAATATATAAAGACGGGGATGTGTTGTATGTTTCAATACACTCCTTACATCGAATTTCGAAGTTTACTGGCAAAGAAGGCACAGTTCCAAAAATGAATAAATTAGGAACCAAGGCCTGGACGACCCTAAAGAATAAGACGAAGAAGCAAATCAAGGAAATTGCCTACGACTTAATTCAATTGTATGCGAAACGAAAAGCGCAGCCTGGGTTTGCCTTTAGTCCGGATACCTATTTACAGCATGAGTTAGAAGCATCTTTTATCTATGAGGATACTCCCGACCAGCTGAAAGCGACAGAAGCGGTAAAGGCGGATATGGAAAAAGATACTCCGATGGATCGATTGGTATGCGGAGACGTTGGTTTTGGAAAGACGGAAGTTGCGATTCGTGCAGCATTTAAAGCCGCTACAGATGGTAAACAAGTTGCAATGCTCGTTCCCACTACAATTTTATCTTTACAGCATTATCGCAGTTTTAAAGAGCGATTAAAAGATTTTCCAGTGCGCGTTGATTATTTAAATCGATTTAAGTCGGCAAAGCAAACCACCCAAACCCTAAAAGACCTCAAGGAAGGGAAGATTGATATTTTGATAGGTACGCATAAATTGGTAGGCGCCAATGTGAAGTTTAACGACCTTGGCCTTATGATTATTGACGAGGAGCAAAAGTTTGGTGTGGGTGTAAAAGATAAGTTGAAAACCTTAAAAGCAACCGTCGATACGCTCACGTTGACAGCTACACCAATCCCAAGAACGCTTCAGTTTTCATTAATGGGAGCGCGCGATTTAAGTATTATCAATACTCCACCTCCAAACCGTCAGCCTGTTCTTACAGAAATTGTGGAGTTTGATGAGGAAATCATACGCGATTCCATTTCGTACGAAGTGAGTAGAGGAGGACAAGTTTATTTTGTGCATAATCGATTGGAGAATATTAAAGAGGTTTCAGGAATGATTCAACGCTTGTGTCCTGGTGTTCGCGTGGCCATTGGTCATGGTCAAATGGAAGGACCAAAGTTGGAAAAAATTATGATGGATTTCATTGAGCACGAATACGATGTTTTGTTGGCTACGACAATTATTGAATCTGGAATCGATATTTCCAATGCAAACACTATCATTATTAATAATGCAAATAATTTTGGATTGAGTGATTTGCATCAGTTGCGGGGGCGTGTAGGACGTTCCAATAAAAAAGGGTTTTGTTATATGATAGCTCCGCGGTTTAATATGCTGACAGAGGAGGCGCGTAAGCGACTCAATGCGTTGGTTCAGTTTTCCGATTTAGGGGCAGGCTTCAATATTGCAATGAAGGATTTAGATATTCGAGGAGCGGGAAATCTATTGGGGGGAGAACAAAGTGGATTTATTTCGGATATTGGATTTGAGATGTACCAAAAAATCTTGAATGAAGCTATTGATGAATTGCGGGAATCACAGTTCAAGGAACTTTTTTCAGAGACTCAGAACGATACTTTTCAAAGTTTTGTGCGGGATTGTATTCTTGAAACCGATTTGGAAGTGCGAATTCCCGACGATTATGTAAATAATGTTGCCGAACGATTGGCGCTGTATCAAGAATTGGATAATTTCAGTAAGGAAGAAGAGCTGGTTGCTTTCGAGCAACAGCTGTTGGATCGTTTTGGACCTCTGCCAGAAGTGGTTGTCGAATTGTTTGATTCTATGCGCTTGCGTTGGAAGGCACAAGAGATAGGTTTTGAGAAATTAGTGATTAAATCAGGTTCGATGATTGGTTATTTTATTGCCAATCCGCAACACAGTTATTTTCAAAGCCCTATTTTTACGCAAGTATTAAATTACATCCAAACGAATCCTAAAGGGTGTAAGATGAGTGAGAAAAACAATAAGTTGCGATTGATTTATAGCAACGTAGAGAGTATTAGAAATGCTTTTAATCGGATTTCTGAAATACTCTTGAAGCCCGGAAATATATAAGTTGAATAAGTAAGTATTTTAATTGAAGGAAACACGGAAAATAGCATTAGTAGGAAATCCAAATTCTGGTAAAACATCCCTTTTTAATAAGTTGACGGGCCTTAATCAAAAGGTGGGTAATTATCCGGGTGTAACGGTGGATAAACGTGTAGGGAGGATTGCGTTAAAAAACGGTAATGGTTGTTCAATTATTGACTTGCCAGGGACCTATAGTTTATCGTCCTCAAATCCAGATGAACGGGTTGTTCAGCGTATTCTTTTGAATCCGAACAATGCTGATTTCCCGGACGTGCTGATCATCGTTGTGGACGGTACAAATTTGAAACGAAATCTGTTTTTTGCGAGTCAAATCATTGATTTAGGCCTCCCCTGTCTATTGGTGGTAAACATGATTGATTTAGTCCGTAAAGAAGGGAAGCAAATCGATCTAAATGCGTTAAGTCAATATTTTGACGTCCCTGTTTACGCTGTTAGTGCAAGAGGAGGAGAGGGGCTAAACGAACTCATAAAAGCTTTTGAACTCGATGTAGTACCAAGCTCTAAGAGCATGTTTTCCCCGGTAGGCTTAGAAGAAATTCTCCAAGAAGTCGCTGTAAGTCGGCCAGACACTACCGACTATTTTCGCTTTAAAGTGATGAATGCGATTGCACAAGATTCCATTAGTGACGAAAGAGGAGATTTGGCCCAAATCATAGCTAAACATGGGTATAACCCATTGAAGCAAGATATTATTGAGGTCGGAAATCGTGCGGATCAGATTCACCGCGATTTATCGATTTTTTACAAAGATACCAACACCAAGAACAGTATTTCCCAGAAATTTGATAAGTATACAACGCACCCATTCTGGGGTCTACTTATTTTTCTAAGTGTCTTTTTTATCCTATTTCAAGCCATATTTACATTCGCGTCCTATCCAATGGATTTGATCAACGATGGTTTATACGATGTGGGAACTATTATTGCTTCATGGATGCCGTCAGGAATTTGGGCAGATTTTATACAGGATGGTATTTTTGCCGGACTGGGAGGGGTGCTTGTGTTTGTTCCCCAAATAATGATTCTCTTCGCATTGATTGCGATTTTAGAGGATACAGGATATTTATCACGTGTGGCGTTCATGTCAGATGGCTTGTTAAAGGCGTTTGGAATGAATGGAAAATCTATCGTTCCACTTGTTGGGGGATTTGCGTGTGCGATTCCATCGGTTATGGCCGCACGCGCTATTGAAAGTAGGAGAGAACGGTTAATAACAATCTTCATTATTCCATTGATGAGTTGTTCTGCTCGATTGCCTGTTTACGTGTTTTTGGTGTCATTTATTGTACCCAATGAATACATTGGAGGAGTAATTAGTGTTCAAGGGTTATTCATGCTAGGGTTATACCTTCTTGGATTATTAGTTGGACTCATTATCGGGTTTTTAATTACTCGATTCTCTAAGAAAAATGAAGACGGCGCTTTTATTTTGGAACTTCCAAATTATAAAATACCAAGCTTTAGAAACGCACTAACCAATGCATTGAATAAAGGAAAGATATTTATTTTGGAAGCGGGTAAAGTCATTTTGATTGCTTCAATCATTCTTTGGGTATTGTCGTATTTCGGTCCCACAGACGAATATACTC
The DNA here is from genome assembly GCA_029254025.1 of Crocinitomicaceae bacterium. Lineage (GTDB taxonomy): Bacteria > Bacteroidota > Bacteroidia > Flavobacteriales_D > Crocinitomicaceae > JALQTG01. The sequence continues at coordinate 46,287 of JAQWYK010000002.1, read as the reverse complement.
AAATAGAATCACACTATTCTGAATTGTTGAGTCAGCCAAATGCAAATCTAGTAAAACTTGAAATGGATATGCGTGCCGAATTATTGGAGCATTCTTACCTCGGGAAAATAGGTCACTTAATTGAACCAGTTATTGCACCATTGGGATATGATTGGAAAATTGGTATTGCATTAGTGGCATCGTTTGCTGCACGGGAGGTTTTTGTTGGAACGATGTCTACCATTTATAGTGCAGAAACAGTAGAGGATGTATCAGGGTTAGATGCGATCGAATTCTCCTATGCAACGGCATTTTCTTTATTAATTTTTTATGTATTTGCATTGCAATGCATGAGTACCATTGCCATTGTAAAACAAGAGACGGGTGGTTGGAGAATACCGATTGTGCAGTTTGTGGTGTTCACAGGTATCGCCTATGTTGCGGCTTTGCTAACGTTTCAATTGCTAGGGTAGCGGCTATTTCTCGAATACGGCTACAAAAATCTGTGCAGCTTCTTTTTTCCGTAAGCTAATGGAGAACTCTCCCAAATCAATTGCTATGGGATCACCGAATGGAGCAATTGCAGAAAGTGTTACATCAGTCCCCGGAGTGATACCCACTTCCAAAAAGCGCTTGGATAGTGCATCTTCTCCCAACCGAACAATACGTGCATGTTGACCTTTTTTGAGTTCACTTAAGGGAATTTCCATGGTTATCTTTGTAAATGCGAAGATAAGTTATTTTGAACTTCCAATTTTTGTTTTTTGCTAAATCTATAAAAAAAGAAAGGCTGTAAGTAGACTTACAACCTTCTTTCGATCAGGTGAAACGATTACTCCCCCAATTGAGCCAATTTTTCTATATCATTATGAATAGATAAGATCAACATTGCTGTTGCCGTGCAAAACACTGGGCTTGTAATACAGTGGTGTCCATGCCAGCTACCATTTTGGTTTTGAGCAGATAGTAATCGACCGGATACATTGTCGTACCAGTTTTTCCATGCATTATCTCCTCCGATTATCATTGATTCACCGGTTTGAAGAAAACTTAAGTATTCTTCTCCACCATCATTACCAAATCCAGTGGTCACGTTTTGGCGTTGAGCAATTTCTTTGGATGTATTGTAAACAGTATAGGAAGTTGAATAACGAATCGCTTCCTCTTCTGTATAACCGATATCCTTTAAATTATCAACTGTAACTTCAGCTGCAGAGGGCAAATCACCGCTTTCCTTCGCTTTATTTACTCGTTCTTCAACTTTACGCGCATCTTGAGCACTTGCACGCGCTGAACCGGAGACAGAGTACAACACAATGCCTGCTCCTGCTTCTGTTTTTACATTACCCGTTTTCGTGTCGATATTCCCTTTTTGGTAATCTCGCGCTTGTTCCAAGACGTCTTTATCTACTGTGGCGCCATTCGCTGCTGCAGATTCTAAAGCATTCGTTGCAAAAGAGGATTGTAAAACACCGGCCCATCCGGCGTTATTTATACTTCCATCGGCATTCATTGTGCGTTGAATTTTTTCAGTGCACGCATTTAATGCCGTCATTACGCGTTGGTAATTGTCATGTTCTTGCCCCAATTCTTCCAGCCAATTGGAAAGGAATTGTGCTGATAAAACAACATCAATGTTATAACCTAACTTTGTTTGAATTTGGGTACCACTTAATGACGTGATGTTGTTTTCGTCTCTCGATGTATTTTCAACAGACGTAAGTATGAATTCACTTCCTCTATTGAATGCGGCTATATAATCTCCTTCTTTGTGGTTGTGCCCCATACGCATAAGCGCCATTAATACAACAGAAGTTGTCGCTGGGTCCGAATCTACGCTCAGTGGATTGAGGTTTCCTTGATTGGCATGTGACCCACAGCCCCAACCGCCATCAGGAAGTTGAGCGCTCGCCATCCATTTTAAGGAAGTCATTAATGACTGCTCTACATTTTCAGGAGTCGTAAATACAAAAAATGAGTCGGATGATTGAATACCCATGACAGTATTAAATACGCATGTTTCGTCCACATCGCCTTCGGTGTTAATTTGTGTAATTTCGGTTCGCGGGTCAAGAACAAATGATACTAGGACCGAACCGACTGTCATGATTCCGATAAACAGAATTGAAATAAACCATTTTGAATTTTTCATAATATAATTTTTTTCGTAGTGTACACCGAACGAATAGATTGGTTCATCAGAGAAATGAAAACTAGAAAAAAAACAAGGGTTGGGATGACTTGGAAATTACTTCACTTGAAATTGGAGTACTTTAGAATTACCGCTTTGATCCACCAGTTGAAGGGTGTTTTCTCCTGACTTTGGAATACACTTCATTTGATGAAATGTTTCCGTGCTTCCTAAATATTCTTCGTTTAAATGCCAATGAATGATTGCATTTGGAATTCGATGTGTTGCTTCAAGAATCACATGTTCATGTTCTCCTGAAAAACCTTTAGGAACATCAATTGTACTTTCTTTTTTCGGGTAAATAATATCCATGAGTCGAACTTCATTTTCACTACCGCATCCATCTTTAAATGGGGGTAATGATGGATAGTTAGGGTGTCGCATTTTGTAATATTTTTCAGCGAGGGGAGGTACAATGAACCAATTTTGTTCCCTAATTTCTTCTTGAGATGCGCAATTCAAACTTAACTGTTCAGTTTCAGCAAGATTAAGATAAACGCGCTGATGGTAGGGGCAGCGTTCCGATTTTTTACTATTGATAGGCAGGGAAAGTAGTTCTATTTCATTGCAGAATTCACTTGCTCTCATACCTGAGGTATTGCAAATTTGAATCTTTTGTTCTGTGTCGCAGGGCTGTTGGAACCAGCTGCGGGTATTCGAAAGGTGGTTAAATGCTTCGAATAGGAGAGGGGCAGCCGCTTTTACACCTACAATTCCTGGCCTTCCCTCACCGTCTGCATTTCCAACCCAAACACCAATAGTATATTCTGGTGTCACCCCAATTGCCCAAGCGTCTCGGAAGCCAAAACTCGTCCCTGTTTTCCATGCAATCTTCTGTCCTTGCTCGTATCTTTCCCAGTTCCCATAGAGGTCAGGACGACTAACACTGAGTAATGCGTTGAGGGTGTGATAAGCAGCAGATTGCTCAAATTTAAGCGTGCTCTTTTTTCTTTCTTTTTCTTGAACGTGAAACTGCTGAATGTTAGTCGTTCCACTTGCTGAGTTCCCGAGGTTCGCATACACTTGTACAAGATCTTCGAGGGATACTTCTGCTCCTCCCAAAATCAAGGAAGTTCCATAGTGATCTGCGGAAAAAACGAAGTTTGAAAAACCGTCGCGCTTTAATTGGTCTAAAAATCGGCGTTGACCATATCGAATCAAAAGTCTTACAAATGGTACGTTGAGTGATCGTGATAGCGCTTCATTGGCAGGGACAAGACCATCATAGTTGTCATAAAAATTCTTTGGGGCATAGCCATTCATGTAGGTTGGAACATCTGTCAATAAGGTTGTTGGGGTTATTACTCCTGCTTCTAAGGCATGACAATACAAAAACGGTTTCAAAATACTGCCCGAACTTCTTGGTGCTGAAATAACGTCAACTTCCTTGTTTTTGGCGGATTTATCGTTGGTGACATTGCCGATGTACGCTTTCACTTCCCCTGTTTTAGTTTCCATCACTACTACTGAAGCATTGTGAATATGTGCATTTCGAAGCCAATCCATATGAGTATTTACCCCCTGTTGAATTAACTGTTGAAGATGTCCATCGATGGTCGTTTTGATCCGTTGTCCGCGTTGACCTGTATTAAAAAAGCGAGCCAGTAAATGTGTGGTGGACTGCGGCATTTGAAACGGGGAGTCTGGTAATGATTCCATGACTGCGAGTTCAAGCTCTTGTTGGGTCAAGACTCCTTTCTCGTGAAGTTTTGAAAGGAGTCTATTGCGCTTGGCCAATAGCGCAGCTCTATTTTTACCAGGGTGTATTAACCCAGGGCTATTGGGTAAGACAGCAAGGGTAGCTGATTCAGCCCATGATAGGTTAGATGGTTTCCTGCCAAAGTAACGCCATGAAGCAGCTTCCAACCCAACAACATTTCCACCCATGGGAGCATGTGAGGCATATAGCTCCAGCAGTTCATCTTTGGAAAATCGAAATTCTAATCGAGTTGCACCAAGGATTTCAATTAGTTTTTGCCAAATAGTTCGTGAGTTTTTAGCACGAGACATACGCATTAACTGCATTGTGAGGGTGCTTCCACCACTTACTTTTTTGAAATGGGAGACATTTTGAACGACTGCTCTCCCCAATCCTCGGATACTCACCCCCAGATGAGAATAAAAATTCTCATCTTCAAAGCAAAGCAATGCCTCCTTGAACTTTTTTGGAACTTTTTCTTCAATTGGAAAACGCCATTGACCATCGCGCGCAATAACTGCAGTGAGTAGTTCACCATTTTCGTCTTCAATCAAAGTTGCATATTCAACGTCAAAAAGAGTGGTTGGAATGCTATTCCACCAGATGAGAAACAATAACGTACATCCATTCACCCAAGACAGGTGTTGTCGAATGACTTTTTTCAAGATACGTTGAATGAATTGCATGGTTGTGTTATAGCTCTTGATCAAATATAGTGAAAGGAAACGAGTGCGCAGAGCATGAAAGGAAAAGCAATTCAATTCCCGTATGATCGACTAAGAAGTAACGAAACTAGCTTTTAAAATTTGGAATAAACCAAACTATCCAATACCATTTCCCATTCAGAGTTATTGTTTAGGTAGGGTTCTTTGTCTACTCTGCGCGTGTTTTGAACGGAGTTTCCAATCTGCAAATAACCATTGGACGTATTAATTTTCACTTTACCCGTTTGAAAGAGTAAACAATTGCTTAATGAGTTATTCTTGTCACATGCAATTCCTAAACCACTGTCTTTGCCATCAATAATTAGGTAATTTCTTATCGAGTCACCAGCAGCCGGGGAGAAAAATATCCCGGTACGCCAATGGCCATTAAAATCAGGATTATATTTTTCTACATCGAGCACATTACAAGACGCCATAGCGAAACACCCGAAAAGCAAAAACGCGTGGAAACGATACATGGATTATTTTACTGTAACGACCAGATAATTGGAAATCCTCCAAAACGCATTAGCATCTTTTATGACCAATTTGGTGCCTTGCCATTCGTAAGAAGAAGCGGGATGATCAGTAATGATTTGAGGCTTTTCACCAATTATTGTGATATATTTAGTCTTGGTTTTGTCTAAATGCTGAAAATATTCTTCATTCATGTCATCCGCAATGGTCGTTTTCTTCCCGAGCCCAATAAATCCTCCTTCTTTGACCAAAACCTTGTTTGCCATCAATTCTTCCAATGTTCCAAAGGCATAATGTACTTCGTTCATTTCTTTGATCACATCCAACGCTAGTTCAACCTGATCTTGATACTGGTCGAATAATTCAGCATATTCCATATCTAGATCAGCTAATTGATTTTGGAGTGACTCAATGCGTTCGTCTTGTGACTGAATTTGAAGCACCAGCCGGTCTATGGTAGCTTGTAATTCCGTGATTTTTAAGGCATCATTTTTAGCTTGTTTTTGAAGGCTTCTAACTTTTCGCGCATTCTCTTCTCGTAAAAAATTGATGTTTTGAATCTCTTGCAATACCCATTCTTTATCATCATTTGAAATTTCTGGATTAGTGCTGCGGATCCTTATTTGATCTTGTTTTACATTAATTTTCGCTAAATTTTCTTGAATTTCATTAAAAAAGGCCAAAGATTCATTCAAAACTGAATCTTTCATGCGATTATCTAGCTTTAATTGTTCTACTTGGTTGCGTAATTCAATGACTTCTTTATCTTCATCACCAAGAGGGTTAGAGTCAGTAGTATCATCCTTGCATGAAAATAGCGCAAGCCCGAGAAATAGATAAATGAGATTTTTCATACCATGAATTTTAAATGCCTGTAACAAAGCTACATATTTATTCTGCAAATTGTATATTTGAAGGAAATACAATTCAAATATTATGAAGTTTTTCGGTTTTTTTGTGAGTACCCTATTTTTAAACCTAACGCTTTTCGCACAATCTATTCATCACAAGCTTTCTATGCCAGAACCACAGTCGCATTATTTTCATGTGCAGGTTGAGGTTAGTGACATGCCAGGAGAAGAGTTGATAATGGTTCTCCCTGTTTGGGCGCCTGGTTCCTATTTGGTGCGCGAGTTTTCACAGAATATCAACGTTGTTAAAGCAAAAGATGAAAATGGGAAAGCGTTGCCAATTAATAAAACTGAAAAGAATAAGTGGAAGATTCTAAAAGGAAGTGCCAAAAAGGTGGTGTTGACTTATGAGTATTACGCATTTGAACTTACTGTGCGAACTAGCTTCTTGGATCTAACGCATGGATACTTGAATGGTACAAATGTATTCATGTATCCTGAGGGTCATCTTGACTTGGGGGGTAAATTATCGATTTTTCCTCACGCAACATTTTCAAAAATTACGACTGCCCTTCCGAAAGCTTCAGAGGGAGTTTCTTCTGATACGGGAACCACATTTACGTTTGAAAATTATGATCAATTGGGGGATTGTCCAATCGAGATTGGTAATCAAGAGGAGTTTAGTTTTACTGCTGCAGGAATTAAGCACAATGTTGCAATGTATGGGGTAGGCAACTATGATATTCCAAAGCTACAGCGGGATATGGCTAAAATTGTAGAAGCAACGACAGCAGTTTTTGGAGAAAATCCTAACAAAGAATATTGGTTTATTATTCACAATACGACTACTGGAAGTGGAGGTTTAGAACACACCAACTCCACTACCCTAAATGTTAATCGTTGGTCTTACGAAGGAGATGATTACCTAGGCTTTCTTTCTTTGGTCGCACACGAATATTTTCACCTGTGGAATGTCAAAAGATTGCGTCCAGACGCCTTATGGCCTTATGTATATGATAAAGAATCGTATACAGATTTATTGTGGGTAATGGAAGGATTCACGTCCTATTATGATGAATTGATTCTTAGAAGAGCAGGGTTTTATTCAAAAGAAGAGTACTTAGGAAAAGTAAAGAGCACCCTAAATTATGTGGAATCTTCCGTGGGTAATAAAGTTCAACCGGTTGCTCATGCTTCTTTCGATGCTTGGATTAAAGCGTATCGCCCAAATGAGAATAGTTCCAATACAACGGTTTCGTATTATCCAAAAGGCCATTTAATTGCTTTCGCATTTGATGCCATGATTATCAAAGCAAACAAGGGAAAGAAGTCCCTAGATGATTTGATGCAGGTGCTCTACACGAAATATTATAAAGAGTTGAAACGTGGTTTTACTACAGATGAACTTCGTGCTGAATTGGAGGCTATGTCAAAAACTGATTTAAAGGAATTTTTCAACAATCATATTGATGGCGTAGAGACGATTGACTACCCGAAATACTTGAAAGAGGTTGGATTAACTATTTCATTGCAGGAAGGAGAACAGGTGCTTTTCGGTGCTGCTGCTTCCGACGATGGAGGGCGCGTAATGGTTAAACGAATTACGGCAGGAAGCGCAGCAGAGAAAAATGGATTGAGTGTGAATGACGAGGTTATTGCATTTAATGGTTTTCGGGTGACAAAGTCTACATTTACAGATTACACCAACGCATTGCAACCAGGGGATACGTTTAACCTAATTATTAATCGTGACAATCAGTTGATGGTATTGGATTGTGTAATGGGAACACTGCCCTTCGTTAGATATACCTTCGAGTTGGATGAGGACAATAAATTAGGACAATATTGGTTAAGAACGCTGTAGTATGAAATACGTACTGCTTTTCTTTTGTTTCGGCTTTTTAGTGCCAACGTGCTTTTCGCAAGATGTTAGGAATGTTCAATTGCCTAGGCCTGCGGGTGCAACTTATCCATACGCTCAAGTTGAACCAAGTATAGCCATTCATCCCACGAAAAATAAATGGCTGATAGCTGGGTCGGTGATGAATGATTACTATTACTCAAAGAACGGTGGGAAGTCATGGAAGGCGTCCTCGCTAAGGAGTAAGTTTGGCGTTGGTGGGGATCCTGTCATGCACATCGATGCGAAAGGCAGATTTTATTACTTCCATTTATCAAGTCCTGAAGATGGCGGTCGTTTAGATCGAATGGTGTGCGATTACAGTGATAAGATTAAGGGCAATTGGACTTCAAGTGCTACTGCGAAAATTGGTGAAAAAGCACAAGATAAACAATGGGTAGCTGAATGTCCGAGAACGGGTAATCTGTATTTAACATGGACGCAATTTGATCGCTACGATTCAGATGCTCTAGAAGATTCATCTACTATCGTTTTTTCTAAAAGTACCGACCGCGGTGAAACTTGGTCCGTACCCAAACGCATTTCGAAAATCGCAGGAGATTGCTTGGATGGGGATAATACTGTTGAAGGAGCGGTTCCGGCTGTTGGTCCTAATGGTGAAATTTATGTGTCTTGGTCTGGTCCTAAAGGAATTCGATTTAATCGATCCACGGATGAAGGAGAAACATGGTTGGCAGAAGAAATACTGGTGAGTGATCAACCAGGTGGATGGACAATCGATGTTCCTGGAATGTTTCGCTGTAACGGTCTCCCGATCACAGCTTGTGACGCGTCCGGAGGTGCGTACAATGGAAGAATTTACGTCAATTGGACCGATCAGCGAAATGGGGAAGACAATACAGATGTTTGGTTGTCTTTCAGCGATAATAAAGGCGACACATGGTCAGAACCGATTAAAGTGAACCAAGATAGTGCGCATCGTCAACAATTTTTTACGTGGATGGATATCGATCAGTGCAACGGTAATATCTATTTCGTCTACTATGACCGCAGACATTATGAAGACAACAGAACGGATGTTTTTATGGCAACAACAGTTGATGGTGGTAAGACCTTTCTGGAGCGGAGGGTTTCTGAGTCACCTTTTATTCCATCAGACAACATCTTTTTTGGTGATTACATTAATATAGCCGCACAAAATGGTGTGATTCGTCCAATTTGGTCGAGAATGGATAATGGTAAAATATCGCTTTGGGTGGGGTTGGTGGAATAGGTTATGCCACCAAATTACTTTCAAATACCTCTACTACAGTTTTCACGGCGTAATCGATTTCTTCTTTCGTCGTATACCTGGATAACGAAAACCGTACGTTGGGACGTGAAGTATCTGCTTGAATTCCTTCGAGAACGTGTGATCCTTTATTCGATCCAGAAGAACATGCAGAACCTCCTGAACAAGCAACTCCTTTTAAATCAAGGGTGAACAACAACATGGCTGCTTTCGGTGTTGAAGGAAAGCACACGTTGACAACGGTATACAAACTCTTTTCTGGACGGATGTCTCCGTGAAAATCAATAGTATCGAATTTGCTCCGCAATTGCTCAATCATGTAACTTTTTAAGCCTTGGACATGTTGTTGGTGACCATCGATGTCTTCATTGGCAATTTCTAAGGCTTTCGCAAGTCCTGCAATACCGTAAAGGTTCTCCGTTCCGCCGCGCAACCCACGTTCTTGTGAGCCTCCATGGATCAACGGGTGCATTTTGATTTTCTTATTGAGGTACAAAAATCCAACTCCTTTCGGCCCATGAAACTTGTGTGCTGCACAGGTAAGAAAATCAATGTCTAATTCTTGAAGGTTAAAGGCGTAATGCCCCATTGTTTGTACCGTATCGGAATGAAAATAGGCGCCGAATTCTCTACATAGAGCACTTACTTTCTCTAGCGGAAGTAAATTTCCTATTTCATTGTTTCCATGCATTAGGGAAACGATAGTTTTCTTAGATGAGCCAGCTAATAATTGACGCAAATGTACTAAGTCCACATGCCCCAATTCATCAAATTGAACAAGGTCTAGCTCAATAGAGCGAAGCGAAGCGATATGCTCAGCAGTATGAATAACAGCGTGGTGCTCAATAGCGGATGTAATGATGCGCTCTACACCAAGGTCCAATACGGCGCAATTGAGGGCCATATTATCCGCTTCAGTTCCTCCAGAAGTAAAAACGATTTCAGAAGGCTGGGCATGAATTAATTTTGCAACTGTTCTGCGCGAAGTTTCGATAATAGCTTTCGCTTGGCGACCAAAAAAATGGGTAGACGATGGGTTCCCAAACTCTTCTTTTAAAAGCGGGGCCATCACCTCATAGACTTCAGTTGCAAGCGGTGTGGTAGCGGCATTATCTAAGTAAACTTTCATGAGTAGCGTTTTGACAAAAATAGCAGAATATCAAGAATTTTGCGGAGACCTTTACGGCTAATTATTGAAATCCTGAATTAAATGATCCCTTTTATTTCGTTCATTATTTTTTCTGCCAAACTATTCGCTTGCGTTTCATTTTGACTTTCTGAATAGATGCGAATAATCGGTTCAGTATTGCTTTTTCTTAAGTGAACCCATTCTTTTTCGAAGTAGATTTTTACACCATCTGTGCTATCTACCTCATTTTGCGAATAGCGCTTGGCCATTTCCAACAAGACATTATCGACGTTGATTTCAGGCGTTAATTGAATTTTATTTTTAGAAATCGTATATTTTGGATAGCTGTCGCGTAGTTCGGAAATTTTCTTTCCAGTTTTCGCAAGTTGACTGAGGAATATTGCAATTCCAACGAGTGCGTCGCGTCCATAATGCAACTCTGGAAGAATCACCCCTCCATTACCTTCTCCACCGATTACTGCATTTACAGATTTCATTTTTTCCACAACGTTTACTTCACCAACTGCTGATGCAAAGTATTGGTGACCATGTTTTTCAGTCACATCTCGCAAGGCACGCGTTGAAGACAAATTGGAAACAGTTGAGCCTCCCTTTTGAGAAAGAACGTAATCAGCAACGGCTACAAGAGTGTATTCTTCACCAAACATAGTTCCGTCTTCACAAACCATCGCTAAACGGTCAACATCTGGATCAACAGTGATTCCTAAATCCGCCTTCTCTGAGAGAATTGTTTCGCTTAAATCAGTTAAATGTGCGGGAAGAGGCTCAGGATTGTGAGCAAACTCTCCTGTCGGTTCGCAATGGATGCATGTCACATTCTCTACCCCTAAAGAACCAAGAAGCATTGGAACAGCAATTCCTCCTGACGAATTTACGGCATCCACTACAATACGAAAATTCGCTTTTTTAATCGACTCCTTATCGACATAGGGTAATTTCAAAATAGCTTGAATGTGTTGCTCTAGCGCCGTGTCTATTTTTTTTAGTTTTCCCAATTTATCAACGTGTGCAAAATCAAATTCTTCGGCGTCAGCAATACGGAGCACCTCAGCTCCTTCGACTCCAGAGATAAATTCACCTTTCTCATTAAGCAATTTTAGAGCGTTCCATTCTTTTGGATTATGGCTAGCGGTCAAAATAATTCCGCCGTGTGCTTTTTCGAAACCTACAGCCATTTCAACTGTTGGAGTCGTAGATAAGCCAGCATCCAATACCTTTATCCCCAAGCTTCGAAGTGTTCCAACAACAAGGCTGTTAACGATTGGGCCAGAAATACGGGCATCTCTACCAATGACTACAGTTAAATTTCTTGCATTATGTCGTCGTTGCAACCAGGTTCCGTATGCTGCCGAAAATTTAACGGTATCGATTGGCGAAAGTCCTTCGCCTGGAGCTCCACCAATGGTCCCTCTAATTCCTGATATCGATTTGATAAGTGTCATAATTCAATCTTTTTTTTCAAAGCGATCATCTTGATACAAGCGATGGCTGCTTCCGTACCTTTGTTTCCATGTTTCCCTCCTGACCGGTCTATGGCTTGTTGCTTTGTGTTGTCCGTTAGCACACAGAAAATGATTGGTTTGTTATATTTCAACGACACATCTTTCACTCCCAAAGCAGTGGCGTTGCAAACAAAATCAAAATGCTTTGTTTCTCCCTGAATCACGGAGCCTATGGCAATAACTCCATCTACTTCATTCGTTTCCAACAAGTATTGGCTAGCCAAAGGTAGTTCAAAAGAGCCAGGGCATTCATGTACGATGATATTTTCCTCCTTTACACCATTGTCTAAAAGTGCAGCAAGCGATCCTTTACACAAGTTTGAGGTGATGGATTCGTTCCATTCTGAAACAACAATGCCGATTCTGAAATCGGCACCGTTTGGAATAGTTTCCTTTCTATATTCAGATAAGTTTTTTTCTGATGTAGCCACGCGTTAGTTGATTTTAGCTCCAGCACGAACAACATATTTCTCAATGTTCTTCTGGCTCGAGAATGTCATGTATTTATCTTGAATCGTTTGGTAATATTCTTTCGCTTTTACGAAGTCACCAGCCTCTTCTGCATTCAATCCTGCCTTGAAGTAGAATTGTGGAGAAGTTAACTCATTGGCAATGCGCTCTGCCGCTTGAACGTAATAAGTTACTGCTTTCGCATAGTCACCCAATTCAGAATAACAGTCACCCAACGTACCTGTAGCCAATGTCATAAGGTACATGTCTTCTAAATCTACCTTTTCAAGTGCAGCTATTGCTTCTTCAAAACGACCTTGTTCGAAATATAGGTTTCCTAGCGAGTAATGTGCCAATACTCCTCCTTCATAACTTCCGTATTCATCAGCGATGTATTCAAATTCCTCAATAGCAAGAGCGGTTGAATCTTTTTCCATTAACATGATTCCTCGTGCAACCATTGCCTTGGACTCCTCATTGTTGGGTTGGTAAATAAAGCTATTGTAAGCTACATATACCAAAATAATAAGTACAATAGCTCCTACCGCTGCAGTAGCGTATTTTAAAATCTTGTTTCCTTTGAATTGATCTAGCAATTCTTCTTTCGTCATTCCTTCGTTCATGTCAGCTTTTTTAGCGAGGGCAAAAATAAGTTTTTTTTTGTTCGATAGCGAATTTTTTTGGAGAACTAATCTGAAAAAAAGAACTTTTAAAAATTTTATTTTCAGAGAACAAGGGGAGTAACCTCTTCGTGCGACACTATCTTATTGTCTTTTTCCTATCTTTGCACCTTCAAATATTACAAGCATGGAGTACGATTTCAGAGCAATAGAAAAAAAATGGCGAAAGCATTGGGCGGCACATAAAACCTTCAAAACGATGGAAGATTCGTCAAAGCTTAAATACTATGGACTTACCATGTTTCCTTATCCTTCTGGTGCGGGTTTGCATGTGGGACATCCGCTGGGTTACATTGCATCTGATATCTATGCGCGTTACAAGCGATTGAAAGGCTTTAACGTGTTACACCCAATGGGTTATGACTCGTTTGGGTTACCTGCGGAGCAATATGCGATTCAAACAGGACAACATCCAGCAGTTACCACAGAACAAAATATTGCGCGTTACCGCGATCAATTAGACAAAATAGGATTTAATTTCGATTGGGACAGGGAAGTGCGAACTTCAGACCCTTCGTATTACAAATGGACGCAGTGGATTTTTAAGCAGATTTTCGAGAGTTGGTATAACAAATCAACTGACCAAGCAGAATCCATCGAAACATTAATAGCTGAATTTGAAAAAAACGGGAATCAACAAGTTCATGCAGTCCATGACTGCGAAATCGAATTTTCAGCTGAAGATTGGAACGGGTTTGATGATAAAAAACAAAGCGATATCCTCATGGATTATCGCCTCACTTATTTGGCAGATTCTTGGGTGAACTGGTGTCCTGCATTAGGAACGGTGCTCGCGAACGATGAGGTGGTAAACGGTGTTTCTGAAAGAGGTGGTCACCCCGTAGAACAAAAACTCATGCGCCAATGGTCGATGCGAATTACTGCTTATGCGGAGCGTTTATTGACTGGATTAGAAGGCTTAGATTGGACAGATGCGATTAAAGACATCCAACGCAACTGGATTGGAAAATCTGTGGGAGCATCAGTGAAATTTGCGGTGGAGAACCATGAGAGTCCAATCGAAGTCTTCACTACACGCCCTGACACCATCTTCGGCGTATCCTTCATGGTACTGGCGCCAGAACATGAATTGGTAGCAAAAATCACCACCGACGAATACAAAAAAGCAGTTGAAGAATACCGACAAACAGCAGCGTTGAAATCAGAGCGCGACCGTATGTCGGATGTAAAAAATATATCGGGACAATTTACAGGGGCCTATGCTGTTCACCCACTAAATGGAGAAAAAATTCCAATTTGGATAGGGGATTACGTATTGGCATCCTACGGAACAGGAGCTGTAATGGCCGTTCCTTGTGGAGATCAGCGCGATTGGGATTTCGCTCGTAAATTCGAAATTCCCATTAAAAACGTTTTTGAAGGTGTTTCGATTGATGAAGAGGCCTACACAGAAAAAAAAGGAACGATAGCGAATTCAGATTTCCTAAATGGACTTGAAGTAAAAGCAGCAATCAAAAAGGCGATTGAAGTATTAGAGGAAAAAGGCATTGGAAAATCGAAAACGAATTACCGTTTGCGCGACGCCGTATTTTCTCGTCAACGCTATTGGGGAGAACCATTTCCTGTGTATTACGAAAACGGAATTCCTAAATTAATTGAAGACGAATTTTTACCAATCCCGTTACCTGAAGTAGATAAATATTTACCCACAGAAGACGGCAAACCACCTCTTGGAAACGCTGAAACATGGTCGTGGTGCCGAAACATGAAAATCATCAAGCCCAACGAAAAACAAAACGGTGTATGCACATGGCCAATGGAATTAAACACCATGCCAGGCTGGGCTGGAAGTTCTTGGTATTTCCTGCGCTACATGGATCCCCACAATGAAGAGGCGTTCGTTAGCAAAGAAAAAGTAGGTTGCTGGAAAAATGTAGACCTCTATATCGGCGGCGCAGAGCACGCTACAGGACATTTGTTATACGCTCGATTCTGGACGAAATTCCTAAAAGACCTTGGATTTATCTCATTTGACGAACCGTTTCAAAAGATGATCAATCAGGGGATGATTTTGGGAAGAAGTAGTTTTGTTTATCGTGATCGTTCATCAGGGAAATTTGTTTCTCTCAATAAAAAGCAAGGATTGGATTTGATTCCTCTTCATGTTGATATCAATATTGTTGATGGAGATAAACTAGACATCGAAGCCTTTAAGGAGTCACGTGAGGAATACGCAAACGCTGAATTTATTTTGGAAGACGACGGCACCTACATTTGCGGAAGCGAGGTAGAAAAAATGTCCAAATCCAAGTATAACGTTCAAACCCCAGATGACCTAGTCGAGCAGTTTGGCGCGGATACGTTGCGGATGTACGAAATGTTTTTAGGTCCATTGGAGCAGGCTAAACCTTGGGATACTAAAGGAATAAACGGTGTGCACAACTTCTTGCGGAAGCTGTGGCGTTTGTTTCACGATACCAACGGAAATCTTGTTTTAACCGAAGGAGATCCCGATGCAAAATCGTTGAAAACACTCCACAAAACCATAAAGAAAATTCAAGACGACATGGATCGTTATGTGTTTAACACTGCCGTTTCCGCCTTTATGATTTGTGTGAACGAATTGACCGAACAAAAATGCAACAACAAAGCGATTTTACAAGAGTTGGTGATTTTACTTGTGCCTTATGCCCCGCATATAGGCGAAGAATTATGGGTAAAACTTGGAAACGAACCCGGCACGGTGAGCGACGCTCAATTCCCAACCTTCAAGGAGGAACATTTAGTGGAAAACACCTTCGCGTACCCCGTAAGTTTCAACGGTAAAATGCGTTTTACCTTCGAATTACCGACCAACCTTTCTAAAGAAGAGGTCGAAAAAGGGGTGATGTCCAGCGAACAGGCCCAAAAGTATTTGGAGGGTAAATCACCTAAAAAGGTGATTGTCGTTCCAGGAAGGATTGTAAATGTGGTGGTGTAAATTTCTGGAAATCCAGCTCGAGGAGTTTAGGATGAATAATATAATTGTAACTACTCAGTATCCATGATATGTGATTGGAAGTCATTACTAATGAATGAGTATAATAACGGTTTGTTAACGGATTTCATTTAATAGCCCATCTGTTATCTTACAGATCATCGTTAAGATTACCAAGACTATGAGAAATCTTCAGTAAGGCAAATATATTTTTGATTTCAAGTTCGGCCAGTTTAATACGTCCATTGATATAGCTAGATTCACGGGAATTGACTAAGAATAGTGAGCTTTCCCCATTATCAAATTTGCGTTGCTCACCAGTCAGTAATTGGCTTAAATCGACTACTGTTTTAGTATATATAGACAATTGGTTCGATGAGGTTTGAAATTCGTTTACCGCCTGCTGACTTTTTACGTTTAGGTGTTGAAGTTTGAAGCTGTAATCTAATTCTGCATCCTGTAATTTCAACTTCGCGATTTGGAGTCCTCCACGCCCAGATCGAAGAAAAATAGGCATTTTAAATTCAAGTCCCCAGTTGTAATCATCTAAGGTGTAATTACTTGCGAAATTATCTACAAAAGGTTCATTGAGTAAGTTGTACTTTACGTTTAATTCCGGCTTCATGGATTCCAATTTCAATTTTCGTTGAATGTCGTATTCCTCAACTTTAAGATTGGCCTTTATTGCTTCTGGATGGTTGGGAATTAGAGAATCAATCTCATTTCTAAGGTGGTCGCTAAAAATATTCAGCGGATAATCAAAATCCTTCTGTGGAGCTATTGACTCTGCCAGTTCTACAGGTACGACATAGTTCGCCCAAAGAAATGTCGAAACAAATGCCTTCGCGTTCAACTCTGCCAGTTCAGCCTCTGCAAGAAGCATTTGTCGATTTTGCAATTGAATACTTGCTTCGAGGGTGTCGATGTATGGGATATCTCCAAGCAAAGCATTTTGTTTAACTGCTTGCAAACGAACTTGTGCTAGTTCTAGTCCTTCCAATTGTATTTCCTTTGTTATCGCTGCCAACTGCCATTGGAAATAGGCTTTAGAAGCATCAAGTAAAAGGTTGTTCAGGATTATTTTTCGTTCTTGCTCGGTGGAAATTTGACCCAGTTGAGCAGTTTTAAGCATAGCCCTTCGTTGGTCCATTATCAAACCCTTTCCTAGTTTTAGGCTAACTCCTGAATAAGTAAGTCCGTTATCCGGTAATGTGTATTGCGCACTCAAATAGTCACCATTTGCTTGTTCGATTCCGCTGTAAAATTCAATCCCATACCACGTAGGAATGCGTATTCCACCATCAAAAATTCGATAGTATCGACTACCTTCAAATTCTTTTTGACCGAGGTCCGTATAAAGTTCTGGATCGAATGCCCCGCGTGATTCAAGCACAAAGAGCTCTCCGATACGTGCTGTAATTTCAGCTTGGGCAGAAATAGGGTGATTCGTCTTTACAGAGTTAATGTAATCGACAAATGGAAAAACCTTTTCCTGTCCCTTTGCATGCTGGCCAGCCCAGACAACAAGAAGAACAAGTAAATATGTTGTTAATTGTTTCATTTTTCTTGTTGGTAGTCTTCCGGATATAAATATTTATTGCCTGAATAATAATCAGGAGGGAACCCGTTGAATTGACGCCAAAGCTCATACCAAACCGGTACATCATGGAGTAATAGAATACTATTAGATCCAGCACCAATTCTAAGTGCGTCGGGCCATTCTTGTTCGTTCGGGTCTTGTGAAACTAAAATACGGTAATTCCCATTAGGACTTATCATGTTATCAATAGCGAATACGCGTCCACCGTAGGTTCCGTAGCTTGTGTTTGGCCAACCGCTGAAGACAATCGCAGGCCATCCGTCGAATTGAATGCGGACTTTTTGATCTAACTTAATAAGTGGAAGGTCGATTGGGCGTACGAACATTTCGACAGCATATTCATATTCGTAGGGCATTATTGTTAATATTTCTTCACCTTCTTTAATAGTTTCACCAATTCCAGACTGAATAGTTTTCGTTATGAATCCTTTGATAGGAGACGTAATGTAATACATTCCTGCTCGAATTCTGTAGTTGGCTAAATCATTCCTCAATTTATTCACCTCATTTTCAGTGTCAAATTTCGCAGATTGCGTAGAGAACTTATCGGATTGTACTTTGGCGATTGAATTATCGTATTGCGCCTTTATTGAGATTAATTCAACGCGCGCATTGATCACCTCATTCTGACTTGTCAACAATTTGTTTTCCGCCGATATTTTTTCCGCCTCAGCACGTTGTAGTGCCATTCTTCTAGTTTCCAAATCGGTTAACGATTTTAATCCGTCTTTGTACAATAGCTCCATTCGATTTAGCTGGTCGTTTGCGATGTTGTAGTTTATAATAGCTGCTTGAAAATCAATACTGTCGCTTTGTACTTTTAATTCGGATTGTTTGAGTTTATTACGGGCTTGTTCGATTTTTAAATTTTGGGTTTCGTTGAGGGCAATTAACTGGTTTTCGACTGCATTTAATTTTTCTTCGTACGATTTTACAGAAGATTCTTTTGCCTTTAACTGATCAGTTGTTCGATCAATTAGCTCTGGGTTGAAATAAGCGTCTTTTACTTCAGAGATGAAAAGAATAGTGTCTCCGGGTAGAACAAGCTCCCCTTCTCGGACATACCATTCTTCAATTCTACCACCAATAATACTATTGATGGTTTGAGGCCTCTTTTCAGGAGTAAGTGTAGTTACGTATCCTTTTCCACGAATATTTTGAGTCCAAGGTAAAAATATAAATACGAGAAAAATAAAAGCTAGCCAAGTGATTAATCGAAGAAAAACCCTACCGGATTTTTTGGCTTCTACTTTGTCCAAAATAGGTATGTTCTTGTCGGCAAAGTTGGTTTTCAGATTGTTGGGTGAAATATTCAGCATTACCGGTTATTTTAATTCGTTTTTCAATTCCTCATAATTTCCTTTCTTCTTGATCTCACCGCCGTCCATGATCACGATGTTATCAAATTTTTGAGCAATGTAAGGATCTGAAGAAGAGGCGATCACCGTCCATTCATTGCTTGGGTGTGTTATAAAGTCAACGATTTTACGTTTGTGCACTTCATCGATGTGTTCAAATGTGTACTCAAACAATAATATTTTAGGTTTGTCGGCTATTGCACGTGCAATTATAAGCTTTTGAATGATACTTCGTGGGAGCTTGCTTCCATAAGGCTGAATTTCAGAATCAAAGCCTTTGGGTAAGCTTTTCACAAAGTCTTGAAGTCCTAAGCGTTCGATAGCCCACTTCACATTTTCAAATGTTGCATTGGCTCGTCCCATAGTAATGTTATCAATAAGTTTTCCCTCGAACAAGTCTTCGCCGTCCAAACAGGTTCCAATAATCGTACGGAGTGATTCTATGTTTAAATTATCGCGTGGAAGCCCATCATAGGAAACTACTCCCTCTTTGATGTCGTATAAACCAGCTATGACATGGAGTAGTGTACTTTTACCCGAGCCGTTTTTTCCCGCAATTAATAGCCTTTCGCCGTCTTTAATGGAAAGATTGATATTTTGAAGTGTTTTTCGATTTGAGTATGGATAGGTAAAGCTAAGGTTTTTAATGTCTATGGCCATACCGCAGGTTTGACATTCCTTCATAATATCTAACCCATCTGTTGATTCTAATTCGAGGTCAGTTACTTGCCCCACTTTTTCAAGTGAGGTTAGTGTGTCATAGATTACGTCCAAGCTAACAATTAGCTTCTCTACAGAGGCAATGACGAGGAGAATAATAATTTCAGCTGCTACGAACTGACCGATATTCATTACTTGTTCCATGACCAGAATTCCACCTACGGCTAACAACGTAGTAGCAATGACAACTTTGAACACCACGAGCAGGGAATATTGCTGAATTAGCACTTTAAAATGATTCTCACGAGAATCTATATAATTGCTGACGTGACCCTCTGCTTCTGTGATTGGCAGGTCTGTTCTTCCTGCTAGTTTGAAGGAAATCCCTGTTCGTGCTACTTCTTCCAGCCAATGTGCTAAACGATACTTGTGTTTTGATTCTGTTAAACTCGTTGAAAGTCCTTTTTTCGCAGTTATTCTGAATATAAAGTAAACAAACAATACAAGGAAAATACTATACATAATGAAGAAGGGGTGGTATAGAGATAGTAAAATCAACCCAAAAACCACTTGGATGGCCGCTGTAGAGATAGAAATTAGGATTTTTGACAATCCTTTTTGTATGTTCATCACGTCGAAATAACGGTTCATTAATTCTGGACCGAACTGATTATACATGGCCTCAATTTTAATTTTTGGAATGCGATAAGCAAATTCAAAGGCAGCTCGAGTAAAGATTTTTTGTTCAATGTTTTCTGTGATCCGCAATTGAAAGATCTGTAAAATACCATTCCCAGCAATTCCCAGGACAACGAAAAAAACAAGTACCATCCAGGCGGAGTTGATTTGTCCGCCTTGGATAAGATTGATGATCGCCTGGATTCCTAATGGAAGAGAAAGACTCACAATCCCACTAAATATAGAGTAGGCATATACACTTTTGATTTCCTCAGAGTCGGGTTTCAACAACTTCCAAAATCGTTGGGTTGTTGTGTATGATTTAGCTTCCTTTATTAATTCCATATTAGCCAATTACTTTCAGCACCATTTCAGCATAAAAATCACTTACTGTATCTTCATCCTTATAGTTATTTGATAAACGAGGGAGATGATCTTGAAAAAATCGTTGGTGGTGAGCGCCCTCAATTATTGTAGATATCAACATATTAGGGTACTTGTATTTTGGATTTATGACAATAATAATTTCTGCCACTTTTGCTACAATACTTTTATACCCCAAAAAAGCCCCTTCTTTATTCTCAACATCTACATCTTTATGCATATATGATTTTGATGATTCAGTAATTATGATTTGATTTAATTTGATTTCGTTGATGTGTGAAAAAGAGCCATCTTCCTCCACTTTTTTGGTGAGTATGCGAATGGCACGTTTAAGCTGTTCTTTATTATCTTCAACATTAATAATGTTGTAAAGTAAATGTGATTCTAGCCAAGCCCAGTACCAACTGGTTAAATACAGAAGTAATTTATGCTTGTTTTCAAAGTACCTGTAGATGGAAGATTCAGTAGAATCTATTTCATCAGCCAATTTTTTAAAGGTAAAATTATCGAAACCAAAAGCATCAATAAGGTTTATACTTCCTTCAATAATCCGCTTTCCAAGCTTGCTTGTTTCGGGATCCTTCAGGTAGATAGACGGATTAACCTTTAGCGTAAAGTGGGAAAAAAATGAATCCATTTGGAGTTGTTTTCACGCAAATATAATAGCGGTACTATCATAACAAAAAGTATTTGTATTAAAAATTGTTAAACACTATTAAAATGACCATAGTTAACTAATAAATAGTCCGCTGAATAAGAGGTTTAAACAGATGAGCAACGCGAAATATTTTTTTAGGAGCCTAAAATAAGTGACAACTAATTTTTTAGGAACTTGTTGAGCGTAATATGAAGATTTAGTCCGCGTAATTCCTTGCCCTGTGCAACGATATTTCCTTCACCATCAATGAGCAGTGAATAGGGTATAGAGGTGATTCCATAAAGTTTAGCTACTCCACCGCCATCATCGTAACCATGATATTTCCAAGATAAATTATCTACCTCTATGGCCTTTTTCCATTTTTCTCGGTCCCGATCAAGCGATACACTGACGATTTCCAACCCTTTACCTTTTTCAAATTTCACTTTACTGTACTTTCCAAATGCCTCAACTAGATTTGGGTTTTCTCGTCGACAAGGCCCGCACCACGAAGCCCAAAAATCGAGCAAGATCATTTTCTTTTTGATGGAAGATAATTTAAATTCTTTTCCATCAACACCCTCAATAGAGAAGTCTATGGATTTGCTTCCAGTAGAAGGATGCATGCCGAATGCAACAAGAACGATAAATAAGGCTATTGTTCTTTTCATTTATGAAATTCTGCGGATGTCAGCTCCTAAATTGTTCAAGCGAATATCGATGTCTTGATATCCTCGATCAATCTGTTCGATGTTGTGTATCACACTTTTTCCTTCTGCAGATAGCGCGGCAATCAACAAGGATACCCCAGCACGAATATCAGGAGAGGTCATTTGGATACCACGTAAGTTATTCACTCTATTTAAGCCAATTACTGTTGCCCTGTGCGGATCACACAAAATGATTTGCGCTCCCATATCGATTAGCTTATCCACAAAGAATAAGCGTGATTCAAACATTTTTTGGTGTATCAATACACTCCCTTTAGCTTGTGTTGCAACTACTAAAATAATACTTAATAGGTCAGGTGTGAACCCTGGCCATGGTGCATCGGCAATTGTCAAGATTGATCCATCAATAAAAGTATCTACTTCATATGATTTTTGAGCCGGTACAAAGATATCGTCTCCTTGACGCTCCAACTTGATGCCTAAACGCTGAAAGGTTTGAGGAATAATCCCTAGATCATCCCAGCTTACATCTTTGATAGTGATTTCAGATTGAGTCATTGCTGCAAGGCCTATGAACGAACCTATCTCAATCATATCTGGAAGGACTCTGTGATAACAGCCACCAAGCTCTTTAACACCTTCAATGTGTAGCATGTTGCTGCCAATTCCGGTAATCTTCGCCCCCATATGGTTCAACATTTTACAAAGTTGTTGTAAGTATGGCTCACAAGCAGCATTGTAAATAGTTGTCTTCCCTTTGGCTAGAACAGCAGCCATCACAATATTGGCTGTACCTGTCACAGAGGCCTCGTCTAAGTGAATGTAAGTTCCTTTCAGTTTAGAAGCTTCAACCGTGTAGAAATGCTCTTTTGAGTCAAAGTTGAATTTAGCCCCCAATTTAATAAACCCTTCGAAGTGTGTGTCTAGTCTTCTTCTTCCAATTTTATCACCTCCGGGCTTGGGCATAAACGCTTTTCCGAAGCGGGCCAAAAGCGGACCTATAATCATAATGGATCCGCGTAAACTACTTGCGCGTGTTTTAAAATCTTCGGATTTCAAATATTCCAAATCAACATCTTTTGCTTGGAAAATATAGGTACCTCGTTCCACTTTTTCCACCTTTACCCCCATTGCTTGAAGCAAGTTGATAAGTTTGTTTACATCGATAATATCTGGTAAATTAGAAATTGTAATTTTTTCTGGGCTTAATAAAACGGCAGATACTATTTGTAATGCTTCGTTCTTTGCTCCTTGAGGTACAAGTTCTCCTTTCAGTGACTTACCGCCGTGAATTTCAAAAGATGCCATAGTGATTTATTGTTTTTTACGCTTTTTAGGTTTTCCTTTTGGTTTAGGTTTAGATGATGTAACACCGAATTGACCCATTATTTGGTTAGTACTCAAAAGTTGTTCTTCTGGATCTGACAATTTGAGTTGACCTTTCGATAATTCTTCTAAATGACTTTCAATAATTCGATTTTCTACATTTTCTGTATGAAAATTGAGGTAATTTTTTTTCATTAAATTCCCCATCAAACTTGTCATGTACTCCTTCTCCTCTCCATCTTCAATTTTAGCTGCCTCACGAATCATTTCTTCCGTGTAGTAACCGAAGTGTCCATATTTTGCCTTGTTTTTAGGATATTGCATAATCTTCGGTCGCTCCGTCAATGTTTCACGATTTGGCATTGGATAAGGGGAGTCTACATCAAGTTCGAAATTCGACATAATAAACAAATGTGTCCACAACTTATGCTTGTAATCATCGATGTCTCTGAGGTGAGGATTGAGTTGCCCCATTACATCGATAATGGCCTGTGCAGCCTTATTTCGTTCTTCTTTTTCTCCGATTGTTTTTGCGTAGTCGATCATATTTTGCACATTTCTTCCATATTCAGGAATGTGCATCATTGATCGTTGGGTATTATAGGTTAATCCTCCCTTAATTATTTCGGTCATATTGCATTAAAAATTGAAAAAGGGAAGGTGAATTTCCTTCCCTGTAAAGTCTTGCTTATCCCCAGATAAGTATGGAAGCAATCACAGCCAATGCGAAAACGGTGTAAATAACACCTACTGCTGCTGTTGATTCTTCAAAAAAATTGTCAGACATAGTATTTATTTTTTGTGCTAAAGATAATTATTTTTTTGAGATGGAATAACCTCTGGGAGTTAAGATTTTATGACATTTTTAGAAGAAGACGTTTTGTGTTTTGAAGGCTAATGTCAATTTAATTAGAACAATGAATGTCTAGGAAAATTAACGTTTTACAAAGACCACAGAAGGTCTTGGATTCAAACCATCTCTATGGATTTTTTTACCGCGTCTAAATAGTTGCCAATTCTCTATTGTTCCGTCTTCGAAATAAACTTTAAGTGAGTAGTATTTTTTGGTGGGTGCTGTTACTTGGTATCTACCTTTTGTTACTTTGTTGGGGGAGGAAAGTAGAAGTTCATTGTAACTCAGTCGAACTGTTAGGTCAACCGACGGAATTGTAAAGGGAGTGTTATTAATTATCATTTCATAACTATCTTGTTCTCCAACATAAGTGCCAATTAATCTTTTGGGAATAGGTTTTTTGCCAGCTCCACAAAGCATTAAGTAAGTTATTGAAAGTAAAACAAAAAATTTTGCTGATTTCACGAAATTGTTTTAATAGATGCAGCTAATTTAAGAAAAAGTTACTGAAGTTTACGGTCTTAAAATATCCTACAACTCAAAATTGCGGTGTCGTCATCGGGATCTTTCTTTCCGCGCCATTCGTCAAGTTTGGAGAAGATAATGTTGTTCAAGTCTTCCATTTTCAGTGGGTAGAAACTATGGATTAATTTGATGAGCCGGTCGGTTTCGTAATAATCACCTTCTTGGTTTTCCAATTCGACTACGCCATCGGTGTAAAGTACAAGTGTAGAGTTTGGGGGGATAGTGATTTCATCGGGTTCGATGAAAGGAATTTCATCGAACATACCCAAGCCAACACATCCTTTGTCGAGAAAAGTGGCTTTTCGTCCATTCGTCAAAATCGGGTGGTTGTGTCCTGCATTGATATATTTCAGTCTCCGTGTTGTACTGTTGTATTGAGCGATGAAGAAGGTGATGAATTTTTCGCCTTTGGCGCTGCGCATCACCTTTTTATTCAGTTCACCGATTAGAAATTCAAGGTCGAAGCGCTGATAGTTGTATAATGTACGAATTGTTGCTTGAAAATTAGCCATGAGCATTGCTGCACTAATTCCTTTTCCTGAAACGTCTGCTATACATACAATAAATTCTTCGTCATTGAGCGGTATAAAATCATAATAATCTCCACCTACTTCATGGCGCGCGCGATGATTAGCAGCCAAATCGATGCGTTTATCAGAGGGCAAATCTGTTGGGAAGAGCATTTTTTGCATTTCAGAGGCTACTTCTAATTCCTTTTTAATACGCTCTTGCTTCAAGCTTTGCTTCGCCATTCGTTTGTTTTCGATGGCAACAACAATGATGTTGGTGAGTGTTTGGATAAAATTATGATTGTCGAAAGAGCTACTTGGCTTTAAGTTTTCTTTTTTTATGCCCTTTATGAGTAGGAATGCCAATGGTTTTTCTTTGTGGTGAACAGGAATTACTACGTCGAATTCATTCAGTATTTCTAATTGTGAAGATTCAATGACGGTAATATCCTTAAAACGCATTAGGTCGCGTTCAACGTCGATCTGTTTGATCTTTCCTTTGAACCCAGTTTTGATTAATGGTTCCCAGGTATCCTGTTTGTTAAATAGAACAAACTTTTCAAATCCCAACTGCTCTTTTAAGATAAACTCGTAGATAAGAACAAGTTCTTCTACCGATTGATTAGTATTGATGCCCGTTGTAATTTCCAGGAGGGAGTTTAACTTAAAGTCTTTCAACTTTAGTTGCCGCTCTAATTCCAGAATAAGGGCGTCTTTCATGATCAAAGATTTTCAATGATTTCAGGCAGTTTACGCAAAGCCGCGAGTTCTCGGTAGGCAAGTCGAATATCTTTGGCAGGACTTCCAAAGTAGGTGCGCTCAGGCGCAAGACTTTTGGATATTCCAGATTGCGCGAACACGACCACATTTTCTCCAATCACTACGTCACTAGCGCAGCCCACTTGGCCCCAAAGGGTGACATTGTCCTTGAGCTCAACACAGCCTGCAAGTCCCACGTTGGCTGCCAATAAACAATTTTTACCAATAATGGTATCATGTCCAATGTGTATGTGATTGTCCAACTTACTTCCTTCTCCAATGATCGTAAGGGCTGATACACCTGCGTCAATAGTGCAAGATGCTCCAATTTCAGCATTTTTTCGAATCAAAACTCCCCCACAGGTGTGCATTCGGTGATATCCATCTGGTTTTTTCTTGTAGTAAAAGGCATAGTGTCCGATTACCGTATTTGGTCCAATCACCACATTGTCCTCAATAGTTGTGTGGTCCATGAGAACAACACCCGGGAAAAGTACTACATTTTCACCGATTCGCACATTATTTCCAATTGAAACATTTGGGTAAATGATTGCTGAATCAGCAATATCTGTATTTTCTCCAATTGGCCGGTGAAATGGCCGAGTGGGCCTAAAATGACGTGTGAGTCGGTTGAAATCATCAAATGGCGCTGAGGAAATTAATAATCCTTTTCCTTCTGGACATTCGACCTCTTTATCGATGAGAATGGTCGTAGCAGCACTTTGAAGTGCCTTATCGTAGTATTTAGGGTGGTCAACAAATACAATATCGCCTGATTCAACGCGATGTATTTCATTGATGCCTGTTACGCCATGATTTGGGTTGCCAACAAAAGTGCAGCCTAAGATGGTTGCTATCTCTTGGAGCGTATATTTTTGTTCTAATTTCATTAAATAGGATTTATCCAACCATAAAATTAATGGATGTGATCTAAATCATTATAAGTTCGAAAAATAGTTATTCGCGCCAGCATGTTAGTAATTCTAGATTCTCAAAAAAGTAATTAGTAACGATAGTTTAGGGCTGATGAGTCACAGTGGTTTCTTGCAGGAAGTAAACTACATTTATTTTGAAATATTCTGTGGAGATGGGTACAGATTTTCCTCGGAAAAAGTGTACTTTTGGAGCTATGCACATCGAGAAACTTTCCATTGTCAATTTCAAAAATTACCGTCAGGTAGAGGTGGAGTTAGCTTCAGAAATCAACTGCTTTGTTGGTAGTAACGGTGCTGGAAAAACAAATTTGTTGGATGCTGTGCATTACCTGAGCATGTGCCGTTCATATCTTAATCCGATAGACAGTCAAAACATTTTGTTTGACGAACAATTCTTTGTTATTCAAGGCCTGTGGCGAAAGGATGAAGTTGCGGATCAGTTGTTTTGTGGTGTAAAAAGAGGTACTAAGAAAGTATTCAAGAAGAACAAGGTGCAATACGAAAAGTTAGCTGAACATATTGGATCTTATCCTAGCGTAATGATTTCTCCATACGACCGGAATTTAATTTCGGAAGGTAGTGAGCTCAGAAGGAAATGGATGGATGGAATTATCGCCCAATTTGATCGTCATTTTTTGGATGATTTAATAAAGTATGGAAAGGTGTTGGATCAACGAAATGCTTTGCTCAAGAATATGGCGGAATTTGGTTTTTTCAATCGGGAAAGTATGGAGGTATGGGATGCGCAATTAGTCACTTATGGTCAACGTATTTATAGGTCTCGTTCTACTTTTCTCGAGGAATTTATCGGTGTTTTTCAAAAGTATTACGATGATCTATCGGATCAAAAAGAAACGGTTGGTTTAGAATATAAATCGCACTTGTTGGAGGGAGATTTTTTGGAACAATTAAAGCTGGCTGAGGGTCAAGACCATCGGAAACAATTTACAACCATAGGTATTCATAAGGATGATTTAATCTTCACAATTAATGGTCACCCAGTAAAGAGATTTGGATCTCAAGGTCAACAGAAATCATACTTGATTGCGCTAAAACTAGCACAGTTTGAGTGGTTAACCAGACACTTGAAAGTTAAACCGATTATGTTGCTCGATGACATCTTTGATAAACTCGATAATAAACGAGTCGGCCGTTTAATGGAATTGGTAAGCGACAATAATTTTGGGCAAGTATTGGTCACGGATACGGATGAAGAAAGAGTGAAGAGAATTTTTGATAATATACAACTTCCATTTAAGTTGTTTAAAGTTCACGAAAATGAAGTAACTGTTTCACAAAAAGAAATTGTAGAAGAATGAGCGACCGAAACTCCAAGGATAAGGACCAATCCATCAATGCTATTATTGATAAATTTTTAAAAGCCTATAACCTCGATGGGCGCATGAAGGATTATGACATTATCAACGGTTGGGAGGAGATGATGGGTAAAGCCATTTCGATGCGTACTGAGAAAATCTATATACAAAATCGTATTTTACATTTAAAGATGAATTCATCTGTAATGCGCGAAGAGCTTTTGTTTGGTAAACAAGTAATAATTGATCGAGTCAACCAAAAGGCAGGTGGTCAATATATCGTTGACATTTGGTTTGAATAGTGATTATTAGACTTAATTGTTGTTGTGATTTAGCTTCAGGCAGGAATTTTCATCGAAAAGTTGTATTTTTGAAACACTATGAGAAAAAATACACTTTTTGTCCTCGCATTATGCGGGGCAACAGTGAGCTCTTCTTGGGGACAGGGGGAGATTTACGAGCAAGATCAGCCGGTCGAGAAAATACAAGGGAAATATTTGGGTCTTTCGATTCCTATTCGCGAATTGCCAGATATCGATGAGAAAACAATCGTGTACGAGAAACGCGAAGGAAACGTTAAAGAAAACAGACGTCGTCCCGAGGCTGTAAACCCCAATGCACTTCCGAAAACGGAAGATCCAGCGCGCCAACAGATGTATGCAAAATCGAATTGGGACTTACCAACGGGAGTGAACTTTTTTGGTTTGCAAGGTGCATTCCCACCCGATCCATCGGGTGCTGTGAGCGATTTGTATTATGTTCAAGCTGTGAATACTGTGTATCGCGTCTACAACAAGGATGGTTCAAGTGCTGCTGGAGCGAAAACATTAAGCTCGCTTTGGCCGGGTTCTACAAATTCAGGAGACCCAATTGTAATGTACGACAGACATGCAGATAAATTTGTAATCACTCAATTTCAAACGGGTACGAATGAGATTTTGTTCGCGGTTTCAGAGACGAATGATCCAACAGGAGCGTTTTATCTTTATGAGTATTCATTTCCTTCATTCCCAGATTATCCCAAATACTCTATTTGGTCGGATGGTTATTATATGACGTCGAACACATTCCAAAAGAATGTAGTGGCTTTCGAGCGAGATAAAATGATTGAAGGAGATCCAACGGCATCGATGATTGCATTGAACTTACCGAGCTTTTCAACAGGATATGGCTTTAGAAGTGTGCTCCCAGCTGATGCAGATGGTGATTTACCTCCTTACGGAACTCCGAATTATATGTTTTTGTTCCAAGATGATTCTTGGGGAGGTGTAGCAGAGGATCATATTCGTGTTTTGAAAATGGAAGTGGATTGGGACACACCATCTAACTCAACGATTGGTTTGCACCAAAATATTCCAACGGAGCCGTTTAATTCTGTGTTCACGAATTCTTGGGATGATATCACTCAAAAAGGAACGACGCAGAAGCTCGATGCGATTGCTTCCATTTTCAATTATCGTGCACAATATTTGCGTTGGCATAATTACAACACGGTGATGTTGTGCAATGTTGTGGATGTAAACAACGCTAATAAAGGTGGGATTCGCTGGTATGAATTGCGTCAAGATGATGCCACACAGGAATTCACGATCCGTCAGCAGAGCACATATTCTCCACCTGATTTAGACAGTCGTTTCCTTGGAAGTATTTCAATGGACTACAATGGTCATATTGGGATGGCATATAACATTTCAGGACCAAATAGCTATCCTGGTATGGCATTTACTGGAAGATTCCATTGGGATGCATTAAATGAAATGTCGCTTCCTGAAACATTTGCTCAAGAAGGACTATCTTTCCAGTCTGGAGGGAATCGTTTTGGAGACTATTCACATATGTCACTTGATCCAGATGGTAAGACCTTTTGGTTTACAGGTGAGTTTATTGGAAACAATGGTTCTCGCAGAACAAAAATTTTCTCGTTCAGTCTTGAAGACATTGTGAGTGTATCAAATGAAGATTTTTTGGAACCAGCACTGAAGGTTGGCCAAAACTCGGATGTGATTTTGGTTAACGGTACCAATTTGTCGGATGGAGAAATGTACGTTCAATTGTATGCCGTTAATGGACAGGAAGTAGCGACTAAAATAGTAAACGTAGCTTCAGGTGAATTTTCATCTACTTTTGATAAGTCTACCCTGTCTTCAGGGGTCTATTTAGTGCGTATAGGTAAAGAAAGTTTCCAGCGCGTTCAAAAGATTGCAATCACAAAGTAGCGTAAACGCGTAAACGATTGTCAAGCATGAGGGAAGTTATTCTCTCATGATTTTTTATGGCATTTTAGCCACTAGCACTTAGAGGTTTCAATATCTATTGTGATAGAAGTTAGTTTTGTATAGGGAATTCTGATGTTTTAGGATTATCAGAATGATAGAATCCGCTATAATTAGTTCATTATCTTGAGGAATATCAGTCGTCCGTTTCAATAGATAATATGAGAACAAAACCTCAGGGGGATTTATTGCTTCCTAGTAATGGATACTGAAGCAGAAAAGTGCTTTAAGAGCTATATAACAAATTCTTCAAGCCCCTTTTCCTTCGCCTGTTTAAACTGTTTTGTAGTGTTCATGAAGGGTAAAAAAAATCCCGAGCTAGAGGTGTCTAACTCGGGATTTACTATTTTGTTAGCGGTAACTATTACTCTTTACCGTCCATTTTGTCTTTCAATGCAGCAAGTGCATCCAAGTCACCTAACGTAGACTTTTCAGAGCTCTTGTTCAACTGATCAACTGCTTTAGAAGTAGAACCTCCTCCACTTTTACCTTTGCTTCCGCTAGATTTAGTAGTTGTTGGAGTGTCATCACCTTCTTCGAAAGTTCTCACGTGAGAAACAACAATTTTCTTAGCGTCTTTATTGAATTCGATCACTTTGAAGTCTAATTGTTCCTCCATTTTCGCGTTAGAGCCATCTTCCTTACGCATGTGTCTAGCAGGACAAATTCCTTCTACACCATACGGTAAAGCTACGATACCACTCTTATCTTTCAAGTCGATGATAGTTCCTTGGTGAACTGATCCTTCAGCAAATAAAGTTTCAAATACATCCCAAGGATTCTCTTCCAATTGTTTGTGACCTAATGAAATTCTTCGGTTATCTTGATCGATTTCCAAAACAACTACTTCCATTTCATCACCTACTTTACAGAATTCAGATGGGTGCTTGATTTTCTTCTGCCATGAAAGGTCAGAAATGTGAATCAATCCGTCAACGCCTTCTTCTAATTCAACGAAAACTCCAAAGTTTGTAAAGTTACGAACTTTCGCTGTATGCTTAGATTCAACAGGGTAACGCTTGTCAATTTCAGCCCATGGATCTGGCATCAACTGCTTAATACCTAAAGACATTTTACGCTCTTCGCGATCCAATGTAAGGATTACCGCTTCTACTTCATCACCGATGTTCAAGAAGTCTTGCGCTGTGCGTAAGTGTTGAGACCAGCTCATTTCTGAAACGTGGATCAATCCTTCAACACCTGGAGCGATTTCTACAAACGCACCGTAGTCAGCAAGAACAACAACTTTCCCCTTGATTTTATCACCAACATTCAAGTCTTCGCTCAATGCATCCCATGGATGAGGTTGTAATTGTTTTAATCCTAATGCAATTCTTTTCTTATCATCATCAAAGTCAAGAATAACAACGTTTAGTTTCTGATCTAACTCAACGATTTCTTCTGGATGGTTAACACGTCCCCAAGATAAATCTGTAATGTGTATAAGACCGTCAACACCACCCAAGTCAATGAATACACCGTAAGATGTGATGTTTTTAACGGTACCTTCCAAAACTTGACCTTTTTCAAGACCAGAAATAATTTGTTTTTTCTGCTCTTCCAATTCAGCCTCAATAAGTGCTTTGTGAGATACTACAACGTTTCTAAACTCTTGGTTAATTTTAACCACTTTGAATTCCATGTTTTTACCAACATAAATATCGTAATCGCGGATTGGCTTAACATCAATTTGAGAACCTGGCAAGAATGCCTCAATTCCAAATACATCTACGATTAAACCACCTTTTGTACGACACTTAACAAAACCTGTGATTACCTCACCTGTCTTAAGTACATCATTTACTCTTTCCCAAGCACTGTGCATACGCGCAGTTTTATGAGAAACAACTAACTGTCCATTTTTGTCTTCTTGCGATTCAACAAAAACTTCTACTTCGTCGCCAGCTTTTAGGTCTGGGTTGTAACGGAATTCATTAATCGCAACGACACCTTCAGATTTGTAACCAATGTTGATTACTACTTCTTTTTTAGTTACCGCAATCACTGTACCCATGATTACTTCTTTTTCATTGATCGATGTCAATGTAGCTTCGTAGCGATCTGCATACTCAGCATGTTCTGCTTTACTGTAACCGTCGTGTGCCAACGCTTCCCAGTCAAAATCAGGATTCCCCTGACTTGTAATTGTTTTTTCAGCCATATTTGGGCTTTTTAAATTGTATTCTAAACATCCCTGAACATTTAGAAGTTATTATTATTCACTGTGTTATCAGGGCTGACAGCATTTTTTCCAAAAAGGAGTGCAAAGATAGATATTTTTTATTTACAACCAAAGAAAATAGGAGAAATGTTAGGTGTATAATTCCTTCAGGAAGCCTTGTCTGAACTATTGTTTTGAATGATTTTAACGATAACTTAAAATTTGCCAACTAACCCTCGTTGTTACACGTGTATTTAGGATGAATCAATTCTCGGATCATATGCTAGTGTTACTTGCTTTTGTCGTGGTGGTCATGTTGGGCACACTCATTTTTGGAAAATTAGAGGATAGGCGGGAGCTTTAATTGCTTAATACTCTATGATGTTTACGGCGTTTCCCCTGCGTAAATAGCCTTGTAAAATCATACGTGTATCACGGTTTTCTTTGTTTGTATCAATGAACTCGCTCCACTCAATAACTGGTAGGTTGAGATGTTCCGCCGGGATGTATCCGTAGCCTACGTAACTGCCGTTTTTTATTTGAACTAGGGACTTCTCAAATTTTGTTCTTCCGTTTTCAATAATGAAAAAATTATCACGTTCAAAATACATTCGATCAATCATGTTTTGGACCCGGGTGTTGTAATCTGAAGGGGATTCTTCTCCAACACAAGCCCCTTTACATTGTTTCGTGTGGTATTGGAAACACGCTCCTTGTGTAGGATATAGACCAATGAGTTTTTGACAAAGCTGATATTTTTCAAAGTTGTATTCCAAAAAACGTAGGGCATCCGCCTTAGTTGTGAAGGTGGTGATGGGTTGATTTGTTTTGTTTTTAACAGAGTCAAGCGTTAGATTCAAGTAGTTTTTGCCATCCAAATAGTCATACAATCCAATGTTGAACTTGTCTTTTCGAAGTGCTCTATTGTAAATTGGCTTGTATGATTTTATAGTGTCTGACTCGTGAATTAACGAGATCAGCTCGGAACCAGTTAGGGTATACTCAATGCGTGCAATTTCTTGACGCATCTGCACTCCCTTTTTGTTTTTGTTGTTTTTTAGGTGTTGTAAAACGCGAGTTCGTATACTTTTGCTTTTTCCAATATAGATGAGTTGATTTTCTTCATTGTAAAAGCGATACACGCCTGTTTGTTTTGGCAGTGTGTCAAGTATTGCAAGATCTAGTAATGGGTGTAATTCTTTGGGATTGATTTCTTTCTCAATAAAGCTGCTAATGTCTCCATTATTGATGTTGATTAAGAGTTGAAGGAGTTCTGCAGTTGCCCGCGCATCACTCGCAGCGCGATGGTGATTCTCTAGCTGGATATTAAGCGCCTTTGTAAGTTTGCCGAGGCTGTATGATGGCTGGTTAGGGATGCTGTAGCGCGCCGTGCGCACTGTGCATAAATGTTCCCTTCTAAAATCAAAGCCCAGAGAGCGGAATTCTTGACGGAGAACATTATAATCAAAACCTACATTGTGAGCAACAAAAACAGCATTTTCCGTGAACTGGACAATTTCTTTGGCAACTTCATAGAATTTTGGGGCATCTTGAACCATTTCATCAGTAATACCGGTTAGTTGACTAATGAATCTAGGGATTCTACATTCCGGGTTGATGAGTTGAATATATTTGTCTACGATACGTTTTCCGTCAAGAAGAAATATGGCGATTTCTGTAATTTTCGTAGAGCGTGTACTTCCCCCAGTTGTTTCAATATCGGTTACCGCATAAAGCATGGACGCGAAAATAACCAAAAAATGCGGCATAACCTTCGAGGGTTTGATGGTATAATGTGTAAAGTACATGACTTATATGTAGCCTTCAAATACTCATTTTTAAGACTAGAATGGTGGATACTTGTTCGTGTGGTGTTTTTATGGTTAACTAACATTTTTTTAGTAATTTCGCTGTTCTAAATAATGAATCATGGCAAGTAAAAGAGACCTTAAGAAAGAAGTAAATAATATGGTGTTTGATGTGGTTGAAGAGTGTTTTAGCCTTCAGTTGTATGATGCTTCTAAGAAGGAAGCAACAGATAATTTTATCGAAGAGGCGGCTGATTATATGGAAGACATACTTTCAAAAATCCATGCAGCAAAAACAAAAAAGGAGTTTGTGCCATTGCGGGCTGATATCGCCAAAACTGGAGAAGCCTGGGTGGAACGATTGAATGGGATGCAATAGTCATCACATTGAAGGATATGATAAGAACGACTTTGGTCGTTCTTTTTTTTGTAACAAGATTTAATTATATTGCTTTATGAGAAGAATGATACATAGTTTAAAATCATTGACTTGCGCTGTCTTTTCCTTCTTCCTCGGTGTTGTATCTTGCGCTGAGGGAGTTGATACTTCTGTTGCTGCTGAGCAAGAGGAACTAGTGATTATAGATACACTTGAATTGACTGAAGAAGTGGTGCAGAAAGAGAGAGGTCCAGTTTCGTTGGACCAGTATATTTCTTTTTTTCTTCCGAATGAATACGGAATAGAATTAGATAATCCTATGGATTTTGAGCGCTCTCAATTAGTGGGTTTTTATCGCGATAGCGGAATTGTCTTCCGTATTTCTGATCTATTGATTTCTCAAAGAAGGGATGGGATGAATGATGCAGAAGGAGAGATGAGTTTATCACATATTGTTTGCGAAGATTCTGGAGAAATGCCCAATATTATTTTGAAAGGAGTGTATAGATTAAATGATAGATTTATCCCTTATTATCCAAATGCGAAGTCAAGATTGTTGCCAGGAGAATCTATGACGCTAGGGGGTTACTCCTTTAAAGCATTTGGATTGATTGAAGAAGATGAAAGTACTATTTCGGATTACGAAATCATCATGGAGGGAGAAAGGAATGGACAGTTAATCGAACAGAGAATCGTTTTTATAGAATATTTTGACGATGCGTTTGTTGAGTTTCACTGGATTGCTGACTTGGATATGGATGGTATCCCAGATTTCTTAATCGATTTATCACACAAGTATAGCTATTCTCTACCCACTCTTTTCTTATCATCAAATGCTGGCTTTGGTGAGTTGGTTAAGGATGTTCACAAAGAAGCAGTTTTTGGGTGTTAAGGTTGAATACCATTTTCACTTTAGATACTTAAAGTGAAGGTGTAAGGTTCTTGATCTTCTCATCTGTAGTGAGAATTTGATTACCCATATTGTAAAAAGAGTTCCCAAAATGATACCTGTGATAAGGGCGAATATTAGTAGAAAATTTTCAAAACTTGTAAATGCTTCACCTTTAGCAAATAGAGCGAATTAGGTGGTCCGGCAAAAAGAATTATTATCCAAACTATTGCAGGGAATAATGCAAAGAAGTATCCCTTTTACTTACCTCTTTTTCGTTTGAATTGAATAATAGAAATGATCGAAAGAATTATTGCTATTGGAAAAGTAAAGTATCCAAAAATAAGGATCGTTCTTAGTATGGCAATTCAATTGTATTTCCTCCCCTATTTAGAGGGTGGTATATTTTTATCCGTCCTTTGAGCATTAAGGTTTTTGAAGGTTAAATACTCTTTTTGCGCTCGATTAATGAAAGCGGGTCGCAATGGGTCAATCATAACCTTGCGTTTTCCTGAAGTCATCTTATTGATTAATTCATTTGATTTTGGGATTAAGTCTTTATTATTTGGTTTTTTTCGAGAGTGAAATTTTTCTTCGCCTGGAGCCTTTACTGTTGGGGTTTTGGTTTGAAATTTTAGTTAGTCAATAGTATTAATATTTATCCATTTATTGCTCTTATTGATTGTTAAAGGAATGCCGCGAAGATGAATTCTGCGTTGAATTTTTAGTATGGAGCATGATGTCGTACAGTAAATGATTAGTAAAAGAATACAAAGACTTATTATCATTTGTTTATCACTTTTAGTTTGGTAAAAATGCTGTTGTATGAGTTAATTAAAAATGATTAACATCATGAAAACTTGGTATTCTTGTCTATGGTTTTAATTGTTATTAATCTTCAATTTAAGGTTACTGTTGTCAAAACGTACATTCCTCAGATTTTGGAGGTTGAGTTGTTGGTAACTCTGCTTTTTTTCAACAATTAAGTTTTAACTCCCACTTTTTACCACCTCATTATTTTTGTTATATTTTCATTGTTTATAGGCGTTGTTGTGTAAATATTTGTAACTTTGTTTGCGTGTTGGGCGTATCAAGTTTTCAACACTATGTAAAAAGTGGTAAAAAGTGGTATATTTCCATTATTTTTATCCATTATTAAAGCGATGGCTGGATTAGTAGGAGAATATGAGGTGAAGATGGACGCTAAAGGGCGTTTCCTATTTCCTTCTCATTTGAGGAGGCAGATCACTCCTGCAGCTCAGGACCGTTTTATGTTAAACAAAGGATTCGAGGAGTGTTTGACGCTTTACCCTATGAATGAATGGGAGAAGCTGAGTGCCAAATTATCAAAGATGAATTTGTTTAAGCCAAAGAATCGATTGTTTTATCGCTTGTTCCATCAAGGGGCAAAAGATATTTCCCTGGATAACGCGGGGCGCGTATTGATTCCAACAGCGCACATAGAGCGGGTCGGTTTGTCGAAAGAAGTGATGTTGATCGCTTACAACGACCGAATCGAAATCTGGGACAAATCTACTTACTTCGAAATGATCGAAGGAAGCATCGCCGATTTTGCTGATTTAGCAGATGAAGTAATGGGTGATTTGGGAAATGACGACGAATAGCGAAAACACATACCACGTTCCAGTTTTATTCAAGGAATGCCTTGATGGATTAGCAATTAATCCTAAAGGTGTTTATGTGGACGTCACTTTTGGTGGTGGTGGACATTCGCGTGCTATTTTTGAGCAATTAGTTGGTGGACATCTTATTGCATTTGATCAAGATCCGGATGCGCGCAAAAATGCTTGGGAACATCCTAACTTCCACTTTGTTGCTGGAAACTTTTCATATCTAAAGAATAATTTGCGATTACTTGGCTTTCCTAAAGTAGACGGAATATTAGCTGATTTAGGGGTGTCATCATACCAATTCGATAAGCCTGAACGTGGTTTTAGCATTCGCTCTGATCAGCCGTTGGATATGCGAATGAACCCGCAAAATCCGATTTCCGCTTTCCATGTTGTAAATGAAATGGAAGAGCGTGAATTACTTATTGTTCTTGCAAAATACGGGGAAGTAAAATCTCCGGGTCGCATCGCGAATAGAATCTGCATGGAGCGTCAAAAGCGTACAATCAAGACTACTGGACAATTGGTGGAAATATTACATAAGGTTTCCCCTTGGAAAAAGGAAAATCAGTTTTTAGCACAAGTTTTTCAAGCAATTCGGATTGCAGTAAATAATGAGATGGAGGTGTTAGAGCAGTTTTTAGAGCAAACATCGGATGTAATTAAGCCTGGCGGACGATTAGTGGTCATGTCTTATCATTCTTTGGAAGATCGATTGGTAAAGAACTACATGAAGCGAGGCCATTTAGATGGCTCAATTGAGAAGGATTTTTTCGGTAATGTCTTAAAGCCTTTTACCGAAATCACCAGAAAACCGATTTTGCCTAACGAAGAGGAAGTCGAGCGCAACCCGCGCTCAAGAAGTGCTAAACTAAGAATTGCAGAGAGAGGTGAGTGATAACACGTTTATACCGAAAGATGAGCAGCAGAAAAAAGGGGCTGCTAAAGCGAAGAAAAAAGGGCGCTTTAAATTCATGCGGTCCAAGGTAAAGGCTTCGGAATCTATGGTGCAAATCATGAACGGTGATTTTTTAACCAAAGAATTTGCCTTGAATAATTTAGGGTACATCTTTTTTGTCATGTTCCTATTGATTCTTCTTGTAAGCAAAGGGTATTATGTAAACCAACTCGCTACTGACATTAATAAAACGGAGGAAGAGTTAGGTCAACTTACAGCGGATTATATAGAATCAAAAGCAAAACTAGAAGAGGAAACCAAGCGTACAAAATTAATTGAAAAGTTAGAGTCAACCGGATTGAAGGAAACGATAAACCCAACCAAAGTAATCAGAAAGAAAGGGGGGAAGGAAGAATGACAGTTCCAAAGGCGGTCATATTGCGTATTTACTTGGTGTATACTATTGTGTTAATCGTCATGATTTTGGTGATTGTTAAGAGCTTTTCGATCATAATGGACGGGCGAGAAACTATTTTTGCGACATCTGATAAAATTCAACAGCGCTCAGCTCTTATTACGCCACGACGTGGAGAAATTCTTGATGCCAATTTAAGTCCATTGGTCACATCGGTGGCGTTTTATGATGTTTACATTGACCCTACCACTGTAAAAAAAGAGGTGTGGGAAAAAGATATTAGTGGTTTGGCAAATGGTTTGGCCAAATTGTTTGGAGATCGCACTGCACGCGAATACGAGAACTATTTAAGGGAGGCACGTGCGTCAAAACGACGGTATGTCTTGATTAAAAAAGGGGTAACGAATGAAGTTCGACGCGAGTTACGAAAACTACCGATTTTCGAATTGGGTCGCTTTAAAGGGGGGATTATAGATAACAAGGCAATTATTGAGCGAAAACGTCCACACGATGAGTTGTTAAAGCGCACCCTGGGATATGTGAAAGTGAATGAAACAGATACGTTGTATGTCGGGTTGGAAGGCGCGTTTAATAAATATTTAGCAGGGCAGCCAGGTGAGGTGCTGGAGCAGCGCATTTCCAATTCATGGAAACCCACGGGTTCCTTAATTCGTGAAGCAATCGATGGCTACGATGTCATTACGTCTATTGATAAGGATATTCAAGAGGTGGCTCATTCGGAGCTGCAAAATCAACTGCAAAATAAAGGAGGACGCTACGGCTGTGCTGTTGTAATGGATGTAAAAACCGGATTCGTGAAGGCCATTGTTAACCTTGAGCGCGCGGAGAATGGAAATTATTATGAGTCATTTAATCACGCCATCGGAACGAGGGAAGTTCCTGGCTCTACGATGAAATTAGCTTCTCTAATGGCGGCGTTGGAGGACGGTAAGATTCAAATTACGGATACTGTGAACGCTGTTGGTCAATATGAGTTTTACGATAGAAAATTGCATGATTCGCGAGAGTGGGGCTATGGGAAAATTACCATCAAAGAGGCGTTTGAGGTTTCTTCTAATGTGATTTCGAAGGTTATATACAACAGTTATAAAAACGAACCTGATAAATACTTAAAACGGCTAGAGTCATTTGGTTTAACGGATCGCGTTGGTCTTGAAATTAAGGGTGAATCTGCTCCAACCTATTCCAAGCCAGGGGATTCGCAATGGTGGGGAGGGTCATTAGCGTGGTTGTCAATTGGGTACGAATTTCAGCTTTCGCCTATCCAACTATTGGCATTCTACAACTCCGTGGCTAATGATGGTAAGTATATGAAACCACAATTTGTGACTCATATTAAACAAGGAAGTAACATCATTGAGACCTTTGAACCACAGGTATTAAAGGAACAGATTTGTAGTCAAAAGACAATCGATATCATGCAAGAATGCCTTGAAGGTGTGGTGCAAAATGGAACAGGTAAGAACCTTCAATCGACCTTTTTTAGAACTGCTGGAAAAACAGGAACGGCTCAAATTGCGAATCGAAATCTGGGGTATGGAGCAAAAGGGGAGAAAAAGTACATCGCCTCCTTCGCGGGATACTTTCCCGCAGATGATCCAGTGTACTCATGCATCGTTGTAATTGCTGCGCCAACAGATGACATCTATGGTGCCTCAGTTTCGGGGACAGTTTTTTCGGCAATTGCTAACAAGGTTTACGCGACAAGTTTGCAATATCATAAAGCTATTAATGAGAAACAAACTATTACTACAGTGCCCGTATCGCGAAGTGGAAATCGCTACGAATTAAACGAGGTACTGAATGAGCTCAAGGTGAAAAAGGAGCTATCAGGTAAAGGTGACTGGGTGGAAACAAAGAAAAAGGAGCGCGCAGTGCAAATTAAAGGTCGGACTTGGGAAAAAGGGCAAGTACCTAATGTAATTGGCATGGGATTAAAGGATGCGCTTTACCTCTTAGAGGAAAACGGATTAAAAGTCCGTATCCAGGGATATGGTTCCGTTATACGGCAATCCTTAATTCCGGGTAGTCCCGCTGTTCCAGGAGGTGTAATTGAAATAGAATTAAAAAATTAATGAAGAAGTTACGGGACATATTTTATGGGGTTAACTTAACTGAAGTAATAGGCTCTACTGACGACCAAGTGGGAGAAATCGTATTTGATTCACGCAAGACTTCGGGTAATTCGCTGTTTGTGGCAATCGAGGGAGGAATTGTAGACGGACATGATTTTATCGACCAAGTCATTGAAAAGGGGTGCCAGCATATTGTTTGTCAGCAATTACCGGAGAACGTAAGAAAGGATGTAGGGTATTATGTTGTTGCTGATTCGCACGCTGCTTTAGCAATTATTGCGGCGAACTTTTATGACAACCCGTCAAAGAAGTTAACGTTGGTTGGGATTACAGGTACTAACGGGAAGACCACCACCACTACCTTGCTGCATAAATTATTTCTTGATTTAGGATATAAAGTAGGACTAATCTCTACTGTTGTCCATAAAATTAATGATGAATCTATTCCTTCAACACACACGACCCCTGACCCTGTAACCTTAAACGGGTTAATTGCTCGGATGGTGGACGAGGGTTGTGATTATTGCTTCATGGAGGTAAGTTCTCATGCGATACATCAGCGCAGAATTTGGGGGTTAAAATTTGCCTTAGCAGGGTTTACCAATATTACGCATGAGCACTTAGATTATCACAAGACTTTCAAGGAATATATCCATGTGAAAAAAGCCTTTTTCGATGGATTGGGAAAAGAGGCCATCGCGATCACAAACGCAGATGACAAAAATGGTGCAGTAATGTTACAAAATTCTAATGCTAGACATGTCTTTTATGGCCTTAAATCCGTAGCGGATTATAAAGGAAAAGTCTTTGAAAATCAATTTTCTGGATTGGTGTTGTCTATCGATAGTCAGGAATTGTGGACCCGGTTGATTGGCGATTTTAATGCCTATAACTTGTTATTGGTATATGCTGTTGCAATGGAGTTGGAACAAGACCAAGTTGAAGTGCTGCGCATTATGAGCACACTGAATTCTGTGGAAGGACGATTTGAATATGTTCAAAGTCAGGAAGGAATTATCGCCATTGTGGATTATGCGCATACGCCTGATGCGTTGGAAAACGTTCTAAAAACGATCAAAAACATTCGAACTGGAAACGAAACAGTCTTCACAATTATAGGTTGCGGTGGAGATAGAGATCGATCGAAGCGTCCAGCGATGGCGAAAATAGCGTGCGAATGGAGTGATAAGGTAGTGTTGACTTCCGATAATCCAAGAACGGAAGATCCTGAAAGTATCATTGAGGAAATGATGACTGGTGTGGAAGGACAACATTTTAAGAAAACACTCTCCATAACTAATAGAAAGGAAGCAATAAAATCTGCGTGCTCTATGGCAGAAAAAGGAGATATTATTTTGATCGCCGGTAAAGGCCACGAGACTTATCAAGAAATAAATGGCGTGCGTCATGATTTTGACGATTTAGAAATTGTAAAAGAACTACTCACTAAACTCAATAAGTAATGTTATACTATCTATTTAATTATCTCAATACACTTGACTTCCCTGGAGCAGGGGTTTTCGAATACATTTCTTTCCGGTCGGGAATGGCCCTTATCGTGTCTTTAGTGATTTCTATCCTTTTTGGAGCGCGATTGATTAATTTATTGCGTCGACTGCAAGTTGGTGAATCTGTGCGTGACCTAGGTTTAGATGGACAGAAGGAAAAAGAAGGAACACCAACCATGGGGGGATTGATCATTCTAGGCTCTATTCTGCTTCCTACATTATTATTTGCCAAATTGGACAATGTGTACGTACAAACCATGATGATTGCAATAATTTGGTTAGGGACAATTGGTTTTCTC
Source organism: Crocinitomicaceae bacterium (assembly GCA_029254025.1). Taxonomy (GTDB): domain Bacteria; phylum Bacteroidota; class Bacteroidia; order Flavobacteriales_D; family Crocinitomicaceae; genus JALQTG01. Next base: position 3,946 of record JAQWYK010000002.1, on the reverse strand, counting down.
GACGACTATATCAAAGTATTTAAAAAGAATAAACAGGGCTTGGCGGGAAAATTTAAAGTCGTTGGCCAATTAGGAGTAGGGATCATTGTGGGTTCCATGCTCTACTTCCATCCAGATGTGAAGGTGCATAAAAAGGTGGATGCGGAATATGTATTGAATGCTGGAGAAGTAGACGTAACGACTAAACATGCAAATCCTGAAAGTGGTCAGCAGAGCAAGTGGATCGAAACTAGGGATATGACCACAACAATTCCATTCGTTAAGAATAACGAAATCAATTACAACTGGATTCTTGGAGAAGGAGCAAAATCTTGGAGTTGGCTCATCTTTATTCCTATCGTAATTTTTATTGTGATTGCTGTATCTAATGGAGCAAATATGACGGATGGACTTGATGGACTCGCCACTGGAACTTCAGCGATTGCAGGGATTGCATTGGCGGTACTTGCCTATGTGAGTTCTCACGTACGTTTTGCAGATTACTTGGACGTTATGTACATTCCATTTGCAGAGGAACTGGTAGTTTTTATTGCCGCGTTCGTAGGAGCCTGTATCGGGTTTTTATGGTACAATGCCTATCCAGCGCGGGTATTCATGGGAGACACAGGTAGTTTGGCGATTGGGGGTATCATCGCTGTATTCGCTATTGCCATTCGTAAAGAATTACTGATTCCAGTATTGTGTGGAGTATTTCTTATTGAAAATCTATCGGTGATTCTACAAGTATCTTACTTCAAATTCACAAAGAAGAGATTTGGAGAAGGGCGCCGTATCTTCTTGATGGCCCCTTTGCATCATCATTACCAGAAAAAAGGTATTCATGAGGCTAAAATTGTAGCCCGCTTCTGGATTATCGGAATCTTACTAGCGGTAATTACCATAGTAACATTGAAGTTGAGATAGTGAGCAATTCAGTTCAACATATCGTTGTTTTAGGTGCTGGAGAATCTGGCGTGGGGGCGGCTATTCTTGCAAAGGAAAAGGGCTTTCATGTGCTAGTTTCGGATGGGGGAAACATAAAGGAGAAGTACAAGGTTGAATTGGATCGTCACGCCATTTACTGGGAAGAAGGAGCTCACTCGAATAAGATCCATTCGGCTGATTTAGTGATTAAAAGCCCCGGAATTCCTAATTCCTCCCCTTTGATTCAAGGATTTAAGACAAAAGGGACTTCAGTGATTGGAGAAATAGAGTTTGCAGCACGCTATACGCAGGCGAAAATGATTTGCATCACTGGCAGCAATGGAAAAACAACGACGACTCACTTAGCACATCACGTATTGAAAAAGGGAGGGTTGAATGTTGAAATGGCCGGAAATATGGGTGAGAGTCTCGCGCGTAAAGTTTTGACTCATCCTGCTGATTACTATGTGTTGGAGCTGAGCAGTTTTCAGTTGGAAGACATGCATGATTTTAGGGCATTTATTAGCGTAGTAATTAATATTACTCCAGATCACTTAGATCGCTATGATTACTCGATGGACCTCTATGGTCAGGCAAAATTTAGAATTACACGGAATCAAACACCGGCAGATTATTTTATCTACAATGCCGACGATTTAGAAATTGAAAAGCAGCTGACGCATCACACCGTTCCTGCACAATTAATTCCATTTTCTCTTCAAAAAGAATTGAAAAATGGCGGATACGCAACAAACGAAAAACTAATAATAACAATTAAAAACAAGTTAACTATGTCTATTCACGAACTTGCCCTAAAAGGCAAACACAACACGCAAAACTCCTTGGTAGCTGGAATTGCAGGACGCATTCTGGATATCCGTAAGGAATCAGTGCGAGAGAGTCTTTCAGACTTCACCAATGTAGAACACCGCCTCGAATTTGTTGCCAAGGTCAATGGTATTGAATTTATTAATGATTCTAAGGCAACGAATATTAACGCCACATGGTTTGCCTTGGAGAGCATGGATAAACCAACGGTATGGATCGTTGGCGGTATAGATAAGGGGAATGATTATGAAGAATTGATGGCGCTGGTCAAAGAAAAAGTGAAATCGATAATTTGCCTTGGTAAGGAAAATAACAAGATCATAGAAACCTTCAAAGAGCATGTGCCCACAATTGTTGAGGCAGGTTCTGCAATGGAAGCGGTAGGATATGGATACCAGTTAGCAAAAAAGGATGAAACCGTGTTACTTTCACCAGCATGTGCAAGTTTTGACCTGTTTGAGAACTACGAAGACAGAGGGGCGCAATTTAAAACTGCAGTTCGTTCCCTTTAAACAATTCTTTAACTTGTAACATGGAAGTAAAATATACCACACTCGAACAACGACTTGCTTCTGCGCGAAAGGAAGCGTTGGATAAGTTCAATAGCCTGGATCAACCAGAAGGCCGACTTTTTGGTATGAACGTGTACGCGCTTGATCAGGTCAAATTGGACGAAGAATTACATACTGTATTTGGTAGTACCAATAGAGGAATCTGGGTTCTAGAAAATTATACCCCAGAAATCCCTATGGCTGAAAAGATATGGAGCGATTTTGAGGTAATTGGATTGATTTCTTTTGATGGGGATATTATTGTGACCTCCTCCCTGAAATTGGAGCAAACAATTAAAAAGAACATCAATGCAGCCGTTGAATGGATTATGGGAATGAGCGGGCCAAACAAAGCAATATGCTACAATTTTGGGAACGAAATGAACACATTAATTTGGGAACAGAATTTTAAATCATTCATTGAAGAATAATAAAGACCTGTGCGACAAATTTTAAGTTATTTAAAAGGAGACTCGGTGATTTGGATCATCACATTGCTCTTTCTCGGTTTATCCGTTTTGAGCGTATACAGTTTCGTACCTATTCTTGTAAAAACTGAAGGAGGTACTCCGTTTAAATATTTATTTAAACACTTTATCTATATTGTTCTCGGTGTGTTAACGATGTATTGGGTGCACCAAAAAGACCCGAAGTATATTGCTAAACTCTCGAAATTCGGATTTTATCTAGCCATATTTTTACTCATTTTCACTTTCTTCTTTGGTGTTCGTGTTAACGATGCTGCCCGCTGGATTCGACTGCCTATTGTGGGTTTAACATTTCAAACATCTGATTTTGCGAAGCTAGCTTTGGTAGTATATGTATCTAAGTTGATGGTGAATAAAGAAAATGTCCTGAATAGTTGGAAAGAGGGCTTCTGGCCAATAGTTATTCCAATCATTATCATTTGCGCATTAATTGCAAAAGATAACTTCTCAACGGCCGCCATTGTTTTTATGGTTTCCTTGTTATTGTTATTTGTTGGACGCGTGCCAATTGGGAAGGTTTTAACATTTATCGGGAGTGGGCTAGGCGCTTTTGGTTTAGTAATTCTAACACATCTTGCATTACCTGCGGCGAATATTTTACCGCGTTTCGATACGTGGATGAGCCGATTTTTCAAAGCTTATGGTGATAATGCCTCCAGCTTTGATAATGCCCAAGCTATTAATGCTGAATTGGCCATACATAATGGCGGGTATTTCGGAGTAGGAGTAGGTTCGGGTAAATTGAAACAGTATTTACCAGAGGCGTATGCCGATTTTTACTATTCGAGCTTTGTAGAAGAGTTCGGTTTACTTTTCGCTATGATACTCATTTTTCTTTATTTGGTGCTTTTTTACCGCATACTTCGGATTGGGTTAAATGCAGAGAAATTGTTCGAAACTTATGTTTGTGTAGGAATAGGGTTACTAATCTTATCGCAAGCGATGATTAATATGTTAGTCTGCACCGGTATCATACCAGTAACCGGACAGAACATGCCTTTTCTGGCAATGGGTGGGTCTGCCATGATTATGAGTTGTGTCTCGCTGGGAATTGTATTGAGTATTGCAAATAAGCGAAATCCAGATAATAATTTATCAACTGAAACAAAAAGGTGACATGAGCATTAAGAGAGCGGTAATTTCTGGTGGAGGTACAGGGGGGCATATTTTTCCTGC
>JAQWYK010000015.1 GCA_029254025.1 Crocinitomicaceae bacterium | reverse complement strand
GCGCTCCCATTGGGGTGACTGTTTCGTCCAGCACGTGTATGAGGGTAGCACTATCACTATTGAGCGACGAAATGAGCTCAAGATTGCGCACCGTAAAGCGGTCAAGCCAGACGTACTTTTCCTCCTCGATGCGCGTAATTTTTGAGATATGGCCAATGCGAACGTGCTGTGCCTCATTGATGTAATGTAGGATGGCGCCAGCCGCAATTACTCCAAAGTTCACATCTTCCACACCAAAACCTTTCAGATTTTTAGTGCCAAAATGACTGTTCAATGACTCTCTTCCGAAATCCTCGGTGAACACCCAGTCTTCCAGCTTATACGTGTAAAAACTGTCTCCGAATTGTTCAGCAAATAATTTGTGCTTATTTTTCTGAAACAATACTTCTGTTGGTTGAAACCCCTGCAATAGTTTATCAATATATGCTAAATCACCCTGTGCTGTTAGAAACTCTCCGGTAGAGATATCTAAAAAGGCAATTCCATTTCCTTTCGGGTCGAAGTGAATAGCTGCTAAAAAATTGTTTTTCTTCTGTTCCAAAACCTGGTCATTCAAAGCTACTCCAGGTGTTACGAGCTCTGTTACGCCTCGCTTAACAATAGTTTTGGTCATTTTGGGATCCTCGAGTTGATCACAAATCGCTACACGCTGCCCTGCGCGCACTAATTTAGGTAAATAGTTGTCTAAGGAGTGATGAGGAAACCCTGCTAGTTCGATGTGTGCAGCTGCTCCATTCTTCCGCTTTGTGAGAATAATCCCAAGGATTTTAGAGGCTTTGATCGCATCCTCTCCAAAGGTCTCATAAAAGTCGCCTACCCGAAAAAGCAAAAGTGCCTGCGGGTATTTCGCTTTAATCTTGTTGTACTGTTGCATGAGCGGAGTCTCACTGCTTCCTTTTTCAACCTTTGTTTTAGCCAATGTAAATTTGTTTGTGTTACTTTGCACCACGAAGTTAATGGTCTATTGGGCTTATTTCAAGTTTTAGACTTTTGATTTATTAAATTTTATGAACAGAAAACTCAAATTGTGGGAATTAAATCGCTTGTCCACAGAAGATTTTAAGGCGCAACAAAAGTTCCCCATTATACTTGTTCTGGACAATATTCGGAGTTTGAACAATATTGGCTCTTTCTTTCGAACAGCAGATGCATTCAACGTTCAAAAGATATATCTCTGCGGAATTACGGCACAACCCCCCCACCGCGAGATTCAAAAAACTGCACTTGGAGCAACGAAGTCGGTAGAGTGGCAGTACGTTGAGGATGTGAACGGCTTAGTGGGGAGCCTCAAAGATCAAAATGTTCGGATATGTTCGATTGAACAAGCTGAAAAAACAACTTTGCTGAATGAGTTGACTTTAGATTCCAAAGAAACGTATGCCTTGGTTTTCGGAAACGAGGTGGAAGGCGTTAATCAACTGGTAATTGATCGAAGCGACGAAATTATTGAAGTCCCACAATTCGGCACGAAGCATAGCTTAAATGTTTCTGTATGTGCTGGTGTTGTGCTTTGGGAGTTTGTTCGATTACGCAAGGGTTGATTTAAAGGATTTCATTTGGTCATCGTCATGAGATTTTTCTGTTTTGGATTATTTTACAAAAATCCCCTTACCAGTTAAATAGTAGAATCCGTCGTTTAACCTTTTTTAGGTTTTTTTGTCACAATCTGGAACAACGACGCTATTTAATGGTTTAATTTCGAAACAAACTAAACGAATTATGTTCATTAGATTACTGTTTATAGGAATTGTGTGTATGCTCGCGGGTTTTTCATCTGCTCAAAACATGCGTTTTACGGGTGTTGTCAACGATACTATTAATGATAAACCGCTCGAAAACGCAGTCGTTATGGCGATACGTTTGTCGGATGGGTTAATGCTTGGATTTACTCGCTCAAAAGCAGATGGATCGTTCGAGCTAACATCCGTTCCAATTGATACAATGGAGTTGGTTGTTTCTCATCATAATTTTGATGACAAGCGTTTCTATATCATCGGTAGTGCTGAAAACAATGAAATCGATATTCCTAATATAATCTTGCCAGATGTTTCGACTAAATTAGAGGAAGTAGTAGTTTACGCGAATAAAGAGCCGATTTATTTTCGTGGTGATACGTTAGTGTTCGTGGCTGATTCATTTGCAAGAAAGGAAAATGCAGTCGTGGAGGATTTGTTGAAAAATTTACCGGGTATAACGGTGGATGGCGACGGAAACATTACTTCTCAAGGTCGTCAAGTGACGAAGGTATTAGTAGACGGTGATGAGTTTTTTGGTGCGGATCCTACAATTGCGACGAGAAACTTAATGGCAGATGGCGTTTCTACGGTTGAGATTTATGAGACCGAAGATGAGACCTCCGGAGGAAATTCAGAGGAAAAGATTCAAGTGCTCGATGTTCGTCTGAAAGAAGATGCGAAAAAAGGATACTTTGGAAAGGTCTCAGGCTTAGCTGGTGCTAATTCAGAGAAATTACAAGGAGAGCCCGGTGGACGAAATTTTTATCAAGGGGAATTATTGACGAATTATTTCAATAAGGACTTTAAAATTTCAGTTTTTGGTTTAGGATCCAATACGCCCAATTCAGGATTTAATTTCAGAGATGCATCGCGTTTTGGTTTAACGAACGAAATGGGCGGAGGCTGGCAATCTCGTTTTATGGGTAATAGTAATAAAGCACAAGGTCTGCCTACTTCTTATAAGGGAGGTTTTTATTATTCGGATAAAGTAGGGAAGAATACTAAAATAGGGTTGAATTATACGTACAACGACAATGCACTGGTGCAGCAGGAAGTTAGAACGTCCCAGTTCTTTTTTGCGGATACGTCTTACAATACAAATGAATCAAGATTTAGAGATGAACGTCAGGTTTCTCATACGATTAATTTCACGATTGAACAACAACTTGATTCTTTAACTACGTTGGAATTAAATTCTAACATTACGCTCCGAAATGAGTCTGAATTTAGCAATAATACAACGGATTTTTTCAGTTCATCTTCGCTACGTACTAATGGAACTCAAGTAGTGAATGAAAGCTTAGCGGAAGGACTCGAAGGAAACGTAAACGTTAAGTTGATTCGTAAGTTCAACAAGCGGAATCGTAAGTTGACGGCAGAATACCAGTATGGGTATAGTGACAATGAGCGGCAGAATTTTATGGAGTCAACGATATTTAATATTGTTGATCCGACAGATTCAACATTTAATTTCAATCAAGATCAGCGCAGAGACATCACGAATAAAACCCAAGGTCATCGCGCTTTGGTAGATTTTGACGAACCATTATCGCGACGATTTAAGTTGAACTTCCAATATAAATTAGATTATTTCTATGGGGAGCAGGCGAACCTTACGAATGATAGAGCAGCTTCTGGAGAGTATACAGATTACAGTGCTTTTTACTCAAATGATTTCACGAATGACCGTATCGAGAATCGATTGGGAATGGGTATTGTTTGGACGCCTAAGAAACAAACAATCAGTATTGGAACACGTGCGAGAAATGTGATGATTGATAACCTGAATAATATGAACGGTGAAGTAATCTCACAAAACGTAAACGACCTACTTCCTTATGTAGAATATACCTATAAGTTTAGTAACTCACAGCGTTTCCGTTTTAGCTATACAGCAAGTTCCGACCAGCCATCGCTGAACCAGCTTCAACCTGTTCCGGACAACACTAACCCAAATAATTTAGTGATTGGTAACCCAGATTTAGTGCCAAATTACAACCATGCATTTAATGCCTTTTACAATAAATGGAATGCACTAGAGCAATCGTATATTTGGGCTTCAGCGTATGCGAATTATACGAATAACTCATTTTCAAGTTCCATTCTTTATTTACCGGATGGAAGAACAATTTCAAGTGCCATCAACGTAGATGGAGTTCTCTATGCAGGTATTTTTGCAGGTGGAGGAGTTCCTTTGTTTGATAAGTTCTTGCGGTGGGACCCGAACGTAAATATTTCCTATTCAAATTTTAAATCAGAAATTAATGATCTTGAAAACATCACTGAAAATTGGAATTATACCGCAGGTTCAAAGTTGAGTATCCGTAACGATACGATTGAAGTAAGCATTGGCGCAAGTATTACGTATGCTGACCCTAGAAGTTCACTTTCCCTAGGCGCTAATCAACCATTTTGGTCTCAGAGCTATGATGCAGAGGTATTCTTCGAGTTACCGTTCCGCTTCTTCATTGAGAGTGATGCACGTTATATTATCAATACACAGCGTGCCGAAGGATTCAATATTAATCCATTTATTTGGAACGCTAAGCTGAATCGAAGATTTGGAAAGAATGGGAACTTGATTGTTCATTTTGAGGCAAACGACATATTGAATCAAAACGTAGGTATTAATCGCTCGATCAACAATAACGTGATTACGGATACTAGGAATGTCATTATTGCACGCTACTTTATGGTAGGTGTTACATTACGATTTAACAACAATAAAACAAAAGAAGATGAGGGTAGAGGGCGTATGTTCTAAAATGATGTTGTGGGGAGTTGCACTGCTCGTATCAGGTTTGTCTTTTGGTCAGATCTATGAGGGGAAAGTTGTCTTTGAGCGTCGTACGAACCTTGAAAAAAGGTACAAGGGGCAGGAAATGAACCGATGGATGAAAGGCGACATGAAGAAACCGAAAATTGATTTATTCGAACTTCACTTTAACGATACATCAAGTGTATTTGTTCCTATTGAATCAGATATTCCAGATGAAAGGGAATGGTCAACAATGAAGAACTTATCGTATCAAAACTTGAACACAGGAACTCGAAAGCAGGAATTCTCATTTTGGGGGACAAAAGTGCTTTTGAAAGATTCGTTAAATCGACGTGCCTGGAAAATTACGGAGTCTTCCAGAAACATTGCAGGATACAATTGTAAGCAGGCAGTTTGGGAAGCAAATGATTCTGTCCGAATTTATGCGTGGTACGCTGAAGAGCTAATTTCATCAACGGGTCCAGAAACCTTTAATGGCCTCCCTGGTGTCATCTTAGGACTGGCAACAGAGGATGGAGGAGTGGTTTACTTTGCAAAAGAAGTTCAAGCGATGAAAGTGAATGTTGCGGAAAACATGCCCACTGGTAAATCAAAGGACTGGTACAACGAAGATTCTCTCCGTGCTCTCGTAATTGAACGATTTTCTAATTGGGGTTCCAGCGTGACACGAATGGTAGATGACATGTTCCTCTGGTAAAGGATAATGGTCTATTCCCTAATGGCAGTTGCCCGGAAAATCTTCCCCTCGCTAACTTCATACACCATTATAAGAAATAGTACATCCCCTTCTTTCCGGCCGGTTATGCGTTCATAATCTAGTACTTTATTCCCAATGGTTGTTCTCGAAATCACCTCGCTATTTAACTTTGGGGAAGTTTCAAAGAGTTTCGCATAAACTGATCGAACTTGCTCTTCACCTTTTGCCCATGGTGAACTATCTCCAAGATTCCAGAGGGTAACATCCTTACTAAATACATTCATAAAAGCATCTATGTCTTTGGAGTTATACGCCTTTAATTGTGCTTCAACTACATCCGAAGGTGTTTGTCCAAAACTTGAACCTAAAAAAAGGAGAAAGAAAAAAGGTAGTATGAGTTTCATCATTTCAAGAAATAAAAAAGTCGAAAGCGAAAAATTGATGAACAACTTCCACTTTCGACCTTAAGTTTTACTAAGTATTTTATAAATGAATTACCTCTCCATAAGCCGCGGCTGCCGCTTCCATAACCGCTTCAGACATGGTAGGGTGAGGATGTACAGTCTTGATCAACTCTTCTCCTGTTACTTCTAATTTGCGTATGGCTACAATTTCAGCAATCATTTCGGTGACGTTCAATCCAATCATGTGACCTCCTAGAAGTTCACCATATTTTGCATCAAAAATAAGTTTAACGAATCCATCTTTAGCACCAGCAGCACTTGCTTTTCCTGATGCTGAGAAAGGGAATTTACCAACTTTAATATCATAACCAGCCTCTTTTGCAGCCTTCTCAGTATATCCAACAGATGCTACTTCTGGTGAGCAATAGGTACATCCAGGGATGTTGTTATAATCCATAGGTTCTGGATGGTGACCAGCAATTTTCTCGACACAGATAATACCTTCTGCTGAAGCAACGTGAGCTAATGCAGGACCAGGTACACAATCACCGATAGCATAGTATCCAGGTATATTTGTTTGGTAATAATCATTGACCAAAATACGACCACGATCTGTTGCAATACCTATATCTTCTAAACCAATGTTTTCAATGTTTGCTTCAATTCCGACAGCCGACAAAACAACATCACATTCGATGGTCTCTTCTCCTTTAGCTGTTTTCACGGTTACTTTACAACCGCTAACAGAAGTATCCACGTTCTCTACAGAAGATTCAGTCATAATTTTAATACCTTGCTTCTTCAATGATTTCTCCAGTTGTTTAGAAACATCTATATCTTCAACAGGAACCACATTCGGCATGAATTCGACAATTGTTACTTCCGTACCAATGGCATTATAGAAATAAGCAAATTCAACCCCGATTGCACCGGATCCTACAACTACCATTTTTTTCGGTTGTTTATCCAATGTCATAGCCTCGCGGTATCCAATAACCTTTTTACCATCTTGTGGAAGGTTAGGTAATTGACGCGAGCGCGCACCTGTTGAGATAATTAATCCTTTATCCGCAGTATAGGTTTGTTTTTCCCCCTTCTCATCAGTTACTTCTACCTTTTTTCCAGCGAGAACTTTCCCCGTTCCTTTAAGCACATCAATTTTATTCTTTTTCATTAAGAATTGAATACCATTGCTCATTCCATCGGCAACTCCGCGGCTTCGTTTAATCATTGCACCAAAGTCAGCTTCTCCGCCTTTTACTTTAATTCCGTAGTCTTCAGCATGAGAAAGATATTCAAATACATTGGCACTTTTCAATAATGCCTTTGTAGGAATACATCCCCAGTTCAAACAAATTCCACCAAGTGATTCGCGTTCAACGATGGCTGTTTTTAATCCTAGCTGAGAGGCTCTGATGGCAGTAACATATCCTCCAGGACCACTACCTAAAACTATAATATCGTAATTCATATTCTTAAAATTTCAATGTTTCGAGTTGGCGAATTTAATAAAAATAATCGATTAATCGAGTAAAATAGAACTCTGACAAAGACTGGTTAATCCACTGCTTTATTTCGTTGTACGAACTTACGAATTGTAAGGTAATCTATGAAATAAACAACCCGTATAGATAGACTATTCAGTTGGTCCGTAGCCAAAGTTTGCTCAAGGTTTCTCAGGTAAGCGATGCTGGCATCCGAATTGCTCGTGAAGATATTGTTTTTCCAAACGATACTGACCTCACTAGCTGGGGAGAAAATCCATCGAAATACGAGATCTATGCTGAACGCATTGAAACTCGTATTATAATATGATACACCTTCACTATTGGTGTTACTAATTTCAGTCGGCGTCAATAGCCCATTGTTTTCAAGTGAATAGTAGTCATCATATTTTACTGTAGACCAATAATGACGGAGGCGAAATGTAGCCCCGGCTTTATTCGTAATAGTGTAGTTTAAATCGATGGTATTGGTAGAAGAATATACATCCCGTTTACCGAATATGATCTCGGTTTCTTCCTGTTCAGGAGTGAGGAATGGAATAGCATACCCCCTCTGATTCATATTGTATTCTTCTCCATAACGGTATACCAGAAATAATTTTTTTCCTAGACGAAGGCGTGGAGATATTTCGAAAGAAAAATCCATCCATCCTGGTGTGTTATATCCTGTAGCATTAAGATTGACATCTAATGCAAAAATGCGCTGGTAATTGGAGGAGATCCATCCACCACCTCCGAAGTATCTTGGACGAACAAAAAAACGACCGGGCGTTCGTGGTTCAAAGAAGTCATAATTTTCCGAATAGCTTCCAAAAATATTCCCTCCGGCTGTGTGAAACTTTCGATTAGTAGCGATGATAGAGCCTGAATAATTGAAAGATGTAAACTTATTAGGTAGGTAAAGCCGCTCGTAATTGTTTGTTATTGACGCGCGAAAGCTATTGAGTTTCCAAAAGGGTTTGTAGATGCGATACGAGACTGTTGATGAAGCAACCCGCTTATTGCTATTTGTTAAAAAACCGAGGTCATTTGGATCGTAATCATCACTTTGTTCGAAATAGTTTAAATTGTAGGTAAAGTTACCACGCTGTTTCCCGACATCTACTCCCCATGTATGGCCAAAGCCATTTCCTAGAGCACTGTATTTTTGAGATATTGCAGCATTCCCGTTCAAGTAATAGGTGTTCTGTGCGTTGTTAAGGTTAAAGTTTACTGCGGTCAAGTTGGCATCATAAGTTTCGCCTGATCTCCATACATTTGTATTCGTTAAAGTAACAGAACTATTATTTTTTAAGTTTTGGTCAAGAACCAATACGTTATAGTTCGTTAATGGTGCTGTTTCAACCCTCCGCATGGCGCGCGAAATCGTATCCTGAAGAGTTGCAAATTGACTCGCACTAATAGCATTGAATACACCAATACCCAATCCATTTTTGTTTCGACCAGAGAATTTTGAGGCATTGATAAGCTGTGAAACAGATGGGTTTTCAATAATTTCTTCAGTATCCGATTTTTCGGTAAACGCTTTCCAACGATTGATCGGTGAACCACCAACGCGCCTGCTATAAAAGTGACCTGATTTTTCAAAGAGCTCAGTTCCTTCATTAAAAAATGGACGGTTTTCAGCAAAAAACACTTCGAATGGGGATAAGTTAAGTACAATATTATCCGTAACGACTTGTCCAAAGTCAGGAATTAATGTCATGTCTAAGGTAAATGCTTCATTGATGCCATATTTCACATCCATTCCACCGTTCACAGAATAGGTCCAGTCACTTTGACCTTCAATGTTATTCGGAAAATGTTCTGCATAGCTCGAAAAGTAAGGTGCTAAGAAAAGCCGTAAAGGGGGTTCTATTTGCTTTATTCCATTTAGAATTCCAGCTTGGGTAACGATGTTATTAAGGTCTGGATTGACAATGTTCCAAGAAGATTCCTCTCTGTTGTAACTGTCATAACGGGTGAAGTTTATTCCCCAAACTTGTTCGTCTTGTTTCGCAAATCGAATCGCACTGTATGGAATTTTCATCTCCACTGTCCAACCAGAGTCTGAGTGGTTGACTTCACCGTACCATATCATGTCGAGTTTTGAGTTGTAATCACCACTGTAAATTTTTGCATCATACTGAACCCCCTCTGTAGAAACTGAAAACACGAAGCCATTCAACTGGTCCCTGTAGGTATCTAGGAGCAAGGAAAAATAGTCGGTGTTTGAATTGTATCGGTCGCGTTGTGAAAGTATACGACTCACATTTTCCACCTCATTGTAACAGTGCGCACCTAAGTAGAGGGCATCGTTATCATAAATTACGCGAACAGTTGTTTGATGTTTGGATAGAGCTCCGGCGTCTGGAGTTATTTGGGTGAAGTCCTCAACTATTTGTGCATTTTCCCAAGGCGCTTCATTCAACAAACCATCGATTTTTATTGTTTCATTGGTAGATAGTGCCTCTATTTCTTTTTGAGAAATTCCATTCACCACTGTGAAGCAAATACAGAGTATATGTAAACCTAGTTTTTTCAAGTGGCCCAAATATAGTGTATCAAACATAATGTGAAATAAAATGTAATTTAAAATATGAAACTTTGTCCTCCCTATCATTTATCAAAGAATAATTGTATCTTTGTTCCTACAGATAAATCCCAAAAAATGAAAAAAATAGTTTATTTACTCCCGTTCTCATTGCTTTTCTTCGGATGTCAAGATGAGGAAGGCGTTAAGCAAGTTGAGCTTGACTTATCCAACGAAACGTCAGAAGAATCAATTAATAAGGTTGTATACACTATTCCTTCCCCAAATGAGCAATTTGATTTATTACAGAATATTGGAGGAGAGTTGGATCTACTTTTGATTCACGATTTGGAAAGTTTAGATAAATATTCATCACCAAAATCGATTTCGTTGAATCTCGGTGTATATACCGCGGATGCTTCGTACATGATGCGCTACAATCAAGGTAAAAGTGTTTTTATGAATTATGTATCTGGTTTAGATAGATTAGCAACCAAACTTGGTGTTTCTCAGTTGTTTGGGGAAGATTTATTATTAATGATAGAGGAAGCAGAAGATAATTCTGAATTATTATATGAGATTTCTTCTGATAATTACTTAAAGGTTTATAACAAGATGGTTGAAAATGACAAGTCACCCGAATTGGCTATGATCCTCGCCGGTGGTTGGATTGAAACAATGCATATATTATTTCACTCCGCAGGCGAATACAATAACGATTTACTTATTCAGGAATGTATAACTGAACAACGATATGTGTTAGAGAATTTGATTGATTTTATGGGTGAATACAAAAACAATGATGATGTTAACGGAGTACTTGATATGTTAGCTTCGGTTGAACAGGCTTACGAATCATTAGACTGCGAATCTACTGAGGTAGAGGTGAAAAAAGAAGAAGGAAACTCTATGGTTTTATATGGAGGTGATTCATGCTTATTTACGGCCGATTCGTATAATTCAATGAAAGAATTAATTAACAAACTTAGAAATACGATTACAGCATAAATTAAATAAAATGAAAATAATTTTAAACATAGTAACGCTTGTCTTTACGGTTTTAGCTTCTCACTTCTCATTCTCCCAATGTCCTTCGCCATCTGAATTGATGAAGCCAGACAGAAAGGCCGGCTGGTCAGAAAGTTCTCAGTCTAAGGCAGGTGCGTTAATGTCAGGGCAAGAATATACATACACGTTCATTGCTCAAAGAGGTATGGAGTATAAAGTAAATACCTTGGCTGGAGTTGATGTTATAAGTTCTGAAAATGTAGATTTTAAGTTATATTATACCGAGGTCGAAAAAACGATGATTGATGGTGAGTGGGTATATGATAGAGTAGATAAAGTGGTATTCGATAGTAAAACAAATAAAGAAGAAAAAGAAGAAATCACTTTCTCTTCTTCTAAAACGCGCAAGCTAACCATGAAGCTTTCTCTTACCTCTTTTGAAAAAGAGAATGTTGTTCAATGTGTTGCAATATGTGTTGAGACACGCCGGATGCCTGATATTGGGCTTAAATGATTTGTTCATAGTGCTTAAAAAGGCTACTCGAAAAGGAGTAGCCTTTTTTGATACTATCTGTGTGCCGGTTATCTCTTTTAATCCTAAGTAGATTATCTTTTTTATTGATAGAAGCATGAATTTAAATGACAAAATAGAATTTTCAGATAATAAAATCTTGTTGTTTGATAAAAAGTTATCTAAGGCCAAAAAAGTAGTAATTACTTCTCATAAATCTCCAGATGGTGATTCGGTTGGAAGTAGCTTGGCACTTTACCTTTACTTAACAAAAAAGGGAATTAATGTAACCGTTTGTCATCCTGACGCAGCTCCTCCATTCTTGAATTGGTTATTTGGTTTTGATAAAATTCTTAATCTCGAAGAAGAGTTTATACATGTGGAACAATTGATCAATGATGCGGATATTATTTTCTGTCTAGACTACAATGCATTGAATAGAACAGGTAACGAAATGGAAGAAATGATTCAGGGGTCTGGTGCTTACCGAATCATGATAGATCATCATTTGTATCCTTCAGATGAATTTGATTTGAGTTTTTCCGATATAAAGTCATGCTCGACAGCTCAATTGATTTTTGACTTCATTGTTTCATTAGGTGATCGTAATTTGATTGATATGAAAATGGGAGAGGCAATTTATTGTGGAATTATGACGGATAGTGGTTCCTTTCGTTTTCCTAGTACAACTCCTCATACCCATGAGGTAATTGCAGAATTACTAAAGATAGGCGTTTCTAATGCGAAGGTGCATGAAGCTGTATTCGATACGAATACCACTAGTCGCTTAAAACTTCGTGGATACGCAATTGATAATAAGCTAGAAGTATTGGAGTATGAACGAACAGCGATAATGTCTTTAACCAAATCGGAACTTATACGTTACAACTACCAGAAAGGAGATACAGAAGGATTGGTGAATGTTGGTTTATCTATATTGGGAGTAGAAAAAAGTATATTTCTATCCGAGGGTGATGGGTATATTAAGATGTCATTTCGTTCAAAGGGTGAAGATAATCCGATTAATGAAATGGCGTCTAAATACTTTCACGGAGGAGGTCATGCCAATGCATCTGGAGGGAAATTTGAAGGAACCATAGAAGAGGCGATTGCCGAAGTTAAAAGGGTATTACCAGAATTTAAGAAATGAATAATGCGGTCTATTTTTCTAGTCACTTTATTGGTAGGGATATTTAGTTGTGAACCTAAAGAGGAATCGTCTGAAAAGTCAGTGGATTGGTCGAAAGAGAAAAGTACCAATTTCTCGAAGGATATTGTTTTCGAAGAACAAATTGATATTCAACTCTACTTGAAAAGACGACCAGATTGGAAAATGATTCCAACCGGAACTGGATTACAGTATTGGATATATGAGGATCAAGAGGGGGAGAAAGCAAAAGAAGGGGATATTGTTGAAGTGGCATTTGAAGTAAGGTTATTAGATGATTCATTGTGTTATAAAACAGTAGCCTCTGAAGTAGCGACTTTTAAAGTGGACAAAAGTGATGTGGAATCGGGTGTTCAAGAAGGTATGAAGTACTTATCCAAAGGAGATAAGGCGAAGTTGATTATCCCAAGTCATTTAGGTCACGGTTTGGTAGGTGATTTGAATAGGATACCGCCATTACAAGCCCTTGTTGTTGATGTTGAAGTGGTAGATATTAAGTAGTATGAAAAAGATAGTATTTTTTTTAGTAGCAACAGTTCTAATAACGTCATGTAACCTCAATGGTGTTGAAAATGAATCGGCAACTACTTCTGAGTTAGATTCATTACTCTTCGGAGATGGGGTAGAAACAACGAACAAAGATTCGTTAGTCAAGCCAAATAATAAGTTGGACACAGCGGCTGTTGATGTCCTTAATTATGATAATGGTATTCGGATCAAATGGTTCGAACGAGGTGAGGGAGAACTGATCAAGAAGAACGATTTAATTGCCATTGATTACCGAAATCAATTAGAGGATGGGACAGTATATGACGGGAACCACCTCGTAAAAAAAGCGCACATTCCTTTTTTTGTTGGGTGGAATCAACAGACTAAGGGATGGGACTTTGCATTGACGAAATTGCGTGTAGGTGATGAGGTGGAAATATTTATTCCGTCAGATTTAGCGAGGGGGGCAAAAGGAATTCCTGGGGTTGTCCCTCCAAATGCGAATAATGTTCTACTTCTTAAGGTAGTTAAGAAGATAGAGCCCGATTATATAGAGGATGGCATTCGAACTTGGATTATTGAAAAAACAAAAGAAAACAGAACAGCCATAGCCCATGATTCAAATGTTAGCATTCATTACTGGGTAAGTGCTGAATCAAAATCGCGTTATGATAATAGCTATAAACGAAAATTGCCATTTGATTTAAAAATGGGAGACGGGAACATTGTTCCTGGTTTATATAAGGCGTTGCTTAGGGGTAAGAAGGGAGATAAAATGATGATTCATATTCCTGCAATAGAAGCTTATGGACCTAATGGATTACCGGGATTAGTTCCAAAGAATGAGGATATATTCTACGACCTTATTGTATTAGAAGTTAATTAAATAGTGTAAAGAGCTTCAGTTTCCGTCATAACGGTTTCAGCATCCTTTACTCCATCATAAAACGACATTATTTCGTGAATAACACGATCTACCATTGCATCTGGACAAGAAGCACCAGAGGTGATGATGAATGTCGGTTTTTCACCAGTTGGAAGATAATTGGTAGAAACACGTTCCTGTTTCGCGTGAATATCGAAGTGGTGAATTTCTGACGAGCTTTTAATTTCATTGACATTTCGAATAAAATAAGTTGGAAATTTTGGCTCTAATAGTTCCACTAAATGGGTTGTGTTTGAGCTATTGTATCCTCCTACAACAACAGCCATGTCTGCAGAAATAGATAACAGTCCAAGCGTAGAATTTTGATTGTCATTCGTAGCGTAGCAAAGTGTATCTCGCGTATCTGCGAAGTGTTGGCTTATTGACTCAGCTCCATATTTTTTGACCATCGTTAATCGCACAAAGTCAGCAATTTCTTGGGTTTCCGCTGCCAACATTGTTGTTTGATTAACAACCCCTACTTTTGTAAAGTGTTGGTCAACATCAAATCCCTCCGTGCATTTCCCTTTGAAAAAAACGTCGAAGTCTGATTTTGGTCGATTTCCTAAGATGACATCTGCGAGAATTTTTGTTTCCGCTAAGTCTTTCACAATAACTGAAGGAGCAGATTGGGAACTATGTGAAAATGTGGCGCGAGTTTCCTCGTGGCTGTATTTTCCATGAATAATAATAGTATGCTCCTGTTGTCCTAATTTTTCAGAACGGTTCCAAACTTTTTCAACGAAAGGACATGTGGTATTGTATTTTTGAACGTCAACCCCTAGTTCTTCCAATTGATTCATTATTTCTAGGGTCGTACCAAATGCTGGGATAATTACTACATCTTCTTTTCGGAGTGTTTCAAATGGAATTAATTGATTTCCTTCAGTATCTTGAAGAAACTTAATGCCGTGAGATGTTAGGTCATTATTTACGTCTGGGTTGTGAATCATTTGACTCAGTAGAAAGATACGTTTTTCTTTATTTTCAGCTAATGCCCGATATGAAATTTCAATGGCATTTTCGACCCCATAACAAAAACCAAAATGACGCGCAATGTAAAATTGAATAGATCCGAAGTCGAGTAACGTAGGTTCGAAATCCCTTTTTCTAGGGTCCAAGGCCTTTCTCAGGTTTTTTACCTTTGAAATTATTGGTGACTTATAAAATGCTGGGATTTCGAATTGTTTCATAACGTATTTCTCTCGATTGCTGCAAAGATAACCCTTAACTACTCGTTTTGTTTTATTCAGATAATTATTTTTCCGTATGCTACCGAGCCATTTTTTAACGAACGTATTCCTGCTTGTGTACCAACATGAATTTATTGTCTTCGAGTCGAATATAACCTCTGTCATAACAAAAGTAGTAGGTGTCTCCTTTTTTGGTTTCGTATATGTTCGTGAAATAGTGAAAGTTGAACCCTTCTTCGGCGAGCAAGAGAGCGTCAACTGTCTTTTTGCCAGAAGGATTTAATGTGTCCAGAATTCTTCTGTTCTTCCGAAGGATATTATTGATTCTTCGCATGTAATTATTGGCGTCTTCGTGGAGTCGGTTATTATATGAGTTGCGGCAATAATCACCACAAAACTTCTGATCTTTTCGTCCATTTAGACTTCCTGAACATTCGAGGCATTTTCTTTCTGTTGTTTGAGGCATCTGGGCGTAATTAAAGGATTTGATGTTAGTTTTTTGTATATAAATTAAGCTAAGCAATGTTAACAAAAATTAACAGCACATGCAAGCCCACGCAGAGGAGTATGGTGATATTTGTACATAAAGTACGTTTCTATGGAAGAACAGAATATTCATCAACTTTCCCCGGCGGAAAGTATTCGTTTGTTATCCGACAAAATCACGAAGGAGTTACCTTTGATTCAGGCCATGCAGCGTGAAATTTCAAAAGTCATCGTCGGACAAGATCGTATGGTAGAGCGATTGTTGATTGCGCTTTTAGCAAATGGTCACATACTGTTGGAAGGTGTTCCTGGGTTAGCGAAAACATTGGCTATTAAAACATTGTCGGATACTATTGGAGGAGATTTTAGTCGTGTACAATTTACACCAGACTTATTGCCTGCTGATATTACTGGTACGATGATTTATAATCAAAAGACACAATCGTTTAGTGTAACCAAAGGACCTGTTTTTGCAAACTTTGTGCTAGCAGATGAAATCAATAGGGCTCCTGCGAAAGTTCAAAGTGCATTATTGGAAGCGATGCAAGAACGGCAAGTTACGATCGGGGATGAGACATTCCCGCTTCCTAAACCTTTTCTTGTGATGGCGACGCAAAACCCGGTTGAACAAGAGGGTACTTATCCTTTGCCTGAGGCACAAGTAGACCGATTCATGCTTAAAGTGTTTTTGGATTACCCGAAAAAAGAAGAGGAAAAGCTCATTTTGAGAAGCAATGTCCGTCTGGCAGGATTGGATTCTGCGAGTCAAGTAACAAATCCGGATGAAATATTACGATTAAGAGACCTTGTTCGTGAAGTATATTTGGATGAGAAGATAGAACAATACATTATTGACATCGTTTTTGCCACACGTACTCCCACGGATTATGGAATGCCAGAAGTAGAGCCATTGATTTCATTTGGCGCCTCTCCACGCGCAAGCATTAATTTGGCGTTGGCTGGCAAGGCATTCGCCTTTTTAAAAGGACGAGCTTATGTAATTCCAGAAGATATTCGTGCTATTGCCCCCGATGTATTGCAGCATCGCATTGGATTGACATATGAGGCGGAAGCTGAAAATATTGGTCCATTGGAGTTAGTAGCTAAAATCTTGAGTAGGGTAGAAGTTCCGTAATTGAAACAAATGGATGCCAAAGACTTACTTAAAAAGGTTCAAGAAATTGAAATTAAAACGCGGGGACTCTCTAAACAAGTGTTCTCTGGGGAATACCATTCTGCGTTTAAGGGTAAGGGAATGGCTTTTTCTGAAGTCAAGGATTATCATTTTGGTGATGATGTGCGGAACATTGATTGGAATGTGACTGCTCGGTTCAATGAACCTTTTGTAAAAGTTTTTGAAGAAGAGCGCGAATTAACGGTGATGTTGATTATCGATGTTTCGGGTTCGGGAAACTTTGGAACAATAGAGCGGTCTAAACGGGAATTGTTGCTTGAAATAGGAGCAGTCTTGGGGTTCTCTGCAACAATTAATAACGATAAAGTAGGGGCTATTTTTGTGAGTGATCAAATTGAAAAATTCATTCCTCCAAAGAAAGGCCGAACACATATGCTTATGATTTTACGTGAGCTCATTGATCTCAACCCTAAAAGCAAAGGAACGAATTTGAACGAAGGACTTAAGTATTTCAGAAACGTGATTAAAAAGCGTAGTATAGGATTTGTTTTGAGTGATTTTATTGATGATAATGACTACTTTGAAGGGTTGAAAATCGCAAACCGAAAGCATGACATGGTCGCGCTTCGTGTATTTGACCCAGCTGAACGAGAATTGCCGAAAATAGGAATTGTTCAACTTTACGATTCAGAGAAAGGCGTCAAAAAATGGGTGAATACAAACTTGCCGAGCGTACGGGAAAGGTTTAATAACCGTTATCAACAGTTTGAAGAAAAGTTATCCGACTCCTTTCGTAAGTCCGGTGTTGACTATGCGGCCTTATCAACTCATGGGAAATATTTAAAGGCACTCAATGCCTTATTCATGCAACGTAGAAGATGAAACAGGTTAAATTACATATCATTTTCTTGCTCCTAACGGGCTGCGCAATTGGTCAGAAGTTGGAAACTCTCCTCGATAAACAAACGATGCAAATTGGAGAACCCTTCTGCCTAACATATTCTATAATTAGCCCAGTATCTTTGCATACTTCCATTTATGATATTCGCATGGGAACTATGCCAGCAAAGTCTTCTGGAGGTTCTTCGGATGCGGTATTAAACGTCCCCTATGAGTTAGAAGTACTTGCCCTTTTTGAAGATACGTCATATACGGATGGAAATCAGTTCATTTGGAAAGGAACCTACACGCTAACAGGTTGGGACAGCGCGTATGTGATAATTCCTCCTGAACGAATACTACTGGGAGACAGTACGTTTTATTTTCCAGCTGCCATGATTCAAATTACTTCTCCAGTGGCTGATCCTACAAAAGACATTTATGATATCAACGAGGAATTTACAGAGGTAGAAGGAGAAAGCACGCTTTTGACTTTTCTCCTGAAGCAGGGTTGGTGGATTTTTTTGGTTCTTTGTGGAGCAAGTTACTTTGTTTGGAAAAAATACGGGCGTAAGTCGAAAGGAAATCAGGAGAAAGAAATTTCGTTGCGCGATCGAATAATTCAAGAAATAAATGCCTTGGAGTCAGGAAAAAGTTATGAAAGTGATTTGAAGGAATATTATTTTCAATTATCGGTCATTGTACGGAAATTTTTAAGTGAGCATTATCAGTTGCGTTTAATGGAGTGCACTACCTCTGAAGTTAGAGGAGTGCTTATGCAACATAAGATTGCGTCAGATACTATTGATGTGATTGTAAAGTTGTTGAATCAATCTGACATGGTGAAGTTTGCACAATCACAGCCTCCTAGGGAAGAAGTATATAGAATTACCAATGAAGCAAGACAAATTGTGGATGAGGTTGCAACACTAAATTTAGCGAACGTTGAATGAATTAACCTCCATACGGTTTTGGGAATACCATTACATGGAACCACATTTGCTTTGGTTGATACTGCTCATTCCGTTGTTGTTATTTTTTAGATATTGGACGCGGACGAAAACAACAGGGTCTTTCAAGGTCTCGCGGTCAGAAAGAGACTTGAAGGAGGTCGAATTTGACTTGGCACGTTGGTTAATGATAGGAGTGTATAGTTTATTGTTTGCTGGTTTGTCGCTTCTCGTTTTGGCTATGGGTAAGCCCTATCATCCTTCAGCTCCTCAAGGTCATGAGGAATATAGTGAAGGCATAGATATATTGCTCTGTATGGATATTTCAGGTAGCATGATGGCAACCGACTTTTTACCGAATCGACTGGAGGCTTCAAAAAATGTGGCAATAGATTTTATTGAAGGTCGTAAAAGTGATCGAATAGGTTTGGTTGTTTTTGAAGGTGAAGCATACACTGCTTGTCCAGCGACGAAGAATCATTCATTTCTCAAAAAAGCGATAAAAGAAATTCAGTCTGGTTGGCTCGATCCAGGTACAGCCATTGGAACCGGCTTGGGAACTGCAGTCACACGTTTAAGGAGCGATTCACTGAAATCAAAAGTAGTAATTTTATTAACGGACGGAGAATCCAATAAAGGAGATATCACTCCGATGGCTGCTGCCGAATTGGCTAATAATAAGAATATTAGAGTTTATACAATTGGTGTAGGAAAAGATGGGTACGTCTCTATGCCAGTGCCCACTGCTTTTGGTCCGATTTTGCAAAATACAATGGTGAGTATCGACGAGAAAGAATTAAAAGCGATAGCCAGTTTAACAGGAGGAGAGTATTTTCGAGCAACAGATAATAGCTCTTTGGAAGAAATTTATGACAAGATTGAGGAAATGGAGAAAACACGAATGGTAGAGAAGAATTTTGATAAGGAGCCGCCGCATAATCCGTTGACCTTTATTGTATATGGATTAATCATTATTTTTCTCGGCCTAAGCTTGGAGAGTTATTTATTCAAAGGAAATGCATAAGGCTTCATACACATATCGAATATCACTGATCATAGCAGCAGTATGTGTTTGGGAGTTACTCTTTTGGTTACTTGGATATCAGTTATTGAAGATTTATCAGTTCTCCTCAGATTCGCTTGGAGAAAAAATTATATTCATTTCACCTCAGTTTGCGTGGTTAGGGATATTGCTTCCTATATATTGGGTATTTTATTTCATGGAGTTAAATGGAAGAAACAGTTATGTGCGCTCCATTTCTACTCCCGAATTGGTGAAAACATTTTTAACACCAGTTTCTTCTATTTATTCCTTTGTGCGCTATTTTTTAATTAGAAATGTGTTGGTATTATTGGTTATTGCTGCGATGCAGCCGAGTTTCGGAAATAAATTAGTGACGGGAAAAGCAAGTGGAGTAGAACTAGTGTTTGCAGTCGATGTTTCCCAATCGTTGAATGCAAAGGATATGTCCGATGGTGATTCACGTTTACAAGCTGCAAAAAGGGCGATGACTCAATTAATGAATACCTCGTCAAGTGCAAAGGTGGGAATCTTAATTTTTGCAGGAAGCGTGTATCCTCAATTGCCATTGACTGCTGATAAATCCGCAGCGAAAATGTTTATAGAGGAGTTGTCAACAGATTTGATTTCTAACCAAGGTACCAATATAGCCGTGGCGTTGGAAAATTCGGCGGAGTATTTTTCAACGGATAAATTGAAAAAGGTGGTTGTTCTAATTACCGATGGAGAGGACCACGAAGGAGGTGTGAAAGCATCAATCGAAGTGCTGAAGGAAAAAGGAATTGAACTAGCGGTGTTAGGTTTGGGTTCTAAAAATGGTGCTCTCGTGCCTGTTGACCCAACGAATAAGGCAGCTGGATATTTAAAAAGCGCAACTGGCCAATCTGTTATCAGTAAAGTCAATCCGGTTATGTTAACTGAAATTGCGAAACAGGCAGAAGGAAAAGTTGTTGTCACGTCGGATGCATTTCCGAATGTAAATCCTCTTTTAACTCAAATTAACAACTTAAAATCAACTAAGCCGGTAGATTTGGAGTTTGAAGTAAAAGAGAATCGTTATCGGTTACCCTTAGGATTTGCATTATTTTGTTTAATGATATTGCTAATGGCTGATTCATTACGAACTTATTTAACGTATACCAACGAAAAGTGAAATTGCCTATCGCCATAATGATAATTGTGTCTTCAAGTTTTATTTCTTGGGGTCAGAATTGGCGCGACTCTCTTTCAGCGGCTCATAAAGCATATAAGGAAGGTAAGTTTAAAGAAGCTCAAGAAAAGTTTGTTAGGGCTCAGCGCTTAGCACCGGAGGGTGTTGATTTATCTAAAGATATTGGAACTTCAGCTTACCGCAGTGGGGATTATTCTGCGGCAGAAAAGGCATTTCATGCAGCCCTAGATAAATCTAGTTCCTCCGAAGAAAAGTCGCGTAAATGGCATAACATCGGAAATGCTCAAGTCAAACAAAAGAATTATCAAGGGGCAGTGGATAGCTACAAGGAAGCATTGCGCGAGAATCCGTCGGATGAGAAGGCGCGATACAATCTTGCTGAGGCTAAGCGTCGGTTGAAGAAACAAGAGGAAGAGCAGCAACAAAATCAGCAACAAGATCAAGACCAGCAAAACCAGCAAAATAGTCAAGACGATCAGAATCAGAATCCACAAAATCAAAACCATCATAATCAAAATCAACAGGGTCAACAAACTCCGTCTAATAGTCAAAACCAGTCCAGCCGAAATAGTCAAGGAGGTCGAGCTTCATCGTCGGAAGCACAAAAGCTTTCGAGTAAAAAGACTGAACGAATGTTGGATGAATTGATGAAGAAAGAAATGGAGACGAAGCGCAGAATGCATGGTATGGGTTCTGGTGGAGAAAAGGAACAAGTTAAATCAGGTAAGCGATGGTGAGAATATTGATGCTTTTGATGTTCTTGGTAACTGCCATTTTTTCGTGGGGGCAAAAGCCATATATTGACTTACAAATTGAACCTGCAACTTCTGAAGTGGGACAACAAGTTATCATTGTATTGCGCACAAATTGGGAAGGTGATTTGGAATTTGAATTGCCTGATGAATTTAATCAGAGCGGTGGTGTTCAGTCAGGCATGTCTTCCTCGATTAACTATATCAACAATCAAGCTCAAGTTGAAAAATATAGTTATCAGAAAATCTCAGGATTTTTTGAAAAGCCAGGTCAATATAAAATTGGCCCTGCAAAATTACGCACACCTTCAGGGGAACTGGTGTCCAATGCAATAGTCGTCAACGTGATTAAGCCGATTAATATGATTAGCGAAGATCCTGGCAAAAACATGAATGAACCAGTATTTGGAATTATTCAGCAATCGGCTAAACAGATTTATGAGGGAGAGTCTGTATTGCTAGAAGCAAAAATGTACGCTCAAGTGGACATTATTCAAATTGATCGTTTCAAAAACCTTGAGTTTCAAGGTCCTTCAGAAACTGAATTACTGCATACAAGTAATGAGGTGGATCGAGATTTTGAAATCATAAAGGGAAAGGACGTACTTACATTCAGGGCAGGAAAATCAATTGTGTTTCCAGAGCGTACCGGAACGTTTGAAATTTCCCCATTTGAAATGTCACTCTATTGCACTGATGCTCGTTCCTTATATCCAGCACGAGTCAATATTAAATCGAATGAATCCTCTATTAAAGTAATTCCATTACCAGATGGCGCTCCTGCTAGTTTTGTTGGTGCAGTTGGTGAGTTTACTATAGCATCAAAAGGTAAGTCTTCCGAAATAGAACAAGGAAAGGTGTTTGAAATGGAAGTAGAGATTTCTGGAATTGGTAACACGCACAACATCGAAACGCCCAAATTAAATTTGCCAAAAGGTCTTATCCTTTATGGTGACCCAACAGTCGAAACGAAGGCTGATTTTACTAGCCGAGGTGTCGAAGGCTCTAAGATAATTACTTATTATATTCAAGTAAATCGAGCAAATGATGTAGAAATACCATCTATTGAAATGAGTTACTTTGATCCTAATGCGGTTGAGTACAAAACACAAACGACCATTCCTTTGCTTTTAAAGGTTATTCCTGACGAAAATTATGCTTCTACCAAAACGAATAAGAAAGAGGGTGTTGAAGTTGATGCTGTTCCAGTTTTCAATGGACCGATGTTGGTGAATACCCAAGGAAAATCGGAATCGGTAATGAGCTTACCTGGGTTTGGTGCAATTACCTCGTTGCCGATTGCCCTGGCAATTGTCATGGGATTATTTCTAAAGTATCGGAAAGAAAATGAGCAAGAAATTATTGTGCGAAAAACAACGAAGAATGCACTCAAAAGAGCCAAAGATGAGCTGAATAAAATAAAGGAAAAAAGAGGAGTAGAATTAGTTGGAGGGTTGAGCGCTCTTCTACTAACTTATTTATCGGAAAAATGGAATGTGAGTACAGCTGAGATAACAAGAAGTTTGATCTGTGAAAAAGGTGAACAAGGAATAATTGACGTTCCAACAACTAATGAATTATTAGCGCTGTTAGATGTTTTCGATGGCGCTCGATTTGGAGTGGGAGCAGTTCACTCAGCAGATGAAATGATTGCGAGAACAGAAACGATATTGGTACAAATCGATAAAGGACACCCATGAAGGAATTAGTGTACATAATGCTTATCTTTTTTATTGGTCATGCATTTAGTCAAACAAGATTCGATGAAGGGGTCCAGTTATTGCACGAAAAAAAATGGGAAAAAGCATTGTCGATTTTCGAGGAATTATCGGATAGCTCTTCCTCTGTAGCGGTTGATTATAATATGGGATTATGTTATACTGGACAAGAGGATTTAAATTCTGCAATCTATTTTTTTGAGCGTGCATTAAAAGAAGAGCCTTCGAATAACATTATCATCGAAAATGTGACTCTCGCACATAGCAAGATATATCCAGATGAGTATTGGACACATCCATATGCGGGTATTGAGCGTTTGACTCTTTCAATTTCCGTAACAGGATGGTTGATTCTTTCTGTTGTTTTTTCGCTCCTCTTAGCATGGATAATTTTTTCGGGTATTCTACATGCTGATAAGCGATTGGGATGGAGACTGGCACTAACAATACCTCTGTGGGTTTTTATACTTTACGGCAGTTATAGGGCAATTTCACATCAGAGCTCGGAGCATTTTTGTTTTCCCAAACAAGATATTGTAACCACATATCTATCGAAAGGAGGTTTGGCATCTGAAGAAAAGTTGTTGCCAGGAAAGAGACACCGAATTGATATTACCTCTGACGAGGAATGGTTATGTATAGAGGGTCCTTTGAAGCAATTGCTCTGGGTAAAACGTGAGGACGTCTATGTTTATTAGGTGTTAATTAATAAACTAGCATGATGCCATCCATATCAATTCGAGCATAACGAACTTCCTCGAATGTATTAACGCATTTCTCAGAAAAGCGTTTTTTAACTTTAATATAGTTTTCGGTAAATCCATGTATCCATCCATCGTGGTTTTCATTTTCCCATAGAACGACACCAGTTTTTTCCCGCTGAGAAGTGCAGAAAGCACGCTTTTTCTTTTCAGATAAAATGTGTAGCATTTTACTTCGGTCTCGTCTAACATGCATAGGAACACTATTGGCCATTTTTTTTGCTGTTGTGTTTGCCCGTTCAGAGTATGTGAATACATGTAGGTATGAAATATCTAAATCTTTAAGAAAATTATATGTTACCATAAATTGTTCATCCGTTTCTCCGGGAAATCCGACAATCACATCCACGCCAATACACGTGTTTGGGTTCGTGGATTTAATTTGTTCTATGCGATTCCTGTATAAAGAACTATTGTATTTTCTTCGCATGGCCTCTAGTAGAAGGTCCGATCCCGATTGAAGAGGTATATGAAAGTGGGGGACGAATCGTTTGGCGGAGCGCAAACAAAAGTCAATAATCTCATTGCTAAGTAAATTTGGCTCAATAGAAGAAATGCGATAGCGATCGATACCTTCAATTTTATCAAGTTCTTTCACCAAGCCAAAAAAATCTTCATCGCCACCTTGACCGAAGTCACCAATGTTCACTCCTGTCAATACAACTTCTTTTATTTCTGTAGCAGCAATTTTATTTGCCTCTTGAATTGTTTCATCAATGGAAGCGTTTCTTGATTTGCCACGCGCTAATGGGATGGTACAAAACGTACAAAAGTAATCGCAGCCATCTTGTACTTTTAAAAATGACCGTGTTCGATCACCCAATGAAAAGGATGGAACAAATTCCTTTGTTTCTTTAATATTGCTATTGTGTACCGCATGGCTTGTTGAATCATATTTTTCTATGTGCTCTAACAAGTTGAATTTTTCATTAGCCCCAAGTACCAGATTTACGCCTTGAATTTTTGCGATTTCCTCCGGTTTGAGTTGAGCATAACATCCGATAATACTTATGAATGCATCTGGATTTATTTTCTTAGCCTTCTTTACAAGTTGCTTACATTTCTTATCCGCATTCTCGGTAACGGAGCAGGTATTGATCACAAACACATCAGGTGTGTCGTCGAATTCAACTCGTGCATAGCCGCCTTCTTCGAATCCTCGTGCAATCGTACTGGACTCTGAGAAGTTTAGCTTACAACCAAGTGTATAGAATGCTACTTTTTTATATTGATTCATTGCGCTGCAAAATTAAGGATTTCTTCTAATTTACCCTCTGCTAATATTCAATTACCTTGAATTAATATGTATGTATATTTATTTATAGGATTGACTAATCCTGATACGAGTAGACAGATTTCTTTTAAAGCAAATTGAAAAAAAAGCCAGATTGAATTCTTTCTAATGAGGTAGTTAGGTGTGTTCGGTTGAATTATTTCAAAAAAAAACAAAAAGTCATTGTCAGAATAAAAAAGTGGTCTATCTTTGCAGCCGCTAACGAGGAAGCGAGGAATTGTGGAGCACAAGCGAG
>JAQWYK010000030.1 GCA_029254025.1 Crocinitomicaceae bacterium | reverse complement strand
AAAAAAGAGTGGGAGCATGCTCCCACTCTTTTTTTATACCTTATATTTTCTTCCTTTCTATTAAGACTTAGTCCAAGAAACACCATCTTTACTATCCTTGACTACAATGCCAGCTTGCGCCAGTTTGTCTCGGATCGCATCAGAAGTAGCCCAATCTTTTGTTTCTCGTACATTTTGCCGCATTGACAATACCAATTCCATTACTATATCAAGACTATTATCTCCTGCCACAGCTAGTTCTTTCAACCCTAAGACGTCAAAAATAAAGGCGCGCATTTCCGATAACAGAATCTCTTTATCCGCTTTACTAATTGTTGCTGTTTTCGCATTCACGGCATGAATATATTTTACTCCATCAAACAGATGAGCAATCAAAATTGGAGAGTTAAAATCATCATTCATTGCCTCATAGAAAGATGACACTAACTCCTGCACATTCTGACTGGACGATGCCGAAGTAGGTAACCCTTCCAATAATTTGAGTCCTTCCATCAAACGTAGAAAACCCTTTTCCGAAGCATTTAATGCCTCAGAGCTAAAATCAAGTGTGCTTCTGTAATGCGCTTGCATCATAAAGAACCTCACAACTATCGGGTCATACGCTTTTTCTAATAAATCATTCTCCCCAGAAAAAAGCTCAACTGGAAGCAATGTGTTTCCAGTTGACTTGCTCATTTTCTTACCATTCAAGGTAAGCATATTAGCATGCATCCAGTAACGAACAGGTTTAACTCCAGTGGCAGCTTGTCCTTGTGCAATTTCACACTCGTGATGGGGGAATTTTAAATCCATACCCCCTCCGTGAATATCAAATTGTTCGCCCAAATATTTTGTACTCATCGCCGAACATTCAAGATGCCAACCTGGAAAACCAACTCCCCATGGCGAAGGCCATTTCATGATGTGCTCTGGTTTAGCATTTTTCCAAAGTGCAAAATCCAACGCACTTCGTTTTTCATCTTGTCCGTCCAAATAACGTGTACCCGCAATTAGGTCTTCAATCTTTCTTCCCGAAAGCTCCCCATACGCTTCTTGAGCATTGTATTTCTCAACATCAAAATAAACTGAGCCATTCACTTCGTATGCCAGTCCTTTGGAAAGAATCTTTTGAATCATATCAATTTGTTCAATTATATGACCAGTGGCTGTTGGCTCTATACTTGGTGGAATACTGTTGAACCTGTCCAATATAGAGTGAAAATCAACTGTGTATTGCTGGACAATTTCCATGGGTTCCAACTGCTCTAATCTTGCTTTTTTTGCAATCTTATCTTCTCCCTCCTCCGCATCATTTTCTAAATGACCGGCATCTGTAATGTTTCTGACATACCTTACTTTATACCCAAGACACTTCAAATAGCGATATACAAGATCAAAAGAAATGAAGGTTCGGCAATTCCCTAAATGCACAAAATTGTACACAGTTGGTCCACAAACATATAAGCCAACAAATTCACCATTGATAGGCGAAAAAGATTCTTTTTGACGGTTCAAGCTATTATAAATAGCAAGGTTTTTCTTTTTTGATTCCATGAATATTCTTGAAGGCACGAAGTTAATAAGAATAATTCAATGGTTAACTCCAATATTTCTGTCCGAGTTTCTCTTTCTTAGGAGTTCTCATTTACTTTTTTTTGTAAAAGATATTTCAATTTACCCACTCATTAACAGAAGGTAAGACTGATGTCTTTTAACCTGTTGGGACAAAAGTGAATTATTTCTTCTAAATAAGGCAACCGAACCGAACCGGCAAACGTTAGTTGCGCGTGAATCAAGCTTGTACTTTTACAATCTTTTGTTAAAATTTTAAATTATGAAATTCCTTTTATTGCTTACCTTGATTGTGAGCCAATTAAGCCTTAGTCAGAATAATTCTAACTATTATGAACTAATTTCAAACGGATCTGAATATTCGATGATAGAGATTAAAAATGCCTTTGAGACGGCGAATTTGTGTGGGTTATTTTTACAAAATAACAGAAATACAATTGTTTTGAATGATGGTTCTATCATCAGAATATTTTCTGCATCTGAACTTGCGAATTCAGGTTTAACTGTGGAATCAGATTGTATTTCAGTTGAAATGACTTCAAAGGTGTCTTGGTCAATTTCTTCAGGAGTTCTTCTGCGAAGAATAGAAGGCGCAATTAGTCCAGATAATAAAATAAACATTATTAATTAAATTGACAATGAGCATATTTTCTGAAAAAACGGGAAAAATATTACTATTATTCCTATTTGTTGGCTTTTCCATTTACGCAAAGGCACAACCAGCTAACGATAATTGCGCCTCGGCAATAAGTCTGGGGACTCTTCCTACTCCTGGCCCATGTATAGGTGGGTTACAAAATGGTACAGCAGTCACATTAAACAATCAATCTACCGTTGGAGCAACAGGTGAAAATCCTTACTCTTATCTAACAGGTTGTACAGGTGGTGGGAACATGAGTGCACCAGCTCTCGACACTTGGTATAGCTTTACGGCTTCGGGAACAACTGCGAATATCAACCTTTCTGGATTTCCGCAAGCGAACTTAGGTGTCTGGACAGGTGCCTGCGGCAATCTTTCAGGTTTATCATGTCTTACCGTCGGTGGTTCTGGAAGTGGAAGTCTTGTCATTACGCAGCTACAGATAGGTCAAGTTTATTATATTCAGATCAGTGGTAACAACACAGGAACCGACCCTAACTTCTCACTTTCTGTTGATAATGACATTCAATGTGATGATTGTTTAGTTCAATCTTCATTGACGTCCACACCTGCTCCAAATAACGGAACGTACCTTCCCGGAGAAGTTGTAACATTTTGTTTTACAGTGAGCGAATTTAGCGAGCAAAATACTAATTGGTTTCACGGTGTTCAAATTACCATGGGGTCCGGTTGGACTGGGGTTATTTCTTCCCCTGTTCCGGCTTCGGACTGTAACTATGATCCTACGCCTGGTCCAGGAAATGCAGGGGCTGGTTCTTGGGCATACTATAATTCTGTAACTAGTACTGCAACAGGGCAGACCTTTGGTGCTGGATTTTATTTTGACAATGCTAATATAGCAGGAACGAATCCTGGTCAAAACTTTGGTGATCCAACCAACGGAAATTGTACTTGGACGTTCTGTTGGAATTTAACTGTTGACCCCGGATGTACTGCTGGTGCTGATTTGAGTGTTGCCGTTAATACCACTGGAGATGGTGAATCTGGATCTTGGAATAGTATCGCTTGTACGGGTGATGCACAATCTTCAGCTTCGGCATCTATGGTTTGCTGCGATATCCCACTCACCTCTTTCACCAATGAAAGTTGTCCTGGTGCTGCCAATGGGTCTGCATCTGCCACTGGACAAGCGGGTACTGCTCCTTATGATTACGTTTGGGAAAACTCATCAGGGAACGTTATATTGACACAAAATAACTTAGCGAATGGTGTGGCAAGCACTGCCACTGGATTAGTAGCGGGCACATATACTGTTACTGTAACAGACGCAAACGGTTGTGAACAAATTGTAGATATTACCCTAACCACAATTCCATGTCCCACTCCTACTATTGCAGCTCCACCTGCAGCAGCTAGTTACCAATGTATCGCAGACGTACCTGCAGCCCCATTACTAACATGGAATGATGCATGCTCAGGAACGGGAACCGTTGCAGCAGTTGAGACGAACAATGGAGCGAGTTGCCCACTAACTATAACACGTACTTGGACGTACACGAATCCCTGTGGTAATTTTGCTACTGTTTCGCAAACAATTACTGTTGATGATACTCAACCACCTGTATTTTCAGCTCCTCCAGGGGCTGTAACTGTACAATGTATTGGGGATGTTCCTGCAATGACTAACCTTGCTTGGACGGACAACTGTGATGGTGCTGGTAC
>JAQWYK010000008.1 GCA_029254025.1 Crocinitomicaceae bacterium | reverse complement strand
CTGCCCTTTTGAGGGTGGGAGAGTAAGTCGACGCCACTTTTTAAAATCCCCATACATGTAGTTGTATGGGGATTTTTTTGTTTCTATCCTTCGCGAAATGATGAATTAAATCATAACGTACGAACTAGTTCGAAGGGTTTTGAACTACGCATTTAATTGTTTGCTAAGATGACGAACATTGTATGGATGTATTATTTCTTAGTTAGCTATTCTGTTTGACAGCGATAACTTTATCATAAACATCGAACAACAAAAAAGCCGCTGAACTTAATTCAACGGCTTCTTTAAATATATTAAAATTATTCTAATGCTCTAATGCAGACAAGTAGCGCTCTGCATCTAATGCAGCCATGCAACCAGTTCCTGCTGCAGTGATCGCTTGACGATATGTTTTGTCAGCTGCGTCTCCTGCTACAAATACGCCAGGGACATTCGTTTTAGAAGTGCCCGGTTGTTCGTATTGAATATAGCCGACTTCATCAAGTTTAATGTAATCCTTGAAAATGTCTGTGTTTGGCTTATGTCCTATGGCAACAAAGAATCCTGTTGCTGGAATTTCTTTCACTTCACCGGTAACGTTGTTCTTAATACGTGCACCAGTAACTCCTTGACCATCACCCAATACTTCCTCTGTTTCAGTGTTGAAGAGAATTTCGATATTTGGTGTGTTCTTTACGCGATCAGCCATTATTTTAGACGCTCTAAATTCGTCTCTACGCACGAGCATCGTCACTTTCGTACAAAGCTTTGATAAATAATGTGCTTCTTCACACGCTGAATCTCCGGCTCCTACGATTATTGTTTCTTGTCCTCGGTAAAAGAAACCATCACACACAGCACATGCGGAAACTCCTCCACCTAACTCCAAGTACTTTTGTTCTGAAGGCAATCCTAAATATTTGGCAGATGCTCCTGTAGCAATAATGATGGTTTTTGCATGGATTTCTTTACCATCGTCTGACCAACATTTGTGAACTGCACCCGAAAAATCTACTTTCGTAATGAAACCAGGACGAACGTCTGTATCAAAGCGCTGAGCTTGCTCTTTTAATTCAATCATCATGGCTGGTCCAGTTATTCCATTGGGATAACCAGGAAAGTTTTCCACTTCATTGGTTGTCGTTAACTGACCTCCTGGCTGAAGTCCTTCGTACATAATTGGCTTCATATCTGCACGCGCAGCATAAATTGCAGCGGTATATCCCGCAGGTCCTGAACCTATAATAAGGCAATCTACATTTTCAATTTCACTCATTTCTTGTATATCTTAATTGGCAAACAAAAATAGCATAATTCTAATACGTGGAGGGTAACTTTTATTACTTCAACTTGGAATTCTAAAAAGTACGTCTAGTTGATAAGGTTCAAGGTTTGGTGGGGCATATGTTTTTTCAAATTTATTGAATGAACAAAGCAGAGAAGTAGAAGTACATGATGCTCACGTTTTTGTAATAGGTGCGGCCAAATCGCGTTTTTTGTTTATTTTTAGAATGAAATAACCGCCAAAAAGGTGCGCTTATCCAGCTGACGCTGGATGGATATGTGCACTTTTGTGGTACGTATAAATAAGTTGTAGCCAATTTTAAAAAAAACAAAAACTATGAAAATGAAAACAGTATTTGCACTCCTAATGATAGGAGTCCTCTTCGGTTGTCAAAATCAAACATCTTCAGATTCAAAGGATAATGAGTCTTCTCAAGAGAGTCTTTTAAAAGATAAAATTAAGCAAGACAGTTTAAGACTGATAGAACAAAATATGCTGGAAGATGAGATTAAAGAATTAGAAAGTATGGGAGCACTTGGCAAATGGAGATGTGATTTTTCTGGTTACGAGTCTGAGATAATTCTGTACAAGGAGAATAATAAATTCTACTCTCAAATTGACTTTACAAAAAGCAACATGAAAACCAAGACTGAAAAATTAAAAAAACAAGGAGATAAATTCTTCGTTATCGACAGTAAAGTCAAGGAATATTATAAAACTAAAGATGATGGAAATCTTGAATTAGGAGACCAAAAGGGACTTTTTACTAATGCTGTAAATATTATGCCTGGTGCAGAAGTTAAAGACCTTCCTTCCTTTGAAATTTCAGAGTCGATAGGAAAAGACATTTTCTATATTTCTGGAAATTACAGTAAATCTTTTCCTAAGACTTTAGACGGAACGAACTCGAAAGAATGGAAAGTATATTACGAAGACATTAATGTAATATTCACCGTTGATAAATCGAATAATAAAGTACTTACTGCTGAATTTAAAGAATAAAAGCTGGCTACAACATTCGCTAAAAATCATAGCCACCCTTCGGGACAGCAACGCTTTTTAGCGTAACCGTTAGCAGAAATTAAAAACAACATGATAACCCAAGTAAAATAATGCCTCAATATATTAGATTAAGAGAACTCGACTTCCTTAGAGGAATAGCCATAATACTAGTACTTATGAGACATTCATCTTTAAATCATTTTTTGGTAAATATGGGGTGGATTGGAGTGGATTTGTTCTTCGTTTTAAGTGGCTTTTTAGTTTCTGGTCTTCTCTTTAAGGAATACAATAGCTTTGGACAATTAAATATAAAACGATTTCTAATAAGAAGAGGATTTAAAATATACCCTTTGTTCTATGTTACGACTATACCCTATCTTTTAATAAAAATACTAGATAGTAAATTTTCATTATCACACCTATTAGGGGATTTGTTTTTTCTTCAAAATTACGTTTCAAATTGGGGTTATTTGTATGCTGCGGGTTGGAGCTTAGCTGTCGAAGAACATTTTTATTTGGGAATAGCTGGTATTCTTTATCTCGGACACAAAACCTCTTTGTTTAAAAATGCTACCCAAGAAAAAGATGTGTGGTTTGACAACGTTGTTAGAATTATCTTGTTGATTTTAACTTCGATTTTCTGTTTTAGACTAATGAGTAACTTTTACTTATTTAATAATGCTAAATTATTTACGCTAACACATTTAAGAATTGATTCACTACTAGCCGGTGTATTACTATCATATTTCTACTATTTTAAATTTGAGAAACTAAAAAGATTATATCTAAATTTTCACAAACCTCTTTTAATTTTGTCTTTTTTATGTCTTTTATGGACTCCCTTCATTAATCCAGTACCTTCTTTTTTTGTGAAAACAATTGGTTTTTCGCTACTTTATTTATCTTTTTCAATTCTTCTATTAAGTTTTGTCATAGACAAAAGAGTAAATCAAAAACTAGATTCTATTTTCACAAACACTGGTGTGAACTTCATAAGTAAAATTGGATTTAGTTCATATTCAATTTACATTATTCATACATTAATAAATGTACTTACCCACAAAATTCAGATTAAATATGAGTTGTTTTATAACCCCTATTTATATTTTATATTAACAAGTTCCATAAGTATTTTCTCTGGTTTTATTCTGACAAACCATGTGGAAAAATATTTTTTAAACCTCAGGAATAAATACTATCCAAGTAGAGTGAAAACAATAACTTCTGCTAACAAAACCTATAAGCAATAACGCCCTACGGGACGCTACTGCTCATAGCCAAACCGTTACCCCTTTTGCCTACTGCAAACCATCTCACTCTTCCTTACAGATAAACATGTATCCCAACCGATAAACCTACTCCGAAAGCACGTCGAATAAAGGGGCCTTGATCGGAGTAATTATTGGTTAGCTGATAAAACCCTTCGCACATGAGGTAGAAACCATAATTGTCGTTGGCTTGAAACCGCAGTCCCACACGTCCAATGGCGTCGATTAAAAATTGGTTATATCCGTCTCGAACGATTTCTTTTTCTTCCACTTCAAATCCCGCCGGATCCTTATACAGCATGTCGGTACGCTGAGATAAAAATGCCTTTGGTTGAAGTCCAACACTGGCATAAAACGCCACTTCATTACCTACGGTATACCCCAGTTGTATAGGGATTGCAATATGACGATACGTGTTCGAATATTGATTGAGTGAATCATGTTCGTCGATGCTGAAGGATTCGCGATTGCGGGATGAACTAACTCCTATATCGAGCACGAAATGTGTTGAAAGGCCAGAACGTAAACCAATGCCGTAGGAGGACACCCATTCTCCAAACTCATTGGCTCTATCACCGATTGGCTCACCAAATAACCCTTCATTCGTTGCGAGCATTCGAAAAGTATACATCGGTGAAATGCCGGCATAGATTTCTGTAGATGATGGTGTTTCATTATTTGATGGTGGGATATTCGCTTTTTTTGACGTATCTTCTTTTGGTGCTGTATCGGTAATGATTTGAGCATCAAGTGTGACCGTTGTGAAGCAAATTAAAAATGTAATAAAACTTCGTTTAAAATCTGTTAAATTCACTGCCGACTTCATGCTTTTATTTTAATTTTACCTAACTTCCCTAATTAATGAGAAAGAAGTTTTATTTTACTTTACCGCGTGACCAAAATACCAAAAAATGACAGAGAAAAATCAAACGAAAAAGAAAAGTATTGTTAAACGGCTACTTAAATGGTCGGGGATTAGCTTGCTTTTGATCGTTGTGGCCCTCATACTGGTGCCGATTTTGTTCAAAGATCAATTGAAAGATATCGCATTGCAAGAAGCAAATAAGATGCTCAAAGCAGATGTAGCCCTTGGAGATTTTGATTTAACCTTCTTCAGTACGTTTCCCAATATGGTGTTGGAATTTGAGAACGTAAGCATAACGGGTAGAGACCAGTTCGAAGGGGTTCAACTCATGAACATCACGAAGTTTGAGGCAAATCTTGGGTTTTGGAGCGTTATTGCTGGGGATAACATTGAAATTGGTACAATTCGTTTGGTGGAGCCGAAGTTTGATGTACGCGTTTTACAATCTGGTGTAGCAAATTACGATATCATGAAAACGGAGGAACAGATTTCCGAGGAATATGGTGAAGAAGAAAGTGAAAGTGCATTTAAGTTAACGCTTACGGGATATTCCATCGAAAATGGCTATGTCTATTACAAAGATGAATTAAGCAATATGTTTGCGGAAATCGTGAACCTGAATCATACAGGAAAAGGAGATCTTTCTGCTGATGTAATTGATTTTGAAACGGTAACAAGTTCCGACGAATTAACCTATGAAATGGACGGTATTTCCTATTTATCAGAGGTGAAACTAGATTTTGTAATGAACCTGTTGATGGAGTTTAAAGAGGGAAGTGACAAGTATACCTTAAAAGAAAATGAATTGCAGTTGAATGCCGTGAAAATGTCCTTCGATGGTTATTACGAGATGTTCGATGGCTACGATGATATGGATATCTCGTTAAATGCAGAAAAAGCGACATTTAAAGATTTACTTTCCTTAATACCTGCGTTTTATCATTCGGGGTATGAAGGAATGATAGCCTCTGGAAGTATGGCATTAACGGGTAAAGTGTCCGGTAAAATGGATGAGAAAAATCTTCCAGCTTGGGATTTTAAAACGGATATCTCAGCGGCATCCATCAATTATCCAGATGCCCCAGCAGCCATTGAGAAAATCACGCTGCTCGCTGCCTCTAATTTCCCAGGAGGAGAAGATTTAGATAAAATGGTACTCGAGGTATCTAAGTTTCATGCGGAATTTGCAGGAAATGAAATTGATATGAAATTGCTGATGCGTAATCCTATGTCAGATCCTTACCTGAAATCCCACATTCTAGCCAACGTTGATTTGAGTAAAATTGGACAAGTCATGCCCTTAGCCGAAGGGGAGTCCTACAATGGGGTGTTAACATCTGATCTAAGTATTGATGGAAGGATTTCTGCCCTGGAGCGTGAAGATTATGAAGCCTTCAAGGCGGAAGGGGTACTCGAGCTTGCGGACTTTAGATATGGTTCGGGAGATTTTCCTGACCCCATTGATGTGTCTGTGATGCGCTTTTTATTTTCTCCTCAAGCTTTAAAACTGGACAATCTTGAGGGAAAAATGGGGGCTTCCGATTTTCAAATGAAAGGAGATGTGGAGAATTACATGGGATACTTTTTCCGTGATGAACCGCTAAAAGGAAACTTTAATTTCAATTCGGCCAATTTAGACTTAGATGCACTAATGCCAACATCAGAAGAAACTGAAACGGCAGATGCAAGTGCGTCACCTGAAGGGCCAGAAGGGGCAGAGCCTTTGCTTATTCCTGGGAATATTGATTTTGGATTATCTACCACAATCAGAAAACTTACGTATGACGGAATGGTCATTAATGATGTGAAAGGGCAAGTAATATTGAAGGATGAAATTGCTTCACTCGATAACTTAACCATGAAAGCACTCGACGGAGAAATCGGACTGAATGGTAAGTACAATACACAAAATCATCAAGAACCTAAGTTTGATTTCGCGTACAAGCTGAAAGAAGTAGATATTAATCAATTGGCAACTAACTTTGTGACGATTGACAAATTAGCACCAATTGCGAAATACGCGCAAGGTAAAGTAAGCTCCGATTTTACGATGACCGGTGGATTGAAGCCGGATTTTGAACCTGTGTTTAATTCATTAACGGGTGCTGGAACGTTATCAACCAAAGAAGTTCAGATTGCAGGTTTTAAACCTATTGAGCGTTTATCGGAGGTGTTGGATATTGATGAAATTAAGAACGGTACCTTTAAGAATATTCGCTCTTCCTTTGAATTTAGCGATGGAAAAATTAACCTAAAAGAGCCGTTAAATGTGAAAATGGGTCAAATTAATGCGAGTGTGGTTGACGGATATACCACATTTGAGCAGGCGATTGATTACCGTTTGAAATTAGATGTGCCGAAAAGTTATGTGCCGAAAGGAATTTTAGACGCTGCAGAAAAGGCAGTCGCTGCGGCTCAAAAGATTCCAGGATTTAAAATGAAAGAATTACCTGCTGTGATCCCTGTGAATGCGCTATTAACAAATACGGTGACTGATCCAAAAATTCAGACCGACTTTAAAGAGCAATTAATGGCACTTGGTGGTGATATGAAAGACGCCGTGAAGGACCTTGTAAATGAAAAGGTGGAAGAACTAAAAGATACGGTAAAAGCCGTGATTGATGATAAAATTGAAGATGTCAATGCGGAGTTGCAAAAACGGAAACAGAAGTTGATAGATGACGCTCAGAAACAAGCGGATAAACTCGTCGCAGATGCAAAAGTACTTGCCGACAGGACACGTAGTGAGGGAGAAATCAATGCACAGCGATTAATCGATCAAGCGGGATCAAATCCGCTAAAGCTCAAGGCAGCAGAAATTTCGGCGAACAAAATTCGATCGGAGGCCAACGATAAAGCGAATAAAATTGAAACTGAGGCCCAGAAAAAAGCGGATCAAATCATGGCAGAAGCGCGCGCGAAAGCCGATAAACTAGAGTAGGAGAATGGCAGCAACAGCGAGATATACCTGTGTATTAATTGACGACGATGATGACGACCGATTGATTTTTTCAACGGCCATAAAAAAGTACTTTCCAAAGTTTCAATTAAAGGCTTTCCCTTCCTATGAAAAAGGAGAGCTAGAAATGAAGAAAATGAATCAGAAAGAAATTTTTATGGTCTTTTTGGATTTAAATATGCCAAAAACAAACGGGATAACCGCGCTTAAAGAAATTCGCAACGCAGAAGCCATTGCTGATCTTCCTGTAGTCATTTATTCGACTTCCAACAACCCCGATGACGTGAACGAATGTCTTAAAGCAGGTGCCACTGCATTTATCACAAAACCGTCATCCATCGACGAATTGGTTCATGAAATTGGCGTCTACCTGAAATAGCCTATGACATTACTGGAGGAATTGCGCAAAGAAACGGCTGAGCTTCATCAACAATTGGATAATTGGGAGGTCGCGCTGCGGTTGATGAGCTCAGAAGTAGCCGCGATTGACTATTTCCAGTACCTTCAAAGTTTTTGCGCATTGCACGTTGCAGTGGAACCCATTTTGTATCGCGAAGTTGCGCGTTTTTTTCCGGAGCTGGCATTCAATCAGCGATTGTCTCTATTGGAAAAGGAGTTACATCAACACCGGTTAACTGCTCCGATTATAGATGCTTCAGTCGACCTTCAAGAAATTGAAGGAATGCGCTGTTTGGGAGCAATCTATGTCATGGAGGGATCGCGATTGGGAGGTCGTTTTATCGCGAATCATTTAGGAAAACATCAAGCACGAATAGGTGTTACTGAATTCCCCTTCTTAACAGAAAAACCCACAGTTTCGTGGAATGCATTTTTAGCATTTTTAGCGACAGTTCCTGATAATGAGCGCGACATTGTAGTTACTGCTGCAAAATATATGTTTAATTTTGTTCGACTGGCGTTGGAGAAAGCAGTGGAGATAATCAATGAAAAAAATTCAATATAGAGGATACGAAGACCTGAAAAGTTGTGCAGACGAACCGATACATTTATTGGGGAATGTCCAAGCATTTGGATGTTTAATCGTACTGGATAAACAGCTTTTGACACCTGTTTTTTGTAGTGAAAATGTCCATGATTTTTTTGAGTATAGTGTTACTCAAATTTTATCCTTTTCTGGAGAAAAGATTTCTTCCTTCTTTAATGGGGCAGTTTCTTTAGACCATTTGAGCGCATTGCGCGAACATCCTGAAGATCGTATTACCAGAACGATTAAGCTCCGCGAAAAACCTCATCAACTGGAGGTGTCCGTAAAAGACGATTTCCTTTTTCTAGCCGTCGAAAGAATAACGGAGGTAGAACAATCTGGGGTAGATGTGATCAACCAGTCCTTAAGTTTTATTGAGATTGGTAATCAATACGATGACTTTAAAAGCTATTGTCAAGCGATTACGGAGAAAATAAGAGCCCTTTTAGGTTACGATCGTGTGATGGTGTATAAGTTCGACGAGGATTTTAACGGGGAGGTAATTGCAGAAAGTATTAAAGATGGATTAGTGCCTTTTCTTGGATTAAATTATCCACATACGGACATTCCACCACAAGCACGTGAGTTGTATAAAAAATCTCCCATACGTATCCTCGTTGACGTGAATCAAAAGCCAGTGGCCTTGTGCACATTAAACGAAACACTTACCCACGCGTCAATCGACCTAGGCGATAGTATATTGAGAAGCGTTTCTCCCATTCACATCGAATACCTAAAGAACATGGGGGTCACCGCAACCATGAGTCTATCCATTATGATCGGCCAACGCCTGTGGGGTCTTGTTGCTTGCCATCATCATGAACCGCGCTATATTTCTCCTTTTAGACGACAATCGGCGCAACTTCAGGTTCAGTTTATGGCATCGCACATCCACCATTGGGAGCGTTCGGAAAACTATGGGGAAGTTCAAGAAAAAGAACATATCTACCAATCCATTATTGAAGAGGCATACAATAGCAAGGATATTTTTCAGTCCATAGCTTCAACTGCTTATTTTATTGGGTTAACAGGTTCTACTGGTGGAGCAGTTCTAAAAAATGGCAAATTATTTACCTATGGTAACGTACCCACAGCTGAGCAAATAGTTGCGATTCAAGCGTGGATGAAATCGAACTATGAACGGGTGTTTCAATCGGCTCAATTTTCAACTTATTATGCGCATGCGGCTGCCTTTACATCAAGTGCAAGTGGTATTTTGTACTATTCGCTAGACGATGAATCGAACAGTGCAATTATGTGGTTTCGTGCTCAGCTTTCCGAAGGGAAGAAGTGGGGTGGAGATCGCAATGAAGCTTTAGCTAAAAGTACTTCGCTTACCCCAAGAGCGTCTTTCGAAGCATGGGAGGAATTAGTCGAAGGAAAATCTGAGGTGTGGAAAGCGCATGAAATTCAAGCGGGATTGCGATTAGGTGCTTATGTAGAACGAGAGATTTACATCAAAAACATTACGTTCCAGAAAGAACGTTATGAAAAATTAAATGCTGAACTGCAACAGGCCAATGAAGAATTGAATCAATTCAATTGGATCAGCAGTCATGATATGAAAGAACCTTTGCGAAAAATCCGGTTATTTATTGATCAGATTAAGGAAGAAAGTGAGTCTTTAAATGAGCAGCAATCAATGTACTTCGTAAGAATAGATGCAGCCGCTAAGCGTATGCAGGTACTTATCGATGATCTACTCAATTATGCGGGGTTATCTAAAGCCGCCAGCTTCGAACATCATTCATTGAATAAACTTGTTGTCGAAATCGCAGATTGCTATATGGGGGATAATCCCGGTACCGAAATTCAACTAGGAGAATTGGGGTCAATAATGTGTATTGATTTCCAAATTAAACAGTTGTTCTCGAACTTAATTGGTAACTCGATTAAGTTTCGAAAGGAAGGACAGCATGTACACATTGAGATAGCTTTAACGACGTTGAGTAAAGAAGATGAAGAACGGATTAAGCCTGCTTTTCCCAAGGATTTTATTAAAATTCG
The DNA here is from genome assembly GCA_029254025.1 of Crocinitomicaceae bacterium. GTDB lineage: Bacteria > Bacteroidota > Bacteroidia > Flavobacteriales_D > Crocinitomicaceae > JALQTG01. The sequence goes on along the minus strand of JAQWYK010000008.1, from coordinate 13,249 downwards.
TTACCGCGATGATGGCATTGGTTTCGGAAAGGAATACAATGCTCAGATTTTTCAAGTGTTTCAGCGATTACACAGTCAGTCGGAGTACCCTGGGACAGGAATTGGCCTTGCAATTTGTAAAAAGATTGTAGATACGCACCACGGTTTTTTATATGCAGAGGGGTTCCCCGGTGAAGGTGCTGAATTTTCTATTGTGTTGCCGCGCGAGGCAATGAGTATCATGTGACAGAATTCTCTTCTTTGTTGAGAAAAATAGCTTAATTGGTTTTCATCACAGGCACCTTCTCTCCAGCCTCTATTCGGAAATCTACGTGATTCTCTTCTGGGGTAATTGGACAAGAATAGCGGTATGAATACGCACAATACGGGTTGAAAGCTGTATTGAAGTCGATGGTGAATGTTTTTTCTTTCTTGATGTTATGGTACAGTTCGATGTAGCGCCCTGCTCCGTAGGTTTCACTGGGAGCTGATAAATCCTTGAATGGAAGAAAGTAATAGTATTTGTATTCGGGATCAACAAGGTCTAAGTTTTTATAAAGGGTTAGCCGACGCGTTTCACCTTCATGCTGAAAATCGACATAGCCAACGCGCCGATAACGGGGAAGCCGATCCGTAGAGGTGGGCATTTCAAAAGGCTTTCCTTTGTCTTTAACAAATTGAGCGTGTTTAATCCATCTTTCATTGACTGGATAGTAATCCAAGGAAAGAATTTTTGAGCGCTCCAGGGAGTCAAGCAAGTCATCCGTTCCTAATAAGGACTGTTGTTTTTCTTGACGTAGTTTTTTTATACTATCTGCATATGGAAGTTGCCCGTTAACAGTAAACAGCAAAAGGATGCATGCTAAATTCAAGACTAGTTTCATCGTTCTCCAAAAATTGAACTCCCAATACGTACCATGGTGCTACCTTCATCAATGGCAATGGCATAATCACCACTCATCCCCATAGAGACAGTGTCGAAAGTAGGGTTAAACTTAAAAAAGTGACCTTGCAAGGTAAGGAAATAATTGTTTAATGCCCGAAACTCATCAGCTACTTGACTTTTATTCTCTGTGAAGGTCGCCATCCCCATTACTCCGCGGATGTTGACATGTTCCATGGCAGAAAATTCTGGATCCTCCAACATTTCTTGCGCCTCTTCAAAGGAAAATCCGAATTTCGTCTCCTCTTGCGCAATGTGAAACTGAAGCAGTACATCGATGATGCGGTTATTTTTTCGTCCTTCTTTATCAATCTCTTTAAGCAATTTAAAAGTATCTATGCCATGGATCAGTGAGACAAACGGAGCTATATATTTTACCTTATTACGCTGCAAATGTCCAATTAAATGCCATTGGATATCCTTTGGAAGCATTTCGGCTTTTTGTGTCATTTCCTGTACCTTATTCTCCCCAAAAATACGTTGACCTGCGTTATATGCTTCTAATATTGCCTCATTGGGTTTAGTTTTGGAAACAGCAACAAGGGTTACGCCCTTTGGAAGTTCTTCTACAATGCGCTGTAAATTCTCTCTAATCATATTATTCATCAATTTTATAGATGGTCAAACCGCTTCTTAGTTTCGGTTCAACCCAAGTTGATTTTGGAGGCATGATTGCATTTTCATCAGCAACTGCCTTCACTTGATCAATTGCCACAGGATATAAGGCAAACCCCATTTTATAAACACCTTTGTTTACCGCTTGTTCAATGCCCTTTGCGCTGCTCTCGCCACTTAAGAATTGAATATTCTCATCCGTTTTTAAATCGTGAATATCCAAGATAGGTGATAACACATTCCGTGTAAGAATTTCTGCATCGATAGAGCTTACTGCATTTTGAACGTGTAAGATGTGTCCTTTACTTCGCATGCGATACCACTGTTTATCCATGTATAGATGAATATCGTGCATTTGTTTTGGTTCCGCTGCTGCACTCAAAGGAGCGATATCAAAGTTCAACGAAAGTCGGCTGAGCATCTCCTCTTTGCTCAATCCATTCATCGTTTTGACGAGTCGATTAAAAGGTAGAATCGTCATGCGTTCCTCACTAATGAGAAAGCTTAAAAAATAAGCGTGGTTTTCTAAGCCCGTTGTTCCTCCATTACGTTCGATTATACGTTCGTGCAGTCGTGCAGAGGAGGCTGAGCGATGATGTCCATCCGCAATATACAAGGAGTCTAGGCGATCATAAGCTTGTCCCAATGCTTCCATTTGTTTACCTTTCACCAACCAAAGTTCATGGCGTACATGGTCTGTTGTGGTGAACTCGTATTCTGATCGATAGGTGGTGATTTCAGTCAATAAGCCATCGACCAGGTCATTTTTTTCGTGACAAAGCAATACTGGCTCCGCATTGAATCCAACGATATCGAGGTAATTGGTAAACATTTCTTCTCGGGAGGTTAAGGTGGCTTCGTGCTTCTTTATTTTGTTGACAGTATATTCAGCAATACTTGCTCCAGCAATAACCCCCAAGTATTCGTGTTCGCCTTTTGTCTGTTTGTAGACATAGAGGGTATCTTCAGTATCTTGCATTAAAACACCATCATGTACAAATTCTTCAAATTTCAAGCGCACTTTTTCGAAGCGTTCTGGAGAATTTGGGGCAGTTTTAGCATCGTCGGCTTCCGCGTATTCAGGATGGATGATTTGTATAAACGTATATGGATTCTCTTCTAGCTTTGCTGTTAGAATATTCTGTTTGTACGTGTACACGGGACGGGAAGCCACTAGATGAGCAAGGTCCCTACGTGGACGGACTGCTTTAAACGGTTTGATGCGAGCCATAATTCTAAATTTCGTTCGAAAAATAGTGATTTTGCTTGGATTTGAAATACTCTCGTGTGGAGTTGTTGAAAGTTGCAATTTGAACCTGCAAGAGAAATGTGACCTTTAAGCGATTAACCTCTCAATCTTCTGACTCAAACTTTCCTCCAATTCTCCAATTCTCTAAGCGCTTTTCTCATTATATTTGCCCCAAACGGAAAATAGACTATGGAAAAAATAGCCCCTTATATCCCCACGAATAAAGTACGTATTGTAACCGCAGCCTCATTGTTTGACGGTCATGATGCAGCGATTAACATCATGCGCCGAATCATCCAAGCAACAGGCTGTGAAGTAATTCACTTAGGACATGATAGAAGTGTTGAAGAGGTGGTTGATACAGCTATTCAAGAGGATGCACAAGCTATTGCTATGACTTCCTATCAGGGAGGACATATGGAGTACTTTAAGTACATGTATGATTTGTTGAAAGAAAAGGGTGCACCGCATATAAAGATTTTTGGTGGTGGTGGTGGAACTATCCTTCCAGAAGAGATTAGAGAATTACAAGAATACGGTGTTACACGTATTTATCACCCAGATGACGGTCGTGAAATGGGACTACAAGGGATGATTAACGACTTGATTCAACAAGCTGATTTTCCTGTTGGAAATAACGTTGGGGAAGAAGAGTTGGAGTTACTTTCATCGAAAAAGCATCATGCGATTGCTCGTGTGATTTCAGCGGCGGAGAATTACCCAGAAGAATCGAAAGATTTATTGGATAAAGTGCATGCTATGGCCGCCAAAACGAACATCCCTGTTCTCGGTATTACAGGAACTGGAGGTGCTGGTAAGTCTTCGCTGGTAGATGAATTAGTACGTCGATTTTTGATTGATTTTACGGATAAAACAATTGCGGTGGTATCGGTGGATCCATCCAAACGAAAAACAGGTGGAGCGCTTCTGGGGGATAGAATCCGAATGAATTCGATTAAGAATTCACGGGTATATATGCGTTCATTGGCTACGCGACAATCAAATTTAGCGCTGTCAAAACACGTTGCAGAGGCGATACTAGTGTTGAAAGCGGCCGAATATGATATGATTATCTTGGAAACTTCCGGGATTGGTCAATCAGATACGGAGATTTTAGATCATTCGGATGTGAGTTTGTACGTTATGACACCAGAATATGGTGCTGCGACTCAATTAGAGAAAATTGATATGTTGGACTTCGCAGATGTAATTGCGCTGAACAAATTTGACAAGCGTGGTGCATTGGATGCATTGAGAGATGTGCGTAAGCAATATCAACGTAACCATAATTTGTGGGAAAAAAATGTAGATGAAATGCCTGTTCACGGTACGATAGCGTCTCAGTTTAACGACCCAGGAATGAACACGTTGTATAAAGTGTTAATTGATACATTGAACGAAAAAGCTGATGCTGAGTTGAATTCTCAGTTTGAAGTAACGCGTGAAATGTCTGAAAAAATATTTGTTATCCCACCAGAGCGCACGCGCTACTTAAGCGAAATCTCTGAAAGCAATCGTTCGTACGATAATTGGGTAGACAAACAAGTAGAAGTAGCCGATCGTTTATATGGGTTGCACAAATCCATTGAATCCATTGAAGAAAGCAGTTTAGACGACAAAGACCGCTTGGTGAAAGGGTTGAAAGAGGCCTTCGAGGCACAAAAACTCGATTTAAATCCGCATAACTGGACGGCACTTGAGAATTGGAAAGATAAAGTAGCGACGTACAAGAGTCCTGTATATACCTTCAAAGTGCGTGATAAGGAATTGAAAATTGAAACGCATACAGAATCACTTTCGCACTTGCAAATTCCCAAAATTGCAATGCCAAAGTATTCTTCATGGGGGGATATTTTACGTTGGTCTTTACAAGAAAATGTACCAGGAGAATTTCCTTATACTGCTGGATTATTTCCATTCAAACGAGAAGGGGAAGATCCAACGCGTATGTTTGCCGGAGAAGGTGGGCCAGAGCGTACGAATAAGCGTTTTCATTACGTGAGTTTAGGTATGCCTGCCAAACGTTTGTCAACAGCGTTTGACTCTGTAACCTTATACGGAAATAACCCAGATGTGCGTCCAGATATCTACGGTAAAATTGGAAACTCCGGTGTTTCGATTTGTTGTTTAGATGATGCAAAGAAATTATATTCTGGATTTGATTTAAGTGATCCGAAAACTTCGGTTTCCATGACGATCAATGGTCCTGCGCCGATGTTGCTAGGGTTCTTTATGAATGCTGCGATTGACCAAGCGTGTGAAAAATACATCAAAGCCAATGGACTCGAGAAAGAAGTCCGTGTAAAAATAACGAAGATATTTGCCGATAAAGGAACGAGTCAGCCGGTCTATCAAGGTGATTTGCCGGAAGGGAATGACGGACTTGGACTGATGTTACTTGGCGTGACGGGTGATCAAGTATTACCAGCAGATGTTTACAGGCAGATAAAGGCAGAAACGTTGTCTGTAGTTCGAGGAACGGTTCAAGCGGATATTTTAAAAGAAGACCAGGCACAAAACACGTGTATTTTCTCTACGGAATTTGCCTTGCGTCTAATGGGAGACGTTCAAGAGTATTTCATTGCGAAGAAAGTCAGAAACTTCTATTCCGTTTCGATTTCTGGTTATCATATTTCTGAGGCCGGAGCTAATCCAATTACGCAATTGGCATTGACGTTATCCAATGGATTTACTTACGTAGAATACTATTTAAGTCGTGGAATGGATATCAATGACTTCGGACCGAACTTATCCTTCTTCTTCTCCAATGGTATTGATCCAGAATATGCCGTGATTGGCCGCGTTGCTCGTAGAATTTGGGCGAAAGCCATGCGCGAAAAATACGGTGCGAATCCACGTGCACAAATGTTGAAATACCACATTCAAACTTCAGGTCGTTCGTTGCACGCACAAGAAATTGATTTCAACGATATTCGTACCACTTTACAAGCGTTGTATGCGATTTACGATAACTGTAATTCTTTGCACACGAACGCTTACGATGAAGCTATCACCACACCAACGGAAGAATCTGTACGTCGTGCAATGGCCATTCAGTTGATCATTAACCGTGAATTGGGATTAGCGAAAAACGAAAACCCACTACAAGGAGCCTTTATTATTGAAGAATTAACGGATTTAGTGGAGGAAGCCGTATTAACTGAGTTTGATAGAATTACAGAACGGGGAGGTGTGTTAGGAGCAATGGAGACGATGTACCAACGTTCTAAAATTCAAGAAGAATCGTTATACTACGAAACACTGAAGCATACCGGTGAATTTCCAATCATTGGGGTGAACACATTCTTAAGTTCAAAAGGTTCACCAACGGTACTTCCTAAGGAAGTAATTCGAGCAACAGAGTCCGAAAAGCAATACCAAATTAATATGCTAGCGGATTTGCATGTGGCTAGAAAAAATGAGGCGACGGAATGGCTAGATAAAATTCAATTGGCTGCGGTCCAAAATCAAAATATTTTTGAACACCTTATGGAAGCTTCAAAGTATTGTTCGTTAGGCCAGATAACCAATGCGCTGTTCCAAGTAGGAGGGCAGTATAGGAGGAATATGTAAGGGTTGATGATTTGTGAATAATTTACTAGCTTTGGAAATACTACCGCAAAAACATTCTATAGTCTGGAGGCATATACATGGATTAAAGAAGGTTTATGGCTGTAGTGGATAAGTTAGGTGCAAGCGTAGCGGACGACCCAACCGACAGTAAACGAACATAAAAACAGAGACAGGTAGAAGTGCGAAAGATTACATACATGATTTCATTATAGAAAAAGCTAAGAACCAATTACTAATTTCTAACGCATCAGTTAGCGAAGTTGCTTATAGTTTAGGATTTGAATACCCATAACATTTTAGTAAACTTTTTAAAGCTAAAACAGGCTTGAATCCTACCGACTTTAGGACTTTGAATTGAAAAAATAAAACCGATGATACTAAAACAATTTGGTGGTAAAGTTACAGCTAACCTAAAGGAAATATATGAGGCTTCTGCTAACTGGAAAGATGGCAAATTTCAAAATTTAGAAAAAACTGAAACTGCTATCAAATTGAGTGGATTGCCTGGGATTATTCGTAAGCAATTGAAAGGGCATACAGAAGGGAATCCGAAAAATATTTTACCAATAGTTCCCTTTGATGAAAATAGTTTTCTAAAAAATGATAGTTCAACTAAATTCACTTGGTATGGACACTCTGTAATTTTAATGCGTTTACAAAACAAAACGATACTCATCGACCCAATGCTTGGTGATGACGCATCACCTATTGGTCCAAAAAGAACCAAACGCTTTTCAAGCGATACATTAGAACTTATAAAACACTTGCCCGAAATTGATTTAATGCTTATTACCCATGACCACTATGACCACTTGGATTATGAAAGTATAGTGAGATTGAAAAGCAAAACAAAAAATTATTTTGTAGCCTTAGGCTTAAAAAGACATTTAATTGCATGGGGCATTGATGAAAATAGTGTTTCGGAATTTGATTGGTGGGATAATAAATCATTTGCTGACATTCAAATTACATTTACACCGACACGTCATTTTTCGGGTCGTGGGCTTAGCTCTATGGCAAAATGTCTATGGGGTGGTTGGAATCTAAAAACAGCAAGCGAAAATATTTGGTTTAGCGGTGATGGCGGTTATGGTAATCATTTTGTTGAAATAGGAAAAAAAATTGGCCCAATAGATATTGGTTTTATGGAATGTGGTCAATACTGCTCCGATTGGTCTCAAATACATATGTTTCCGCACGAAAGTGTGCAGGCAGCTATTGACGCCAAAGTTAAAGTTGCAATGCCGGTTCATTGGTCAGCCTTTAATCTGTCGTATGAGCATTCTTGGTATGAGCCAGCAGAAAGATTTACTCATTATGCTAAACAAAACGCTTTGCTAACTATTACACCTACAATGGGTGAAATATTCTCAATTAAGTCCATCACAGAACAATGGTGGAAAAATTATTTATAAGATTGGAGTGTCCAAGCTTCAACCAAAGTATAAAAAAATAAAAAGAGCTTGAAACAATAACATTAAAACGACAACAACAGAGACTGACACATTATAGAGCCAAACAACGCCAGCACCTAACAGCACCTACCCAAAAGGCGGGGTTTCGTGTTCCAAAGACGGCTTTGTGGTTAATGAAACTTTCGTACTTTTAATAAACTTTTGTGGTAAAAATACCGCCCTTCGGGTAGCCCCAAAACGTTGGTGGTAATTTAAAAGGGTCGTGTTAATATATCCAAATAATAACATTTAAGCTCTTTAGTCGTCATAATAAAAACTATAAAAATGAATAAACAACTATCATTACTTTTAGCTCTTCTACTTTCTTTTACAATTAGTGCTCAAAAAGAAACAAAAGAAATTGAACAATTCGTAAATGAATTAGACCAGAAAATTCCTCAATTATTAAATGACTTCATTGTTCCTGGAACGGCAATTGCCCTTATAGAAAATGGCGAAATCATCCTACAAAAAGGCTATGGGTATTCTAATGTTGATAAAGGGGTCAAGGTGACAAATACAACAGGTTTTAATATTGGATCTATTTCCAAAACTGTTGCTGCTTGGGGAGTTATGAAACTAGTTCAAGAAGGTAAAATTGATCTTGATGCACCAGCCGAAAAATATCTTACTAGATGGCATTTGCCAAAATCTGAATTTGATTCGGATAAAGTTACAATTAGAAGACTTTTAAGTCATACAGCAGGATTATCATTACATGGATATCCTGGTTGGTCTCCAAAAGATGATTTACCCACTATTGAAGAATCTTTAGATGGAAAAAACAATGGTCCTGGTCGTGTTGAGATAATTATGGAACCTGGAACGAAATGGAAATATTCAGGTGGTGGGTTTTCTATTCTTCAATTAATCATTGAAGAAGTTACAAAGCAAAAATTTGAAGATTATATGCAAACAGAAATATTAAATCCTCTAGGAATGACTAGTAGTAGTTATACCATAGACGATAAAATATTGAATTCTACATCTTTAGAGCATAATGGTTTTGGAGAAGTTATTGATTTTGAATTATTCACAGCTCAAGCCGCTGCAGGTTTACATACCACAATTACAGATTTTACAAAATTTGCTCAAGCAAGCCTTTATGCTAATAAAAATAATCATCAACAAATTTTATCTGCGTCTTATCTACAACAAATGATGGAACCTGCCCCAGCATCAAACGGAAGATATGGTTTGGGTTATGGGATTGAATCAATAAATGGAACTTCCATAACTTTAGCCGGACATGGTGGAGCCAATACAGGATGGCACGCCTTTTTACGAGTAAATCCAGTAACCAATGATGGTTTTATTATGGTTACAAATGGAGGTGCAGGCCATAATATATACCGCCAAGTTTATTGCGATTGGATTTACTGGAAGACTGGAGAACCTATGGGTAATCGTTGTAACATAGTCCCTTCAATTGCCAATAAATTAAAAAACTTTATTGAGGCTGAAGGAATTGATAATATTGAATCTCAATATATAGAATTAAAAAAGAATGAAGCCAATGGATACAATTTTTCAGAGGATCAATTAAATCAGCTAGGTTATCATTATTTAGGCAATGACAAAGCTGATTATGCTGTTGCCATATTTAAAATAAATGTTGATGCCTTCCCTAAATCTTCTAAAGTATATGATAGCTATGGTGAAGCTCTTTTAAAACGCGGTGATAAGGAAAAGGCTATTGAAAATTATCAGAAATCAGTAGAACTGAATCCAGCCAATGAAGGAGGAATTAAAGTATTGAAGGACTTAGGAATAAATACAGATGGCTTATTCAAGGAGATTATTATTGACGAAAAGATTTTACAGAGTTATATTGGTAAATATGAACTGGCTCCAGAATTTGTGATTACTATTTCAAAAGATGGAAGTCAGATGAAAGCTCAAGCAACAGGTCAAAGTGAATTCGAAATTTACCCTAAATCTGAAAATGCCTTTTATTTGAAAGTCGTGGAAGCTCAAGTCACTTTCAATATAGATGAAGATGGGAAGGTAGTAAGTATGACTCTATTACAGGGCGGAAAGGAAACAACTGGACTAAAATTAAAAGATTAGTTAAGGTAAAAACTACCACCAACAACGGCTATAATTCATTGTTGCAATCGAACAAAAAATAATATATTTAACAAATCAATAGGCTGATTTCATCAGCGGAAAAGTCTCCGATATTTTCCACAACGAAATCATAGCCAAGACAAGTTATATGCAAGCTAAAAGCACACCCATAATAATGACACAAATTCAAAAGATTGAAAACGAAATTTCTCCATTAAGAGAAAAATTGCAAAAACACGAACTTTATGAGAATTTAAAGTCTGTCTCAGACATACAAACTTTTATGGAGAATCATGTATATGCTGTTTGGGATTTTATGTCGCTTTTAAAAGCTCTACAAATTGAATTAACAAACGTTCAAGTTCCTTGGATTCCTTCAAAAAACGCAATATTATCAAGATTCATAAATGAAATTGTACATGGAGAAGAAAGTGATATTAACGAATTAGGAGAACCCAAAAGTCATTTTGAAATGTATTTAGACGCAATGATACAGATAGGTGCAAAAACAAACCATGTTGATAAATTCATTGATAACATAAAATCAGGACAAAGCGTCTATTTTGCATTAAATGAATGCGAAATAAATGAAAAAGTTGCTGGTTTTGTGAAATTTTCATTTTCTATTATTGAGACAGAAAAACCTCATTTAATTGCTTCTGCATTCACTTTTGGGAGAGAAGATGTAATCCCTGATATGTTTATTGAAATTTTAAAAAATGCCGACTCAGAAAACAAACATTACAATAAGCTGACTTATTATCTTGAAAGACATATTGAACTTGATGGAGACGAACACGGACCTCTTTCCCTAAAAATGATTGAAGAACTATGTGGTGAAAATGAAACGAAATGGAGTGAAACTTTAAAAGTTGCTAAACAATCTTTAGAAAAAAGGATTTTACTTTGGGATGCTATTAACGAATTAATAAAAAAAGGAAAACCAGCATATAACAATGGCTATAAATAATGCGGGTTTCGTTGGTTAATAAACGTTTCTACATCTCTCACCGCCAAAACCAGTTTTGACGATTTTTTTTTTGGTAATTTAATCCGCAAAACTGGTTTTGGCTCACAGTGTAGGTAAATGAAAGTTTTTCGTTTCAAAGTCCCGCACTATTCATAGCCGAACCGTTGCAAACATTAAAATAACAAAATATGAAAACAAGATTAAAGATTTTATTATTCATTGGAGTAGCACTTAGTGCATTTCAAGCTAATGCACAAGTTTCGTTTAGCTGTACATATAGAGAGTATTGTGAATGGAATGATTATACAGAAAGCTTTGAAACTGATTGTAATGGATACGAAGATGTTTCATTATTTGTAATGAACAAAAGCGAAACACTTTTTACACATACGACCGAAACGAGAAAATCAACATATTACGTAACAGAAAGAGAATATGACAGCGTAAATGATGTTTATACATATTCTGTGAAAAGTGATGTGGGAAATAGTTATTATTACATTTTTGACATAAAAAACAAAGAAGTTAGGGCTGTTTATGTAGATGTTAATGGAAAAACACAATTAATTAGGTTTTATGTTAAGGCTATTTTCTAAATATATGAATTCTGAGAGTGTACAATCTATACTGACATAAAAATAACGATTTGCCAACAAAGTATAAAAATAATAGCCGAAATAGTAGTAAGTATAAGCATTGTAGCCGCATAAATATTAGTTGTAACGTGAAAAATAGAGTTCCGCAATCGGCTACTATTCTTATACAAACCGTTAGCATTAATTGAAGTGCTGAATGAGACTACGCGTGGAAAGTTGCGTATTTCGCAATAGACTTTAAATTTCATGCGGAATTCAGCATTCTGACATCACAAAATCTCCCTAATTTCGCTGAAACAATACTCTATTATGAAATTTCTTATCACACTAGTTATCGGCCTCTGTATTCATAATATTCATGTGCAATCTGACGGAGACAGCCTTTTGTGCGATAGTGTGGTTATGTTAGATGGAACTGTAGAAATAGTTCAAATACGAGAAGTAAAAAGAAATAAGGTAATTTATGTTTTATGTTGCGAGACCTGTGGTGTTCCACGAGAGTTTCAGCGTAAGAATATTGACACCTTAATTTACAACCACAATAAATCAGCAACACCTGAAACACAAGCTGAAGAACCTCAAATCGTTAACGAACCTCAAGTCATTGAAGTTAAAACGGATACATCAAAGTACTTCGAAGTTGAAAAGAATGGTCGCAGACGGGCTATATATCAGGGAAAAAAAGTTTCGGTAAAAATTGATTCCAGTAAGTATAGAGGTGTTTTTGGTATCATAAACGACTCAACTATTTCAGTTGATAACCACCAATTCTTATTATCTGAAATTGATATGATTTCGAAACCTAGAACAGGAAAGACAATTGGGTTAGCTTTTGCACAATTACCGATCACGTTTACTGGTTTCGTTATTGCGCATTGGGCTAAACAACTACAGACGACAAGCCCGCGTCTCCTAGCTGAGAACCGTTATAGGTAATGACCAACTGTTGGAACTTAATAATCGTTATACCTAAAATTGAACTAATGAAAAATCTTCTGTTTTGTTTTTTTCTTCTTCCTACGTTTTTAGAGGCGCAGGCATATGTTCCTTTCATATCAACAACAGATTCCTCTGACACTTGGATGGATGTAAACAGCTGTCAAGATTTTAGTTGTTTCTACAGCTACACCAATCGTTATGCTATAGACGGTGACACCACTATTGGAGGCTTTCAATATTCCAAAGTTTACATTAAATATAAATATGAAGAAGGCACCGTTGCGGGTCAATGGTGTAATGAATCGGTGAGTTACAATGAGAATTACTATGGCGCTTTGAGAGAAAGTGGAAAACAAGTTTTTCTTATTCCATACTATTCCATAGACTCTATTGAGTATATAGCTTATGACTTCAATTTATCCGTGGGCGATACGGTTCACTCGCCGGTTGGGAATATTTCTGCTAATCCGGTTGGAAGGATTATCGACTCAATCGACTCTGTATTAGTCTTTGGAAATTATAGAAAAAGGTATGTGATAAACAACTACAAATACTTAATTGAGGGAATCGGAGCGTCGACAGGCCTTTTTAATCCACTAGTCTACTATCCCAGTGAGTGTGGTATGAGCATGCTGTGCTACGCAGAATATGAAACTCCAGACCATTTTCTTCAGGACTGTAATATGAATCTCAATGTTGACACAATAGAAGGGGAAAATGAATCTCCAGTTTTGGTTAGAATAGTTGATTATATGGGACGGGAAACCCACGTTATACCAAACACACCTTTGATTTACATTTACAGCAATGGAACGACAAAAAAGGTATTCAATTTTGAATAAAAAAACACCTATAACATCG
>JAQWYK010000044.1 GCA_029254025.1 Crocinitomicaceae bacterium | reverse complement strand
CCAATCACTTGTTCCGGACTATTATTCTCGTTTACCTCATTGATTACGCCATACCGCTGTACATTTTCAGGGATCTTGGCAATTGCTGGCTCTAATACAGAGATGCGAAATGAAGTTTTACAGCTGCAAAAAGCAATCAGCCCAAATGCTAACGGAAGTATATATTTCATAGACAAAATGTAATGCAATGCGAAAATAGTTAAAATTCAAGGAAGACAAAAAGTAGATTCAGATTTTCAACTAATTTAGCGCTATGATATTTGTTACAGGCGGAACCGGACTGATTGGAAGCCATTTGCTGGCTGAACTCGTGAAAAAAAATGAGCCCATCACCGCGATTTACAGAAACTCGAAAAAAATCGAAACTGTAAAACGCGTGTTTGATTTCTACCTCGGCACAGAAGCAAAACGTCTTTTCTCCCTTATTCGATGGGTTCCTTGTGATGTGTTAGATGTTGTTCAACTGGAGGAAGCAATGAAAGGACACACCATCGTTTATCATTGTGCTGCTAACGTCTCGTTCAAAAGAAGGGACTATTTAAAAATGATGCAAACAAACCGCACGGGGACCGAAAATATCGTCAACTTATGCCTATCGCTCAAGTTTTCGAAATTATGTTACGTGAGTTCTACCGCCGCTGTTGGAAACAAAGATATTCCGTCCAACGTTGAAGTTACAGAAAATGGGAAATGGGAAAAAACAGACGAAACAAGCGGCTACAGCATCAGCAAATACAGCGCTGAAAAAGAAGTTTGGAGGGGCATAGAAGAAGGACTGAATGCCGTAATTATAAATCCTTCTGTAGTAATTGGAGCTGGCGACTGGAACGAAAGTTCTTTAGTGATTTTTCGGACTATCTCTCGGGGGCTTCGATTTTATTCTCCTGGAGCCAATGCATTCGTGGATGCCCGTGACGTCGTAAAAATCATGGTGGATCTTGTCGAAAAGGACATCAAAAATGAACGTTTCCTGTGTATTGGGGAAAACCTTTCCTTTCAATCACTTTTTAATATGATTGCTGATTGCCTCGGTAAAAAAAGGCCTAGTTATAAAGTCAGCCCATTGCTCATGGGCGTAGCATGGCGATTGGCAACTTTGTGGGCTGCCCTCACATTTCGATCTCCCGCGATTACGAGGTCATCTGCACGCAGCGCATTCAACGTTACACGATTTAGTAATGAGAAAGTGAAGAAAACACTCAACCATGAATTTATCCCAATAGACGAAGCTGTCAGTAATGCCGTCCTTTACTCAACACACAATTAACTCTTGCGAGCGGATTACTTATTATTAAAATTAGACATTGTTTGAGCCAACCCAATTGTCGTAAATCCTTTGATAAACTGAGTGGCTTGAAGAATGCGTTCTTCAAGTGTCTTTCGCTCTTCAGTGTCCCATTCCCCCAATACGTAATCCACCTGGCGCCCTTTTTCAAACTCACTTCCTACTCCGAAACGCAAGCGGGCATAATTTTGAGTATTTAGTAGGGCTTGAATGTCTTTCAAACCATTATGTCCTCCGTCGCTTCCTTTTCCTTTCATGCGCAAGGTTCCAAAAGGTAATGCCAAATCATCGGTAATGACCAGCACATTTTCTAACGGAATCTTCTCTGCTTGCATCCAGTAATTAACCGACTTTCCACTAAGATTCATATATGTAGATGGCTTGAGTAGGACAATCGTTCGGCCCTTAAATTTCACCTTTGATACATCCCCGAGCTTTTCAGTGCTATATACACCTTCGCGCTCTTTTGCAAATGCTTCTACCACCAAAAAGCCAATGTTATGACGCGTTTGAATATATTTTTCTCCAGGATTACCTAAACCAACGACTAAATACTTCATGGAAACAATTTTCAGTAAAAATATACAAAAACAATACGGTTCACAGACTTTCAACTATTGATCGGTGAAAAGCGGCTAAAAAATCAATTGATCACGACCGCCGACTCTACTGAAAACCCATCATAATAATCTCCTTTCAGCACTGTCGTTCCTCCCGTAACTGTATTATTCTTCACAGTAAATATTTTGTTCAATGTAATTAACGTAGTATACTCCACTTCACAAAAATGAGCGTTAAAATACTTGCCTACTTTCTTTGCCTCATCAATACTTCCATACCCTTTATTCTCTGACTTGGCCGGGTTAAACTTTGTCAATTCCTTGCCTATGTAGAAAAAAACAGAATGATTTGTTTTTAGGCCAATGTTCACTTTCCCGCCTGACGGAATTAATTTACCAAAGTACGCTCCATCTGCTTCATTTTCGTACACCACCACAAAAACATCATAACTTGAGAAATTTTTGAATTGATGGTAAGGACCTGAAATCTCATCAGTCGACGACATTCCTTCGTAAATGAAGGATTTGAACTCTCCCATTGGAACCGTTTTACATTCGGTATCTAACATTAAATCTTGTTGCTGATTATAATCCGTTACCATACTCCCATGGAGTTGCTTCACCGCATCATTATTAAATACTTTACTTGGGAAGGAAAATCTTAAATCAGGTTGGACACCTTCCACATCTTCCTCCAATACCACATCCGGATCAGTTAAATCCGAGCCCAATAACGTATCTACATTATTAATTTGATCGGCATTTAAGGAGTCTAATCCAGAATTTAAACGAGGTGTGCCATTTTTAATTTCTGGACCACTCACGTAAACGAAGAGGAAAATAACTAATCCCAAAAGAGCGATAGACCCCCATAAAAAGCGACTCTTAACAAGTTCTTCTCCAATGTCTACTTTGCCAATGGCCGATTTTCGAGATAAAAAAGCTTGATCCAGGAAGCCATTGAGTTCCTCATGTTGTGCTGGGTTGAGTGCTAATTCGAGAAGTGATAACCGAATAGAGCGCAGAACCAATACATCACACTGAGGATGTTGTATCGCATCATTTACCCATTTCACGAATTCAATGCGCGTGCTATAGAAAGACTTGTCCAACTCATTTATGGCGTCAATGAATCCCTTTTTTCGAATAAACTGAAGGGAGCGAAGCAGCTCGTCGCTCTGGACAATACTGGCAATTTCTTTTGACTTATTCTGCAAAAAATGCGCAATTAAACCACTTAATTGTCGGTGCATAATTAAGCGGTTAGACGCTGTCAGATAACGGGTCATCTTCATGATGAAGGCCACATCTTCCAATCGTTGAGCCTCCATTAAATCCGGTAACTTTTTTTGAAGAACTGGAAATAAATAGGCGGAGAGGTATCCATAAAATACTTCCTCTAGAAAGTGCCCTTTAAAGCGTTTCTCCGAAGGGATTCTACTAATTATTTTATCTTCGGTGAGTAGTGGATAGAAAACTGGGTCGCTAGAAATCCAATCCTGAAAAATTAATTCATTGTTGTGCTGTATCCTTGCACAAACCTCAATGATCTCGACGACTGTATAATTCAACCCTTCAACCGATACCGGCTCTATTGGGTTCATTCCTTTTAACCGCTTCACTAGTACATTCAGACCACCTAAATCATTCGAAGCCATCTGAATACCCAAAGCTTTAGCAACTCGACGTAAATCAATAAATCTCATTACTCCACTTGCTTTTTGTAATTTGCAATATCCAATAAAAAATCGATGTCACTTTCCAATTTATTACCAATGACAATAACATTTACGGCCTTATTTCGGTAATCATCAATGGTTTGTATATCTGAGATACCGCCACCAACAATAATCACTTCATCCGCATATTCTCGGAGTCCATTGACCATTTCTGTTGGAACCGTATCGTTTGCACCAGAACCTGAATCGAAAAAAATCACTTTCTTTCCTTGCATCACTCCTGCTAGTGCCGTTTTTACAGCAATCCCCTTTTGATTTCTTGGAATGGGGGTCGTTTGACTCACATACGCGACCGACGACTTATTCCCTCCATCCACTAAAATATATGCAGTTGGAATGACTTCTATTTGCAATTTATATACCTCTAACGCACTCGACACATGCTGTCCAATTAGATATTCCGCGTTTCTTCCAGAAAGCAAACTTAAATAAAGAATAGCGTCCGCTTCGTTCGAAACTTGATGCCCAGCTCCTGGAAAAATGACGACTGGTATGTTAGACCTCTTTTTAATAAAATGGACTGTTGCTTGGAAATCATGTGCGCTTACAGTGCTCCCACCCACAAAGAAAAAATCGATTCCAGAAAACTCGGCTTTTTCAATCAATTCTGTGAGATAATATTCATCTTGCGATTTGTCAGGATCAATAAGCACTGCAATTTGACCCTTCTGTGTGACCATTTTTTCAAAAATACTTGTCCTACCGTTATACATCCACTGCAGCTTTTGGGTTAACAGAAACAACAAAGTCATGCCGCCTCGTAATGGACAAATTTACCTTTTTTCGCACATTTCCGCAATTAATCTCTCCCACCCATTCTTCCTCCGAAATCTTCGTCAGGGCAAGTTCTTCTGCAAAGTGAATTCCCTTTCTTCCAGCAAGTTTGTACAATGCCTCCTTACCTGACCAAGTTTTAATCATTTCGGTGACGTCATTAGCATCTAATTTTTCCGTTTCGGTAGCACTTAAAAATTTATGTGAGACAAGCAGTACCTTATCCCGAATCGGCTCTAAATCGAGTCCCACAGGAAAAAATCTTGAAAAAGCAAGTCCCACAACCTGCGTAGCATGTGAGATTGAAATATAACCCTCTCCCTCTATACAGGGAGCTCCAATATCTGAATACAAAATGGGTTCATTTCCAAAAACCATAGAGCGCAAAACACGTGTAGCAATAAACTCCCGACGCCTGTTGGGATGATGGTACTGTGTCAAACGTCCGTGCTCATCTGGCAATAAATTATGCAAGTGTTCGTCCTCTTGAAAGTTTTCGTAGTACAGTAGATAGACATCCACCGCGCCAAATGTGAGTTTTTCAGAATGAAACATGGGTAAATATAGCAAAAGACGGTAAGAAAATAGGATATTAGATAGTAGATTCTGATACGTTAAGCGGGATTAAATCCTCCATCTTACAATTGATTAGCTCACGATTTAGCACCTATTTATCTAGTGCTTCAAATGATTTCACAATACCCCTAATCAAAGCAGAACTAAACCCATTGTGTTCCATTTCATTGAGTCCGACTATTGTGCATCCTTTGGGGGTCGTTACCTTATCAATCTCTGTTTCTGGATGCGTATCGCCTTGAAGCAATAGTTCTGATGCTCCGTTTACGGTATGTTTCACAATTGTTGACGCCATTTCTGCGCTAAAGCCTATTTGTATCCCACCTTGCACCATAGCGCGAATAAAACGCATCACGTAGGCTATTCCACAAGCGCCGAGAACTGTAACCGCTGCCATTAGCTCCTCATCGACGTGTAGCACACCGCCAAGGGTTTCAAACATGCGTTTCACACGATTTAACTCCTCTTCCTGATGGTTTTGAGTACAAATTGCAGTAATTGACTTCTGCACATGTGTCGCTGTATTGGGCATTGCGCGGTAAATCCCAACTTCTCTGTTGGCGGTTGCGTGTAAATCTTTTAACTCCACACCAGTTGCAAGGCAAACAATCAATTGATTTGATTTTAAAACGGGAGTAATTGATTCAAGTACTTGAAGAACATTGTACGGCTTTAGTGCTAAAATAATTAGCGTTGCATCAGTAATTGCACTTTTATTGTCAGATGTCACTTGAACGCCTTGATCAGCATAACGCTGAAGGGAATCTGTATTTCGTTTCGTTAACGTGAGAGAGGACGGTGATAAAAAATTGCCTTGCAATAAACCATCAGCTATTGATTTCCCCAAGTTTCCACATCCAATAATTACAATTTTCTCTTCCATAATCCGTCAATTTTCAACAAATATCGTAGGAATTTTGAATGATTGCTAAAAATCTGTGCTCATTTCCAGGCAGCACCTAGAAAACTTTTCGTACTTATCTACATTGATTCGGTGCACACCTTTTTCTAAAAATTCCTTCCAAATCACTTCTTTATTCGGCATATTCCAAAAACGCAATTCACAACCCAACTCATTGGCACGTTTAATCGTTTCTTTAAGCCATTCAAGTTCATCAGCGGGTATATCTCCCTTTCCTTTCCACGTAAAATGACTTGCATAATTCATGCTGATGCGTGGAAAGAAATTAGCCTCTACGCCCTTTTTCAACCGATTCCATCCTCCATCTAGCGAGAAAAAGGCGATTTCCTCGTTTTTAATTAAATCAAGGGAAACACCTCCTGTCAATAAAATTTTAATCGGTCCCCACTTTTTATTTTCGCCTCTTGGGATATCAATGAGGTCGTTATATGACTCCAATTCAGACCTGAGTAAGTTCAATAATGTGGGATGATTACGTTTTAATTCGATCATTAAAATAAGCTGGGTACTGTCATCTTTAAAAACTGTGCCTCCGTTGGATTTAATGCGTTGTGCTAACGGCTCGAAATACAATTCCTTCAACAGAGGTTTGTTCTTCAAAACCAACGGAATATGCGCGACTCGAATTTCTCCTTTTACATCATAAATGTCGACTTCAATACTTGTTAGGCCCGCCTCTAGTGCCGAAAACAATGGTACTTGTTTCAAATAATCATTGTGCGCATGACCACGATGAAGCAATTGAGCGAAAGAAACGCTCACATTCCACCCTAACGCGAGGAGTAAAACAAGTTTGATGGTTCTAGCGCTCAATAGTTGAGGAATAAATTCGTATCCATTCGTCCACCGTCATTTTTTGACACAACTGAGCAATAAGTTCATAAGGAATATCTTCTGTCTTTTTAAATCGGATACAGCTCTTACCCATGTCTAACTTGAATTTACAGTGCTTCGGGTATTCCGATACGAACCAATCCAACAACTCCTTCTTCGCATAAATCCCCATATGATAAAGGGCAATGAATTTTTTCTGGGAAGCAATGCTCATAAATGGCAAGGGTAGCTTGGGATCACAATGATATCCGCGTGGAAAAGTAGAATGAGGAACGACATATCCCAGCATACCATAGGACATCTCTTCGTTAAAACCAGCGGGAAGATTGGCTAGTACCGTTTTTCTTAATTTCTCCATTGGAGCTTTGCGCTCTTCAGGAAGTTGTGACATGTATTCTTTTGGTGATTGCGCAGAACTTATCATATAGCAACTATTAATCCTGTACTTCTATTAATCCCTTCAACTTTGTTAATCCCCGATCGAAATCTTTACCAAAAGTAATCAATTTTACCAAGGTGCAAAATATCAAATTAAACAGTAAGAGAACTGAATATTAAAACGGTGAATTCGTCAAGTTCACAATGTTCTCGAAACGCATGTCTACATCGAATTCAACATCAACCAACTCTCCATTCACTGAATTTCGGGCGTTAACGGCCTTTCCATTGATTATTTTTGCACGAAAAGCTCCTGTCTTTGGATCTAACTCTTCAACTTTTAACATTCCTGTTTTCCATTGGTAGGAATTGTCTCCCGAACCGAAAGTGATGAATGCCCGGGGCCCTTGGTTTATTCCACCAAAAATAGCTCCATACTCTGTGCTCAAACTACTATTCTTCTCAACACCTTGTAGCACAACCAAATAGGAAGACCCATTCATATCTGTAATCCGAATGGTGATGGTTTCGTTCGTTACAGTAAGGTCGTTGTACCCCGATTTGAACTGCTTTATCGTAGTTTTTTCGTCTCCCAAAGCAACATTCACCTCCCCCAAACTAATGGGAGCTAAGGGACCCGATGAGGGGCGCGAAGCTCTCTTTTTGTATTCAATGGATGTTTTGTCATCTACAGGTTCTTTTTGAGTAGAATCAACCTCAACCGAGGAGCAGCTCATGAAGAATGTCACACTAAATATTACCAATATTTTCCAAAATATTCGCATCATTTTACTCACTTTTGGATGGTTGACCTTTAGATTTGTTTCCTGTTTTTTTTCTGAATGGACGCTTTTTCGAATTGAACTTCTTTTTACCTGTTGAGACTTTCCACTCTGGTGCCTCTCCAAGATGCTCAGGCATGACCATTCGAGGAACAGTAGATCCAATCAAATCCTCAATTCGTTGGAAGCGCTGCATGTCCCGTTCATTGATTAGGGTTACCGCCTCGCCTGTGGTATTTGCTCTGGCCGTTCGACCCACACGATGAACATAATCTTCCGCATCTCCAGGCGCGTCGTAATTGATGACCATATTGATCTCTTTAATATCAATTCCACGGCTCATGACATCGGTAGCAACCATTAAAGGAATTCGTCCAGAACGGAATCCTCGCAAGGTCTCTTCTCGTTCTTCTTGTTCCAAATCAGACGAAATACCAGAGGCTTTATACCCTTTCTTTACCAAATATCGAACAATATCGTTCACTTTACTTTTGGTGGAAGTAAACAAAATAATGCGCTCGTAATCCTTGCGTTCTTTGAGTAATTCATGAATTAAAGGATTCTTTTGATTATCATGCGCTAAATAAACTTTTTGATCTACTCCTTCAGCAGGTTTGGACAATGCTAAATTGATCTCCACTGGATTTTTCAATAGATTCCGGGCTAAGTCACGAATCGATTTCGCCATAGTTGCACTAAACAACAGATTTTGTCGCTCTGCGGGAAGATGATCCATGATTTTCTTCAAATCATCATAAAATCCCATGTCCAACATTCTATCTGCCTCATCTAGAATCAGATGCTTCACCTTGTCAAATTTAACATAACCCAATTTCAGGTGAGACAATAGTTTACCTGGAGTAGCAACAATGATATCCGTACCGTTCATTAGCGCTTGTTTTTCTTCTTCAAAATCTTTTCCAGAACCACCACCATACACAGCTTTAGAACCAACTGAAATAAAATACGAAAGCCCTTGAATTTGCTGTTCAATTTGAATGGCCAATTCTCTTGTAGGGACAACTACGAGCGTATCCGTACTCATATCCGTTTTACCAACTAGCTTATTTAAGATGGGAAGGATAAAAGCAGCAGTTTTTCCTGTTCCCGTTTGGGCACATGCAATCATATCACGCCCTTCTATAATCATAGGAATTGCCTGATCTTGGATAGGTGTAGCATTCTCAAACCCCATACAAGCAATTGCTTCTTGCAGCTCGTCTGATAACTTTAATTCTGTAAATTTCATGTGTTAAAGATAGGAATTATATTGTTAGTCGAAAGTATCAAGTATTGTGGCAATTCGACAATTTTTAGAGAGACAATAGTGTTATAACCAAACTAGATTTGATAAACATTGGAATACTTCTTAATTCTCAAATTACCAGCAAGAATGCCCTAATATTGATGCATAAGTTCCCTATTGGATAATATCCGGATTTCTCACCACATCCTTATCCGAATAGCGTACCTTCGCAACCTTATAATAAATATAACTCACCAACGCTGCGCCGACATCTGCTATCGGAAAGGCCATCCAGATTCCATCCAATCCAAAGTAAAGAGGAAGAATTAACACAAGTGGGATGAGAAAAAAGCCTTGTTTCGTTAATGCAAGTAAAAGAGCAGGTAGTGCGCGACCAATAGCTTGATAGTAGGCGCTAATAATTAAGCTCACAGCGAGCAAAGGAGTGGCCAAGAATACGATGCGCATGGCATTGCCTGAATTCTCAATAAGGCTTGTATTCTTTGTAAATAGTGCCGGAATTTCGTGGGCAAATATCATCAACAACGCAAAAATGATTAGGGCGAATGCCGTAGCCCATACAATCGCTAATTTAAGGATGTCGCGCACCCTATTTTTAAACTTAGCCCCAAAGTTATAGCCAACGATGGGCACGAATCCCTGCGTTATACCCAACACAGGGAAGTTGGCAAACATCAACACGCGATTAATAATTCCATACACGGATAATCCCTGCTCTCCACCATAATAAAAGAGCGAATTATTGAGTACTGTGGCTAAAATACTGATGACTCCTTGACGGGCAAACGTTACTGCACCTAAAGAAGCAATTTCTCCAATAATCATTGGTTTTAAAATAAAATATTTCGCGGCAAAAGACAATTGACTCTTCCCTAGAGAGAAATGGTAGAAAGCAAACATGGCGCTTCCAACGAACGAAATTGTCGTAGCCCAAGCCGCACCCGCTAACCCCATGTCGAAATATACGATTAAGATAGGATCAAGTACCACATTCAAAACAGCAGGAATAATCATAATGATCATAGCAATTTTAGGATAACCTTCCGTTCGAATGACATTGTTTGACATCATACTCCAGGCTAGAAAAGGGATTCCAATCAAAACAATTCCAAAATATTCCATGGCCGGCCCATGGATACTACCATTACCTCCGAACAATCGAATCACCTCATCACTGAACACAAAGCCAATGAGGACAAAAAGGAGTGCCAATGTAACGGTAAGCATTACTTGGTTTCCAAATGTAAAATAAGCCATCTCCTTATTGTTATCTCCTAGTGCTCGGGATAAAACAGAAGCTCCTCCAACACCAATAGCCATCCCTATACTTGCTATTAAAAAAGTAATTGGAAGTACCACTGTAATGGCTCCAATTCCATCAGCACCTACAAAATGTCCAACAAATATAGTATCGACAATGCCATAAATAGACATCACCAATATCCCGATAGAAGCTGGAAAAGCCTGCTGCCGCAATAATTTTCCCAGTGGTTGAGTACCAAACTTGTCTGCTTCTCTCATGTGTTATCTAACAATGCGTATGAGGAATTGTTGGAACGATCTAAATCCAACAATAAAAAGCGATAGGTTGTACCGTTATCTGCTTTCTCACGTGAATATTCTCCATCCAATTGTTCGGTAAATATATCAATTAATTGGAGTCCAAAAGCAACTTCTTTGCGAGACTTCCAAGTACCATTATCGCTATAAAAAAGTTCAAATCGACCGTCATCATGTGTCCTAAAAAAATGCTAATTTCTCTGTCACTCTCGAAAGCATGTTTCAACGAATGAGAAATCAACTCAGTCATTATCAAAGCCAATGGAGCAATCGTTTTTGAACCGATTTCTTCAGTTTCCATGATCAAGTTGAACGAAACTTTTCCTGAAGTCACCGAAGAAGACAACATGTCATTAATCAAGTAGTGAAGTATTCTTGTAAATTAATACGTGAAAGCTCTTCGCGTTCGTACATTTTTGGTGGATGAGCGACATGGTCATGACTCTTGAAATCGCTTCATTGAAACTTTTTCGGGCTTCTTCCGATTTCAATTCTTGGGATTGAATACCCAAAAGACTAATAATCACTTTAAGGTTGTTTTTTACCCTGTGATAAATTTCTTGAAGCAATACTGTCTTTTCAACATGTTGTTTTTCTACAACTATTTTTTCTGACTTCAGCGCTTCAAATGCATTCGATCGCATATTTTCGGCATACTCATTCACATGAATAAATTGCTTTACGATGAACCCTATGAGGACCATTGCAAATACAAACTCAACGGACATAACCTCCCATTGGAGTTCCGCGATCAAATGAATATTCAATAAATTCGGATAAAATAACGTATTGAAATAAGTGATAAAAATAGATGCCGTTAAGAACAAAAAAATAACCAAACCAACGACCCATGGTAAAAAATATATAGAGCGCTATAATCAACATCCAAATAATTTCAATAAAGTGCACTTCATCTGGAACAGTTAACACTGAACCGATGATAATTCCTGTGGTACCTAACATCAATACAACAGATACGAGTTTAAACCTCCTGTAAATGCGCATTTAAATCAACGCGCCGTATAACCAAGGAAAGTGCACCAACATAAAAGGGATAAAAGGTATCATTTGCAAAAACAGAGAGTCCTGTAACAATGCCAATTACCAGCGTAAACATCGAACAAATTTCCGACGTTAGCGCGAAACGGGTCTTATAATAAAAGTCGTCAAAATGATTTTTTGGAACACTAAACAAGTGCTTCATAGTTTTTAGCGACGAGACGAAGATAAGCATTATCAAAGAAGTTGCTTCAACAAAAAAGATAAACTTCTGTTAAGGCTAAATAGCATTAAATAATTAATTTCACCCAAAAAAAGACCTCATGGACACAATCAATTGGAAAACTGTCAAAGAATACCAAGACATCACATATAAAAAATGTGATGGTGTCGCACGTATTGCTTTTAATCGGCCAAACGTGCGTAACGCATTCCGACCGAAAACTGTAGGTGAATTGTATGAGGCATTTCTGGATGCGCGTGAAGACACTTCCATAGGCGTAGTTCTCTTATCCGCAGAAGGTCCTTCTACAAAAGATGGAATCTATTCATTTTGTAGCGGTGGGGATCAAAATGCGCGCGGTCATCAGGGATATGTAGACGACGATGGCATGCCACGCCTCAATATTTTAGAAGTTCAACGTTTGATTCGTTTCATGCCCAAAGTGGTAATTTGCGTAGTTCCTGGATGGGCCGTAGGAGGTGGGCACAGTTTACATACCGTATGTGATTTGACACTTGCAAGCAAGGAGCATGCTATATTCAAGCAAACAGATGCCGACGTTACTAGTTTTGATGGAGGGTATGGCTCTGCCTATTTGGCGAAAATGGTCGGTCAAAAACGAGCGCGTGAAATCTTCTTTTTAGGAAGAAATTACTCGGCACAAGATGCGTTTGAAATGGGGATGGTAAATGTCGTGATTCCGCACGCAAAATTGGAAGATACGGCCTATGAATGGGCACAAGAAATCCTAGAAAAATCACCGACTTCAATAAAAATGCTTAAGTTCGCTTTCAACTTAACGGACGATGGCATGGTAGGACAACAAGTGTTTGCTGGAGAAGCTACGCGACTAGCTTATATGACCGATGAAGCAAAAGAAGGAAGGAACGCATTTTTAGAGAAAAGAAAGCCCAACTTTAAAGATATTAAGTGGATACCTTGATAGTTTTTGGTGCATCTATTTCACTCTGCAATTGAATAATTAGAATCGAACCCCTTTCTTCAATGCTACAAAAAATGGATTAAACAAACTCTCCTTATTATAAACGAGCGGTTCATTCGTTTCAACACTGATCACCTCACC
The DNA here is from genome assembly GCA_029254025.1 of Crocinitomicaceae bacterium. GTDB lineage: Bacteria > Bacteroidota > Bacteroidia > Flavobacteriales_D > Crocinitomicaceae > JALQTG01. The sequence continues at coordinate 529 of JAQWYK010000044.1, read as the reverse complement.
ACCTATGGCCTTGTAAATCGCATGTCCCGCGGCGATATCCCATTCCATGGTTGGAGCTAGCCTTGGATATATATCGGCTTTCCCTTGCACCAAATCGAAAAACTTCAATGCAGAACCCATTTTAGCCGAAGCTACGTGACCATATTTACGTTCCACTTTATCGATGAGCGACCTCAGGTTCCCTGCGTAATTACTTCTGGATGAAATCACCACGACAGGGTCATTGACACCTGAAAGTGGAAGCAACTCTTTCCAAAGTGCAGGGTTCTCAAACTGGTCAAACGTGAAAAGAGCAGGCGTAACATCGGCACCCCCAATTATTATGCGTTTGGAAACAGGAGACGCAATGACTCCAAAATGAGGTTGCTGGTTCCTTATTAAAGCAATGCTAACCACAAACTCTCCATTTTTACGCACAAATTCTTTGGTGCCATCCAATGGATCAACGCACCACGATTCTTTCCATTTTTTGCGAATCGCATACGGCTTCTTTATGGTTTCCTCTCCTGTAATAGGTATTGATGTTGGC
>JAQWYK010000022.1 GCA_029254025.1 Crocinitomicaceae bacterium | reverse complement strand
AAAGAATATCTTTTCCTGCTCCATCTCCTTCACCGTCACGGAAGTATTCCGCCAATGTTAATCCAGACAATGCAACACGTGCACGTGCACCTGGAGGCTCATTCATCTGACCGAATACGAAAGCAGCTTTAGATTCTTTCAATTCATTTGGATCTACTTTCGAAGGATCCCATCCTCCATTTTCCATAGAATGCATGAAGTCATCACCGTACTTGATAATACCTGACTCTAGCATCTCACGAAGAAGGTCATTCCCTTCACGTGTACGCTCACCCACTCCAGCAAAAACAGATAAACCTGAATATGCTTTCGCAATGTTGTTAATCAATTCCTGAATAAGTACAGTTTTTCCTACACCGGCACCACCGAACAAACCAATCTTACCACCTTTTGCATAAGGCTCAATCAAGTCAATTACTTTGATACCTGTAAAAAGCACCTCTGTAGCTGTAGATAAATCTTCGAATTTAGGAGCTTCACGGTGAATCGACATACCTTTACTTCTATCAGAAGCGCCAATACCGTCAATTGTATCACCTACTACGTTAAACAAACGTCCTTTTACTCCATCACCGATTGGCATTTGAATCGCTTGACCAGTTGAAACGACTTCCATTCCACGGCTAAAACCGTCAGATGAATCCATTGCAATTGTTCTTACTGCGTTCTCTCCAATATGCGACTGAACCTCAAGTACAACCTTCGTTCCGTCAGCCTTTGGAACCTCCAGTGCGTCGAAAATATTTGGAAGCTCTACTCCTTTTTCGAAGCTTACATCTACTACAGGTCCAATAACCTGTGCAACCTTACCTTTAATATTTGACATTATCCTGTCTTTTTAGAATTGAAATTTCGGGCGCAAATATAGTGCTTTTGTTTGTTCCCAAAGAATACTTTTTTCAATATTTTATTAACAGACCATTAATAGGTCGTTAACAACCCGAATAACAGAGAGTTATACAGGTAAAAATTTATTTTATTTCATTCCTCCTGGTTGACAACATGCGGGAAGATTTCCTTGGGCTGTAGCATCTGCTTTAATCTCATCAGCATTGTATCCTAATTTGGAAATAGTTGAACGAATTTGTTCCAAGCTGATTACATCATTTTTAAACTTTACAGTAACCACTTTCGAAGGAACATCTAATTCTGCAAACACAATTCCTTTCTCATAATTTAGTGCTCCTTCAATTCTATCCTTGCACATTCCACACTCGGCATTCGTCATAATTTTAGCAGTTACTTTTTGAGCATCTGCTCCATTAGAAACTCCACAACTTACTACTAACATTGCCATAACAGCTAAACTTAATACATTTTTCATCTTTTTATTTTTTGTTTTATTATTTAATTGTAAATCTAATTCCTCCATAAATATTAATTCCGAGAATCGGAGCCCACACCCTTGTAGCATCAAATCGCTCACTAAACGGGTTTTGCGCATCTATTATCGGATCTTTTAATCTGAAGTCTAACAAATTCTCTCCCCCAAGGTAAACCTCAAACTTTTTAAAAACATGTGTAATTTGAGCGCTCAACATAGGGAAAATTGAGGAGCGATTATCTTCGGAAAGCACATCTTCAGCGAGCTCTACAACCGCCAAGCGCTGTACACCAAATACTGAAGCTGTTAAATCATATTCCCATCTCTTATTCCTTGTTGAATAGCCAATATTTGCGAATCCTCTATGGCGAGGAACCATCATTTTCTCAAGAAGACTTCCTCCCATAGTAGCACGAACATCTAAATACTTGTATGCAGATTTTATTTCAAGATTTTTTAGCGGTGAAAACCTTAATTCCACTTGTAAGACATTTGAAAACGAACGACCACTTAAATTATTGAATACAATTTGCGAAACATCTTGATCTCGATCAGCAATTAATTGATTTTCAAAAAGTGTATGGAAATAATCAACTGTAAAAAGCGCTTTTTCCCCGAACAATGTGAATTGCTGAAGTATGCTACCGCCAAAATTCCAAGAAACCTCCGGCTGGATATCTGCCGCTACTACCCATGGGCGGTTTGTCGCCAACAACCCGATGTTATCCGTGGCATAATTGGAGACTCTAAAACCTCGACCGGCAGTAAGCCGAACGTCCATGTTCTCTGTAACAACATGTTTGTAGTTAAATCTAGGTGTAAACTGCCAACCAAACATATTGTGGTAATCTTGACGTACTCCAGCTACTAACGTAGAACGTAAACCAGTATAGGTGTATTCAGCAAATGCACCCGGAACTATTTCGGTTCGAATTAACGACAATTCTGAGTAGCCAGCAGGCAAGTCACTTGTCACTACTTGATGTAAGTCGTCGTACACAAAACTTAGCCCTGCTTTAATCTTATGCAGAGTTGTGCCCAATATCCCATCGTAAACAGCATTAACGTACCCCCTAGATTGTTGAGCTACTAATTCACGCTTCCCAAATTGGGCTATCATATCGTAATATTTAGCGTAATAAATAACACCTATTGATGTCGCGGGCTTTTTAAATATAAAACCTGTTTTCCCTGAAACCTCAAGATTCCGATTTTCATTAAATACCCCATAAATACTAGCTGTATCTCCTCGCTCGTATCCAAGTTGACCTCCATATTTCTGGGAAAGATTCCCCTTCAACGTAAGCTGTCCAACGAAACGATCACTCGCATACTTCCATCGATTTAAAAAAATCAAGTCTTCACCCATAGTAATATCACGAAACCCATCGTTGTTGCGATCATTTTCACCTTGAACCGTAGCCCCATGAACAAACCAAGCCGTACTCAGTTTGTCACTTATCTTTTTTCCTCCGTGAACGTTGAGTTCTCCTCTTCCACGAATATTACCGTATACATTCACAAATAGTCGCTCAAGATCATCCGGTTTACGATACTCCAAATTTATCAGCCCAACCATCGACTCATAACCATTCACAACTGTTCCTGTTCCCTTGGTGATTTGTATTGACTCAATCCAGGTACCAGGAATAGAATTCATACCGTGGGCTACGTTTAAATTTTGAATAATAGGAATATTCTCCATTTGAATTTGAGTGTATACCCCACTCAACCCCATCATTGCTATCTGCTTAGCTCCTGAGACACCATCTGTCATGTTCACATCGACTGTAGCGTTGGTCTCAAAAGACTCTGACAGGTTACAGCATGCTGCCTTACGTAACTCACCACTGCTGAGATTTTCCACATTCCTAGGATCTAAGCGCATGATGGATGAATTCTCTCTTTTCTGAACGAAAACAAACTCCTCCAACAAATTATCTGGATAAAGCACCACCTCCAAGTGAAGTTGCTTCTCATTCTTACTAATCGGGATTGTATCGGGGTAATACCCTAGTGCACGCACTATAAGCGTGTCAGGAAGCTTCGGGAGAAACTCAAACAAAAACGCTCCTTCGTCACAAGTGGTCTTTCCTTGCCTTCCATTTTTAAAGAAAACTTCAGCACCGAACAGCTCGACTTTTTTATCATCAACCAGTCCGTATACTTTTCCGTCAATTTGACCAAAACTGTAGCTGCTCAATAATGCAACTACACTAATTATTTTTATAAAATTCATTGTAAAAATCATTTAATTAACACTCTTTTTACTTGTAAATGAGTGTCTTAAATGATGTAGGTTTGAAGGGAAGCCAATCGCTCCGAAATAGAACTTGGAGGAGGGCCTCTATAAGAGGAAGAAGTCTCAGCTAGTGCGGCAGGAGGATTTTCATTAGCAGACTCAGTAGGCATTGTAACTAAGACCTTGAACTGTAATTCATTTTTTTCAAGCGCCAAATCAGTATCGAGCTGAATATAGTCAATGGAATTACTGCAACAAACTTCTTTATCAAACGAAGAGGAATTGGAAGCCACTTTCTCGGCAGAGGAACAGCATGAATTTGCCGAACAACTCTTAACTTCTTTGATAGCATCCCTACCATGCTCCTGCTCAATAAACAAGCTGCGACTTGTACCGTCCTTCTTACAATGATGTTCATACACAATCACACCCGTAGAACCCAAAAAAATCTGGGCAACTAAAAGCAAAGAGAAAGTGCTAAACATCAACTGTTTCATACTGCAAATTTAAAACTAAAATAGGAAGTAACAAAATTCTGATTATCTGCCATTCTTGTAACCATATCCTCGAGAATAAATCTATGTCATTTAGAATTATTCTAAATTAAACAGTGCGTAACGAAACAAATCTTGAATTAGTTTGTAATTTTGTCAACTAAAACAAGAAGACATGTCTAAAATTCCTGTTACGATATACGCTGAAATGACTCCTAACCCAGCCACTATGAAGTTTGTAGCAAACAACTACCTGCTACCTCCGGATAAATCAGTGGAATTTTTGTCGCAAGCAGACGCGAAAGGTTTTTCTCCTTTAGCGGAAGAGTTGTTTAACTTTCCATTTGTGAAGGGTGTTTTCCTTGCTGCGAACTTTGTAACTATCACCAAAAACGAGGCGCTTTCTTGGGATTTTGTCCAGGTTGAATTGCGTGACTTTATTCGTAATTATATTGCAGATGGCAATGAAATATTGATTCGCTTTCCAGAAGCTAAACCTATAGAGGCTGTTCAAGAATCTGCAACTTCAGGTAAAGCATATGCTCCCTCCGAATATGATGATGCGATCAGAGACTTACTCGATGAATACGTTCGTCCAGCTGTAGAGAGTGATGGTGGCGCCATCGAATTTGTCAACTACAATAATGGAACAGTAACAGTTGTTCTGAAAGGTGCTTGTTCAGGTTGTCCGTCCTCTACAGCAACCCTAAAAGGAGGAATCGAGCAACTTTTAAAACAGCATTTGCCAGAAGTTCAAGAAGTGGTTGCTGAAGCGGGTTAAGCTATATAAATTGGACCCAGCAGACTTCTATTTTGGGGTAAATCGATAAATATACAATCCAATAGCGGCGAAAATAATATTAGGAAGCCAAACCGCTAAATAAGTTGGGAACCCAACATTTACGGAGGCCACGGTAGTAACTTTCATAGCGAAAATATACAATACTGCTAGTGCAATACCAATAGCCAAATTAACCCCAACTCCACCTCTCGTTTTTCGAGATGCCAACACCATCCCAATCAACGTTAATACATACGTTGCAAAAGGGAAGGACGTCCGCTGATAAAACTCAATTTCAAAAAATGCAATGTTCGGATTACCCTTTTCCTTCTCATAATCAATGAAGTTTTGGATTTCATAAAACCCCATTGTCTGAACAACAGTGTGTCTTTGCGCCATCTCATTCAATTGAAAAGGGAATACCGTATCCATGGTCTCCCTGGGCTTCCCAACCACAATGCTATCATGAGGGCTGCCAATGAAGCGAATAAAATAATCCTGGATTTCCCAATTAAAAGTAGAATCTATATTTCGCGCCTCTCTCGCCTTAATAATGGATACAAGCCTGTTATTATCATCGCGCTGCTCCACCACTAACCCCAATACCCTTTGAAGGTCTGATCGATACGAATCAAAATAGACTGTCTTATTATCTGGGAATTGGGCGTAATAGTTTGAAACACGGCGAACGTTTCGGTAATAATCTTCCTCAAACTGTAAGCGTACTCTATTCGACTCCGGGAGGACGAAATGATTCATCACCAATGATATTAACATGAGAATAGTCGCACCAATCATATATGGTCGCATTAAACGCAGAAAATTTCGACCACTATTAATCATTGGGATTATTTCGGTATTCTGGGCTAATTTAGCAGTAAACCAGATCACTGAAATAAATACAATAAGTGGTGAAAAAAGGTTTCCAAAATAAATGACAAAATTCAAGTAATAATCAAAAAAAATGGCGCTTAATGGCGCTTCTTTCTGAATAAAATCACCCAATCGTTCAGAAATATCAAACACCATTGCAAGCAACATAACAACCCCTAACATAAAGAAGAAGGTGGTAAGAAACTTTTTAATGATATATCGATCGAGAATCTTGAGCAAAACTTATAATCTTCTAGCGAGTTTAACTACCATTTCATTTTTCCAAGCAGTGAATGTTCCGTCAATAATTCGTTCACGAGCCTGCTTAACTAACGACAAGTAAAACGCTAAATTGTGAATAGATGCAATTTGTATCCCTAAATTTTCCTTACATCGAATCAAATGACGCAGATAAGCTTTCGAATAAAAGTGATCCACAGTAGATGTCCCATTTGGATCAATGGGTGAAAAATCCTTCTCCCATTTCTTGTTTTTAATGTTTATAATTCCTTCGCTGGTAAAAAGCATTCCGTGACGCGCATTCCGTGTTGGCATAACACAATCAAACATATCTATTCCTAATGCAATACATTCCAACAAATTAATGGGCGTTCCGACTCCCATTAGGTAACGCGGTTTCTCTTTCGGTAAAATATCGGTCACTAAATCCGTCATCTCGTACAAATCTTCATCCGGTTCTCCTACAGACAAGCCGCCAATGGCGTTTCCAATACAATCTGTATTTGCAATAAATTCTGCCGATTCCTCTCGCAAATCCTTATACACGCTCCCCTGAATAATTGGAAATAGCGCTTGGTCATAACCATACAACGGTTCCGTCGCATCGAAACGTTCAATACAACGCTTCAACCAACGATGCGTCATATGCATCGAACGTTTTGCATAGCGATAGTCACATGGATACGGGGTACATTCGTCAAACGCCATAATGATATCTGCACCAATCACGCGTTGGGTATCCATCACATTTTCTGGGGTAAAAAAGTGGTAAGCACCATCTGTATGTGACTGAAACTTCACACCTTCCTCGGTAATTTTCCGCGAACCAGATAAAGAATATACCTGATAACCTCCACTATCTGTAAGAATCGGCTTATTCCAATTATTGAACTTGTGCAATCCACCTGCGGCATTTAAGACTTCAAGTCCAGGCCTTACATAAAGGTGGTAGGTATTTCCCAGGATGATATCCGCCTTAATTTCAGCTTCGATTTCATACTGATGAACACCTTTCACTGTACCTGCAGTACCGACAGGCATAAAAATAGGCGTTTGAATAACTCCATGATCAGTATGGAATTCTCCGGCTCTGGCCTTACTATTTTGATCTGTGTGCTGTAAATTAAAGTGCATAAACTTGTTGAAAAATAAAGTGTACAAAGATAATTCTATTTCTACAAGTACCTCATATTTGTAGAAAAGTAAGGAATGCACGTACTCCCCAATTCAGAAGACCTTTTCACTTGGATAATTTTTATCCTTTTTTGTACCTTTTCCTTCATTCAATTATTTTGGGTTGTTTTCTTCTATTTACGGTTAGCTTTGCACAGAGAACCTGCCACACTGCCAATTAATTTATCGCCTGTCACTGTCGTTATTGCAGCTCGAAATGAAGAAGACAATCTTTTCCACCTACTCCCGAAAATTTTAAATCAAGATTACCCCGAATTCGAAGTGATTGTGGTGAATCATCAATCGAGTGACGACTCTAGCCACATTCTAAAAGCCTTCCAACGCCAGTACCCCCATCTAAAAGTGATTGAACTGGAGCGTAGTAAACACCTACGAAATGGAAAGAAATTGCCTTTGACGATTGCAATCAAAGGTGCTAAATATGAACACCTTGTATTTACCGATGCCGATTGCGAACCTAACTCCAACGAATGGTTGAAGCACATGGCGGGAAAGTTTACTGAAAAAAAGGAAATTATTCTAGGTTACGGACCGTATAAAAAAGATCGCGGATTATTGAATCGTCTTGTAAGGCTCGATACGGTTATGATTGGAGCGAACTACCTATCCTTCGCAAAGGCTGGTGCACCATACATGGGAGTTGGAAGAAACTTGGGTTACACACGCTCACTCTTCCTCTCTGTGAATGGGTTTAAATCCCACTATTCGTTGCAGTCTGGGGATGACGACTTATTTATTCAAGAGGCTGCAAAAAGAGGTAACTACGCTATTTGTATACATCCAGACTCCTTTGCCTATTCGGAATCTAAAAATACCTGGGCAGATTGGTATAAACAAAAATCAAGGCATTTTACTACAACTGAATATTATGGAGTTATTAAAAAGCTTTTGTTAGGAATATACCCGCTTTCTTTGCTTTTATTCTACACATCTTTTTTTACTTTGTTCATTCATCATCAGTTGTGTTGGTTGAGTATTGGTATATTTTCTTTCATCACCCTTTTAAAATGGAGCGTTCAAGGGCGAATTATGGTAAAATTGAAAGAAAAAAACTTAGTTTGGGCATTCCCCTTTTGGGATGTTTTATACGCTATTCTAGCACCAATCTTGTTCTACACAACTGAAAAGTCAACACAAAACCAATGGAAATAGGTGAACACCTTTCGGATAAAGGCAAAAAGGACTTAGGATTAGTAGAAAAAGCTAAAAACGGTGATCAAGCAGCCTTTGCGGAATTGATGGATCGCTACAGAGAGTCTGTCTATTTCATGTTACTAAAAATGATCAAAAACAGTGATGACGCAGAAGATCTAACCATTGAAGCATTTGGTAAAGCGTTTAATCGTCTAGAACAATATTCCCCTAGCTACGCCTTCAGCACATGGTTGTTCAAAATTGCCTCCAACAATTGTATCGATTTCATTCGAAAAAAGAGAGTATACCTGACATCTATGGACCATGCCTACGCAAACAGTGATGGAGACAGTGTTCGGATAGATGTAGAGTCGAATACCCTCGACCCCGAAGAAGAAATCATAAAAGACCAAAAGGTAAAAATGATGCGCTTGGTAGTAAGTAAATTAAAACCAAGGTATAGGGAACTCATTGAGAAGCGTTATTTTCAAGAGCTGAGTTACGAAGAAATTGCACAAGAGATGGATCTGCCTTTAGGTACTGTTAAAGCTCAGCTTTTCCGGGCACGCGATTTTCTAGCTAACATGATGAAAAACACTAAAGACTCCATCTAGTAGACTCCATTTTTTAACTATGGATATTATAAAAAAATATTTTCCCGATTTAACTGATCGTCAATTCGAACAATTTCGTCAACTTTCAGAACTCTATAAGTTCTGGAATGAACAAATCAACGTTATTAGTAGAAAGGATATGGATCAATTTTACGAGCGTCATGTTCTTCATGCATTGGCATTATCCAAAATCATCCAATTCAAACCAGGAACAACTTTTCTAGATGTAGGAACCGGGGGAGGATTCCCGGGTATCCCTTTAGCCATTCTTTATCCTGAATGCTCCTTCCACCTAGTAGATTCGATCGGAAAGAAAATTAAAGTGGTTAAAGAGGTTACTGATGCTTTAACGTTGGAAAATGTAAAAACCAGCCATACACGTGTCGAAAATGTGAAAGAGACATATGACTTCATTATTAGTCGCGCGGTAACAGCAATGCCAACGTTTCTTCAATGGGTTAAGAACAAGGTTAAGAAAAAGCAAATGAATGCGCTACCAAATGGTATTCTATACTTGAAAGGAGGCAATCTCAAGGAAGAAATGGCACCCATTAAAAATTATTATGAGTTTTTTGAGATCTCTAACTTTTTTACAGAAGAATTTTTCGAAACAAAAAAAGTCGTTTACGTACAAATTATTTAGCATAAAAAAAGGGTCACAAAATGTGACCCTTTTAATTTCCTTTTTAACCTCTATAAATCATCAGGAAGAACTGCTTCTTGAAAAGATTTTTTCTTTGGTTTTAATCTGTCAATGAATACCACTCGGAATTTCTCTCCCTCAGTAGTGGTTGCCATCTCAGTGATTCCGTTTGTGATAATTGGTGGTTGTTTTTTCTGATTGTAAAACTTCTTATCATACAACTCCGAAGTATTATCATCGAAGTAAATAAAAATGGAAGATAATGTTCCGTTTTCAACACGTGCTTTACCTTTCACGCAATACACCTCCCCGTTTTCAAAAAAACTAATAATCACATTTCTATGAATATCGTCAGAAACAGTGTAAGAACCTCTTTCATTAAACGCTTTTTCTAAGCGCTCAAAACAAGTTTGATCTTGGGCAGTCGACCAAAGTAGAGCAAGTGAGGCAACAATTGATAATAGAATTTTTTTCATTTTGTTATTGTTTAGTAGAGTAAACTCTAGTTTTCAAATATAGTAAACTTCAATAATTAACCAATCAATTAATTTCATTTTGTTTACTTTTGGATTAACATTTTCGAAGCACCATGAAACAAATAGCAGACCATTTTATTGAAGCAGCAGAAATTTTACACTTATTTAACAGTGACCCTAAGAATTTCCAAGCTATAGAAGCAGCTGGGAAGTTGTTGGTAGATAGCTTTGAACAAGGTGGGAAAGTTTTAAGCTGTGGAAATGGTGGTTCGATGTGCGATGCAATGCATTTTGCTGAAGAACTCACTGGTAGATACCGTGAAAATCGGCCTGCCATAGGCGCTATAGCCATTGCCGATGCGTCCCACATGTCATGCGTATCCAATGATTTTGGTTATGATCACATCTTTTCAAGGTACTTAGAGGGTGTAGGAAGAAAAGGAGATGTGCTGCTTGCTATTTCCACTTCTGGAAACTCTCCGAATATTCTTAACGCTATTAACACGGCTCAATCAAAAGGCATAAAGGTGATTGGCCTTACTGGAAAAGATGGAGGGAAAATGGGCGATTTATGTGAGGTAGAGATACGTGCACCCTTCTCCAAATACGCGGACCGAGCTCAAGAAATTCATATAAAAGTGATTCATGCGTTGATTGATTATGTGGAACGTCATTATTGCTAGTTTTTTTCTACTACTACTTTTATAATTGAACTTTTTCACTAACTTAAGATACAGTATAACCTAAACAACTGTATTAATATGTTAGTAAAAACCTATGGCAGTGCCGTTTTCGGTATTGATGCCACCACTATTACCATCGAGGTAAATATTGACAAAGGCGTCAATTTTATTCTTGTTGGTCTTCCGGATAGTGCGGTCAAAGAAAGCCAGCAGCGTATCAAAGCAGCTATTACCAATAATGGTTACAAGTACCCTGGAAAAGAAATCACAATCAATATGGCACCAGCAGACATTCGTAAAGAAGGATCTACATTTGACTTGCCCATTGGAATTGGAATTTTAGCGGCTTCAGAACAGATTAACCAAGATTTGCTTGAAGAATATATTATTCTTGGCGAATTATCACTCGACGGAAGCCTAAAACCATTAAAAGGGATTCTTCCGATTGCATTAACGGCAAAAAAGGAAGGATTCAAAGGTATTATCCTCCCCAAAGAAAATGCGACAGAAGCAGCAATTGTAGACGGCCTTGCAATTTATGGGGCAAGCACAATTACAGAAGTTATTGATTTCTTAAACGGGGAAAATAATATCGAACAAACAATTGTAGATATAAAAGCTGAATTTTATAAAAAACTCAACGAGTTACATGTTGACTTTAGAGATGTAAAGGGTCAACAAAACATAAAACGGGCTTTTGAAATAGTAGCCTCCGGGGGGCACAATGTTATTCTCATTGGCCCTCCGGGGGCCGGGAAATCAATGCTCGCCAAACGGCTACCCACAATACTCCCACCCATGAGTCTTGAAGAATCTTTGGAAACAACAAAAATACATTCCGTAGCAGGAAAGGTTGATGCTGGTGCAGGATTAGTTACCAGTCGTCCTTTTCGTAAGCCTCACCATACCATTTCAGATGTGGCGCTCGTTGGGGGAGGACAATATCCCCAACCTGGAGAAATATCTTTAGCGCACAATGGTGTACTCTTTTTAGACGAATTACCAGAATACAAAAGATCCGTACTTGAAGTTATGCGACAGCCGCTAGAAGATCGTCAAGTAACCATCTCTCGTGCAAAATTCACCGTTGAATACCCTGCTGGATTCATGTTGATTGCAGCAATGAATCCTTGTCCTTGCGGGTATTACAATCATCCTGAAAAAGAATGTGTTTGCGGAACAGGTGTGGTTCAAAATTACCTCAACAAAATAAGCGGTCCACTTTTAGACCGTATTGATTTACATGTTGAAGTGACACCAGTTTCTTTTAATGAATTAGCACATGACATGCCTGCAGAAGGAAGTCAAGACATCCGAGAGCGAGTAGTCCGTGCACGCCTACTTCAAGAAGATCGTTTTGCAAAAGAATCAGGTGTTCATTGTAACGCACAAATGGGAAGCAAAGAACTAAGACTGCACTGTCGAATCGACGACTCTGGCAACACCATATTGAAACGAGCTATGGATACTTTAGGCCTATCTGCTCGCGCCTATGACAGAATCCTAAAAGTAGCTAGAACTATTGCAGATTTAGAACAGTCGAAAAATATAGAAACAGCACATCTGGCAGAAGCCATTCACTTTAGAAATCTGGATAGAGAAAACTGGGCAGGGTAAATTGCCATCATCGCAGATTCATAACAGAATACTTAATTGAAAATGTTTAGGAAAGAAAGTCTAGTTTATCCCTCTAAATAGAATTAAACTGATTTTTTAATTCTCTCCTCTTCTACTTTCACACGAGGAAGCAACGCAACAGCTTTTTCAACAATTCCTCGGGCATCAAAGCCACAGTCTCTGTATAACTCCTCTTGGGTACCGTGATGAATGAATTCATCCGGTATGCCAAGTCGAGCTACCTGACATTGGTAATTGTGATCAGCCATAAATTCCAAAATTGCAGAACCCATTCCGCCCATAACACAACCATCTTCTACAGTGATTACTTTATCAAATTTAGAAAAAACCTCATGTAAAAGTGTCTCGTCCAATGGTTTAACAAAACGCATGTCATAATGTGCGGCAGAAATACCTGACTCCTTTAATTGGGCAACTGCCTCTTGCGCAAAATTACCCGGATGACCTATTGTTAAAATGGCAATATCTTCTCCATTAGTGATTTTTCTTCCAGTACCCACTTTAATCGGTTTCATAGACGTTTTCCATTCCGTCATCACCCCTTTTCCTCTTGGATATCGAATAGTAAATGGACCCATTTCTGGTTGCTGCGAGGTAAACATTAAGTTGCGCAATTCTGCTTCATTCATCGGAGCAGCTACAATCATATTAGGAATACTTCGCATGTAGGCGATATCATATGCTCCATGATGTGTAGCTCCGTCAGCACCTGCAAAACCAGCTCTATCCAAACAAAAAACAACATTTAAATTTTGTAACGCCACGTCATGTACTACCTGGTCATAAGCTCGTTGCATGAAGGAAGAGTAAATATTACAAAAAGGAACCATACCTTGTGTGGCTAGTCCAGCAGAAAATGTAACCGCATGTTGTTCAGCAATTCCTACATCGAATGCTCTTTCGGGCATCGCTTTCATCATAATGTTCAAAGAACAACCTGAGGGCATTGCAGGTGTTACTCCCATAATTTTTTCATTCTTCTCAGCAAGCTCAACGATTGTATGTCCAAAAACATCTTGGTATTTTGGTGGCTCAGGTGATTTCGGGACCACCTTTACAATTTCACCTGTTTCCTTGTTAAATACTCCAGGAGCATGCCATTGAGTAGGATTACCCTCCTCAGAAAATTTATATCCCTTTCCTTTTTTAGTGATACAATGTAAAATCTTCGGACCAGGTATATCCTTCAAATCTTCCAAAATCTTCGCCAAAGCAATCGGATCATGTCCATCTACAGGGCCAAAATACCTAAAATTCAAAGCTTCAAACAGATTACTCTGCTTCAAGAGGCTACCCTTAAGGGCAGTTGAAACTTTACTGACCACCGAACGCGCATCCGGACCAAACTTCGAAAGCTTACCTAAGAGGTTCCATACCTCATCTTTCACTTTATTGTACGTGTGCGACGTTGTGATATCCGTCAAATAGTCTTTCAGAGCGCCGACGTTCGGATCTATGGACATACAATTATCATTCAAAATCACCAATAAGTTAGCATCTTTCTCAAAACCAGCATGATTCAGGCCCTCAAAGGCTAAGCCTGCCGTCATTGCTCCGTCACCAATTACTGCAATATGCTGTCTTAATTTATGTCCTTTATAATTGTTTGCTACGGCCATACCAAGTGCTCCAGAAATAGACGTAGATGAGTGCCCAACTCCGAAAGTATCATAGATACTCTCACTTCTTTTTGGAAATCCAGATATTCCACCTTTTAAGCGATTCGTGTGAAAAATATCACGTCTACCGGTTAATATCTTATGGCCATATGCTTGATGTCCTACGTCCCATACCAACTGATCTTCTGGCGTATTAAAAACGTAATGCAAGGCTACAGTAAGCTCCACTACCCCGAGACTAGCACCAAAATGAGAGTTCCCAATTTCAGAGATCACATCGACGATGAATTGACGCAACTCATCCGAGACTTGCGGAAGTTGTTCGATGGATAATTTGCGTAAGTCTGCTGGTATATTAATATCCTTCAGAAGCGGGCCGGGTGTGTACTGTGACATAAGCGTTTATTAAGCAAACAAAATTAAACTAATTGAGTAGTATTAAAAACAAGCCTTTACATAAATTGTTCACAATCGGGTGTTTTATGAAAAATTGAGGAAATTACCCTACAATCTTGTCATTGCGCCACTGTCCTTGATAGGTCAGATTATTGTCTTTATCAAAGAGTTTTCCGAAACCGTTTCTTTTGTCATCAGACCACTCGCCATCGTAATGCTCTCCAGATGCCCAGTGATAAACTCCCTCACCTTCTCGTATATCATTGATATATGTTCCCTCATAAACATCACCGTCTGCCCATTGATATTTCCCTTGACCATGGCGTAAATTTTCTTTCCATTCTCCTTTGTACATACTCCCTGTACTCCAAATCCCAACACCGCCTCCATTGGCTTTGCCATCTTTAACTTCTCCAAGGTAATGAATCAACTTTCCTTTCTGGCTTTTAAACGAAATCACCTGAATTTTCTCTTTTCTATGAATCTCGTTCAATCGTTGAGTCAATTCTGTTTCTTGCTCTTTTATCTGCAGGGCCAATTGATTGTGTTCATTCTTATGCTCAGTATTCAAACTATCCATTGTATTATTTAGCAGCTCAATGATTTCATCCCGTTGCCTTAACGCAAGCTGCATTGTTTCGATATCCTTAATTGTAGCGTCCGACTTAGTAGCATTTTCGATGGAAGAAATTCGCGCTAACCTCAAATCTACAGAAGTTTTTAAGTGATGTAAGTTTGGAAGGCTATTCAAAATATTTTGATACTCTGTTTTTGCAACTTCATATTCTCCTGAAATAAAATTATAATCCATACCGGATAATTGCGTCAACCACAACAGTTCTGATTTTAAACTATCTACCCGTTCTTTTTGATCCCCAATCTGTCCCTCGAACCTAGAAATCTTATTTGAATACCAAGTACTTATAACAATAATTGTTACAACACATGTTATGATAAATAGTACAAGATATTTATGTTTCGCGATCATGTATTTCGATACTTTCAACAAATGTAACCATATCTAAGAAAACGATGGTCTAACTATTCCCCATAATTGATTTCGGGAATCTTCTGTTCAAATTTTCGGGCATCTATGGATACGTACACGTTAAACTTCCATATCCAATTTTGCTTGTAACTATAACCAAACAAGTCTGCCTGACCAGTCGTATACATCATTCCTAGTGAACCCGATACGCGGGGAGTAAAAATATATCCCAGATTGGGGTATATACGCAAATCCTCTAATGGGTTTGCAACAATCGTCTTTCCGCTTTGCATGATAATTTCAACATCGGGATTAAAGTACAATGCCCCTGTCGTTAATTTCTTTTTATTCAAAGGAACCTTCAACATAAACTTATATCGGTATCTGTTCCTGTAGATATATTCGGAACCTTTTAAATTCGAGCGACTCCAACGATGCTCAAAGCGCAACCTGTGATATGCCACAACATCAACTCCATTCACCTCTAAAGGTAATCCAAACAAATACTCATGCCATATCCTTGGCTCCAACACCATCCGTTCGAACGCATCATTTCCAGGTTCAGGGTTGAAATTCATCCGCAAAACAAAACCAGCAGTAATATTCAACTTTTTAGAAAACATATACTTTATTCCATGTCGATTATAGAGCTGCCCAACCCTACCAATATAAGGCATATTCGGCGTTTCATACATTCGATGGTGAACCTCAGCTGCCCAAAAAAACTTCTCTGAAAACCGTATATTCCAATAGGAGTTAAACCATGTTGCAGTAGCTGACTTTTTAAATACTGACTCATTCGGGAAATATTCCTGTGAAAGACTAGTGTGAACATTCAAAATACACAATAGAGTCAATGTATATGGAAGGAACTTGTGCATTTATCGAGCCCCAAAATTAAGTTCGAACACTTTAACAACCTCCTCCAGGGTAGAGAAACGTTTTAACTGAGATTCTAGTTCAGAAGTGTCCCGTTCTCTTAATTCTTTCATCTTCGAAAAAATATACGAAAACTGATTCATCTTCTCGTTTATAGTATAACATGATAAACCTTGTTCCAACTCCTGAAAGGCATACGGCAAAAGTGTTTTCTCATAGGCATTAAAAACACGCTCTTTAACAGTCTCTTGCATATCAGTAAAAGTAAATGGGTTCCAAATTTTTCGTGTATATAACATCTCGACATCATGTAATTTCGAAGTTAGGTTTACTAAAAACTCATAGAATTCGATAAACTGAAGAAAACATACAAGTTCTTCGTCAATTGTTGCAATGCGGTCATCTAATGCGAGTTGCGCATAAATAGAAAATCTATGATTAACAAAACTTAATACTTGGTCAGAATACTGTTCATGATACTGATTAAAATTATCTAATCCAAGTGTATTAGCGAACTGTCCGCACACAGAATCCCGCAGTTCTAGTAATACTTTTTCTTTGTCCGAAACCTCAGACTCACGCTTCAGCTCGGCTAGAATCGGACGAACCTCATTCGATTCTTTAATGAGCTGAAAGTGAATTGACTCGATCAAACCATTAATCGAAGCAATGGAAAACGACTCTGCCTCGAGACCTTTTGGAAAATAGGTTTCACGCAAGTTCTTCTTTCCTCCAAAGGAATACGTAATAACCGAGGGGAAGAGAAAATCTTCCGCCAGATACGGAAGTAGCAGTTTTCGGTCAACAAATTCAAAAGATGGCCTTTCCAAAAGAACGACGAGTCTAGTCAATTTATTCAAGGCGCTCCTGTATTCAGTAAAAACCTTGTGTCGATATGCCAACTCTTCCTCCCGATGAATACTCAAGTCAACATGCGGGTCTAAAAAAAAGACTTCCACCAAATCTTTTGAATCGGCCAATAATTCAGAAATGTGTTCTAAATCTATCTTTTCTTGCTCTGAAAAAGGATATTTTCGGATTTTTAATTTTGGCAATTGAAACGATGAACTTCCTGGAAGCACTTCCCAAATTGACATGTTTTCATTCTGTAAAAAACGAAAAAGAGATTCTTCTATAAACCTGTTTCCTTTCCCAATCATTTTCCGAACGTCCTGTAATTCTAGTATTTTATTCCCCGACTTAACCGGCAGAACACTGGTTTGATACAATACGTCGAGGTAGACAGAAGAGATTTCCACTTCCATAGTATGACCTTCTGAATCACTCATTCCAAGATGTGGGATATTAAACCGGACACCGTCTTTGGTGATGTTATGCTCTACCAGTTCACCGGACTTGTATCTGCGCTCTTCTTTCAATGTTCCGTTGTTATGCAACACCACCCATATACCATCCGCAAAACCATCTTCGTCTACATTACCTGTAATTTGAAACTGTCCCGAATAACCCGAAAAGGTTCCCACCCATCGATTTTCCTTTAACTGAGTTTCACAGAAACTAAGAGTATCTGTTACTTGTCCTTGATTGAGTGTATATATTCCAGATGTCCATTTTCCAACTGCTTTACCATTTAGAAAGTCACCTGAAACCAGGCGCTGTTTTCCTGCTGCTGGATAATTCACTAAATAAGCTGTTTGTGTCTGACCAACTGGTTTACCTACAGCGGATAGCTCACTTTTACTAAATTTCCAACGTCCAGATTTTTCACCTTTTGAGAATGCTCCAAAGAGCTCTATTGTATGAACGACCGAAAAATCAAGTGAACTTACTTCAGAAGAATTGAAATAAAATTCCCCATCATATACTCTTTTCCCTTGGTCGATAATATATCCGTACTCCGCACTCCCTCTGCAATCAGCTGTCAAAGAAAAAGATTCTTTCACTATACTACGCGCATGCTCCTGCGCATTCGATATTACTCCTTGAATAAGCGCCAAGAACAGTATACCTTTCTGAAGAGAAACTACTTTCTTCGCTAGCTTCATACGTCCTAATTCGTGCGTTTTGGTTTAATAACACAAAAATAGACAATTTCCAACCAATATTACAAGGAAGCATTGAAGCAGTTCAGCGCATTTCATTAAAGCATTCAACATTTACCGCATAATCCACCTTTGAATAAAATCACAATGTTAGTCCTACGATATTACAGAGAATTATTACCTTTACCAACGGTAATAAATAATTTACTCAGTAAAACGAAATACACGAGAAAAGAAAACATGCGAACTCACAATAAAAAATCTCAAAGCGAAATCACTCCGACGGATGCGCTAGTGTACTTAAAAGAAGGTAACGTACGATTTATTAATAATTTGCGTGCAAACAGAAATTTATTGAATCAAGTAAATGAAACCTCTGATGGACAATTCCCATTCGCAGTAATTTTGAGTTGTATTGATAGTAGAACTTCTGCTGAACTTATTTTTGATCAAGGTTTAGGCGATATTTTCAGTGTTCGCGTGGCAGGTAATATTGTAAATGAGGATATATTAGGCTCTATGGAGTATGCTTGTAAAGTCGCAGGATCAAAACTGGTTGTAGTGCTCGGACATTCAAAGTGTGGCGCGGTGACCTCGGCGTGTCAGCATGCCGAGATGGGTAATGTCACAGGGCTATTGCGTAAAATACAACCTGCTGTTCAACAAGTAGAAGCCGAGGTGGGAATAATAGATACTGAAGAGAAAGTACAGCGTGTTGCTAACATCAATGTAGATATCGCGTTAGCAGAAATTCGCGCAAAAAGTGAAATTCTATCTGAAATGGAAACCGAAGGCACCATAAAAATGATCGGAGGAATGTATGACATTGAAACAGGTTTAGTTACCTTCAATTAACAAGTCAAAACTGATCTGATATAATGATTTTACTTTAATTTGTTTTCATGATTAAAATCATGATTTCTAATTAGTTAATAGGAAAGATTTGTTTGTAATTTTGTTACCGTTATTTTTGCGTCCTAATTTGACTATATGGAGCTAAAGTATTGGAAAAAGAAAAGTGATGCGGAAATAAAAACTCAAATATTCGAAGCGCTCCACCAGAACATAAACTACAGCGAGAAAACAATTCTTGGTGTTCCTGCCTCCTATTTAGATGAAAAAGTGTTTGCTCAAGATGCTACATTCTTTAAGGATGCACCGTATTTGTCTGCGCTTATTCAAAACCCTAACCACATTGGATGTCATACATTAGGACAATCAGAATCATTTTTCTCCGGAACTCAGTCCATTGAGTGAGAATTAATAAATATCTGCGCCTATGATATTTTAAAAGGAACCGATGACCATTTTGATGGATATGTCGCTTCAGGAAGCACAGAAGCAAATCTGCAGGCAATTTGGATTTACCGCAATTACTTTAACCAAAAGAAAGGACTCAACGCCCAAGAAATCTGTATCCTTTGTTCTGAAGACAATCATTATTCAATGGACAAAGCGGCGAATGTATTGGGAACTCATATTCAAAAAATTCTCGTAACATCAAATACACGTGAGGTTAAAACCGATTCAGTAAGCGCTGCGATCAACGCACAGTTGGAAAAGGGGACAAGGGCATTCATTGTGGTAGCGAATATGATGACAACAATGTTTGGGTCGGTTGACATTCCAGATTATTATATTCAGGCATTAGAAGAAAAGAATCTAACGTACTTTATCCATGTGGACGGAGCATATGGAGGTTTTTATTATCCATTCTCAGAAACAGGACACGCGATGAATTTTAGAAACCCTAAGATTAGTTCAGTTACCCTCGATGCGCACAAAATGGCCCAAGCACCCTATGGAACAGGGATTTTTATCGTACGAAAAAACCTCATTCAATATGCGAATACAAAAGAAGCCAGCTACGTTGAAGGGGAATATTTCACATTAATTGGAAGTCGCTCTGGAGCGAATGCTGTAGCAGTATGGATGATCTTGTTTAAATATGGCCCCTTTGGATACATGGAAAAAATCTTTGTTCTTCAAAAACGCACATCTTGGATGTGTAATCAATTAGATAAATTAAAAATCCCCTATTTTCGAAATCGAGCCGCCAATATTATTACGTTAAAACAGGAGGGAGTCTCTGCTCACATTGCGCATAAATACGGATTAGTCCCTGACAACCATCAACATCCCGCCTGGTACAAAATCGTTGTTATGGATTATGTCACTGTAGACAAGCAAAATATATTAGTTCAAGATCTAAAAGAACATCAAAAAGAATAAGGAATATAAACAAAAAGCCCTAGCTAAAACTGCTAGGACTTAATTAATACATTTGGCTTGATTAATATTCATCTTCATTAAAGAAGAAGTCTTCTTTCGTAGGATAATCAGGCCAAATATCTTCAATACTTTCAAAAACCTCCTCATCATCTTCAAGGTCTTGAAGATTCTCTACCACCTCTAAAGGAGCTCCAGTTCTTATAGCAAAATCAATCAATTCATCTTTTGCCGCTGGCCAAGGCGCATCTTCTAAATAAGAAGCAAGTTCAAGCGTCCAATACATATCTAATTGTTTTAAGGTTTTTCGTTTATTTCGGCAAAAGTATATTTATTTTTCAGAAAATCAAATTAAGGTTTTCAACAATAACCCATTCAGCATCAACATCAATTACATTCTAGGCTTCCAGGGAATTTCTGGAGCATTTAAATCTTGGGTTAACTTTCTCGATAATACAAACAAGTAATCGCTCAAACGGTTCAAATAAGTCAAGACGATTTGTTGTTCAAAACCCAATTCTTTCATTGCCACCACAAGTCGCTCTGCTCTTCGACAAACGCACCGTGCAATGTGCGCATAAGACACCGTTGTATGTCCGCCGGGAAGAACAAATGAGCGCATTTCAGGTAATTCTTCGTTCATCTCATCGATGTTCTTTTCAAGGTAGTCAATATCACGATTAGAAATTTCTGGAAGTTTCATTTTGGCGCCTTGCAGTGATGTCGCTAACAATGAACCAATTGTAAATAATCTATCTTGAATCTCTATCAACTGGTTACGGTACTCTTCGTCTATTTCTTGATCCCGAAGGAGGCCTATCCAAGAATTTAATTCGTCCACAGTGCCATAAGATTCAATTTGAATATTACTTTTTTTTAATCGTTCCCCGCCTAACAATGACGTCTCCCCAAGGTCTCCTGTTTTAGTATATATCTTCATTTCCTAATACTTAACAATAAAATGTTCTTTTTGCTGGTGTGATCGTTTCACCACGATTCCCATCCGAAATAAATCCATTGTCAGGTGATAACGTTCCATAGCTACAATTTGTTTCCAATGACACAACATATCTTCCGACCACCGAATATCATCGATAATAATAATAGTCTCCTCTTTTAGAGTAGGCTCCAGTAGTTCAAGCATTTCCATAACGCTGCTTCCGCGATGATCTCCATCGATAAAGACGACATCATAATGTGTATGATTAGATTCCAAAAAATGGACGAATGAAGCGTTTACACATTTAATATTGGAAAGAGAAGACAGCTCATTTTTCACAAAATTATACGTATTGGGACACCCCTCCACTGTGGTCATAGCAGCGTTTGTATTCCCTCGGGAGAGCATCCAACTACCTATACCAAGTGATGTTCCTAATTCTAATACTTTTGCGGGTTTATTGTGCTGTGTAATTCTAAAAAGAAGCTCTCCATATTTCCCATTAGAACCAGATACTCTAGCCATTTTTGAAACTCTTCGACGCTTACCCATTTTTTTCGACCCTGCTCCATAATCCATGACCTCAATCGAACTTTGATTTGTGCGCAATCCATGAAAATAATTCTTGAACCCGTTTTTAATATCGCCAGGAATGGGCAATCGAAGGCAAACATCCACAAAATCATATACGTAGGGAGAATGTGTGCCGTGCCGACCTTTAGCTTTTAGAAGATATTGGAAGAATTCTAAGGCAATATTCATACTTAAGCGAAGATACATGAAATTCCCCTGGAAACTACATATAATCCTGTCGAAATCTCTATCTTCACAATTTACTGAAGTAAATAAACTATTTTTGCATTTGCTTCGTTAAAAGCGAAACCAGTTGCACACTATGACTCAAGAAATAACCATACATGACAAGGAAAAACAGCACGAACTTGTTTTTAGTCCTCAACCAGAAATAAAACTTGTAAGCCCTTGTAAACTTAATAATGGGATTATTCGCCACGACTCCTTTGAGAAAAAGAAATTTGAAAAGCAATTTTTAGAGAGCACCGCATCCACCACATTGTTTATACCTGCGTCAGGATCAGGCTCAAGAATGTTTCAATTCCTTTACGATTTCTTAGAGAACCCAAACGAAGTAAACCGAAGTAAAACAGAAAAATTTTTAAATCATATCGAGGACTTTGCATTTTTTGAACTTTTACCTTATCAAATAAAATTAAACGTCCGGAATTATAACATTTCACTAGATGAATTCATTGCTTATTTGTTACAACCGACTGGGTTATCGTTAGGACAGAAGCCTAAAGGACTTATTCCATTCCATAGAACAATAAGCTTTGTACTCAATGCTTTTCAAGAGCAGCTACTTCAAGGACTACGTATTAAAGAAGACCCGACGCGCTTTCACTTCACAATAAATGGAGAGTTCGAACAGGAAATTGTCGACACCCTAAACCATATTAAGGGATTAACTTCACGAAACTGTGTCATTGATACCAGTATTCAAAACCCAAATACGGACTCAGTTGCTTTCGATCAAACAGGAAATATCGTGACAACTTCTGATGGTAATGAATTAAGAAGACCTTCAGGCCATGGTGCGCTTTTAGAGAATCTCGGAGCTATCGAAACGGACATCATCTTCATTAAAAACATTGATAATGTGCAACATGAAGCTCAATCGGGAGAAGCCATTGAAAACTTCCGCTATTTAGGTGGTATTTTGATGTTCCTCCACAACGAACTTAAAAAGATTACTCTATCTTCGACTAAGAAGTCTGATTTCAAAGCCTTAAATTTATCGTATCAACTTGTGCATGATGAAGCTATCATAGATTCTATGAGCGACGCAGATATCGTGTCGTTTATTAATCGTCCAATGCGTATATGCGGAATGGTTAAGAATGAAGGCCAACCTGGCGGAGGACCTTTTTGGGTAGAAAACAATGGGAAAATATCTAAACAAATCGTTGAAAAATCTCAAATCAAAATGGAGGGAGAACAATATCGCTTAATGGTGCAGAGTCATTACTTCAATCCAGTATTAATGGCTGTTTCTATTAAAGACTTAAGCGGGAACACATTTGAGTTAGAGAAGTTTGCAGATTATTCTAGTTACTTCATCGTTGAAAAAAAATTCCAAGGACGACCGATTAAGTTCCTCGAAAGACCAGGTCTCTGGAATGGAAGTATGGCTGATTGGCTAACCGTTTTTGTAGAAGTTTCCTCTAAAACATTTACCCCAGTGAAAAATGTACTCGACTTATTACATGAGTCCCATAGAGAGGCCTAGTAATCTAAATTAATTAAGTTACTTCAAGGAATTTGACGAGTGCCTGAATGAAATCACATCTATATCCTTTTCCTTACAAGGTCCTCTAGGCAATCAATAAATCGGGGGTGATCATTCGTGGAAGGCACTAACTGGACTATTTCGCCACCCATTTCTTGAAAATCTTCATGGTATTCCACTCCTATTTCGACTAATGTTTCTAGACAGTCCGCTACAAATGCCGGACTAAATGCTAACACTTTTTTAGCACCTTCCTTGGCCCATTCTTCAATTACTTGATCCGAAAAAGGAGTAAGCCATTTTTTGTCCAACCGCGACTGAAACGCAACTGTATAATCAGTCTCTTTAAGTCCCATTTTTTGAGCAAGTAGACGAGTGGTTGCAAAGCACGTTGCTTTATAACAGAACTTATTGTATTCATTCATTTCTGTTTCACAAGGTTGATCTTCGCACAAACCTGTATCATAAACTTTATCCACATGACGATCAGGTAGCCCGTGGTAAGAAAATAAGATGCGGTCAAAATCATTAAAGTTGAATTCTTTTGCACGCTCTACAATCGCATCGAGATACCCCTCATGATCGTAGAATTGAGAAATGATTTCGATATCAGGAATCACCCACCATTTACGGATGATATTCATAGCCTTCTCAATTGCTGAACCTCCTGAAGCACTGGCATATTGAGGAAACAATGGGAGTAAAATAATCTTATCGTAATTGAGTCTACGCATTTCATCCAACACCTTATCCATAGATGGATTCTGGTAACGCATTGCCATATGAAAATGAACATTCTTGTCGTTCGAGAATCTATCCATCAGTTTCGATAATGTGTTTTCAGTATGTGTTAATAGCGGGGACACATTGGCACTCATGTGCCACAACTCCTTATAAATCTTTGCAGATTTCGGAGCTCTGAAAGGCACAATAATACCATTTACCAGCAACTTACGGGCAATCCAAGGCAAATCAATCACGCGAGGATCATTTAAAAATTCCGTAAGATAACGACGAACATCACTCACCTTTGGACTATCAGGCGTACCCAATTGAATCAATAAAACTCCAGTTTTTATCATATAGTTTGCTACAATGAAAATTTCAACAGTTACAGCAAAGATAACCAGTAAATGTTCATTGAAAGGGCTTTTAGTTGAAATGTTTGAAGATTTGAAGGCCTAACAAGGAATCCAATTTAGCCACAAATACGTTCCATAACATCTTGGATGAGCTCAAACTCGTATCCTTTCCCGGTTAAAAACCGAGCAGTCTTCATTTTTCGTTCATACGAATCACCTTTCGTCTCGGCATACTTTCGTTCCGCTAAAAAAAAAAGGTTATTTTCATACACCTCCAAATCAATTGTATCAAATGCAGCTTGAATCGTAATCTTAGAAACTTGTTTTTGAATCAGTTCGTTATATATCTTTCGTCTTCCCCAACGCTTAATCCTGACTTTTCCGGAAGTAAATGCCTCCGCGAATCGCTGTTCATTCAAGAAGTTATTCGTAATTAGATGACTAATTAATGCAAATACATCCTCCGTGTCGAGTCCATAATCACGTAGTCTCTTTTCCACTTCGCTTTGAGCACGTTCTTGATACGCACACCAGGCTTCAATTTTTCGTTTGGCTTCCAAAAAAGAGTATGTATGCCCTGATTTTTTCATCAGAGCACAATATCTTCTTTATTTTTATTTTTAAAGGAATATTCAAGAAAATGATAATCCGTTACGCCATGAACACGAATCCATTTTTTATATTTCAAAAACCACTTCATCTGACGAGAGAGAAGCCCCTTTTTAAAATGAGATTCCAAATATGGGTGAACCCAAATTGATACATCACTTAAGCCTTTATCTCTAATTAAGTAAGCTAAATTATTTTCTATTTCTTCAGCAAACAATATACTCGCTGTAACCTCACCCGTCCCATTACATGTAGGACATTTTTCTGCAGTTTTAATGTCTGTTACAGGTCGTACGCGTTGTCGTGTAATCTCCATTACACCAAAACGTGAGGGAGGAAGAATGTTGTGCTTCGCTCGATCCGACTTCATGAATTCCTTCATTTTCTCGAAAAGCGCCTTGTTATTCTCCTTTTCATGCATATCGATAAAATCGACGGCCACTATTCCCCCCATGTCTCGCAACTGAAGCACTCTAGAGAGCTCTTCCGCAGCTTCAAGATTTGTGGCAAGTGCATTACTTTCCTGTCCATTCGCATCTTTACGATTACCGCTATTCACGTCGACAACATGCATAGCTTCCGTGTGCTCAACAATTAAATAACCACCACTTGGCAAAGGAACTTTCTTACCAAAAAGCATCTTAATCTGCTTATTGATTCCAAATCGCTCAAAAATATCTAAATTTCCGTTGTATAATTTAAGGATTTTCTCTTTGTCCGGAGCGATGGATGCAACGTACGTTTTCATCTGCTCAAGTAATACTTCATCATTGACATGGATCTTTGTAAAATCTCCATTCAATAAATCACGCAAAATGGAAGATGCTTTATTAATTTCCCCTAGCACTCTTCTTGGTGGTGCAGAGTTTTTTAGGTTGTCGTGCATTATCTTCCATTTGTCCATAAGATTCTTTAGATCCTGGTCCAATTGCTCCACTTTCTTATTCTGGGCAACTGTGCGAATAATCACCCCGAAATTTTTCGGTTTAATACTCTGCAGAATCTCACGCAAACGATCCTTTTCAGCTTGATCTTTAATCTTCTGAGAGATTGAAATTTTATCAGAAAAAGGGACAAGGACAATAAACCTACCCGCAAACGTAACTTCGGCACTCAAACGTGGACCTTTGCTCGATATAGGTTCTTTGGCAATCTGAACAAGAATATGTTGAGAGCTGGATACAATATCGGTGATTTTGCCATCCTTTTCAATATCTTGCTCAGGTTTAAAATATAATAAATCAGCAACATTTTGCTTACCCTGTAAGGTTTCCTTTGTGAACTTATTTAGCGAATTAAATTGAGGCCCTAGATCCAAGTAATGCAAAAATGCATCCTTTTCATAACCTACATCAACAAAACAAGCGTTGAGACCCGGTACAACTTTTCTAACCTTTCCGTGGTAAATATCTCCTACGGCATAATCGGTTTTACTCTGTTCCTCGTGTAATTCAATAAGCTTACCATCCTTAAGAAGTGCAAGCCAAACACTGCTTCCTCTGGAATCAACTACTAGTTCGTAATTCACGGAAGCTAAAATTTAATTTATAAATAGGAAAAACTTAGCAAGAATATCCCACTAAGTTAATCCAATGAACTAAAAAGAAAGTGAAGATTATTTCTTCTTCTTGTGACGGTTTTTTCTGAGTCTCTTCTTTCTTTTGTGTGTAGCCATCTTATGTCTTTTTCTTTTTTTACCGCTTGGCATAGCTTATATATTTTAATGTATTAATAATAGTTGTAAAGTGCGTTCCTCTTAAAAAAAACACTCCTGCTCTAAAAACAGGAGTGCAAAGATATGAATAACTTTCTTAAGTGGCAAAAACTATTTCACTTTTACTTTATTTTTTACATCTTCAACAAATGTCTTTGCAGGCTTGAATGAAGGTATGTTGTGAGCTGGAATAATGATTGTCGTGTTTTTTGAAATATTACGTCCCGTTTTTTCAGCGCGTTCTTTTACAATGAACGAACCAAAACCTCTTAAATACACGTTTGTTCCGTTGGATAAAGAACCTTTCACAGTTTCCATAAATGCTTCAACCGTTTGAAGTACTTCGTTTTTTTCTAATCCTGTCTTGTCTGCAATTTGAGCAACAATATCCGCTTTTGTCATGATTTATTTTATTTATTAAACAATTTGATTTTCAAAGACAAAGGTAATTAGTAGATTCATATTACCTTTACATTTTTAACGTTTATTATTTAAGTTTTACCTCAATGCGCGATTTCGCTCTATTAATTGATGTTTGGTATCGACAAAACAAAAGAAACCTACCATGGAGAGACACTCAAAATGCGTATCATATTTGGCTTTCGGAGGTGATTCTGCAACAAACAAGGGTTGATCAAGGTAAAAACTACTATTTGAAATTTATTAAAAATTTTCCAACTATTAAAGATCTAGCGCTTGCCCCAGAAGATGAAGTACTTAAGCTATGGCAAGGACTGGGCTATTATTCCAGAGCAAGAAATTTACATACAGCAGCAAAGCAAATACTCTCAAACCATGATGGCCATTTTCCTTCTAATTATTCTGATATTCGACAACTAAAGGGTGTTGGAGATTATACAGCTGCCGCCATCGCATCATTTGCATTTGATCTCCCTCATGCTGTTGTTGACGGTAATGTTTTTCGCGTTCTATCTAGATATTACAATGAAGACACCCCGATTGACACTACTTTAGGGAAGAAACTATTTACAGAATATGCAAACAACCTCATAAACAAAAAAGACCCAGCAAGTTTCAATCAAGCCATTATGGAGCTCGGCGCGCTCGTTTGCACCCCAAAAAAAGCAGTCTGTAATACCTGTCCCTTAAACGACTCTTGTCAAGGCCTTCGTGCAAATAGAGTATATGAACTTCCGGTTAAGTCTAAAAAAACAAAGACGCGCAATCGATTCTTTCATTACATATACTCAGAACAAAATATACTGCTCCAAAAAAGAACTCAAAAAGACATTTGGGAGAACATGTATGAATTCCCGTTGGTAGAAGTAGAAAAACAATTGACACCTTCCGCTACAAAAAACGTGATTGAAAAAACACTAGGATTAATAATTGAACCGTCTCCAATTGCCGAGTACAAGCACATACTTAGCCATCAACATATTTTTGCTACCTTTTGGAAACTTAAACTTAACAAACCGATGGACACTTCAAACTATATTCAATGTAACCATTCTGACCTGGCTGAATATGCCATCCCTAGACTGATTGACCGGTTCTTAGAACAAGTGAATTCGTCGTCATTTTAACATTCCTTACAGTCGAATTAACATTCAATAAATAATTATGCTAAATTTGTTTTATGGCTGGAAGCGTTAATAAAGTAATTCTTATTGGTAATTTAGGAAAAGACCCTGAAATTAGAGCTCTAGAAAACGGTGCGAAACTTGCGCGGTTTCCTTTAGCTACCTCAGAGACCTACACCGATAAAAACACCAGCGAAAAAAAGGAAATAACCGAGTGGCACAATATTGTTGTTTGGCGCGGACTTGCAGATGTTGCTGAAAACTATCTAAAAAAAGGAATGAAGGTATACATCGAAGGAAAGTTGCGAACAAGATCGTGGCAAGATGAATCGGGAGCTGCAAAATACGCAACAGAAATAGTAGCCGATAACTTCACCATGCTGTCTGCACGCAATGAAAGTAATAACGCATCACCGAATGCATATCCTACTCACACACCTCAGCAATCTCCTCAATCGCTTAGTCCTGATTTAATGAAGGATGATGACGAGGACGATTTACCATTTTAACTAAGTTGCACTTAACGATGGACGGAGACCCCCAACATTACACTACATTCTTTCTTTTAGCCGCTCAACTTGGAACAGAAATCTGGTTTTCTATTGGTGTTTTAATTATTTTACTTGCATCATCAGCACTCGTTTCTGGTTCTGAAGTAGCCTTCTTCTCATTAAGTCCCTCGGATAGAAATGAACTGGAAGACAACAAGAACAAATCCTCAGAAACGGTTAAATTATTACTGTCTAAACCAAAAGAACTTCTCGCCGTTATTCTTATCTTAAATAACTTCATCAATATTGCAATTGTAATTCTTGCGAGTTATGTATTCCTGAATTTTTATCCAGAAACGGATGAGTTTGACTTATTACGAAGCATCATAGAAATTGGAGTAATTACCTTTGTCATCCTGCTAATTGGCGAAGTTGTCCCAAAAGTTTATGCGAATAGAAATAGCATGAAGATCGCTTTACTAATGGCAAAACCTATCTACTATGCCGGTAAATTACCTCCATTCTCTTGGCTTAAAATAATACTTGTTAATGGCACCGATGTGATTCTTAAAACTGCTCGAAAAAAATCAATCGATATCTCAACAGATGATTTAGAACATGCTATAGCCTTAACCCGTGAAGAAAATAGTTCGGAAGATGAGCATAAAATACTTGAAGGAATAGTCAATTTTGGGAATACCGATGTAAAACAAATTATGCGCTCTCGTGTCGACACCGTAGCCATAGAAAAAAATATCAATTTTGAAGAATTACTCGAGGTTATACGCGAGGCAGGTTATTCACGTATTCCAGTTTATGAAGAAAAATTTGATGATGTATTAGGAATTATCTATATCAAGGATTTACTCCCCCACCTTGGCGAGGAGGCAAACTTCGATTGGAGGGTATTAATTCGCACCCCTTTCTTTGTTCCAGAAAACAAAAAAATTGATGACTTATTAAAAGAATTTCAGTCAATGAAAATGCACATGGCAGTAGTTGTTGATGAGTATGGAGGCGCTAGCGGAATAGTCACATTAGAAGATGTCTTAGAAGAAATTGTTGGCGACATAACAGACGAATTTGATGACGACAACATCATCTATTCGAAAATCAATGAAAATACTTTTGTTTTCGAGGGAAAAACTCCACTAGTAGACCTTTACAAGGTATTAGACATTGACGGTAAATCCTTTGAACAAGCAAAAGGTGAATCGGACTCAATAGCTGGATTTTTGATTGAGCAATCTGGAAAAATATTACGCAACAACGAATCGTTTGAATTTGAAAACATCAAATTTATTGTTGAATCGTCTGACAAGAAAAGGGTAAAAACAGTTAAAATAATTAAATTAAACCATGCGGAAGAGTAACTTTATTCTCGTTCTTATTCTCCCACTTTTGCTCATTGTTACATTTTGTGACGGAAATAAAACATTTATACCAAAACCACCTACTTATCTCAAGATTGAATTCCCAGAACGGGAATACACAACGTACGAGGACCCCTGTTCTTATTCATTCCAAAAGCCGAACTATTTTGACGTCCAGCCCATTAATAACAGTTGTAATCGGGACATTCATTTCGAGCAATTAAATGGGACAATTCACTTGAGCTACATCCAAATGGACACATCACTCTCAGCATACGTGAATTACGCACTCGACAAAATTGACGAACACAAAGTGAAAGCAACCGCTATTTATGATTCCGTTTTTATCAACAAGGAAACAAAAGTTTTTGGAACCTTTTTCGAACTCCAAGGTAATGTAGCTTCTCCTTTTCAATTTTACCTTACAGACTCGACTAATATATTTATGAACGGGATTATCTACTTCAATTCCAGGCCAAATTACGACTCGATAAAGCCAGTTTTGAACTTTGTAAAAGAAGATCTTTATAGGCTTATGTCCACCGCTCAGTGGTCCAAATAGACCAATCAGCGAATTTTATTGGTTCATCTTGTGAGAATTTCTTACCTTGATAGCCAAAACTATAAAATTATGCGTTCAATTTTTCTATTTCTCTGTCTTTCACTATTTTCAGTGAATATTGGTCTTTCTCAAGAAGTTTATCACAAAGCCAAAATATGGTTTAACCCAAGAACGCTAGAAAGTTTAGCTCAAATTGGTCTAGATGTTGATCACGGAATTATTAAAGAAGGTACTTTCATCATAAGCGACTTCTCCGTTTCTCATTTGGAACTCGCTAAAAACGAAGGGTACACCGTGGAAATACTTATTGAAGATGTATCTTCCTACTACGCTACACAAAACACCTTAAATACCTCTGCGAAAAATGCCACTTGCCCTACAAGTGCGACAGGAGGATTCAACCCAACGGTTCCATCGAATTTTCAATTAGGAAGTTATGGTGGCTATTTCACCACGCAAGAAATGTTTGACAACCTTTCTTCAATGTTGTCTCAATATCCCAATTTAATTACAGACATCATTCCGATTTCCGATACATTAACGCATGAAGGAAGAACTATGTATTATTTACGTATTTCCAACAATCCAAATACATTACAAAATAAACCACGTGTACTCTATACTTCACTTATTCACTCACGTGAGCCTGGCTCCTTGTCTGAAACACTTTTTTACATGTGGTATATTCTAGAGAACTACGGTACCAATCCTGAAGTAACATACCTAGTTGATAATGTTGAAATGTATTTCGTACCGATGATCAATCCAGATGGATATGCACGAAATGAATTCACAGACCCGAGTGGCGGGGGTATGCATCGAAAAAATAGAAACCCGAATCACGGAAACACGAACCGAGGAGTTGATTTAAATAGAAATTTCAGCTATGAATGGGGAACTACTGGAGTTAGCTTCAATGGAAATGACGATACCTTCCCGGGTACCGGACCATTTTCAGAGCCGGAATCAAAAAACATGAAGAAAATAGCAGAACAATTTGGAGTTTCCTTTGCCTTTAATGCACACACTTATGGAAAGTTACTGCTCTACCCGATTGGTGCTACATCCAATGAATTTGCAGCGGATGACGACTATTTTAGTGCATACAGTGGACACATGGCTCAATACAGCGGTTATGATGCAATTAAAAGCTCTGGTTTATACCCAGCATCTGGAGATACCGATGACTATATGTATGTGGACGAAGGGATTTTCGCTATGACACCTGAAGTAGGAGGTAACTTTTGGTCTCCTTCTAATCAAATATTAGGTGATTGTATCGATATGCTCTTCCCTAACCTCGTTCTTGCTCATCTTCCATTAATTTATGGAGTTGCCTCAGAAACGGATAGTGGTTCTTCCATCACTGCAATGACTGGTGATTTTAATCATGACGTTGTTCGATATGGTCGTCAAGTAGGTCCTCTCGAAGTTAGTATCACACCTATCTCCGGAATAGCATCAGTTGGCAGTCCCATCACCTATAATTTAGCGCTTTTAGAACAACAAAGCGGTGCAATTAGTTATGAGCTTGAAAGCACGATTCAGTATGGTGATGAAATTAAGTATATATTAAATCTTGATAATGGTCTTTGGGCGAAACGCGACACTATAGTGAAGCAATTTGGAAGTGCAACGCTTCAACTCACAGATGACGGAACAACCGACGCTAATTGGACTGGAGATTTTGAACTTACAACCGAAGAATTTGTATCGCCCACAACTTCTTTCACAGATAGTCCAAATTCAAATTATTCATCTAACTCCTTCTACGCTTATACATTTAACGACCCCATTGATTTAACAAATGCACTAACAGGAATCATTCGTTTTCATGCGAAGTGGGACATTGAATCAGATTGGGATTACGCGCAGTTTCAAATATCTATTGATAACGGCCAAACTTGGATTCCGCAATGTGGTAACTACACTCAACCTGGTGTATTCAACAATGGAGGGGTTCAGGAAGAAGATGCTCCTCTTTACGACGGAACTCAGAATGATTGGGTATTAGAAGAAATCAGCTTAAGTGATTATATCGGACAACAGGCTCGAGTTCGCTTCGTATTGGAATCTGACGGATTTGTTCAAAAGGATGGATTTTACTTTGACGATTTTGAAATTCTTTACGACCTGGAGGAAGATCCAACAGTAAATACACCTGAAGAGTTTCTTGGTCAATTAAAACTAGTACCTAATCCTGCTCATTCAATTGCTCAACTTTCATTCCCTTCATTCGTTGAGAAGGGCGTGATTACAGTGTACGATGCAGCTGGAAACCTTGTGATGCTGGAAGAAATTAACCATCCTACGAATGTTGTTGCTTTTGATGTCCAAAAACTCAATCAAGGAGTGTACTTTGTACGCTACAACACCGGGGAGTTTAATAGTAACCCTATGCGCCTAGTGGTGATTCAATAGTTTCAAAATTCAGATGCTCATAACTTTTTCTGCTCACGGTTGATGAGCAGAATTAAATTCCGTAATTCGTGTTAATAATTGTTTACAATGAAGAACGTTGGTATTTTCTGTGGAGGATTCTCCTCTGAATATGAGATTTCGGTTAAAAGTGCTACTACCATATTAAATCACTTACCTCGATCGATGTATAACCCTTTTTTGGTATATGTCGACAGGTCAGGATGGGAGGCAGAATACAATGGTGCGAAATACCGTGTTTCTCTAGAAGATTTTAGTTTTTTCGTAGATGGCCAATTGATCACCATTGATTTGGCACATGTTTATATTCACGGTAACCCTGGTGAAAACGGAAAATTGCAAGCTTACTTTGAAATGAAGCAACTACCCTTTGTTAATAGTAATGCGCTTTCTTCTGAATTATCATTTGACAAATGGTTCTGTAACCAGTTTCTTAAAAACTTCGACATCAAGGTTGCAGATTCAATTTTATTATTGTCAGCTGAAAATGTGAACCTAGATGAAATAATATCGCAGTTAGGACTTCCTTGTTTCGTAAAGCCCGCAGATTCAGGGTCAAGTTATGGAATCTCAAAAGTTTATTCGCAAAAGGAGCTTCAACCTGCAATTACAGCAGCATTCAAAGAAGGAAAAACCG
The DNA here is from genome assembly GCA_029254025.1 of Crocinitomicaceae bacterium. Taxonomy (GTDB): domain Bacteria; phylum Bacteroidota; class Bacteroidia; order Flavobacteriales_D; family Crocinitomicaceae; genus JALQTG01. Next base: position 3,956 of record JAQWYK010000022.1, on the reverse strand, counting down.
TGGTCATTGAATCTTTTATGGACGGCACAGAAGTTACATGTGGAGTTTATCGCAGCGAAGCGGGCCTTGTTGCACTTCCGTGCACTGAAATCATTTCGGAAACTGACTTCTTCGATTATGAAGCTAAATACCTAGGTAAGTCAAAAGAAATCACTCCGGCTAGAATATCCGCAGAGCTTACCGCTTCGATTCAAGAACAAGCTAAAAAAATTTACAGCGTACTGCAATTGCGCTCGATTGCACGAATAGACTTTATCATTATTGGTCATGCACCCCATGTTATTGAAGTCAATACTACCCCAGGTTTTTCAAGTGAATCCATCGTTCCAAAAATGTTAAAATCGGCCGGGATACCTATCACGGATTTTTGGACTGAAATCTACGTTTACGAAACAAAATAATCGTGCTCCCCGTGTCAGGATGTCAGCCTTTCTGACAATTTTCAATACCGAATGAAACATTTTTCTGCCAAATGAAAGACAAACAAATAATGGCATAAAATTCGCCTATCGGGCTAAGTTAATTATAAACATTAAAACGTAAAAATATGTCATTAATGAAACCATTGGCGGATCGTGTGCTTATCGAGCCAACTCCAGCCGAAGAAAAAACATCAAGTGGATTGATTATTCCAGACACTGCTAAAGAGAAGCCTTTAAAAGGAACTGTAATCGCAGTAGGACCTGGTAAAGTGGATGAACCAATGACTGTAAAAGTTGGCGACTCTGTAATTTATGGTCAATACTCTGGAACAGAGATTAAATTAGACGGTAAAAATTACCTAATCATGCGTGAAGCTGATATTTACGGAATTGTTTAATTCGAAACAAAAAATCAAACAAAATGGCAAAAGAAATAGTATTTGACGTAGAAGCGAGAGAGCGACTCAAAGCAGGAGTTGATGCACTCGCAAATGCAGTTAAAGTGACACTCGGCCCTAAAGGACGAAATGTAGTAATTGAAAAGAAATTTGGTGCTCCTCACGTGACCAAAGATGGTGTTTCAGTTGCAAAAGAAATTGAACTGAAAGATCCTATTGAGAACATGGGAGCTCAAATGGTAAAAGAAGTTGCTTCTAAAACGGCTGACATCGCCGGGGACGGAACAACCACAGCTACTGTTTTAGCGCAAGCAATCATTACCGCTGGTCTAAAAAACGTTGCTGCTGGAGCGAATCCTATGGATTTAAAGCGTGGAATTGATAAGGCAGTTAAGTTGGTTGTTTCAGAACTACAAAAGCTATCACAAGAAGTTGGTTCTGATAATGATAAAATCAAACAAATTGCCTCAATATCAGCCAATAACGACGAAACCATAGGAGCTTTGATTGCAGAAGCAATGAAGGTAGTTGGAAATGATGGAGTAATTACTGTAGAGGAAGCGAAAGGAACTGAAACAGAGGTAAAAACTGTGGAAGGGATGCAATTCGACCGTGGTTATCTTTCTCCGTACTTTGTTACCAATACAGAGAAGATGATTTCCAACTTGGAAAATCCATACATCCTTATCTGTGACAAGAAGATTTCAAGCATGAAAGATTTGTTGCCTGTTCTTGAGCCTGCAGCTCAGTCAGGGAGACCATTATTAATTATTGCTGAAGACGTAGATGGAGAAGCGCTAACAACATTAGTTGTAAACAGAATCCGCGGATCGTTGAAAGTAGCTGCCGTGAAAGCTCCTGGCTTTGGTGATCGAAGAAAAGCAATGCTTGAAGATATAGCGATTCTGACTGGAGGTCAAGTAATTTCAGAAGAAAGAGGTCTTTCTCTAGAGACTGCTACACTTGATATGTTAGGTAATGCAGAGAAAGTGGACATCGATAAAGACAACACTACAATCGTTAATGGTGCTGGCAACAAAGATGAAATTCAATCTCGCGTAGGGCAAATCAAAGCACAGATGGAATCGTCTACCTCTGACTACGACAAAGAAAAGATGCAAGAGCGCCTAGCTAAATTAGCAGGTGGAGTTGCAGTTCTATACGTTGGAGCAGCATCTGAAGTGGAAATGAAAGAGAAGAAAGACCGTGTAGAGGATGCCTTAGCAGCTACTCGTGCAGCAGTTGAAGAAGGGGTTATTCCTGGAGGGGGTGTTGCATTTATTCGTGCCACTGCTGCGTTGGAAAATTTCGAAGGAGTGAATGAAGACGAAACTACTGGAATTGCTATTGTGCGCAGAGCAATTGAAGAGCCACTGCGCCAAATTGTGGCTAATGCAGGAGTTGAGGGAGCAATCATCGTTCAAAAAATCAAAGAAGGAAAAGACGACTATGGATACAATGCACGTACTGAGGTATTCGAGAACTTATTGCAAGCAGGTGTATTAGACCCTACGAAAGTGGCACGTATTGCTATTGAAAACGCGGCCTCTATCGCAGCTATGTTATTAACGACTGAGTGTGTCATAGTTGATGAACCAGAAAAAGATAATGGAGCAGCAGGAATGCCAGGTGGAATGCCGGGAATGATGTAATCAGTTAATATCCTAAGAAAAAAAACGTGCAATATTAATTGCACGTTTTTTTATTTACTTTGACGTAAGAGTTGTTCTATTCTTTTGAACAACAATTTATAAAGAATAGTGGTATCCTTTTCATTCAATTTCCGACCAAAAGTGAATACCTTTCCAAGGTATTCGAAACTTAATCGATTAGACCCTTTGACCCAGGCAGACGACTCGTAAATCGCTTGAAAAGAAGTTTCTTTTAATTCCACGACATCAAATCGCTGCAGATTCTCTAAGAAATAGCGTTTCGACTTACCGTATTTTCCTGTTGCTATCTTTACATGTAATCCCTCGATATCAAGCTTGATATATTCCCGCCCCCATGTCAAATAAATTAATGTCTTACCAACGCGCACGGCGAAATACAACCAAAAAGACATGAAAATGATTAACGTAATTTGTTCTTTCTGATTGGTAACATAGAAAAACTGGGAGGTAACATATGCTCCAATAGCCATCCAAAGCAAAGACCAAAAAACTAACAATTGATACTTGATTCCAATTTTAGGAGGATAAATCACTACTGTTAGTTTATCCTTGTTATCTACAAAACTAATACGCTCGCCAATCCATTTCATAAGAAAAATCAATTACGGATAGATAACTAAGAACAATATGAAAAAACCTTCATATTAAATTGGATAAATACTCAACCATATCTACTTTATTCCAAAATTCATTATTATCCACATAGTTTCTAAATTCCTTTTTGGAATAGACGACTCCATTTCCCTGAGTTTCTTCTGATAAGTCAGAAAAATCCTTCAAAATCATACTCCAATCTGAAAATATCCTTTCTTGAATATCTTTATTCTGAATTAATTGAATATTTGAATGTCTATTATCCCGTTTAATAGTATCGTACAATCTCAAAACATTATATTCTGGACCTTCTAAATATTGCAAAAAGCAGTTGTTATATTCTAATAATACACCAGTTATTTCGAGCTCTGCATTATTAACAGAGGAGGACTCGACTATCATTGAAATATCTTGCTCCGTGATTGAGGTGGACTTTGTACTTATGTAAAGAAGACTGATCATTTATATCAATTCGAATAATGGTATATTTACAAAAATAGAATTAAATACCTCGTGAAACAAAAAATACTTAAACTACTTGCGAATACTATAGAGGGTATATCTTCATCTGAGACCCCTGAAAAACTAGCAGATTCACTATTTGAAATTGTAGATGATTTCGTTCAAGTAAAATACAGTTCTATATTTCTTTGGGATACTACTCATGGGAAGCTCAAACTATATAAAAATAAAGGCTTCTCTGAAAATGACAAAGTGTACAGCGAAAAATCTGCAATGGATCGTCATCCTGGTTGGGTATTCAAAAACCGAAAATCACTGCACATTCCCGACATGTCTGCAAAGGATGTTCCTGGTTTCGTTACATCTGGTAAACGAGCATTTGAAGTTAAGTCTCGGCTTTGGGTGCC
>JAQWYK010000021.1 GCA_029254025.1 Crocinitomicaceae bacterium | reverse complement strand
AAAGAATATGGTGTGAAAGGTGGAATCGGACTGATTTCCTCACGCCTTACGCTGGAAGGCCCTATCGTGAAGGATAGAGCGTCGTTTATTGTTTCAGGAAGAAGAACGTACATCGATGTTATCACTAAACCATTCATTCCGGAAGACGGTGCCTTTAGTGGCTCCGGTTATTTTTTCTACGACCTGAATGCCAAGGTGAATTATAAGATTTCGGAAAAAGATCGTCTCTACATCAGTGGGTACTATGGGAAAGACGCATTTACGTTCTCGACACCAGCGGATGATTTCAATGTGCGTATGCCCTGGGGAAATGGAATCGCCTCCATGCGTTGGAATCACTTGTTTAACGATAAATTGTTTATGAATGCGCGCGTTTCGTTAACGGATTATCAATTTCAGTTCATCTCCCAACAGGATGAGTTCGAATTTGGATTGAACAGCGGAATTCGTGATTACGGTGCGTCGGTCGATTTTTCCTACTTTATGAACCCAAGGGTAAAGGTGAAGTTTGGAGCGGATTACATCTACCATATTTTTACGCCATTTTCGGTGAGCGCCACGCAAGAGGACGTTGCATTTGATGTGGGCGAGGCGCAGCGTTTATTTAGCCATGAGTCCGCGGTATATGCGTCCAGTGAGTTAGAGATTACCGAGAATTGGTCGATGAATGCCGGGATTCGTTACAGCATGTATCACCAAGTAGGATCTTTTAAACGATTTATTCCGTCTACATTGGGAAATCAAGACAGTGTGGTGGAATACGCTCCGGGAGAATTGATTCAGTTTTATGGCAATTGGGAACCTCGTTTTTCTACGCGGTATTTAATTAATAAAGTAAGTTCCTTCAAGGCAGGATGGAATTACAACGCGCAATACATACACCTCGCCAATTTAAGTGCGGTATCGTTACCCACAGACATTTGGTTTCCGTCAACAGAATTGGCGAAGCCCCAACTCGGATGGCAAGCAACAGCTGGGTATTTCCGTAATTTCTTGGATAATATGCTCGAGAGTTCAGTAGAAGTGTATTACAAGACCATGAATAATTTGATAGAATTTAAAGAGGGAGCGCTTCCCCAAGACAATGTACAAGACAATACGGATAACTTATTAACCTTTGGAAGAGGCTATAGCTATGGAGCTGAGTTTTTCTTGAAGAAGGCGCTGGGAGATTTCACCGGTTGGATAGGCTATACATGGTCGAAGACGGAGCGCCAATTCGATGAAATATTTGATGGCGCCTGGTTTCCTGCAAAATATGACCGTCGCCACGATTTGACGTTGGTTGGAAATTACAAATTGAATAAAAGTTGGACCTTCGGTGCTTCATTTGTATACGCCACGGGGAATACTATGACGCTTCCCACCAGTTGGTTCTTAAATAATGGAGACGTTCAATTTCAATATGGACCACGGAATGCATCACGCATGGCGCCGTTTCATCGGTTAGACCTCTCGGTGACGTGGTATGATCAACCAACCAAAACAGTGGTCGATCCGTTGTCTGAAACGGGGGAGACCAAGGTAGTGAACAAGCGTTTTCGAAATAACGTCAATTTCTCGATTTATAACGTATATAGTCGCCAAAACCCATTTTTTCTGTATGTGGACAATGATGGGAGTTTAGCCACCAATGATTTTAATATTAGCTTACAACAGGTTTCTCTGTTTCCTATTTTACCAAGTATAACCTGGAATTTTGAATTCTAATGAAAAGACGAACTACATATCTATTGAAATCGGTGATGGTGCTTTTCTTGGCGCTATTCGGTTGCCAAAAGGAAGTTGAAATTGATATTCCTGGATACGAGGAAAAGGTGGTATTTGATGGACGCATTGAAACAGGGTTACCGCCATTTTTGTTGATTTCCAAAACCAATGACATTTATGCACCCACGGATTTATCGTCCATTTTATCTTCCTTCCAATCGGGAGCTCAGGTGCAGATGATTGTAGGAGCCGACACCGTTATGCTGGAAGAGATTTGTTCGGATAACTTGCCGGCGGGAACAGAAGAACCATTTGCTGCATTTTTTGGCGTTGATGTCGCTGATTTGGCATTCCTGAATATTTGTTTGTATACCACGTTGAACCCAAGTTATTTCGGCGAGGTGGGAAAAACATATGTGTTGAATATCACGTTTGAAGGAAAAACTTATTCTGCGACTACTTCGATTGTTCCTCCGGTGGAACTGGATTCGGTTTATTGGAAGGAAGACCCAAATACTTACAACAATGGCTTTTGTTGGGCACGATTAACTGATCCTGCAGGTGTATACAACGCTTATTTTTGGGAATCACGGAGAATTAATTTGAATGCGGAAGGAGAACCTACCGATTTTCAATTTGTGCCCACATTTAGCCCTGCAACCGACGATACTTTTTTTGACGGATTGTCCTTCGAGTTTGGTTACGAAAACCCACACAACTTCAACGAAGAAACACCTGCGGAAGAACGCGGTTTTTATCAGTTAGGGGATACCGCTGTGATTAAATTCTCGAGTTTGGATCAACAAGCCTACGATTTCCTTGAAAAGAAATACATTCAATTGCAAAGCGGTGGAAGTCCTTTTGCGAGCCCGATCAATATCCCTTCACAATTTAGTAATGGTGGACTGGGCTCATGGATCGGTTATTCTAGTACTTTGGACACCTTGTATTGCAATTTTTGATGAAAGGTATCGATAAAAAAAGACCGAACAAGCGTCCGGTCTCTTTGAAATTAGTTTATCTTTTTTATTTCGTGAACGTCGCTGTACAAGTACCGCTATTTCCTGTTATAGGAGTAGTATTCTGATACGTAAACGTGATCGTAAATGTCTGACCGTCCTCATTCATCGTTCCGAATCCGGAGTAAATGATATCACCTAAACCACCTGGAGCTGCATCTTGCGCTTGTGGAACCGTAATGTCATCTCCATTCAGGTAACATATGGCCGTACCGTAGGTACTGGTTAATCCATTGAAGAAATCTGTAATTAGTATTTCATCGGGCGTTCCACCAGCAGCAATCGTTGGGTCATTGTTTAATGCCATCCCTGCCTGTCCATCACAGTCACCAGTTGTTGTCCATGGTCCTAGATAGGACTCTTGGTTTACGACAACACGTACAATTCTTTTTGCAGTAGAGATACCGTTGTTGTTTGATGCAGTATATGTTACTTCATATACTCCTACAAGGTTGGTATTCACATTGCTGGAGGATTGAACACCTACTAAAGCACCATCAAAATTGGCTGCAGTAGCTCCTGGGTCTGTGTAAGTAGAGGCGACACTAATTGTAGTGTCAGCAGCTCCGATAATGGAAATTACAGGTGTATAGAGACAAGTACCGTCATCTTTTTTTGCTTTTTCGTTGTAATTAGTCGCCAATTCATCAGTACATCCTTTTTTCTTGCATGATACAGCAGTCCCAACAAGAAGGGGCACAAACATAAAAATCAATAGTTTCTTTTTCATAGTTTATTCATTAAAGTTGGATGAAAGTACAAAAAAAATAGAATGACTGTACTTTTTCATGAAAAAAGTAATTAGTTGGAAATGACATATAGCATTCCGTCTTCAGGTATTGAAACATGTGGGAATAGTTCCTCCGCTTCTTCTTGAAAAAGGCGTAAACTTTTGTAGCGTGACGAAAAGTGTCCTAGTATTAATAGTTTAACTTGAGCTTTGAGCGCGATGGCAGCAGCCTGCTTAGCCGTAGAATGATACGTTTCTGCTGCTCGTTCAGCTTCTTTATCCAAAAAGGTAGATTCATGATATAACAGGTTTGCACCTTGGATGTAGGGAATAATGGCTTCCGAATAAGCAGTATCTGAACAAAACGCATAAGCGCGAGTGGGAGGTGCAGGAAGTGTTACAGAGGCAGCCGTTACATGAACTCCCAAATTATCCGTTATATCTTCTCCTTGAAGCAGCTTCTTAATGTAAGCCACGCTTACGCCAGTTTTATTAAATGCCTCTCGAACCAATTTACGTGTTGCCGGCTTCTCCTGAATGCGATACCCGTGGGTTGGAATGCGATGTTTCAATGGGAAATGATGAATTTCAATGCACTTGTCTTCAAAAATTAACCCGGCCCCGTCATTTTCGAGCTCTACAATGTCAATCTTAAAAAGAAAATACCCACCACCGGCATCTAAGTTGGCGCGCAGGAGCTTTTTAATGCCAATAGGACCATAGACCTTAAGACCTTGTGTTCTTCCCATCAATTGCATGGTGCTAATCAATCCGGGTAAGCCGAATACATGGTCTCCGTGCAAATGAGAAATTAAAATAATGTTAATGCGTTGATACTTAATGTGGAATTTTCGGAGTTGCATCTGAGTGCCTTCTCCGCAATCGATTAAAATATGCCGTTGCTTACAGTGAACGTATTGTGACGTTGTTCCACGCGAAAGGGTAGGAATGGCAGCGTTCGACCCGAGAATGGTAACTTCGAAATCCATTGGGGGTAACGACTACAGCAATTCCTTAACAGCCTTCGATAAGTCTTCTTGAATATTCAAAACACGATTTAACTGTGCAATCTGTATCATCTTTGCCACATTCGGCTGCAATCCACAAAGCACAAATTGACCATTCGAATTCTTGCACAAACGATTGGCAGTAAGCACTGCACTCAATCCAGAAGAATCACAATAATTGGTTTTAGATAAATCAATAATGATATTGCTAACGGCGTTTTTGTTCAGGGTAATCACGGCCGACTTCAGATCAGGAGCGTTGGCAGCATTCAGTTTGTCTACGTGAGAAGAAACTACGCTGTAGTTGGTGTTGTTTTCTATTTCGAAGTTCATGTGTTCTATCGCTTTGTCCAAAGTTAACAAAAAATTAGTGTCGTTCAATTTTTGAAGCCAATAAGTAAATAACCGCCATGCGAACAGCCACTCCATTCTCTACTTGGTTCAAGATAATCGATTGCTTGCTATCGGCAACGTCACTTGTTATTTCTACTCCACGGTTAATTGGACCAGGGTGCATGACTACAATTTCTTTGTCCAGGTTATCCAAGATTTCCTTGTTCAACCCATACAACATACTGTATTCGCGTAAAGAAGGGAAATACTGAATGTCCTGTCGTTCCAATTGAATGCGGAGCATATTCGCTACATCACACCAATTCAGCGCTTTCATTAAATTGTGTTCAACCTTTACGCCTAATTCGTGAATGTATTTAGGAATGAGTGTTGTGGGTCCACAGACCATCACTTCAGCGCCAAGCTTTTGAAGCGCGTAAATGTTGGACAAGGCTACGCGAGAGTGTAAAATATCGCCCACAATAACGACTTTCTTTCCTTCCACGCTCCCAAATTTTTCACGGATGGAATAACAATCCAACAGCGCTTGTGTAGGATGTTCGTGCGTTCCATCTCCGGCGTTGATGACCGCAGCATCAATGCGCTCGGAAAGAAATTTTGCAGCTCCAGGGTTGGGGTGACGCATCACCACCATATCCACTTTCATGGATAAAATATTGTTTACCGTATCCACCAACGTTTCTCCCTTTTTAACAGAGCTACTGGCGGCAGAGAAATTGACCACATCGGCGGACAAGCGCTTTTCCGCCAATTCAAACGAAAGGCGTGTACGGGTAGAGTTTTCGAAAAATAAATTAGCAATTGTAATGTCGCGCAGTGAGGGCACTTTTTTAATCGGGCGATTAATCACCTGCTTAAAGCTATCGGCAGTTTTGAAAATGATTTCAATGTCCTCTCGGGTGAGGTGCTTAATTCCCGTCAAGTGATCTACACTAATATTATCCATTTTCTTTGGGGGTAAATAAGATGACTTTATCTTCTCCTTCTAGTTCTTTCCATTCTACCGCTACGCGTTCCGAAACCAACGTGTCTACCGCTTTTCCGATGTAATCACCTTGAATGGGTAAATCCCGTTTAAAGCGGCGATCTACCACAGCCAAAAGCTCTACTTTTTGCGGGCGACCAAACGCCAATAGCGCATCAAGTCCCGAGCGAATCGTTCTTCCGGTAAACAATACATCATCGATGAGCACCACATTCTTTCCTTCTATGATGAAGTCGATGTTGGTCACGCTTGGAATCAGTGGGCGCTCACGACGTCTAAAATCGTCGCGGTAAAACGTGATGTCCAGGTTCCCGCATTGCACGGTGCTGCCCAATTTCTGTTCAATCATGGTTTTTAACCGATTGAGCACATGTACCCCGCGAGGCTGTAGACCAATGAGTACGGTGTTCGAGAAATTATCGTGATTTTCTATTAATTGATGACAAAGCCGTTGGAGCGTAAGCTCGAACTGTTTTTCATTGAGAATAACTTGCTTTTCCATCAGGACAAAGATAAAATTTTGAATGAATCTGCGGTGTTTTTTTTAAAAATCTACAAAGAATTCCCGCCATGCTGCTGCGCAAGTGAATGTTGAGTTATTTAGTCGATTTTCGTTCCGTTGATGGTATTTTAATTTTTTAAGCGTATGTTTATTAAATAATGCGCCAAAAAGGTGCGCTTATCCAACTAACGGTGGATAGATATGTGCACTTTTGTGGCGGTTATATATAAGTTAGCAAACATTAAAAAGAAAAGATGAAAAAGAAATCAGTTTCACTAATAATCACAATCCTAACCATAGGATTAACAACCTATGGGCAAGTGCAAATAGGTAATGATATTGATGGAGA
>JAQWYK010000006.1 GCA_029254025.1 Crocinitomicaceae bacterium | reverse complement strand
AAGGAATTAATTGGGGAGGATCTCTTATCCGTCCTGAAGCAACTGGCTATGGAGCCGTATATTTCATTCAAAATATGTTGGAAAGAACTGGAGATACATTACGAGGAAAATCTGTAGCTGTTTCTGGTTCTGGAAACGTTGCTCAATTTGCCATTGAAAAAGTTCTTCAGCTAGGAGGTAAAGTTTTAACTTGCTCAGATTCTTCTGGTTACGTATTTGCACCTGAAGGAATTTCTTCAGAACACTTAGATTTCTTAAAAGACCTTAAAAACGTTAGACGCGGTCGTATTAAAGAAATGTCTGATGCGTATCCTGAGATGCAGTTCTTCCCTGGAGAACGTGTTTGGAATCTCCCTGTAAATGTTGATGTGGCTATTCCATGTGCTACACAGAATGAATTGAATGGAGAAGATGCTAAGAAATTAACTGATAAAGGAGTTAAGGTTGTTGGTGAAGGCGCGAACATGCCTTCAACACCAGAGGCTGTTGCTCACTTCCAAGGTTCAGGAGTCCTTTTTGCACCAGGAAAAGCTTCAAATGCAGGAGGTGTTGCAACGTCAGGTTTAGAAATGTCTCAGAATTCACTTCGTCTTAGCTGGTCGAGAGAGGATGTTGATCAACGCTTACAAGGAATAATGAAAAGCATTCACGACCAATGTGTTAAATTCGGTCGTGACGATCAAGACAAAGTAGACTACGTGAAGGGAGCTAATATCGCAGGTTTCGTGAAAGTAGCTGACGCAATGATTGACCAAGGTTTGGTTTAATGATTGGTTAAATATACTTTAAAAGCCTCCAACATGTTGGAGGCTTTTTTTTTGAAAAAATTGTATTCGAATTATTTTCAACGGATTCCAGCTTCTTCCTTTGAACTTTCAACTCATCAAATGTGCTCAATTTTATTAACAATCAATAAAAGCACCTGCTTTTTTCACTATATTCACACAAAATAAACGTTATGGAATGGTTTACTGGCTTAGAGTGGTTCGATAAAATCTTTTGGATCATCGCGCTTATTGGTTCTGGTCTTTTCGTCGTTATGATGCTCGTCACCTTTATCACAGGTGGAGGCGACATGGATGTAGATGGTGATTTTAATGGCGACGTGGACATGGATGCTGATGGAGGTTTTAGCTTCTTCACAATCAAGAACCTAATCGCATTCTTTACTATTTTCGGATGGTCTGGGATTGCCGCTCTTGAAAATGACTTAGCGAAACTCTCTGTTATTTTTATAGCTACGGTCTGTGGACTTATCATGATGTTTATCATGGCTGGGCTCTTTTACCTAATCTCCAGGTTGCACGATAGTGGTACGCTAGAAATCAAGAATGCTATTGGAAATATTGGTGAGGTGTATTTAACGATCGGAGAAAGCCGATCTTCTATCGGCAAAGTAAATGTTCGAATTCAAGGTGCTTTGAGAGAATTAGAAGCATTAACAGATGATGAAGCCCCCTTAAAAACAGGTTCTGTCATTGAAGTAATTGACGTCACCAACAATGGTATTTTAATTGTACAAAAACTAACATCAAAATAGAAAAACTATGTATTCATTTTTAATGCAGTTCGACAGTAGTTCGGTGAACACAGAGGGTTTTGCCTCATTGGTTGCGATTGGTTTCGCAATTCTCTTTGTTTTCGTTATTTTGTTTTCCTTCATTCGGCGCTACAAACGATGTCCTTCGGATAAAATTTTAGTTGTTTACGGAAAAGTAGGTGGAGGTCAATCAGCAAAATGTCTCCACGGTGGAGCAGCATTTATATGGCCAGTTATACAAGGTTACGAGTTTTTAGATTTAACACCTATCTCTATAGAGGTAAACTTGGTAAACGCGTTATCGAAGCAAAATATCCGTGTGAATGTTCCCTCTCGTTTTACGATTGGTATTTCTACTGAACCAGGTGTAATGCAAAATGCGGCAGAAAGAATGCTTGGACTTGGTTTAAATGAAATTCAAGAATTATCAAAAGAAATCATATTTGGTCAGCTTCGTTTAGTTGTGGCTTCTATGGATATCGAGGAAATTAACTCGGATCGAGATAAGTTTCTTGCGAATATTTCTAATGGTGTAGAAGTTGAGCTTAAAAAAGTTGGACTTCGTTTGATCAACGTAAACATTACGGACATCAACGACGAATCTGGTTACATTGAAGCTTTAGGTAAAGAGGCAGCTGCTCACGCAATCAATGATGCACGAAGAACAGTGGCAGAAAAAAACAGAGATGGTTCGATTGGTGAGGCGGAAGCTGTTCAAGATCAAAGAACGCGTGTCGCTAATGCTGAGGCTAGAGCGGTAGAAGGAGAGAATGAAGCAAAAATACAAGTTGCTAATTCGGATTCCCTAAGAAGACAGCGCGAAGCAGAAGCAGAACGTACCGCTATCGCTGCTGAAAAAGTGCAAGGCGCACGTGCGTTAGAAGAAGCTTATGCCGCCGAGCAAACTTCGGAAAAGGCAAGAGCAGAGCGTGAAAGAGCCTTCCAGAATGCGGAAATTGTTGTTCCTGCAGAAATTGAAAAACAACGCATAGAAATTTCGGCAGAAGCTGAAGCAGAACAAACAAGACGTCTTGCAAAAGGGGAGGCGGACGCTATTTTGCTCAAAGCGCAGGCCGAAGCACAAGGTCTTTATGAAATTCTGACAAAACAAGCGGAAGGTTTGGATAGAATTGTGAAAGCAGCAGGGAACAACCCTAAAGACGCGTTCATCTTGCTTCTTGCTGATAAATTACCGGAAATCGTAAAAACTCAATCTGATGCCATTAAGAACATTAAATTCGATAAAGTAACCGTTTGGGATGGTGGCAATAATGGAGTCGACGGCAAAGGTTCTACAGCAAACTTCTTATCTGGTATTTATAAATCAGTGCCTCCTTTACAAGACATGTTCAATATGGCTGGTATGCAGCTTCCCGAATACTTGAAAGGGAAAGAAGTAAAGGGGGAGGATAGCACTCAAAATACGGAAGATCAGTAATTCCTTTCCTCTCTTTAAAAGCCTCCTTTTATTTAGGGAGGCTTTTTTTTTGCTCAAAAAAACGCTCAGTATTAAATACCAAATGATCAATCATTTATACTAAGCTCTTGAAGTTGTTATAATTACAATTGACTAACCGGATTCGCTGAGTGATTATAGGTTGTTTTTACCAATTAAGATGTATTAAAATAGCAATTCACCTATCGCTTGTTCCCGAAAAAGAATAAAATTAATACAGGTAGTAAAAACAAGTCAGCAAGCACCGCAAAAAGTAATGTTACACTAATCATTAGCCCCATATAGAATGTTCCTAAGAAGTCTGAAAACAACAATAGTAAGAAACCTGAGCAAAGAATCCCGGATGTAAGAACAATTGCCTTACCAGTTCCAATCATTGTGCGTTTCAATGCGTATGGCACTGACTTCCCCTTATTTAATTCTAACTTAAACTTACTCAAGAAGTGAATTGTATCATCCACGGCAATCCCAAATGAGATGGTAAATACAATGGCTGTTGTAATTTTCAAATTAATTCCAAAGAACCCCATGATGGCTCCTATAACCAATAAAGGAATTAAGTTGGGAATTAATGAAACGAAAACCATCTTGAGCGATCTGTATAAGATCCCCATGATTAAGGCAACCAAGAGGATTGCAAACAATAAACCAGAAACAAGACTCTTCGATAAATAGCTCATATTTAAATCCAACAAATGAGCCGTTCCTGTTAGCTTAAATTTTAAATCATCGGAATTAGTATTGTTTTCAATAAAGTCATACAATCCTTTATTCAAAGCTGAAACCTTGTTGTTCCCCCAGTCTGGAATGGTACCACTAATTCGAGTTTTTAATTCTGTACTATCCATAAAAGACCTAATAAAGTCTCCTTCTTGAGCAATCTTTATCATTCGCTTTAAGGATTTTATTTTTGACTTTTTTGTGGGTGTGACAAAATGTGTTGTGTCACCCAGGTGAGAGGAACGATTGAGAATCTTCAACGTCTGATTGAGTGAAATTTTGATATCAACACCATATTCTTCCTGCAAGTATGTTTCGACATCGTTTATTTGTTGCAAAATATCCGAATCCCATAGCGTTTTAGATGTATCTTTCAATTCAATGGCCATTTCAAAAGGACGAACACCTCCAAAAGTTTCGTCCAAATAGTTGAACGATTTTTTCATATCGTTTTCCGGTTTGAGATCATCCATTAAAAAATTATTGGACTGAATTAATGAAGTCCCAAAAATCAAAATACTAACAAGCCCAATGGAAAAGTAGGAGATTTTCCGTTTGTTTCGCAAGGTAAATTTATACGCTCTTGACATTAAAGGTTTCCAAAAATTCTTATGATCGTTATGGACTAATTTTGGCGGCTTGGTATAATAGAATAGAAAGGGGAGTACTGCAAACGTAATAATGAAGGCCATAAGTACACCAATTCCAACATAAATCCCAAAAATTTTAATTGGCATAACATTAACAAATACTAACGAAAAGAATCCAATAGAGGTCGTTAAAGAAGTTAAAAACGTTGCCATTCCTATTTCCTTAAAAGAAATCTTTATTGCCTCAAATTTCGGATGACCTTCTCTGAGCAGATCAAAATATTTGGACACTAGATGAATTACATCAGACATAGACACCACGAACATGATTGAAGGAAGAATCGTCATGATTATATTAATCGGCTGTCCTATCCAAGCCATGAAACCTACAATCCATACCATTGATCCCAAAATAACGACTTGTGGTATCAATAATCCCCACGATGAACGAAAGGCAATTAATAAAAAAATAACCACGAGTATCATACTCATTCCAACATAATTACCCATTTCAACGGTCATCGTTTTTACATAATAAATTTGACCGATGGTTCTTCCTGCGTAATGAATATTATCAAAAGAATATGTGTCTGCTACTTCATAAATACAAGCGACAAGAGAGTCACTTTTATTTTTGCTTAATTTGTCATTGTGCTTCACATAAACAAGGAGGGCGGAGGCATCGGGGGATACCAAAGAATTAATCAATTCCTTGTTTTTATAAATGCGAGAAGAGTCCGCTTCAATTCTGTTCTGCTCAAAACTAATATATGGCATACCGCTAGAACGATTTCCAGGATAGATAAATATTTCTTCCTCCGAAGTTATATCACGAGTAAAATTCACGAACGGCAATACTGCTAGTTCTTGAGAAAATTGGTGAACATCTGTTAAAAAATCTAAGTCAAATATCCCTTCTTTATTTTCAATGGCAATCAATATGAAATCATTGTCTGAACCATAGGTTTCGCGATGGTCATAGAAAAAATAACTATCATCGCTCATTGCGGGAAAAAACTCTTCAAAATTGTAATCAAACGTAGTCTTTGGAATTTGAAAACCAAAGAATACGGTTATTACAAACACTACACTTAATATTGCGTAACTAAGTTTTTTAAATTGTTTATCACCAACTGTTTTCAAGTCTTCCTCGTTTAAGGTTGCGAAAATAACGTTTTAACCATTGTATTGTTTAGATTTCAACGATTATTCAAAGAAATGAATGAATAGGAAATAGTACATTTGTATCAGATTAATAGAACCCAATAAAACATGAAAAAAAATTTACTTTTTATCGCGAGCTTACTACTTGGAGCATCTTCGTTTGGTCAATTCACGCAACTGAACGAACCGACCATTGGAGAAGGCACAACCTTATATGTAATTGATAGTTCAGCTGTGAACTTTGAAGCTGTCATCGGCTCAGGTGTAGAATGGGATTACAGTACTTACGGAGGTTACGGTGGAGACGCCCGTAATATTACTGTTTTAGATCCTTCATCAACTACCTTTAGTACAGATTATCCTTCAGCTACTTCTGCGTTAGATATCCAAGGATTTCTTGTGAATTATACTTCTTCTAATACCACTGAGCGTATGAGTCAAGGGTTTGTATATTCAGAGGTGAATCTTGGAGATGTAGTAGTAAAGTTTAACACGGATGAAGCAATGCAGTATACGTATCCATTTGCTCTCGGAAATAATGTTTCCGATAGTTTTGAAGGAGAAATGTACAATGCTA
Source organism: Crocinitomicaceae bacterium (assembly GCA_029254025.1). Classification (GTDB taxonomy): domain Bacteria; phylum Bacteroidota; class Bacteroidia; order Flavobacteriales_D; family Crocinitomicaceae; genus JALQTG01. The sequence goes on along the minus strand of JAQWYK010000006.1, from coordinate 65,212 downwards.
CACTTGGTACTCAACCTCTAACAGGCACAGTGAATGCTACATTCGATGGATTTGGAACGTTAAAATTGGCAGATGGCATAACACTTACTGACGTATCCCGTTACCGTATCTCTGATATTTCCACAATTACAGTTTCTGGAACTGGCCTCTTCGATGGAACGTACGAATTGGAGCGTGATCAGTTCGAATATTATGACTTGACAAATGCTAACTTACCTGTTTTTGTGTATACAACTGTTATTCTTCGTTTAGCAGGTTCTCCAAATCCATTATCTGAATTTAACCTAGCATTGAGCTCTGTAGATCCAACGACCATTGTGAATGTGGAAGAGTTGAAAACCGCTCCTTTTTCGGTATTCCCAAATCCATCTTCAGATATCATTAACATAAATTTATCTTCTGAAATGATGAATGCATCCTTTTCTTTAGTAGATGCATCCGGAAGAATTGTAATGACACAAACCCTTTCTAATCAAATGAATGTTATTGATCTGGCAACTTTGGAAAAAGGTATATATGTGATTCTTGTAACGAATAATGGCGTAATTAGCACAAACAAACTAGTGATTAACTAAATTTTAACTCTTTAAATAAAAAAGGCCGCAACTGTTTGCGGCTTTTTTATTTGATTTTTTATCAAATTAATGAGTACTAATTAAAATTAATACTAAATTTGATACCGTGATTACGAACAATACTCATCATCATCATGTTATGTCGCGACAGGCGAGGTAATGATGTATTAATTATATTAATATAAAAACCCGCTTGATTCAGGCGGGTTTTTTGTTTTTCGCCGAAACAAGATCAACATTAAGTAAAAATGGAAAGATTACAAATTGCAGTACAAAAGTCAGGTCGATTATTAGATGATTCTTTGAAATTACTCAAGGAATGTGGACTTAAGATACCTTCTCCACAAGGGCAGCTAAAAGCATCTGTGGATAATTTCCCGTTGGACCTATTGTTTCTGAGAAACAGTGATATTCCAGAATATGTGGCAGATGGCGTTGCAGATATAGCGATCATTGGGGAAAATCTCTTAATTGAGAAAGAGTCGAATGTTGCGCTACTAATGCCTCTTGGATTCTCAAAATGCAGAGTCTCCTTAGCTGCGACTAAATCTTCTACCATTCAATCAGTTATGGATTTTGAAGGTAAAAAAATTGCTACCTCATATCCTGTTACTTTGAAGAAGTTTTTAGATGAAAAAGGAGTAAATGCAAGTATTCATACCATTTCAGGTTCTGTTGAAATAGCTCCTACAATTGGATTAGCAGATGGAATATGCGATATCGTAAGCACTGGAAATACGCTTTTTATGAATGGATTACGTGAAGTAGAAAAAATACTTACTTCTCAAGCTATATTAATCGGTAATAAACAACTTTCGCCATCCAAACAAGATGTGTTGAATAAGCTCATTTTTAGGATTCAAAGTGTGCTTGCCGCAAAAAACACCAAATATGTGTTGCTCAACTGCCGCGAAGAACAATTAGCTGCAATTACGACTATTCTTCCGGGAATTAAGAGTCCTACGATTATGCCCCTTGCAGAAAAAGGATGGCTTTCTGTACACTCTGTAATTCAAGAGCAACAATTCTGGGACAATATTGACGCTTTACAAAAGGCAGGTGCAGAAGGCATCCTGATTGTTCCAATTGAGAAAATGATTCAATAATTTCAATAACCGGTAAATGATTGTATTAAAAAATCCAGAGGGAAATGACCTTATTACGGCATTGGAACGTCCTCAATTAGAACAACAAGATCTATCCGAACTGGTCGCAGAGGTCTTTGACAGCGTTCGAAGCGAAGGAGATGCTGCTTTAATTCGCTATGCTGAAAAATTCGATGGATTCACACTCACTGATTTTTTTGTTAAAGAATCGGAAATATTCGATGCAGTTAATGGACTGGATAAAGATTTGAAGGCGGCGATAGCTCAAGCCGCTAAAAATATTGAATACTTCCATATCTGTCAAAAAGAACCTATTCAGAAGGTTAAAACAATGCCAGGGGTGACTTGTTGGCGTCAGTCCGTTGGAATTGACAAAGTTGGATTGTACATTCCAGGAGGAACTGCCCCCTTATTCTCAACCGTATTAATGCTTGCAATTCCTGCCAAAATCGCCGGTTGTAAAGAAATAATTCTCTCCACACCTTGCAATAGTGAAGGTACGATTCATCCCGCTATATTATTTGCAGCCCAACTTGTTGGCGTTACAAAAATCATAAAACTAGGAGGAGTCCAAGCGATTGCAGCTCTGTCAATTGGAACGGAGACCGTTGACAAAGTGTATAAAATATTCGGTCCAGGTAATCAATATGTAACCGCTGCCAAGCAATATGCACAATCACTGGGAACTGCAATCGACATGCCTGCAGGTCCATCTGAAGTTATGGTTGTGGCTGATGAAACGGCTAATGCTCAATTCATTGCCGCAGATTTATTGTCACAAGCGGAACACGGTAATGACAGCCAGGTCGTATTTCTAACTACTTCGGCAGATTTAATCTCAGAAGTAAAAAAGGAGATCTATCGACAGTTGGAGGATTTGCCTCGAAAAGCGTATGCTTCGAAATCACTTGATTATGCGAAGTTAATTCAACTGAAGCAAGAACAATTAGTAGATGTAATTAATGAATATGGTCCAGAACACCTAATTCTCTCTACAAAATACAATAATGAATTGGTTCAATCCATCACAAATGCGGGCTCTGTTTTTATTGGCAATTATACACCTGAAAGTGTAGGTGATTATGCCAGTGGAACAAATCACACACTTCCTACAAATGGATTCGCCAAAATGTATAGTGGGGTTTCATTGGATAGCTTCGTTAAAAAAATTACGTATCAAGAAGTTACTCCTGCTGGATTGCGCCTGATAGGTCCAATCGTGGAAAAGATGGCTGCAGCAGAGGAGTTAACAGCACATAAAAATGCAGTTTCAATCCGCTTAAAAGAACTAAGAGAAAATGGAATTTAATTTAACCAATTTAGTACGGTCGAATATTCTCGCTATGAATTCTTATTCATCTGCGCGAGATGAATACACGGGCCATGAAGGTGTCTTTTTAGATGCTAATGAAAATCCGTTTCCTTCAGCGGTAAATAGATATCCAGATCCTTATCAAAGAGATCTAAAGGAAGAATTAGCTATTGTGAAAAGAGTACAAACGAATCAAATAATAGTTGGAAACGGGTCAGATGAAATTTTGGACTTGTTGTTCCGTGCCTTTTGTGTTCCAGGAAAGGACAAAGTGGTCACCATAAAACCCACCTATGGAATGTATAACGTGCTTGCTCAAACAAATGACGTGCAAATCATAGAAGTTCCATTGGACCCAGATTTTAATTTAGATGGTGAAGCGATTTTGGCAAGTGCAGAAGGTGCTAAAATGATTGTTTTGTGCTCTCCGAATAACCCTACCGGAAATCTGTTAAATAGAAACGTCATCATAGATATCCTTACTAAATTTAATGGTTTAGTAGTAATCGATGAAGCATACATCGATTTTAGCAACGGAAAAACCTTTCTTCAGGAACTTAATAATTTCCCGAACTTATTTGTGTCCCAAACCCTTTCAAAAGCTTACGGCATGGCCGGTATTAGGGTTGGACTTGGCTTCGGAAATGTAGAAGTCGTGGATATATTAAACAAACTAAAACCTCCTTATAATGTCAATGAATTATCTCAAACATTTGCACTTGCAAGACTGAGAGACGTTAAACAAGTCGCCGAAGAAGTATTGCAAATTTTACTTGAGCGCTCCAGAGTTTTAGCAATGTTACAAGAAAGTAAACATGTTGAACGAATTTATAGAACTGATGCTAACTTTATCTTATTCAGAGTAGCTAACGCCGATGATTTGTATCAACATTTCGCGCGCAATCAAGTAGTCGTAAGGAATAGAACTAAACAGTTTTGCTGCGAAAACTGCTTGCGCGTCTCGATTGGAACTCATGAAGAAAATGAGCGTTTCATCCAAGTGTTAAATGAATACGATGACTTAGAACCAAATAACTGAGATGATAGTATGAAAAAATTACTCTTTATTGATCGTGACGGAGTTTTGCTTCAAGAGCCTCCATTAGACTTCCAAGTAGATAGTTTTCAGAAATTAGCCTTTTATCCTAAAGTATTTAAGGGGTTAGGAAAAATTGCGCATGAACTAAATTTTGAATTGGTGATGGTGACCAATCAAGATGGCTTAGGAACTGATGCTTATCCCTTAGAAGCTTTCGAAGGACCTCACAACCTAATGATAGAAGCATTGGCTGGAGAGGGAATCGTATTCTCAGAACAGTGCATCGATCGCACTTATCCACATGAAAACGCCAGCACGCGCAAACCAAAGACTGGAATGTTGACAAAATACCTCGATGGAAGCTATGACCTTACTAATTCCTATGTTATCGGAGACCGATTAACCGACATGGAATTGGCAAAAAACCTAGGTGCAAAAGGTATATATATGCGCAACAACAATGACCCAGGAAAAACGGAAATATCAGCAGATGAGCAAGAGATATTAAATACTGTAGCCATTGAGACTTGTGATTGGGAAGAAATTTACACATTCCTCAAACTAGGTGAGCGGACAGCAGCTGTAAAGCGCACAACAAAAGAAACAGACATTTTAATTGAGTTAAATCTGGATGGAACAGGAAAAGCGATGATCGACACAGGCCTTAAGTTTTTTGACCATATGCTAGAACAAATAGCACGACACGGAGCATTAGATTTGAAGATACATGTGAAAGGTGACTTAGAAGTAGATGAACACCATACTATCGAAGATACCGCAATAGCTCTAGGTGAATGTTTTGATAAAGCCATCGGGAATAAAATAGGAATGGAACGATACGGTTTTTTCTTACCCATGGACGATTGCATAGCTAAAGTAGCACTTGATTTTGGAGGCCGTAACTGGTTGGTTTGGAAGGCTGAATTTACACGTGAAAAAGTTGGTGACATGCCAACAGAAATGTTTCTCCACTTCTTTAAGAGTTTTTCGGATGCAGCCAGATGTAATTTATACATCAAAGCGAAAGGAGAAAACGAACACCATAAAATAGAGTCAATTTTTAAGGCCTTTGCGAAAGCTATTAAAATGGCAAAAACGAGGAATGCAAATGATGCATTTCTACCGAGTACTAAGGGTGTATTGTAGGAAAAAAGTTATGAAAAAAGTAGCAATAATTGACTATGGTGCTGGGAATTTACACTCAGTAATGTATGCACTCGAAAGACTGGGTGTAGATCCAATAATTACAGATAATAAAAGCGTTTTATCCAGCGCTGACCTTGTAATATTTCCTGGTGTTGGACACGCACAAGCAGCCATGAAAGCGCTGCACGCCAAAGAGCTAGTTGATTTCATTCCAACATTAAAACAACCTGTTCTAGGTATTTGTCTTGGTATGCAATTAATGTGTCGTCATACTGAAGAGGGTGATGTAGATGGTCTAGGAATTTTTGACGTTGATGTTTTGCGTTTCAAAGGTGACTTTAAGGTCCCACACATGGGTTGGAATGGACTCATGGAAGGAAGATCAATTTTGGAAAACATAGAAAATGATGTTTACTTCGTGCACAGCTACTATGTTCCTGTAGTTTCAGAAACTATTGCAATAACTGATTATAACGGCACTTTTTCAGCTGCTTTGCAGAAAGATAATTTTTATGCTTGTCAATTTCATCCAGAAAAAAGTGGTGTTTCAGGTGAACAAATATTAAAGAACTTTTTAAAGAAATAGAGATGAACACATTCAAAATAATACCAGCAATCGATATTATAGATGGGAAGTGTGTGCGTTTGACTATGGGGGACTACGCTCAAAAGAAAACATACAGTGAAAATCCTGTGGAAATGGCGAAAAGCTTTGAAGACGCTGGATTAAAATATTTACACTTGGTAGACTTAGACGGTGCTAAATCAAATAATGTCGTTAATCTACCAATACTTCAGAAAATCGTTAAGGAGACCAACTTAATCGTTGATTTTGGAGGAGGAATCAAATCTACTGAAGCACTTGAATTAGTCCTTGAAGCTGGAGCAAATCAAGTAACTGTGGGAAGCATGGCCGTCAAATCACCAATGCTATTCTTCGAATGGCTTGACAAATATGGTTCGGAACGTTTAATCTTAGGAGCAGATGTTCGAAATGGACTAATTTCAATCAATGGCTGGCAAGAGGACTCATCTGTCACCATTTATGACTTTTTAGAACAGTATACCCAAAAAGGTGTTCGTCACGTTGTTTGCACTGATATTGCAAAAGATGGTATGTTAGCGGGGGCATCGATAGATTTATACATGAATCTACTTAAGGAGTTTCCGAGAATAGATCTCATTGCAAGTGGTGGAGTGACAACGTTTGAAGAAGTTCTTGAGTTGAAGGCCGCAGGTTTAGCCGGAGCAATTATAGGAAAAGCCATTTACGAGGGAAATATTACGATTGAACAACTAGGAAAACTTCAACAATCATGTTAAAAAAACGGATTATTCCATGTCTCGATATTAAAGATGGACGCACTGTCAAAGGGATCAACTTTGTCGGGCTGCGCGATGCTGGAGATCCTGTGGCTTTAGCGCGAATGTATAGCGAGATTGGTGCAGATGAATTGGTGTTCCTAGACATTACAGCAACGCATGAAAAACGGAAAACGCTTGTAGCACTTGTAAAAGAAGTTGCACAGCAAGTTGCCATACCTTTCACAGTTGGTGGTGGGGTAGGAAGTGTTGAGGACGCCTACTATCTCTTGCAATCTGGTGCTGATAAAGTTGCCATAAACAGCGCAGCCGTTAAGAATCCTTCAATCATTAAAGAATTAGCGGATAAATTCGGTAATCAATGCGTGGTATTGGCTGTGGATGCAAAATTAGTCGATGGTACATGGAAGGTGTTTTTAAACGGTGGACGCGTAGAAACCGATAAAGAATTATTTTCTTGGGTGAAACAAGCAGAGGAGCTAGGTGCAGGTGAAATCTTATTCACATCAATGGACCACGATGGAACCAAAGCTGGATTTGCGATTGAGGCACTTAAGAAAATGAATGAGTTGCTCACTATTCCTATTATTGCCTCTGGAGGTGCAGGGAGCATAGCCCATTTTACGGAGGTGTTCCAACAAACAGATGTTTCGGCGGCTTTAGCAGCGAGTATTTTTCATTTTAAGGAAGTAGATCTTCCAGCGCTCAAACAAGCATTGCGCGCTGAACAAATTCAAATACGCTTATGATGCAAATAGATTTCAATAAAGGAGAGGGATTAGTTCCTGTAATTGTTCAAGATTTCGATACACGTGAAGTATTAATGCTCGGATATATGAACAAGGAGGCTTTTCAGACCACAACTAAAACGAATAAAGTAACGTTTTTCTCCAGGTCTAAAAACCGACTTTGGACAAAAGGCGAGGAGAGTGGTAACTTTCTAAAAGTAAAATGTATTGAATTAGACTGTGACCAAGACAGTCTACTTATACAAGCAATTCCAGTTGGTCCTATTTGTCACAACGGCACCACAACTTGTTGGGGAGAGCGTTCGAACACCTCTTTTGGTGTATTGCGCGATTTGGAAATCACCATAAAAGACAGAAAAGACAATCCAGATGATAATTCCTACGTTTCCTCTCTGTTTAAAAGCGGAATCAACAAAGTGGCCCAAAAAGTTGGAGAAGAGGCAGTAGAAGTAGTTATAGAAGCAAAAGACAACGACGAACACTTATTCCTCAATGAAAGTGCCGATTTACTATTTCACTATCTCATCTTATTACAGGCAAAGGGTTATCTTTTAGAAGATGTTCTAGAGGTGCTGAAAGAGCGAAGAAAGTAGACTGAAAGCAAAGAGTAATCGTTATACTCTTAATTGGTCATGTATGTATCCAATAATGGCTTTAAACTTAATCAAAAAACGCATTGTCGAAGTTGATTAAGTAAAGCCTCTCTGTCGGTCTTGTAAACGCCGTATATAGCCAACGAAAGAAGTTTTGATCGAGTAGGTCTTCTGTAAGAAAACCTTGGTCCAAAAACACGCATGCCCATTGTCCGCCTTGGGATTTATGACACGTCACAGCATAAGCAAACTTGATTTGTAAAGCATTGAAGTATGGATCTGCCATAATACGCTCATAGCGTTTCTTTTTATTACGTTCGAAAGCATAATCGCGCTCTACAGCATAAAAGAGCTCTTTCATTTTATCTCTAGAAAGATTCGGGGTGTCTTCATAAATGACGTCTAACATGATTTTAACCTCAATTGAGCCTATTTTTGGATAGTCTACTAATCGCACCCGTGCATCGGCAAACTGAAACCCGTACATCTCTTCGCGTCCCGAAATTCGCTCAATTTCCATGATTTCTCCGTTAGCAATAAAACCTGCTTGCGAAGTATCGTCCAACCAGAAGTAATTATTTCTAACAACCATTACCAAATCTCCGCCACAAATATCCTCTTCATGCCACAATATACGCGAGCGAACCTGTTGGTTGTACAAGTTTGCTCGCTTATTACTTCGGGTAATAATGATGGTCTCGTCACGGCCATATTTGGAAAAAGCACTATCAAGGGCGTCTTGTAGCTCATCTCCAGGTAGTCGAAGCAAATCTTTATTTGAACCAATAGAGAATTTAGGAAATGCATTCTCAGGTGCAGAACGCAATTGTGTAGCGTTAATTAAAATATCGGAATCCTCTGCTTGCCGCAATACATTCTTAAGTTGAAAGCTTAAAATCGTCAATCGACCATATCGCTGACTTAAGTATTCTCGATTCAACGCCGGACTAAAATCGCTTCCTACCGGCGGCAACTGGGCAACATCTCCAATAAAAATAATCTTACAGTTTTTACCAGAATACACATAGTTAATGACATCTTCCAACAAATTTCGCGGACTCACACTACCGTCATTTCGAAGCGAATAATCGCCAATCATCGAAGCTTCATCAATAAAAAAAATAGTATTTGTATGCAGGTTAGGAGGGACCACCAATTGAACTCCACCACCTGGAACTGTTTCTTTCCGATATATTTTTTTATGAATTGTCTGCGCTGGCTGTCCTGAACGGTTCGAAAAAACTTTTGCAGCCCTTCCAGTAGGCGCTAGAAGTACAGATTTTCCTTTTACTTCCTTCAAGGCATTCACAAAAGCGCTGAGAAGGGTAGTTTTTCCTGTACCCGCATAGCCGTTGAGTACAAACAATTCTAAAACGTCTTGACTAACGAAGAAATCACACAATTGATCAGCTAAAATGGCTTGCTCTCCCGATAATTCAAAAGGGAAATAACTTGTTATGGCAGCTCTTAATTGTTTGCGAATGGACATATAGCGAAGATACAAGATAATGTGTAACAATTGTGGCATAATCTTGCGAGACTGGTTGTGAAATTTACAATGCATCAAAACACGTTCCTGTATGCCTTATATATTTACCTTTATTCTGATTGTAGCAGTTATATCCGTCGGTTATACTTAGCATTACTGAAAGGATTTGATTTTTAGTTTTTAGTCGTGCATAAAGCGGCAAATCGACCATTAGAGGTACCAGATGAATTCCGAATTAACCGTGTTGATTTATAGAACTTCAATCTCATCTTCGAATATCGATTCTGAGGATGTTTCCGCTTCTTTCTCTTGTGATGGGATTTCGATTTCACGATTGTATTTGCTCGTGAAATACCACCGATAGAAAAATTGAAGTAGTGACTCTCGCACGAATGGTTGTTCTATGGTCTCTTCATCCAAATAATGAATGTATGTGTCAAACACATCATGAATATTAATTGACGGACCTTGCATGTATTCACCTAAAGTCTGAGCACATTGATAATACTGTAAATTCATAAACTGGGCACTATCAATATTAAAATTATAATGAACGCAGTAGATTAGGTCTGACGGATTATCGTAGAGCAATTCGTTGGTAAAATCAATTTTTTTTAACGGTAGCTTGAAGTACGTATTCGTTTTGAGGTAGGAAAGTAATTCACGATAGGATTTTCCAGTGGGGCCCTGTAGATGACCTTCTGAAATGAGGAAGTTTTCGAATTCGTGAAGTGTGTCACTGGCCGCAATATCGGATGACTCATAATAATCATTATAACAGACAAGAAGAAGATCATACAATTCCTCCTCGGTTGCTTGTTCTTGACAACTAAATAAACATCCAATAAGGGCACAGATAAAAATCCATTTAACCATAGCCATAAAACTACTAAATTCATCTAAAGTTACTTCAACAAAATAAAAAAGCCGTTCCCACAGAGAACGGCTTTATCCAGTTATTTACCAGTTTATTTAGTAATACTAAACTTATCAACATAAATCCGATCACCTTTTGTATTGTATACTTGATAGATATACAATCCATTTGTTAACTGATTTACATTTACACTGGTCAACTCCTTGTTAATCGTCACCATCTGAACCAATTTTCCTGAAGCGTCTAAAATCATAATTTCATCAGCATCAGTAATAGTAATTTCGAAATTGATTTCATCAGAAGCAGGATTCGGGAAAACGTTGATTCCTGAAGTCGATTGAACATTCTCTAATCCAACCGTATTCACAATGATTTGCTCACATGAAGTAACATCCTCACATGTCCCTGTAACTGTCAAGCATACGTTATATGTTCCATCAGCCGCATAGGTGTGAGTAGGGTTAAAAGACGCTGAGGTATTACCGTCTCCAAAATCCCATGCATAACTGTTTCCATTTGAACTCGTATTAATAAACGAAAAGGTCAAGCTTGATTGATTATAAATAAATGAAGCCGATGGAGCAGATGGGTTTGCAGCTAGAGTAAAAGTCTCAGTTGCTACACAACCGTTCGATGCTGTAACTGTAACTTCATAAGTTCCATCACCAATACTAGTATACGCAGCAGCAGCAGGACCACCTGTCCATTGGTAAGTTAATCCTGTTCCTCCAGTTGCACTTACAGTTATTGAACCGTCCTGAATATTACTACAAGAAGGATTCGTTACATTACCATTAACTACTAAATCCGTTGTATATGCTAAAGTATAAGACGCCTGAGCGGAACACCCATTGGCTGCTGTAGCTGTTACTTGATATGTTCCGGCTCCCAGACCTGAATAGGTCGCCGCCGCCGGACCGGCTGTCCATTGGTACCCAAAACCTGTTCCTCCAGTCGCATTTGCCGTAATTGAACCATCCATATTTGGAGAGCAAGATGGATCTGTTGTGGTAGCTGTTACAGCAATAGATGTAGTATAGGCCAATGTAAAGGATTGTGTCGTAACACATCCAGTATTATCAGTAACTGTAACGATAATAGTTCCGGCACCTAATCCTGAGACGCTAGGCACATTACCAGCTCCATTGTTCCAAGAATATGTATAAGGAGCAACTCCACCGGTTGGCGCTAAAGTAATTGACCCATCTTGCACTTGTGAACAAGACGGTTGAACTACCGTTTCATTTAAAACAGTACCGCACACAACACCGGATGAAAGTTCCAAACAATAATCTTCCACTTCACCAGAAACAAAATCACCACAAACAGCAGGTAGTGGATCAGCTCCATATCCTTGATATGCCATTTGAACCCGCATTCGCGTACTTCCCAATGAAGCAGTTGCAGGAATGGTCAATACATCCGTTAATACACCGCTAACGGCAGTTGTTTGATCATACACAACTTCAGCAGCATCAAACGTTCCATCTTGGTTCAAGTCTACCCAAATCCGAGTATACTGATTCATTGATTGACCCACTTGACCAGGAGTTAGAGTAAAGGTATATGGAGTGTTCACATCTAGGTTAATTGGTGATAAACTCGGAGCGCGGTACCCGCCATCATCACCAGAAACATTTAAAATCCCATTCAATTCAAAAGACTCTATCCATTCATTTTGTTGACCGATAAAGCCTATAGCGTTTCCTCCACCTTCTAACAATGCCAAAAGATCAGTGCCATCGACATCAGAAACCATAAGTACTGGAATCGTAATTTGAGGACCTTCACCGCCATCACCTAAGGAAGCAGGCGGCGCATTTCCATTGTTTATTAATAACAATGCAGTTGCACCTGCATTCTGTGCATTAAGGGCTTTTAATGAGAAGTTACAAGTCCCTCTCAGCGCAACAGCTATGTTACCAGCTACAGCAGCGCCATTAATTAATGCACCGCAACCTTCAGCTCCATTAGCTGTACCATCATCCACTAAAACCAGGTCTCCATAAGCATATCCGTCCGCTAAATCAGCACCCCAACCAGAAGTCAAAGTGTATGCAGTATATTCCGTTTCTACACTTGCTGGAGAGTGAACACCTACGAAAATATCTGGATTCGTTGTTCCAGTCGCACAATAAGTTAAATCGATACAGTTTCCACAACCGGACGTAGCAAATGATTGAACCGTAGAGGAAATACTTGTTTCAGTCGCACATGTAGTCTCAATGTAGAATTCATATTCAGTACAAGTCGTTAATCCAGTAAACGTATACGTAGTATTCGTAGTCGTAAAAGATGACCAGTTTCCTGAACCAGCTTCTTGGATGAACACTGTGTAATTATCAGCATCAGGAACCCCCGTGTAGGAGATAGATGCGTCATTGTCATTTACACTAGATAATGTAATATCCGAAGGTGGAGTACATGTACTACACGTAGCAGTCATCAATAAATCCATAGAATTTTTTACATTTAATCGACCTCCACCAATAAAGAAATTCGTCAAATTTGGTTTTAAGTCCAAGCCATCCATAAGTGAATTGAATACCAAATCAGCTCCTTCTTGCGGGTCATTCAATACAATATTCATGAATGTGGGACATGGAATTGAATAGAGTAGGGCTACAACTCCCGCTGTCAACGGACTCGAAAAAGAGGTTCCAGTAGTTGTCGTATAGGTATTTCCATTTGCAGTTGTACGCACGTTAATACCCGGAGCAGGGAAGTCAATTGTCGTTAATCCATACCCTCCAGCGAAATTATCATTATGATCAGAACGACCAATTCCTAACATATATTGACTTGGACAAGCTGTGGGCATATCTCCAGAAACATCTACATTCAAATTACTATTGGTAGTCGCTCCACAATTTAAAATACCGTGTACCCCTAATGTATCATAAAAAGCACACCATATTGGAAAGTTGTTTGGATTGGCACCGTCAATACCCCAAGAAGCGTTCGTAGATACTACAAAAGCACCTTCCGTACCGTTCGTTTGATTATACCGCTTTCTTAACGTTAATGGATAATTGTACGCAGAAACGACCGATGCTTCTGAGTTGATATTGTAACCTACAACGTTCATCATTTTTACATCCCAGTTTGCTCCTGCAACGCCCAGGCTATTATTACCTTGAGCACCTATCATTCCAGCCACGTTTGTGCCATGTCCCGAATTGTTCGTTGGTAAAGTTCCATTGTTCGTACCTACGTTCCATCCATTAATATCATCGATGTAACCATTTCCGTCGTCATCAACACCATTCGCTGGTATTTCAGCGGTATTTGTCCAACGGTTATTGATAAGATCATTGTGAGAAAAATCAACTTGTTCCAAAATACAAACAACGATATCGTGACCCAATGCATTCTGCCCTCCAGTAGTTATATCCCAAGCTTCATCAATGTCAATGTCTGCGTCAACAGTACCTCCTGTTTGTCCCGTATTGACATGGTGCCATTGTTGATTAAACTCGTTATCGTTTGGAGCCTGACGAATTTCAACCAAGTGATTATTTTGTGCAATCGTGATTCCTGGTTGACTATTCACCAATTTCAACGCTTCGAGTTGACCAATGGTAGATGGATTAAACTCAATCAAAAAAGCGCGCATATTGTCAGATAAGAGACGATTCAATTGAAATTCATAATCATGGGATAAATGACTAATAATCCGTTCAATATTCGCACCTTCGGCGAGTTGAACAATAATATGTCCAGGAATAAAAGGTTCCTCCAGTGGCCCCCTCATTTGGGCATGAGAAGCAGTTCCTATAAAAAGAGCTGCACACGCACTGAGCACTAAGCTTTTGGTGTTTATCAGAAGTTTTAGCATAACTTTTTGTTAAATTTAGAACGCTAAATGTACGTAGAAATACATCGAATTCAAAACTTCAAATGCCTTGAAAATAAGAATCGTCATTTTTTCATACTTTGAACTCCTAAAGTGAAAGTCATGCGGTGATTGAAGAAACGAGTAAACACATCATCAACGTTATTGTAAAGTATAGTAGTATAATTCAACAAACACCTAACAACTGCAGAAATAGAAGAACAATCAAAATTATTGCTTAATTTCGGTCTCAAACTGAAAAACTATGCGAAGAAAATTGTGTATTACGGCTTCCATTGTTGGGTTGGTCGCAAGTTGTTCATTACCCGAGGAGATTAAGGAAATGACTTATCCAGAAACAAAAAAGGGAGACGTGGTCGATACGATTCACGGAAAAGTAGTCGCTGACCCTTACCGTTGGTTAGAAGACGACATGAGCGAGGAAACCAAAGATTGGGTTATCCAACAGAATGAAGTGACATTTGCCTATCTAAAAGATATCCCTGTAAAAGCAGCAATAAAAGATCGTTTAACCAAATTATGGAACTACGAAAAGATTGGATCTCCCTTTAAAAGAGGCAAGTACACATATTACTACAAAAATGATGGACTTCAAAATCAATATGTTGTTTATCGTAAAGACTCTACGGATAAAGAGGAAGTGTTTTTGAATCCAAATGAATTCTCTGCAGATGGAACTACCTCCTTAGGTCAATTATCATTTTCCGAAGATGGTAGCTTGGCGGCCTACGCAATTTCAGAAGGAGGAAGTGACTGGAGAAAAGTCATAGTAATCGACGCTGAAACCAAAGAAATGGTAGAAGACACCCTTGTTGACATTAAATTCTCAGGGATATCGTGGAAACAAAATCATGGATTTTTCTACAGCAGTTACGATAAGCCAAAAGGAAGTGAATTGTCTGAAATGACAGACCAACACAAGCTGTATTATCACAAATTAAAAACAGTGCAATCTAGTGATAAAGTGATATATGGAATGAAAGATGGGGAGAAGCGACGCTACATAGGGGGAGATGTCTCCAAAGATGGTAAATATTTATTTATCACTGGCGCTGTTTCTACATCAGGGAATGAACTATTGATAAAAAATCTTGAAGATGAGAATGCTCCAATAATACCAATGGTAACGGGTTATGAACAAGATGCGTATGTATTAACAGTTAAAGAAGATTTTTGTTATATCGTTACGAATTTCAACGCCCCAAACCAGCGTTTATGTAAGGTATCTGCAACCACTCCCCAAGTGGAGAATTGGGAAGACGTTATTCCCGAATCAGAACATGTATTAAGCGTTTCTAAAGGAGCTGGATATTTATTTGCTTCGTACATGAAAGATGCAATTTCCGAAGTGAAGCAACTCGATTATACTGGGAAATTAATCCGTACGGTCGAATTACCGGGTATAGGTACCGCAAATGGTTTTGGAGGAGAAGATGATGACTCTACATTGTATTTTTCATTTACGAATTATATCACACCGCCAAGCATATACACATTTTTCTCGGAAACAGGCGCTTCCAGCCTTTACTGGCAACCAGATATGGATTATAACCCAGCTGATTTTATGTCTGAACAAGTATTCTATACTTCGAAAGATGGAACCAAGGTACCTATGATTATTACTTATAAGAAGGGCGTTGAGAAAACCAGTGATAATCCTACCATTCTTTATGGATACGGAGGATTCAACGTAAGTTTGACTCCTTCATTCAGTGTTGCAAATGCAGTATGGATGGAAGCAGGGGGGATTTATGCCGTGGCCAATCTCCGTGGAGGAGGAGAGTATGGAAAAAAGTGGCACGACGCTGGGACACAGTTTAAAAAGCAGAATGTTTTTGATGATTTTATCGCGGCAGGTGAATACTTAATTGCTGAAAAATATACATCATCTGATTTTCTTGCTGTTCGAGGAGGAAGTAATGGAGGTCTTTTAGTAGGTGCTACTATGACACAACGTCCTGACTTAATGAAAGTTGCGCTTCCAGCAGTTGGAGTGCTTGATATGTTACGCTACCATAAATTTACAGCAGGAGCTGGTTGGGCGTATGATTACGGAACAACAGATGATAGCCCAGAAATGCTGGAATACTTATTAAACTATTCTCCAGTACACAATGTGAAAGAAGGCGTTTCTTATCCAGCTACATTGATTACAACAGGAGATCATGACGATAGAGTAGTTCCGGCGCATTCATTTAAGTTTGCCGCTGAATTACAAGCGAAACATAAAGGAGAAAACCCTGTATTAATTCGAATAGAAACGAATGCGGGGCATGGAGCAGGAACGCCAATTTCAAAGGTTATCGAACAAAATGCCGATATTTTTGGTTTCACCTTGCATAACATGGGAATTAAACAAGTAAACTTTAACTAACAAATAAATAATAATGAAAAAAATTGCTTCATTAACACTTGCTTTTGGAATTACAAGCCTTTCAATTGGTCAAGTAAAAATGCCTGATTTAAGTCCGCGCAGCACAGTTAACCAAAAAGTAGGATTAACTGATTTTACAATAGAATATTCAAGACCTTCAGTGCGCGATCGTGAAATTTTTGGTAATGTGATCCCTTATGGAGAAGTTTGGAGAACTGGTGCAAACATGAATACAACCTTAGAGTTCTCTTCTACGATTGATTTTGCTGGAAAAGAGGTGGTAGCCGGTAAATATGCTGTTTATGCTAAGCCAGAAGCAAAAATGTGGACAATATACTTGTATAACGAGACCGATAACGGAGGCGTTCCTGACGACTGGAGTGCTGATAAAATAGTTGCTGAAATAATTCTACCTGTAAAAATGGCTACTTCGAAAAAAGAAAGCTTCTCAATTAGTTTTGAAAATCTAACCACAAGTGGTGCTGACTTGCAATTCGCATGGGAAAATGTTGTTGTTGATTTACCCGTTAAGGTACCTACCAAAGAAATAGCAATGGCATCTATCGAGAAGACTATGTCCGGCCCATCTGATAGAGATTACTACAACGCTGCTAGCTTTTACCTAGAAGAGAAAATCCAATTGGAAAAAGCACGTGAATATATTACAAAAGCAGTTGAAATGAGGGGATTAGAAGCGTTTTGGTACACCCGTAAGAAGGCATTAATTGAATTTGAAATGGGCGATATTCCTGCTGCAATAAAATCCGCAGAGTTGTCATTAGAAGAAGCAAAAAAAGCGAACTACGGAAGTTATATTAAAATGAACGAGGAATCTCTTGAAGAGTGGAGAAAACTCCCAGTTTCTAAGAAATCGAAGTAAAAGAAATAACGCAAATTTTAAGCGTGTTGAGAAAGGAGCAAATTGTATTTGCTCCTTTTTTTTTTGCAAAACTTTTGGAGAATTAAATATTTACCATACATTTGCGGCGTCTTAAAGGACAAATCGTTCCATTCGTGGAAATTGAAAGTTTATACAGAAGAGGTGAGAGACTGGCTCAGTGACCCTCTGGCAACCAACTTTAAGTCCGTCATTTGACGGGTTGGAAAACCGGTGCCAATTCCAGATTCCGAATAATCGGAGAATATAAATGAAAGAATATGAAAAAATTTAAGACATCTCGCGTAAACATTCTAACTCCAATCCTAGGAGTTGATTACAATGCTATCTTCTTAAGCAGCATGAACTGTTGTTGCTGTTGTTGTATGTGCTAATTTTCACAAAGCACATCTCAACGTAAACGGATACAGGTTCTGACAGGGCCCGGTCAGTGAAAATGTATATCCCGTTTTTATCTATTTTATCAATCATCTTAAAAATTAATGAAAATGTCAACGAAAAATTACCGTTTTGAAACTTTACAATTGCACGCAGGTCAAGAAGTGGATCCTACAACAGGGTCGAGAGCCGTGCCGATTTATCAGACTAGTTCCTATGTGTTCAATGATTCCGATCATGCCGCCAAACTATTCGGGCTTAAAGAGTTTGGGAATATTTACACACGGATTATGAACCCAACCACTGACGTCTTTGAAAAAAGAATAGCGGCCTTAGAGGGCGGTGTTGCAGCGGTGGCAGTAGCCTCAGGACAAGCAGCGCAATTTATAGCGTTAAATAACATTCTGCAAGCAGGCGATAACTTTATCGCTTCTCCACACCTATATGGAGGAACCTACAATCAATTTAAGGTTGCTTTTACACGAATAGGTGTCGAAGCTCGCTTCGCAGACAGTATTGATCCAGTTGCCTTTGAAGAGCGCATTGACGCGAATACCAAAGCCATTTACTTGGAAGCAATTGGTAATCCAGAATTTAGCGTAGCTGATTTTGAAAAAATTGAACGTATTGCTAAAAGCTATGATATTCCACTGGTTGTCGACAATACCTTCGGCGCAGCTGGATTTATTTTTAAGCCAATTGCACATGGAGCGGATGTGATTGTTGCATCAGCGACCAAATGGATAGGAGGTCACGGAACCAGTATTGGTGGAATCATCGTGGATGCTGGGTCATATGATTGGGGGAATGGAAAATACCCGCAATTCAGTGAGCCTTCTGAAGGATATCACGGTCTAGTTTTTTCAGATACCTTTGGCGTCAATGGACCATTTGGGAACATAGCCTTTGCTATTCGTGCGCGTGTAGAAGGGTTACGTGATTTCGGGCCTGCTTTGTCACCGTTTAATTCATTTCAACTCATTCAAGGACTCGAGACGCTCTCTTTACGTGTAGAGAGAACTGTTCAAAATGCGCTAAAAATTGCTAATTGGTTGGCAAACCATGAACAAGTGGAAAAAGTGAATTACCCAGGATTAGAAAGCTCAAAATACCATGAATTAGCTAAGAAATACCTAACGAATGGTTATGGAGGAGTGCTTTCATTCAAGCTAAAGGGAGGATCAGAAGCAGCGAATAAGTTTGTCAATGAACTTCAATTGATTTCGCACCTGGCGAATGTGGGAGATGCCAAAACAGTAATTATTCACCCCGCGACTACCACACATGAGCAGTTAACTGTAGAAGAGCAATTGAAGTCTGGAGTAGAGCCAGGTTTATTGCGACTTTCAGTAGGGATTGAGCACGTAGACGATTTATTCGAAGATTTAGAATTGGCTTTTGAAAAAGTAAAAGTCACCGTAGAAGTTTAATTTAAAAAAGGCGTCGGAATACCTCCGACGCCGACTTTTAATCATGAAAGTATATATCCATTCAGAAATAGTTCAATTAGAATGTGGTGCACAATTACCGCATCTGGAGATTGCGTATTCTACATTCGGAACGCTCAACGAAGATGCAAGTAACGTAATTTGGGTTTGTCATGCATTATCTGGAAATTCAGATGTCTCCGAATGGTGGTCTGGAATTGTGGGTAAAGGGAAGTATTTAGACCCGGATCGTTATTTTATTATTTGTGCCAATGTCATAGGGTCTTGTTATGGGTCAACTGGTCCAACAAGCGCTGCGCTACCGGAGTCTCTCAAGGGACATCATTTTCCGCTGATAACAGTGAAAGACATGGTGAAAGCACATCAGCTTTTAGCGAATCACTTAAATATCCAACACATTCATGCGCTTATTGGTCCATCCTTAGGAGGGCAGCAGGCATTGCAATGGGCAGCTTTAGAACCTAATCGTTTTTCGGAACTCGTATTGATTGCTACCAACGCAGAGCATTCTCCATATGGGATTGCATTTAACGAATCACAACGTTTAGCGTTATGGGCTGATGAAACCTTTCGCTCAAACTTGCCTGAAGGAGGTAAATATGGTCTCAAGGCAGCACGTTCGATTGCGCTGCTTAGTTACCGTCATTACTTAGGGTATCTTGCTACGCAAAAGGATGAGTTTGGGGAGAAAATCGAATATTTTAAAGCCAGCTCATATCAAGTTTATCAAGGTGAAAAATTTGTGGATAGGTTTAACCCGTATTCCTATTGGAGCTTGTCTAAGGCTATGGATAGTCACCATTTGGGAAGAGGTGAGGCGTCTTTACATGCGGCGATTGCGAAAATCTCCATTCGAACATTGGTGGTAGGAGTTTCGAGTGATATACTTTTCCCAATTGAAGAGCAACAATTTCTAGCTCAGCAACTTCCGTATGCCGTATATGCTGAAATCACTTCCGACTTCGGACACGATGGGTTTTTGGTTGAATTTGATCAATTGAATAAGATCTTGTCCGACTTTAGATCAGGACAATTGCGTAAACAATTTACCACCACTTTAAAATCATTAACAACAGTTACACTTTAATTGCAAAGAAAAATGAAAAATAAATTAACACTAGGATTAGTAGGATTTGGTTGTGTAGGAACTGGCCTTTATGAAGTCTTGAATAAATCAAGTTTATTAGACGCTGAAATCAAGAAGATTGTTGTAAAAACTAGAGGAAAGAAGCGATTGCTTCCAGAAGAAGTGTTTTCTTATGAAATCAACGATATACTCGAGGATGAGGAGATCAATACTGTAGTTGAATTGATTGATGATGCGGATGCTGCTTATAAAATTGTGGTAGCCGCCTTCAAAAAGGGAAAAAACGTTATTTCCGCCAACAAGAAGCTGATAGCAGAGCATTTGGACGAACTCATTCTATTGTCTCGTACAAATAATGTCTCTTTTCTATACGAAGCATCAGTTTGTGGAAGTATTCCAGTTATTCGAAATTTAGAAGAATATTACAATAACGATACATTGTCTAAAGTCGAAGGAATTTGCAACGGAACTACGAATTATATTCTTACGCAGACCAACTATGGAAAGGACTACGAAACAGCATTGAAAGAATCTCAAGAATTAGGGTTTGCTGAATCTGATCCAACATTAGATGTTGATGGTTTTGATGCTAAATTCAAGCTCCTTATTTTGATTAAGCATGCCTTTGGTATTACTGAGACTCCTGAGAATATATTTAACTATGGAATTCGTAACATCAAGCCAGAAGATGTTAAATATGCTTCCGAAAAGGGATACCGTTTGAAGTTGTTTTCGCGAGCAGAAAGGTCTGACAACCAGGTTTTCGGATTTGTTGCTCCTCATTTTATTGCAGAACAACATCCCGCATACAACGTAAATAATGAGTTTAACTCAGTAGTTGTAGAAGCCTTGTTTTCAGACAAACAACTCTTTGTAGGGAAGGGAGCAGGAAGTCACCCAACCGCGAGTGCAGTTCTTTCTGATGTTAGTGCGTTGTCGTTTGACTATCGCTACGAGTACAAGAAAGAAGAAGGCGGTAAGGGGTTGAGTTTTTCACCTGATTTTGAAGTAAAAGTATACATTGGTTCTGCAGATATTTCTCAAATCAATCAATTTGTATTCACACAAGTGGATGAAGTTTATCAAAGTGCTTCTTACAACTATCAAACAGGCTGGATTAACTTTAGTCAGTTGAAGGGGGTAGATTTTAACAGTAAAAAAGACCTTTTCTTAGCACTTTTGCCCGAAGATATTCGATTGATTTCATCTACTGATAATGAAAAAGTTAGTGAATATGAAACAGCATTGTTCTAATTGAATTTTTTCTTAAATTCATCAAAAAAAGAAAAAGAATTATGGAATTGCAATTAAATAAAACAGGTGATATTTTTGATTTGGAGCTTAAGAACAGCTTGAATGAAACAATTGAATTAAATGCATCCTCTTCAATAGGAGGGAAGGACCAAGGTTTTCGCCCCATGGAGTTACTTGCTGGCTCATTGGCAGGTTGCAGTAGCATAGATATTCTGAATATTTTAAATAAGCAAAAAATACGTCCGGATTCTTTCGACGTTACAATAAATGCAACACGTAAAGATGAAGTTCCGGCTATTTTCGAACGGATTCATCTTGAGTTCTTTGTGTCTGAAGAAGTACCGCGAGAAAAACTCGTTCGCGCCATTGAACTAAGTATGGAGAAATACTGTTCGGTGACCAAGATTTTAGAACCAACGTGTATAATAACCTATTCAATAGGTTAAATGAAAAACAGAATTACATGAGAAAAGAAACCCAAGCTATACGCACCCAGTTGTCGCGCAAACAATTCAAAGAGCATAGTGCACCAATTTACATGACCAGTAGTTATGCTTTTGACGATGCAGAAGAAATGCGTGCCCTTTTTTCTGAAGAGAAAGAAGGTAATATTTATTCTCGGTATTCTAACCCAAATACGACAGAGTTCATTGATAAGGTGGTTCTAATGGAAGGGGAAGGGGCAGAGGCTGGATGGGCAACAGCTTCAGGGATGGCAGCCGTGTTCTCTACTTTTGGCGCGCTGCTTGGACAAAACGATCATGTTGTTTCATGTCGTTCGGTGTTTGGAAGTACACATAAGTTACTCACTGAAATATTACCGAAATGGGGAGTTTCGCATACTTATGTTGATTACAACGACCTTGCTGGATTTGCAGCAGCTATTCAAACGAATACGAAAGTTTTATACCTTGAAACCCCTTCAAATCCTGGGTTAGACATTATTGATCTATAAGCAATTGGGATTATTTGTAAAGAGAAAGGGATTCTTTTTGTTGTGGATAATTGTTTCGCTACGCCGATCATACAGCAACCTATTCAGTTTGGTGCTGACTTAGTTATTCATTCAGCTACAAAATACATAGATGGACAGGGAAGGACTTTAGGAGGGGTTATTGTTGGAACAAATGAATTAATTTCAACTATTCAAGGATTTGCACGACATACTGGGCCATGTCTCAGTCCATTCAACTCTTGGATATTATCTAAATCATTAGAAACTCTTGACGTGAGGTTAGAGCGACATTGTAATAATGCACTAGAAATTGCACGTCGTTTAGAACAGCGTCCTGAGGTGAAATGGGTAAAATACCCTCATTTGCCATCTCATCCAGAATTTGAACTCGCCAAGAAACAAATGAAGTGGGGCGGCGGTATTGTAACATTTGAAATAGAGGGCGGTCTCCAAAGAGGTCGCGATTTCTTAAATCAATTAGAGCTATTTACGCTAAGCGCAAATTTAGGAGATACGCGCAGTATTGTAACTCATCCGGCCAGTACAACACATTCTAAACTCTCCCTAGAAGACCGTTTGTCAGTTGGTATTTCTGATGGACTCATTCGTTTGTCGATTGGACTAGAACAAGTGGAAGAAATTTGGGAGGATGTGGAGAAGGGCTCAGCGAGGTAGGCCTGTGTGTTGCGTGTTACAAGGGCAAACTAAGAACCTGTAGCTTGTAGTTAAAACTATTTTTCAATCCTTGAAAATCCAAATAAAATCCGTATATTCGCGGCTGAATATTCATACTCCTGTTAAGATATCACAGTTTTTTCAGTCGGATAATTTAAGCATACAGCTCTTGTATGCATCTTTAATTGTTGAAATTCAGTAGGTTTAGTAGTTCATCAAAAAACAGTTAATGGGTAGATCACAAGAGACTTTTAGTAAAAAAGAAAAAGAGAAAAAACGTTTAAAAAAGCGTAAAGACAAGGAACTTAAGAAGCAGGAGCGCAAGGAGAACTCTGAAGGAGGGGGATTAGACAATATGATCGCTTATGTAGATGAGTTCGGAAATATAGTTGATACGCCGCCAGATTTAAGTAAGAAGAAAGAAGTAAGTGCTGAAAGCATTGAAATTGGTGTTCCTAAGCGTGAAGAGAGTGACGAACCAACAGTTCGCACGGGTGTGGTTGTTTTCTTTAATGATTCTAAAGGTTACGGGTTTATTCGAGAGATTGGATCAGACGAGAAATTCTTTGTACATGCGAATGGTTTAATGCAACCAGTTGTAGAACATGACAAAGTTGAATTTGATTTAGAACGTGGCCAAAAAGGTATGAATGCGATTAATGTAACTATCGTTAAACCACCTTCACAGAAACCAGCTGAGCCAAAGGCAGAAGAAGCTGAAGCTGAACCAGAGAACAAAGCAGAAGAAACTGACTCTGAAGCAAAACCAGAGGAATAAGTTATAACTATTTAGTAAATAAAAGCACTACGTTTTATAGCGTAGTGCTTTTTTTATGCAATATTGGTGAACTCTAGAATTATCTTAAAAAGGGGCGAAACTTAAACAATTAAAAGACCGATTTCTTTCACGGCAGACATAGATTTACCATACCAGAATGGTTCGAAATTATCTGCATTCGTGGCAGTATAATTATCTTTTATGTCTTTTAAAGTCAGTATTCTTTTAGCGTTACGTAAGTTTTCAATAAGTGCTAAAAGCCAAATACCGTGCTGCTCATTCATTTGAAAGGAGTAGACGTTATCTTTTGTGTGAAACGTGAGCTCCATCCGATGCCCAGTTGAATTTCTTTTCGATTTTTCAATCACGCGACTGTGCGGGATTCCTCCTAGCCAAACAACTTTTGAAGTAGGGGAGTCAAAGTTGAATTCTTCATTCTCTAGCGCATTAATAATGTAGTTTTTTGGCACTTTCGTAGCTGGCATTTTCGTTTCAAACCACTTATGGACTGGAATCTCAAAACCGATTCCATGCATGAAATTATATAACGATTTCTTTAATCCAAAACTAAATACTTCGTGGCCTATACCTGTTACATCCTTAAACGGCACATCATTATTCGCGAACGTACCAACTTCTTCACTGTCCTTTAAAACGCCATATGCACTTGGATTCATTCCGATAGGACTGTGGGCTGTCAACGCAAATTGATGCCAAAATCCAGATTGTACAATTCCAATTTCAAAAAGCTGCCGCACCATTTCAAGTGAATCAATTGTTTCTTGGATCGTTTGTGTGGGATAACCATACATTAAGTAGGCATGAACCATAATACCAGCATCTGTAAAGTGGCTGGTAACTTGTGCGACTTGTTCGACAGACACCCCTTTGTCAATAAGTTCCAATAAACGATCTGAAGCAACTTCTAGTCCACCGGAGACAGCAATACAACCAGAAGCCTTCAATAACAGGCAAAGGTCTTTCGTAAACTTCTTTTCAAAGCGAATATTCGCCCACCAGGTCACACTTAAATTTCGTTTAATAATTTCTAACGCTAACTCTCGCATTAAGGCCGGGGGAGCAGCTTCATCGACAAAATGGAATCCCGATTGACCTGTTTGTGCAATCATTTCTTCCATGCGATCGACCAGTAATTTTGCCAAAACAGGCTCATAAACCCGGATATAGTCTAAAGATATATCGCAAAATGTACATTTCCCCCAATAACACCCATGTGCCATGGTTAACTTGTTCCAACGGCCATCGCTCCACATTCGATGCATAGGATTCACAACCTCTATTACAGAGATATATTTATCTAATAATAAATCGCTGTAGTCTGGCGTACCGACCTCATTTTGTTTGTAATCTCTGTCTGTAGAGTTGTTTATGTACTCAACTTTATCCGAAATACGTACAAATGTTCGTTTTAATCGATCGAGCGGACGTTTACCTTGAATATGCTGAATAAGATGTTCAATAGGCGCTTCACCATCGTCAAGCGTTATGAAATCGAAAAAATCAAATACTCGAGTGTCTGATAAACTTCGAAGCTCCGTATTTGGAAATCCTCCGCCCATTGCGGTTTTTATATGTGGAAAGTGCTGTTTGATGTATTGAGCAGAACGAAAAGCGGAGTAGAGGTTGCCTGGGAAAGGGACAGAAAATGCAACGAGTTCAGGCTGGGTAGCCGAAATACGTTCATTTAAAATCGTGAGCATTATTTTGTCGATGTAGCTGTGATCGTTTTGCAGACTTTGATAAAGTTCATCGAAAGTCGAAGCAGACATGCCTAAGCGTTCAGCATAGCGACTAAAACCGAAATGTTCGTCAACTGTTTCGATAATTAAATCAGAGATGTCTTCTAGAAACAATGTTGCTAAGTGCTTGGCTTTATCTTGATTTCCCATCACACCAAAAGCCCAATCGAGTTCAGCTAGTTGATTAAATCTGCTGGCTTCAGGTAGATAACCTTCTTGGCTCAATAGATGTGAATAGGTGTTATTTTTTCCTTGTAAAAACGCAATTACAGCGTCTATTTTAAGAATATATTCATTCTTTAAGGATACAATACGCTGGGCATTTTGAGATAATTTACAACCTTTATTTTCAATTTCTTGAAACAAGTCTGTTAAACCATTTTTTGAAAACAGTTTAAGAATAACTTCAATACCCAAGTCGGCTTGAACACAATCAATTTCTTTCGTGTTCAAAAATCCCTTCAAATATGCCGATGCTGGATAAGGCGTATTCAGCTGGGTGAATGGTGGAGTTATAATTAGGACAGCTGTTAACAATTGCGAAGTATTATGTGAGGTTGTAAATTTAAGAGAAATGAGCACTAAAATAGGATTCTAGCGCTGTATTTCTATAAATACTCTTTTGTCTTATAATTAATATTATGTTAAATAGGATAACAAACAGCACAGTGAAATATAATTATACTCCACTTAATGCTTTATCTACAAAGTAAAATCACCTTAGTACATTTACATGCCCATGGTAACTATGTCTTTTATCAGACATGGTTTCGAGAAACTCTAATTTCCAAACATAAGTTCCGTCTTTAACGGGTTGACCTTTGTAGGTACCATCCCATCCTTCATATACATCACGCGTTTCAAATACAACTTCTCCCCAACGATTAAAAATAATCAGTTCGTAATCACTTTCATCTAAACCTGAACCAAAAACAGGGATAAATATTGGATTAAAAGGATTATCATCTGGGGTAAATGTATTCGGAACGTAAAATATAAGAACATCGTTGATTTGAATCATAAGTCGCGCGGTATCAGCACAATCTGTTCCTTCAGATGCGATTAACGTAACCACATACGTGCCGCTATTTTCGTTCGGAAATTCATGGGACGCATTATACCCAAACTCATTATCAGACCCATCACCAAAGTCCCACGTAAAATCAACACCTCCAATTGATTCATTCGTAAAATTGACAAACGTGTTCGAAATGTCAGTTACTTGAGGATCTGCAGAGAAAAGTGCTTCAGGTGGACCAGTAACATTGATATAGTTCAAGAAAGTTAGCGAGTTCGTACATCCCTCATTACTCTCCACCGTCAACGTAATTGAATAATTACCTTCATTTTGGTATAGATGTGAAAAGTCATCACAACCAACTATTGTAGTCCCATCTCCTAGCTCCCAAGTACAGCTTGCATTGTTTGCTCCTGATAAATTCCTAAAATCAACTAACAAAGGCGCACACCCTGACCGTGGATCTCCTACAAAATCAACCGTAGGTAATTCATTTACTGTTACTGTTACATCATCTTGTCCTACACAACCATTAACATCTGTACCAATAACGGTATATGTTGCAGTCGCACTAGGTGTAAATGCTACCCCATCCACTACTCCATTATTCCATACATACGAATTCGCGCCGTTACCAGATAATGTTAAGTCATCACCTTCGCAAACTCCTATATCTGCTCCTGCATTTACAACAGGTAATGCGTTTACAGTCACAGTTACTTGATCATTAGCGATACATCCATTTAAATCTGCAGATACAGTGTAAATAATTGTTCCAATACTAGGAGTAAATGGTACATCATCGATAACACCATTGTCCCAATTGATAAGCGCATTATCGGGGTTAACAGCAGTCAGTGTTGCTGATTCACCAACACAAATGGAAATATCAGCTGGAGCAGTAATTAAAGGCGCATTGGCGTTAACAAGATTCAATACACTATTGTCGAAAGTTGAACAGCCGTTCAAGTCAACAAGAAAGTCCGAGAAATTACCAGCGGATAACCCACCTAAGGTAATACTACCTCCAGCATCAGAAGCGAAATTGGCAGGACCTTGCGTTGTTCCATTTTCAACGTAGGTCAATTCATAATTCGTATTTGGAGTTAAGTCTGAAATGATAATTTCTCCATCGGCAGTTCCGCAGCCAGGGTTAACTTGGGAAAGGGTAAATGTTGGACCAGGAATAACGTCAACAATTACCGTTGCTTGTTGTGGGCAGGCACCTGGCGTCGTGTACACAACAGAATACGAGGTTCCTCCTACTCCATTTGATATCTCACCTGTTGTAGCATCAATTACCGCTCCATCTAGCGGGTCAGGATCAAAACTGAATGTACCACCAGGTGTAACAATTGATGAAGGCCCATTTATCCCACCTTCGCAGAATCCTACAAAATCAAAACTTGGATCATCGTTTAGTGGATCTGTCAAGTTCATTGCTGCAGATGCAGGACAAGCTCCACCTGCTGCGTCTGTTACATCAATCGAATAATCACCTGCACACAGGGCAGAAATAGTGTTCGAATTCGTTCCTATCGGATTTCCTAATTGATCAAGCCATTGGTAGGTGTATGGAAGTGTTCCACCATTAATTGTTATTGTGATTTCTCCGTCACAAAGACCTGCACAAGAAGGATCGAGTATATCAATCGTTGCAATAGATGGACCTCCAATATTAGCAATGTTAGCCGTTCCCGTTGCTTCACAACCATTATTATCAATTATGACTACGTTATAAACACCTGCAGCAAGACCGGCAAAGGTCGCTCCAGCTTGGTTCGTTGTCCCGTTATCAATAGAAAATGAATACGGAGCAGCTCCTCCATTCGGTACAAGCTCAATTTCTCCATCCAAGTTTCCGCAGTTTTCATCGATTACATTGGAACCAAACGTAAAACCTGTTACGGTAACAGTTTGAGCAGATGAAACTGGACAAACTCCTCCAGTAGTGTATTCTACAGTATATGTTGTTCCATTAACACCGTCTGTTATCTCTCCAGTTGATGCATCAATAGATGCTCCGTCCCCAGGTAGAGGATTAAAAGAAAAAGTTCCGCCAGCATCTCCTGATATAGTTGCATTGTTCGCTGCATTCACACAAAAATCGTTTAGCGTAAATGACGGGTCTTCAGGAGCAGGATCATTAAGTGTTGCATTATCCGTTGCAGCACACGCGCCAGAAGCATCATTTACTTCGATATTGTAATCACCAGCGCACAAACCTGAAATACTTGTGGCATTGGTGCCAATTGGATTTCCTAAGTTATCTAGCCACTGATAGGTATAAGGCAGCGTTCCTCCAGAGACAGTAACTGTAATTTCTCCATCACAATCACCAGCACAAGTTGGATCTTGAGGAGTTATTGCGTCAATTGTTGGTCCTCCGATATTTCCGACAACTTCAGTTCCAGTTACTTCGCAACCATTGTTGTCCGTGATAACAATATTGTAACTTCCAGCGGAAAGTCCATTAAACAGTCCTGTTCCTTGTGAAGTCAATCCATTATCAATAGAATACGTGTAAGGTACAGTTCCTCCGGAAGCTGTTAAATCCAATTCACCATCAAGGTTACCACAGTTTTCATCCGTAACGTTAGCATTGTAAGCTACGGTAATTACGGTTACTTCAATTTCATACACTTCAAAACATGTTGGATCTAAAGGGTCTTCTGCCCTCACCCAGTATGATCCAGCAGATCCTGTTGTATTACTAATAGGATTCACCCCGTTTTGAGCATCTGCTTGTGTACCATGAAAAGTAATCGTTGCAGGGTCAGAAGTAGGGTTTATACCATCGTTTAAATCTGCATTATTCGGGGAACAAACCAAAATAGGATCTAAATTTAAAACAGGAGGAATACACCCACCACAAGGATCAACAGTTAATGTGAAATCCTCGGTATAAGTAGCACAACCGGGAACACCATTGTCAACCTCAAGTGTATAAGTTGTTGTTGTCGTTGGACAAGCTTGTGTATTTATTGAGTTAGGGTCAGTTAATCCATTCGTTGGAGACCAAACAGTATTAACAGGTTCAACGATTGGTGGATCATCAAACGTGATGTTCCATCCAGTTAACGAACCAAATCCAAATCCAAATCCACCTGTACCCGTGTTGAACTCAAGTGTCCAAACTCCATTCGCATCACACCCATTTAAATTAGAAATTGGATCGTTGGGATCAAATTGCCCCATATAATTTCCAGAACCTGTCGCTAAGGGGTCACCTCCAGCAGGTACAAAACACATGTCTTGAATTCCTGTCGTAGTTATAGTTCCGGCTGGAACTAATGTAATCACACATCCGTTTGGCGAAGTCACAGTTATATTAAAACTAGATGCGTCTATATTACAGTTATCACCGAAATTAATCGGAACACCATTACAGTTGCAGCCTCCAAAGAAATTCGTACAAAGCTCTGTTCCTGAAAAATTAAAGTCATTAATACAGATTTCAAGAATAGAACCCGGATCAACGGTGGTCATATTTAAATCTTGAATATTAATATTCACAGATGCCGAGCCAGTTGTAACAATTTCCAATTGGTTGTTTTCATAAGTCTCTACTCCTCCTGGATCAATAACCCAAGATGCATCACCAGAGAAGTCAGCACAGTCACCAACACAAATTGTAGTTGGAGCAAGTGAGACATTAACATCATATACAGGGTCAAGAACGACAATCGTAATGTCTTGCGTACACACTACTCCACTACCCGTTGTCAACTGAGCAGTATAGGTAGTTGTAGATGTTGGCGTTACGTCCGTTGGATTTGTACCTCCAGGATTACCAACACCGTATGAATAACCATCATGTAGCCACTCTAACTCAGCACTAACATCATTTTGAAAGATTTCTACGTTATCAATTCCCCAATGGTCAAAGTCAGCACCTGAATCAGCAGTTTGATGCCATCTAAACATGGTATTCGTTGTTATTGCTCCAGCTGGAACTTGAAAACACCAGTTATTCCAATTCGTAAGTTGAGGATCATTTCCTCCGTTTGGATCAAAATAAGTGATCTGTATCCATGTCGCTCCTCCATCAATTGAGTATTCTAAAAATACACCCTCATCTGGTTCATCTGGTCCCTCACAAGGAGAAGCATCCCCTTGGGAAGCAAATAATAAATCAAAACAAATGGTAACACCAGCAGTTGCTGCAGTTAAATCGTAAACAGCAGATTGTAAAGTACGCGGAACTGCGGTAGTGTTGTCCATCCAAGCGTGAGGTGTTCCATCTACTCCTCCTGGTGAGCAAGGATTGGAAAAACTAGTAGATCCTGGAGTGGAGCCCCAACCTGCTCCGAATCCACCTGTGTTAAAATCTTCGCTCAATACAACGGTACCGTTTGATTGTCCAAAAGCAGTTAAGGAAACACCTTCACCACAATAAATCTCATACTGGCTCGCAGAAGTAAATACTTCACACTGACTTATAGAATATAGCGAAAGAAAAGTAAAGCTAAATAGTAGTAAATTGAGTTTCATTTTCTTATTTAAGGTTGTATTGAATAGTTGTAATTTCAAAACTGATCAATTGATTTTTAATCCAATTGTTGTTGTCTTTCACAAAGATGTAAAACCGTTTATCTGAATTCTTACTTGAAAACTCTTTTATTTCATTTGCTTGAATATCAATATTAAAAATAGATTCACTTAAAGAACTTGGGCAACTAGTGCAATCTGATTGGTATTCAGTAGAACGCACAAATGAAAACGTTATATCCTCCGAAGTTTTATTTGTATACTTCAAGAAGTAACGCTGGTGAGATTTGTTTGTGGACACATCTGTAAAAACACCTTCTGCTGCCTCAATATCCAGGAATTGATCTGAGTAAATTGTTGTGTATTGACCAATAGAATGTTCTTGGGAATATACTTCATGGCAGAAGAACCCAAAAGAAAGGAGTAGTAATAGCTTATTCATAGTTCTCAAATATACTAAGTATAAAACCTACTTATTTGCCGGTCATGTAAATTCACATATCCACTTAGGAGTGTTAATTTACATTTTACCTGAATCACGCTATTGCAGTATTGGAATTCAGATCATTTTTATTTGTGTGTACTTTTTATTCATACTATACCTAAATCATTTAAGGAATTGAGTTCGTGACAAGTCTTCATTTATTTTGAAAACCATCAAAAAACATTAACTTTGCATAGAAATGTTCTAAAAATCAAACATTTTACATGTTTTTAATTCATTTCATAATATAAATAATTCAAACTAAAGTAGTATGAGTCAAGTTAAACAAGATGACAAAGTAAAGGTGCATTACACCGGGAAATTAGGAAACGGAGAAGTTTTCGACACTTCAGAGGGAAGAGAGCCTCTTGAGTTCCAAATGGGCCGAGGACAATTGATCCCAGGTTTCGAAAACGGAGTAATGAATATGACGTTGAACGAAAAGAAAACTGTTGTTATCCCTTGTGCTGAAGCTTATGGTGAACCGAGAGAAGAATTAATTCAAGAAGTACCAAACGATAAGTTACCTCAAGATATGAAACCTGAAATAGGAATGGGATTAACTTCCACAATGCCTGATGGTTCTGAGATTCAACTGCGCGTTAGCGAAGTGAGAGAAAGTTCTATAGTAGTTGACGGAAATCACCCGCTAGCTGGACAAGATTTAACCTTCGAAATTGAAGTAGTTGGAATCAACTAATTAAACAATATTCCAAAAAAAGCGCGTTTCATTCGAACGCGCTTTTTTTATTTCTATCAACTTCTTGCTAGTCCACAATATTTAGTAACTCAACGTCGAATACCAACACTGAATTCGGAGGTATACTGCTATTCCCGTTAGGTCCATAGGCCAATTTAGATGGCAATATAAGTATCCCTTCCCCACCCTCTTTGAACAATGGAATTCCCTCGGTCCATCCTTGAATAACATGTTGCAAATTAAATGTCGCCCCAGCCTCAGCACTTTGATCAAACAATTGATTATCTGTAAATTTACCCGTGTAGCGAACAGTTACATTGTTCGTTGTATTGGGGAAGTTACCTGTACCTATTGATGAAACTACATAATGTAAACCGGAACTAGTAACCTCAACCTCTCCTGTCAATCCGTTGTCTGCTATATATTGGTCAATAATATCCTTGTCAATGGCATATTGCTCTTCTACTGTCAAATTCTTATTGCATGATGCTATTGAAAATGCTATAACACATATTTTTAGGAAAATTATCTTCATTAAATTCTAATATAAATTTTTCAAATAAAAAAAGGTAGCACAACGCTACCTTTTTTAAATAGATTTTTCAATGATATTATTGTCCCAATCTGTAAGAAATTCCAACAGAGGCATTAACTATGTTTTGAACACCTTCAACTGCGACATTTGTAGAGCGATCAACTACATAACTTTGTTGTAACAACCCTACAAATGCTATGTTAGCATTGACAGATATTGAACTATTGATATGATACTGTGGATTCAAACCGATAATGAAATGTCCCATATCATCGTTTCCTTTTAATAAAGGATCTGCAAACTCATATCCTGATGCAATACGATCATCCTTCCAATTAGGGTTACTTAGAGATGCAAGCCCAAAACCTAGATTAAGACGTAAAGCAAATTTTTCAGTACCAAAACCTGCGAGCTCTGAAACGCCCAAAACAGCCATCAAAGTTGCACGTCCCATTCCTGCTCTATCCTCAGTAGTTTCATCTGCAGACATTGCGTTAAACCAATCCATTCCAAGTTCTCCTTTGATTCCGATAATGTTCGAAAACATGTAACCTACACCTCCATCCAAATGAAACCCTGGTCCCATTTTAGCATCCTCAGAAGTTACCCCGCCAATGCGCGAACCTAAGTTCAAATCAAAAAACAAACCTTCATCAGTTTGAGAATACGCACCAACTGAAGATAAAAGTACTAGAGAAATAAATAATTTTTTCATTTTTATTTTTTTTTAATTGTACAAATTTAATTTAAATAAATGATTTACAGTATGTATTTTACTTTTTTTTAAAAAAATGCCGAATAATCAAATTTATTTTGGACGAGTTGCTAAGCTGCTCCCCCTTGTTCCTTGAATTGATGTTTTTCCTTGAGCGCCAATTCGAAAACCAAAGCCCGCATTAATGATAAAATTTCTTTCTATTGTTGCTGTATACTGTATAGAGTTATAAGTAGCTTGAGCATTTAAGTAATATTTTTTATCTTTACCTAAGTCTAATGCATAACCTATGCCCGTCCATAGCCTAACACCAAAAGCCCATCCTCTATCTTCAAATGTATCATAAAATCCAGAATTCGAAGTATAGTAGTAAACATCATAAAGATCTTTCGTTCTATTTGTTGTAAAATCAACACCTGCATTAAAATACAAGCCAAATGGAAAACCGTATTGATAGCCTAATTTGAAAGTCCAACCTCTATCTATACTGTAATAATTGTAGTTATCGAGGTAAATTGATTCAACACTGGAGGATGTTTCCGATTCAATTTTTTCCGTCAACTCATCTACATCAGACTGACTTAAAGAGTGATTATAAATCCTTCCAGGATCACCAAAAAAATTTGAACTGTATTTTTCACTATCAGTAATAAAAGAAATTTCATCGCCAATGTTTCCCTTTGTTAAATTTTCGCGCTGAATCCCAATCACAATTCCGGTATTGTTTGTGCCTATAACTCCTCTAAGCTCCAGAAAACGAAATAGAGAATTATATTGTGTTGAATAATTCACGTCTACACTAAGAATAGATTCACTAGGGCTAATCGCATTTTGACTTAAGCAATATAGGTTTCCTAACACAAATCCGAAAAAAGTAATTGTAGTTATTTTTATAAGCTTCATAATTTAAAAAAATTAAACAAAAAAGGCGGCAGGAACCCCCACCACCTTTTTTAATGCTCTATTCAATTTTAAAGTCTACTATTTGAAAAGACCTTGAAAAAATCGTTTAATCTTAGCCAAAATCCCTTCATTATCAACTGGTTCAAGAACTTCGTCAGAACTGTCCGCCACATCTAATACTTTTACTGTAGAAGCAGATGAAGGATCTTCTACACCTTTAACGAACTCATTGTAAGCATCAACCAAAGATGTTTCTTCAGATTCCTTCGTAATCACACAATTCGTTTTTCCACAAACATCTGAGGTTGCGGTTTGAGAAGTGTTTTGAACTATCGCACCAGCATCTTTCAACATTTTCATGTTGGCTAAGGCTGCATCTAGCTTTTCTTGGTCCTCTGCATTTTTTTCTGCTTTTCGCGCATCCTCTAATTCAGTTAATGATTGAGGGTTTCGGTAGTAACCCGCAAAACCGATAACCTCAGCGGTACTTTTACCTCCAAAAATGAGAATTTTTCCAGCAGTTGTTACACGGTAAACTGGATCAACCAATACATGAATATTATTTTGAGTGATTGCATTATAATAAGCTTCATCTTTAGCATCCTGAACACTCGCATGACGATGTGTTGTTGTTGCACGAATCACTTTGGACTCATCCATCTCAAGTTCTACAGCAATTTTATCAGCAACATTTACTTTGGTATCCGGAATATTTGACTGTCTGTATGAATGCTTGTAGGTATTACAAGAGGTCAGTAAAACTACAGCGCTTAAAACCACTGTTGTTTTGATAATATTATTTAAGTTATACATGTTTTTAGTTTTTAAGTTAAGAATCAATTATTTAAGACTTTCGACAAGTTTAAAATACTCTTGAGCTGAAGTAGTTTTCGTAACAGCTTTTCCAGAAGGACAGTCTTTACACTCCTTTTGACCAATAAACTCTTTTGTTTTTGTTGAAACCGTAGAATTGAATGATTTCATTTCTTTAAAGTTGTTTAATGCTCTTTCAAAAGCTGCTTGGTCTTCCGCTTCCTTTTTCGAAGCAGCGATATCATCTACTTCCTTTTGAGACCTTGCATTTACATAATATCCAGCAAAGCCAGTTAATGAAGCATAATGCTTAGTACCAAAAAGCCCTCGAGTTGATTGAATACTATAAATTGGGTCAACCACAATATGAATATTGTTTTCAGAAATCGCTAAAAACATAGCCTCATCTTTTGCTGATTTAATGGAAGAATGCTTACGAGAATTGGAGCGGACTACTTTTTCCAAATCTACTTTAACATCTACAGCAACTTCATTGGAAAGAGCTATTCGACTGTCGTCAATTGTAGAAACGCGATTTGTGTGCTTCCAAGAACTGCAGGATGTTATTGAGAATACCAAGAGTCCTGCGAAAAATAATTTACTTTTCATGTTGTTAAATTTAGTTAATTTGAAGGCAAGTTTAGGGAAAAAAATCGAATTGACAAAATCATGTTTTTTTTTCATCAAAAAATTATTTTTTAAACTTAAAAATATTCTGGATAAATAGTTTTAAAATGCTCTAGTTTATCCTTAATATAAGTAATTAATTCATAATCACTGGCAGTCTTCAAGAAGTATTCATCCATATTAAGAAAAAAGATAAAACTCTCGAAATGAATTTCATTAAGATAAACCACATCATATGAAACGTAAGTACGGATCAATTCCTTTAATACTTTCTCTTGTTGATCTTTGAATTCCATTTCAGCTACTAGCTGTTTGGATTGAGCCTTTTTACTGAAACGT
The DNA here is from genome assembly GCA_029254025.1 of Crocinitomicaceae bacterium. GTDB lineage: Bacteria > Bacteroidota > Bacteroidia > Flavobacteriales_D > Crocinitomicaceae > JALQTG01. Next base: position 28,915 of record JAQWYK010000006.1, on the reverse strand, counting down.
TCATACAATGCTGTTATTGGGCTTTCAATTACGTTAATACCTGTTATCGTCCTTGTTTCTCGCATACTCAGCCTCTCTCGTTCCTCCTTGATATCTTGAAGTGATTTGATTGGATAAACAACAACTTCTTCAAACTCCTGTGGGTTTTTCGATATATATACATCAACAATCATCTGGCAGTTTTGATCTGGTCGAACGATTACTGATTTCGTTGGATATCCTTTGACAGAAAATGCTAGTTCATCTCCAGGAGAAGCATATACAGAAAAACTACCACTCGGATTTCCGAAAACTCCGCGTTGATTAGTTTTATTAATTACCATTAAATTGTAAAAACCTTGGGGCTGCAAGGTATCTTCGACCTGACCAATTATCAGGATATCACTGCAATTTTGGCCGAAGCCTAGATATACATACGCAAAAGACAACGATATAATCAACCATTTCATCATTTAACGCACTAAACTATAATAAATTGATACGTAGAACCCAAAATTTTCGTTAAATAATTAGTTCACATATGTAATCTATCAGGATTACTAAGAAATACAATTGTTAACTTTTTCTTTGAGTATGTATTTACTCTTGTAAACATATTTTACTACTTTCGAAGAATACTTGGATTCGATGTTTCACATAAATAACGTTCAAATATCTTACCTACTATATTATCTTTGTAAAAAAAGAATATTTGAAAAGGGTTGTTGTAGGTTTAAGCGGCGGTGTTGATTCTAGTGTTGCAGCACACCTGCTTATCGAGCAGGGCTACGAAGTAATTGGTATGTTTATGCGGAATTGGCATGATGAAAGCGTGACGCTTTCTGATGAATGCCCCTGGATTGATGATAGTAATGACGCCTTACTCATAGCAAATCAACTTGGGATTCCTTTCCAAGTAATTGACTTAAGCAAAGAATACCATGAAAGAATAGTTGAGTATATGTTTTCTGAATACTCTTCGGGAAGAACTCCAAATCCAGATGTCCTCTGTAACAGGGAAATCAAATTCGACGTTTTCTTAAAGGCAGCAATGGATTTAGGAGCCGACTACGTTGCAACTGGACACTATTGCAGACGAAAAGATAATCCAGACGGCTCCGTGAGTCTCCTCGCAGGTAAAGATTCAAACAAAGACCAATCCTACTTCCTATGTCAACTCAATCAAGACCAACTAAGTAAAGCCCTTTTCCCTATCGGAGCTTTAGAAAAGTCAGAAGTTCGAGCCATCGCTAAGGAATTACGATTTGTTACGGCCGATAAAAAAGATTCTCAAGGCCTTTGCTTTGTAGGAAAGATAAGTTTGCCGGAATTCTTACAGCAACAACTAAAAGTCAATGAAGGTCAAATCATAGAGATACCTTCATCACTAAAGCAATTAGACGGATACCATGCAACCCCTGTCAGCTTAGAGAATATAAAATCCCTGTCAACTAGCTTTCATTTTGAACCGGAAGATGGTGAGGTTGTTGGCAGGCATCAAGGAGCTCACTTTTACACAATTGGGCAACGGAAAGGATTGCAAATTGGCGGAAGACCAAAACCATCATTCGTGATACAAACGGACACTGTTAAGAACATTGTTTATTCGGGACAGGAAGATCACCATTTAGGACTAAATAGGTGGGCTTTAAAAGTTGATTATGATAGTGTTATATATTCTAATCTAAAGAATCGAATTGAAATAAATACGCCAGTCTACTACGACGTCCGCATCCGTTATCGCCAACCACTTCAAAAAGCCCAAATAATTCTATTAGAGGATGGTCTATATGTTCTTTTTGACAAGTTGCAACGGGGAATAACTCCGGGGCAATTCTGTGCATGGTATAAAGATGACGAACTTTTGGGCTCGGGCGTCATTCAGCATTAGCGCTTAGTGGGATCGTTTCTTCATAGGTGCCATCATCATAAAAAATAATTACACGCTCGATTAAGCGCTTCTCTGGTTGACCGATATGTGTTTCTTTAGTATTAACCTCCTTACTCTTGAGATCTTCATGGGTTGTAGTTTGAACGAGCTGTAGATTCTCTGATTCCACACCTCCAACTTTCCCCATAATCAACCAATCTGCATTAACCCTGGGGAAATTAATGAGCGTCTTTTCAATAAAATCAAGACTTGGATTATTGCGACCGGTCAAAATATGTGATACACTGGAACGCTGAACGCCAATTTTATCCGCAAAAGCTGATGCTGTTAAATTATGCATCTTAATAACCATTTTAATTCTATTTTGTATACTCATAACTCTTTTAACTATTACAAATGTAATAAATATCTCAGCAATACGGTTCACATGAGTATATTTTTATTTCCAACATTAAAACTTATAATGTTATAATTGTAATATTATTTTAGATCATCTAACCTACGCTTTAACCACATACGCTATTTGTCATCTAATATTGTCAGTTACTAAGAGTCCTTCATGATTAGGCTCTATCCCCTAGCGGAGCTGACACATAACTTGCAAGTATGTGTTTCATTAAGAAACTCATTGAAATCTTCTTAATAAGAAATCTTTGAATAATAGATACAAAAAAAGAGGTGAACGAAGTCACCTCTTTATCAAACAATAAAAAAACTAAACTATTAACACCTAATTTATGGAGAAACCAACGACCATGTTATTCTGATTGGCTATTTCTGTATTATCTGCAGTCGCTCTCACCATGTCCAGTAACCGTGCTACTTCAAAAATACTTAACGGGCTATTCGAACCTTGTTGTGCATGCATTTCTAATTGCTTCTTAGCGAGTGTAACTGTATTTGTGATCATCGTATTCATATTTTAAGTTTATCAAATTCGTAAGCTTATTACGCCCTGCGTGTTTACAAAGTTTCATTTTGATATAAAAAAGTTACATTACTATACATTCATTTCAATTAAATGAGTCGGAAGAACATGTTTAAATGCTTGCTATTTAAGTACTTACGTAAATTTTTCAATGTATACATTTTTCCCTCTTTTTTTTCGAGAATCTCGCCGTTTAGATACACGAATAGCACCTAATACGATTAGCCTAATAGCTACTTTGAAGGATGTGCCATGTACAGGATGGGTGGATCGCTTATTTTTTTGGGTAGATTGTTGTTTTTTAGCACTTGCCTCCTTATCATTTAATCCGAAAAAGCGTAATGCTCGTTGATACAATATCTCTCCCACTCCATGTGTTCGTATGTTTTTCAAACTGAATTCTTCCAAACTAAAAACGAATAGTTTACTCGTTGTCCAACTGTATTTAAACAATAGTAAAAACCAATGCAGAATACTGCGTTGCAAAATTATTAAGTCCGACTTAATATCACTTAATACTTTTTGTTCCTCCTGTGTTAATGTGTATGTCATAATTTTCTATTGTATTACTTTGAATACAAATATATTGATGTAATAATTCGGACTTTATAGGATTAAGCTATTTCCCTAGATAAAGTATTGAATTTGAATATTAAGTGTAACAATTTTCTTAATAATTAAGTAAAACTTAATATATTTGCTTAATAATGCGTTTAGCTGGTACATATCACCCTATTGATTATATCCTCACGAGACTGGAAGATTTCATTCCTTCTTTGATGCACACAGGGGCAATTTATTCAGTGGATCAACAACTTCTCTTCGTTCTGGATGGGGATAAGATTGAATTTGATGCTTTACAACAAGTTCAACTGCAGAAAATAAGGACACAGCGACCATTCACAACTCAATGGGTGGAATCACCTAACTTGTTGGAGCAACCGACGAATTCTAGCCAAAAGTCGTTGTATGACGAAGAGAAGAACACTACCTTATTAGTTCATCTTCCATCAAGTAAGAATGATCTTAGTGATATTCTACTCTTAACTTTCCCCGGGCAGTTGGTCATGAAAGACACGGATAATACCTTTTCGAGAATGTCTACATCTGAGAAGTCGCTGATCACCAATTTCCTGTTAAACATTGTGAAAAGTGAATTCAATCGGGTACTTTCAGAAAGACGTCTAGTGGAGGGTTTTGCCGTTGTCCAAAAAGCACAACTGGTAAAACGTCAAAACCTAGAACAAGCGCTAGAAGAAACAAAGCGTTTATACTTGAATTCATTAAAAGTTCTAATAGTAGAATATTTTGAAAAATTGAGTTCATCCTATGATTGCACTTTTATACCTAGTTCAGATTTAGTGGAGAGAATTGGACAACTACAATTGGGTATTGAAGATATTTATTATCATCTACAGGGTGCTGCTGAGTTGGGTTATCATCTCATGTACGGTGAGCAAGAAATAACAATTCTAGGAAGTTACATCAATGAGCGTGTATCAGTGACAAGCAGGGTTAAAAGTAATCAAGATATCCCGGGTAATAGCGACAAAGTATATCAACTTCTTGAAAGATATGAAGATGCGGCCGCTGATTTACAAGCACTGAATTCTGCGATTAATGGAAAAAATGTTGCTTTGCACCTTTCTCCTCCAGTAACGCCTCCAGCAATTACTGATGCCGTCAAAAAAAATCAAAAGCGTATCTCGTTTCTTTTAGCGCAATATCCTGAAAAATGGAGATTAATCCGAAAGCATTTGAAACCAATTGAACGCTTGGATAACTCTTATCTCTCTGATTTTCGAAAAGCGATATAAAAAAGAGGGACAAACATAGATTATCCCTCTTTTCATAATAATTGAGGTTATCGATGCTACTTTGTCACATTTCCCTTAATAACCAAGGTTTGTGTACCATTAGGTATGTTTGCAGTCACCGTAACAGTTTTGTTTATCGTTGTCCCTTCTTGTCCCGGCTTTGAAGTAAATGTTACTTCAATTTCTCCGGTTTCTCCTGGGGCTATAGGCGCTTCAGGTTTTTTGGGAACTGTGCATCCACATGAAGCCTTCGCATCTGAAATGATTAATGGATTATTTCCTGTATTCTTTACAACAAACGTCTTGGATACCGGAGTATCTTTTGGAATAATTCCAAAGTCATGCTCCATAACATCAAAAGACATCGTCGTTTGCGTTGCAGCCAACTCTATCTCACGTGCTGCATTTTCTTGCGCCCTTAATTCTGCCGCTTTTTTCAATTCCTCTTCGGATTCATTTCCTGCAGCTAAGTTAGAACTCACATTTTCCGTTGTTGGATTTAGTCCTACTACCTCGTCATTGGAACATGAAAACAAGATAGATAGCACAATAGCACTAAGAATTACTTTTTTCATTTCTATTTCTTTTTATTTTCTGTTAAATAAACATCATCATATTTCCCTTGTGAGAGCATCTTATATGCGGCCATAAATATCTCATTTTTCATATTAAAAACCTCATAAAAGGCAGAATAATCCCAAACATTACTCGCAATTAATGCTTTTAACCGAGTCTCGATAAGATTACCACTTATTTTATAATCCTCCTCTGTAAAGACAATGGCCGAATCCTTTTCCGCAGCATATGCAATAAATTCATCGATGTATTTATTATCTTTTCCGAAGTCATCCTTAAAATCTGGAATACTGGGGTAATCAGCTTTAATTTGCGCTCTATTTTCTTCAACATATCGCAAAGCAAAATCATTAAACACTCCAACCCTGCTCAATTTCTTATAATACGGACTATATTCGAGCGTATCCAACGGAACAAAAAGATCAGGCATAATTCCTCCTCCACCGTAAACAGTTCTTTTGTGAACAAGCGTTTGATATTTCAAAGAATCCGGAAAGCTAATAGAATCTGCGCTCATCATTTCTCCGCTCAAATAACGATTTAGATAATCATTTTCATAGGACTCTTTATCTTCATATGGTTTTTGAATGTTGCGACCTGACGGGGTATAATAGCGTGCGATAGTTAATCTAATTTGTGACCCATCAGACAACTCCAATGGACGCTGGACAAGCCCTTTCCCAAAAGAACGACGACCAACAACAACACCTCTGTCCCAGTCTTGGATAGCACCAGCCAAAATTTCACTCGCAGAAGCGGATTCTTCATCAATCAGAATTACCAATTTCCCTTTTTCAAAACCTCCTTTTTTATCAGCATTTAAAACGCTCTTCGGCTGACTTCTACCCTCTGAATAAACTATAAGCTTGTCGTCATCTAAAAATTCATCAGCAACATACTTCGCTCCATAAAGCAAGCCTCCTCCATTCCCTTGAAGATCAAAAATCAGATCTTTCATGCCTTGATCCTTCAAACTTTGGATTGCTTCGGATACCTCAACGGCGGTAGTTTTAGAGAAATTCGTTAATTTTATAAATCCTGTTTTTGAATCCACCATATAATGTGAAACTACAGAATTCAAAGGGATATCGTCACGTGTAATAGTAAATGGCATGATTTCGGACTCGCCATTTCTCTTAATATATACTTTTACTTTTGAGCCTTTTTCACCGAGTAGTCTTTCGCGTACTCCTGCATTCTTAAGTCCAACACCTGCGACGATTTCATCCTCAATCTGAATAATTTTATCACCAGCACGAATTCCTAATTTCTCAGAAGGACCTCCAGGGATTGGATTAACAACTAGCAACGTATCATTCAATAATTGAAAACGAATTCCAATCCCCACAAAACTCCCGTTAATTCTCTCATTTGCTCCTTCAACTTCACTTTTTGGAATGTAGGTTGAATGAGGATCTAATTTTTCTAACATAGCAACAATCGCAGCGTCGCCAATTTCTTCACTCGGAACTTCGTCCACGTACAAATGATTGATGATATTATATACTTCACCTAACTTTTGAACTTGTTCTTGTGCCTTAGAAAGAAATGATGTTAACGAAAAAACGAGAAGAAACAAACTATTTTTTTTCATACACTTTAATTTTCTGGTGTCATAAGAAAAATGACTTCCATACGAATTTAATACAATCCAGCAGGTAAAACGTTTAATTTTCGTTAAATGTTGCCTCTTCAACTATAAACACACCAATGTTAAGAGTTGGAGACAACAGAGTAACTCGCCACTTCATTTTTTTTGTTATTTCGTAGAAATATCAGTTTTATGCGACTTCGGTTATTATTCCTATTGATAGTATTGTCGAGCTTTCACGCCTCTTCTCAAGTGATTGATTTTGATATGCTTGAAATGAGATACGATCAAGGGCACTACAAATCAGTGCTGCGTAAATCGAACAGATTGATAGACAATCCGGAGTTTGACTATTCATATTTACCGAAATACTATAAAGCACTGGCGAGTCTTCAATTGGCTCAGAATGAAGTTTGGCTCAAACGAAATAAGAATGCACTAAACGATGCTACAGATATTCTGACGGAATTACGCAGAAATTTTGAAGGGCGTAAAATTCTCAAAGCGCACATCTACGAACTTAGCAGCCTCAAAAAGGATCTGGAGCAATGGGCATCCGTGGTGCAACTAGAAGGTAATTACCAATTGTTTCAACGCATCAAACTTATTTTGGATGAACTGTTTCTCGGAGTTCCCGAAATTTATGAGCTCGATGAAGACGAAACTATCTCCGACCCTATGTTAGTCGTGGACGCCTCAAGCTTGTCAAATGCCCGAAAAATGGTTCTAGAGGAAGCAAAAAAACACTTAGGAACACCTTACAAATGGGCTGGGATTGACCCAAAAGGCTTTGATTGTTCGGGATACACAAGCTATGTCTTATATACCACACTTGATAAAAAAATTAACAGAAGAGCTGTTGACCAATATAATTCCTCTAAAAAAATAAAGGCAAAACAAGTAAAACCAGGTGATTTTGTTTTCTTCGATAATGGTTCGGGTATATCTCACGTAGGAATTGTTTATTCGACAGACAACGGTACCTTACAAATGATTCATGCAAGCTCGAGTCTAGGTATTTCGATCCTGGATATTAATACCTCGAGTTATTGGAAACAACGCGTTGCAGGTTTTGGAAGTTATTTGGAATAGCGTTTCTCCTTGACATATATAACGACATTCCCAATAAAAACGGCCAATGACAATAGCACAAGCGCATAAAATACAATCTGTTTAATATCATTCACCACCAACTTCGAGAGTACTAAAAAACTCCATCCTACTCCAAACAACCCGAAAAGTAGAACAATGGTATTTACCGTTTTAGGAGCGAAATTATCGTTTGAGTAAAAGCCAAACCCAGCCATTATTCCAAGCACTGATTGGATAGTGATTAAAGTAATCACCACTGGCCAATAATTTTCGTAAAAATCACTCTGAACAAACTGAGTTAATCCAACGACCACCGGCAATGTCAACAAACTGATCACAAACCAATTGACGAATTTCAACTTTGTGTAATTGAGGTTATTGAGATATAGACGAATAATAAATAAAGTATATGTTGTTAACGTGAAAAACGCAATATACGGGAATAAAGATAAAACCTTAAGATAATCATACAGTAGCCAGCCTAAGCATGCAGCAAGCATCACTGCAGAAAGAATTAAGCTGTATTTCAACATGCGATCTACTCTCATACTTTGACCCCAAATACGCAAACATCATCAATCGGTTCAATTTCCCCTCTCCAATTGTCGAACTTTTCACTGATCAATCGTTCTTGTGTAGGCATGTCAAAATCACTAATTTCGGATAGAAACTGTTTAAACGGCTTTGACTTTAACTTCTTTCCACCATTTGCACGAGCTTCATGGGTTTCCCCGCCAAACTGATCAACGTAACCATCTGTATATATATATATGTTATCCCCTTTTTCCAATTGAAATGAATGATTGGAAAAAGGTCTCGCTAACTCAAAATCACCAATCGGTTGTTTATCTCCTTTGATTTCAATTATCTCTCCTTTACGAACAATCACACACGAATTATTCGCACCAGAAAATTCCAGAACGAGACTCTCCTTATCAATTCGTGCTAAACCTAAGTCCATGCCATCCTTCAAGTCATGTGCTCCTTGAGTCTTGAACGACTCAAGCACCAGTTCTCTCAGCTTATCTAAGATTAAGTTTGGCTGAGAAAGTTGAAACTCATCAGTAGCCCTCAATAAACCATTATTACCAACAATACTTACCATCGCACCAGGAACACCATGTCCCGTACAGTCAATGGCTGACCATAATACTTTACCATCAATTTCGCGCGCCCAATAAAAGTCACCGCTTACAATGTCTTTGGGTCTGTAGAAAACGAAGAAATCATCAAAATAATTCTTTAATATCACTTTTGAAGGCAAGATAGTATCTTGAAGACGCTTAGCATACTTTATACTGTCTAAAATATCTTCTGTTTTGGCAGTAATTTCATCCCGCTGTTTAGCTAGTACAGTATTTTGATTTGCTATTTCCTTTGTGCGCTCTTGAACAATTTCCTCCAATCGCTTATTCTTTTGCTTGATCCGATAAATACTGACACGTGAACTCACAACAAGGATAATAATCAACCCTAGGACGTAAAGCACATAAGCCCACCAGGTTAAATACCAAGGAGGCATTACTTCAAAGGTAAACTGATAGACTTGACTTTCTTGATTGTATTGGTTTCTACCTTGAATTTCTAACGTGAATTTTCCATGCGGAAGCTTCTCATAAACCTTAAAACTCATCCGTTCATAATTGGACCATTCATCTGTAAATCCAATCAAACGAGTTCTAAATTCTATGTCGCCACCATTAAAGAAAGCGTCTGCAGTGTAATTAAATCGAATATCCGATCCTGATAAAATTGGCATGAACTTTTGAGAGAATTCAGGTATATTGAGTGCTAAAGTATCATTCACAACAATTTTGTCGATGTACACATTCCAATCACCAATCCCCTCTTTAAACTGTTCAGTATTTAAGGCATATGGACCTTTATCGGTACCGAAGTATAATAAGTTATTGACTTGAACAATATCGCGAATCACTCCCTTCTCAAGAATCCTATTCTTTACATTTACAAACTCCACACCAAAACCCTCTTTATCAATGAAGTAACCTATTTCTGTTATACTAATACTTACATTATCTTCTATCTTTACGATTGCCCATAATTTAGAATCGTCCGGAACTTGATATAATCGGTGAATATTTGTGAAATCTCGATTGTATTCCAGTCCTTTTGGTAAAACCGCTTCGAGCACCCCATTCGAAAGTACAAATAATCCTTTCGTTGAACCAGCATAGACCTTATCCCGATAAACTGCTAAAGTAAAGTGAGAATTCTTAAGGTTATCCGAACCAGGAACTGGAATACGAGTAATCTCATCGCCTTCATTAATTTCGTATAAACCATAATCTTGTACACTTGCATAAACTTTGTCTTCATGAGAAGTGAAAAATCGAATTTCGGTGTCTAAATATTCCAAATTAACGTAACTCCAACCTCGCTCAGTGATTTTGAAATATCCTAAAAACCCTTCTCCTCCCACATAAATCTTATTGCGATCTGTTGGGCTCTGGTATAATTTCCAAGCATATAGACCATTACCAATAGAATCTAATGTAAGATCATCGCGCAGCTCATAAACACCGTTATAGCCAACAACCAATCTTCGCTTTCCGTAATCAGTGGCAACCACTGCAACGTCATAAGTTTGTTCCGAAATTGATTTAACTGGATTGTAAACAATCCGATTGTTATTTCGCTCAGAGATAAAGATACCCGATCGCGAGGCAAGAATAACTTTTGATGCATCAGAGGCAATTGCTTCAACTTTTCCAGGAGCCCCTTGATTTCTATCCCAGTAGACCACGTTTGATGAAAATTCAATCACCGAAATACCATTGTCCAGCATTAACCATAAATTTCCGATGGCATCAAAAAATAAAGAAAATACATAATGATCTTGAAGACCTTCCTGCATGCTAAATTCACGAATTACTTCTCCAGAACGGCTGACTAAAACAACTCCATCCTTCTCTGTTGCCAACCATAGAATTCCTTTGTGCACAGTTGCGTCACTAATTACGTAATCAATGTCTTTAAATTTCCCTGCTTTTTTATCACCTATCTTGTACGCTGAACCTTCCCAAGATAGTGGTAACAATCCACGGTTTTGATCTACCAAGTATTCCGTTCCTCCGATGTCAACACAGGTTCTAAAATTCAAACCTATATTCTTCAATTCGCCTTCTGTAAATACCCGCTTTACTGATAAATCAGAATAATTCAAAAAGTAGGTAGCACCCGCTCCCTCTGCCGTTAATAACGAATCATTAAAAATGTGTGTTGATGAAATAATAAGACCTTTTGACGTTCGTGCTGTAGATTGATTTGAGCTCAAGCTCATCAGCTCTGGAACTTCTAATAATTCGATTTGCCCATCTGAAACTCGATAGTGAATCAGTTCATTTTGATTGACAAATATTATATCTCCATTCGGCAACTCATCAATCGACCAAACATTTTTGAGATTCTCATTAACGTAAAAAGGTGTATACAAGTGATTTCCAGATGCGTCATACTGAACTATACCGATACTATTATTGCGAGCTACAAATAATTGTCCCTTGGAGGATTTGAACAATTTATAAACCTTCTTGTTGGAGACCTCCTTAACATCGTAAGCCGTGTCGTTTACTTTTGGCTGTATAAACGTCCAATGAATACCATTAAATCGGATTATTTTTTCGTCATTACCAAAGAGTAACACCCCATTTTCGGCTTGAACGCCCGACCATATTTGAACAGGAGAATTAAAATCATCATTAGTGAAATTATAAATGGGGAAATTCCCAAGAAACTGATCATACTGGGCGCTTACAGCTGAAAACTGTAACAGACAAAGTAATATAAGTGCGTTTCGGATAATCATGGCTCAATTCGGACAAACGAAAATAGCAAAAAATAACGGCAATATTAACCTCTTCGGTTAATTTCTGTTGCAATCACTAAACTCCATAAAGCGCGAGCACCAACATTTGCATCCCAATCGTTCACTGTTCCATTGGAAACCTCACTTAAATCGAAGCCTATGATTTTTTTAGCCGACTCTCCCAAACGAAGAAGCAAATAGCTCAACTCTTCTAATTGAAAACCACCGGCTACAGGTGTTCCAGTGTTCGGACACAATTCTGGTCGCAATGCATCGATATCATATGACACATATACGAATTCTGGCAATGCAGCAATAATTTCATCAACTTGATCAGCCCAGTTTCTCCCCATAAATTGTTCTTGCTTGATGTCCCAGTCAAAAAACGTTTGAATCCGTCCTCCACTATTTTCTATCAAGTTCACTTCTGACTCAGCTACATCTCGAATTCCAACTTGGACCAATTTTGAAACTTGTTGAAATTTTAAAGCATTAAAGAAAATGCTCGCATGCGACTGCTCAAAACCTTCATACGCGTCTCTTAAATCTGAGTGTGCATCTAATTGTAAAATACCAAACAAAGAATACTTTGTAGCAAGTCCCTCAATAAGACCAAGTGGGACACTATGCTCACCACCTAAAACAGCAGGAATTTGGCCTTTAGCTAGCATTCCCACTGCTCGTTCTTTTATACTATCTTTTATCGCCAACTGTGACTGATTGACATCAAACAATAGTTGCTGATAGACCGCATTTTCAACGAGAATTCCCCCTTCTTCTAGATAGGCTATATATTCGCTCGTTTGCGGAACGAAAAAATCATTGATTTTCAAAGCCTCCTCAGAAATTGGTGTCATACACACTTTTGTCTCGTATGCACGGGGGCAGTTGGGATGAAAGAAATCAAGTTGCGTAGATGCTTCTAAAACCTGTTGAGGTCCTTTGGAAGTTCCTTTTCCATAGGAGGTCGTAACATCCCATGGAATCGGCATAATAACTATATTGGCGTCATCTTCTCGGACTGGAAAACCAAAAATATTACCATTGGCAATACCCACACCATTCGGATCAAAATCACCCATCCAATCTATTTTAGTAGTTCTTTTACAAAACCTGGCAAAGCAAGAGCCGCAGTATGAATATCTGAATTGTAATATCTTAACCCCTGATTATCAACAAACTGCTCTACTCTCTCCGTGTCAATTTGACGCAAGTCTACTACGCCATCTTTCAATCCAAACTGGAAACTCCACATTCCCGTGGGATAAGTTGGAACATAAAATAACGCCACTTTTGCATTTTCTTCTCCGAAAAGACCAGCGATAGTCTTGTGAACATCAGCGAAAGCACCTTCGTTAAACTTAGGAGATTCACCTTGAGCAACCAAAACTCCTCCTTTTTTCAAGGCCGTATAACAATTATTGTAGAAAGCTACCGAGAACAGACCTTCTGCTGGACCTACCGGATCAGAACCATCCACCACAATCAAATCATAAGCTCCCTCTTCAGCATTTTTCACATAATCAATTCCGTCGCCTACAATCAATTCCAATTTTGGATGATCAAATGCCGCAGCTATCGAAGGAAGATGTTTTTTACACGCCTCGATTACTTCTCCATCAATTTCAACCATTGTCACCGCCTCAACGCTTTCGTGACGCAAAATTTCACGTACAGTGCCACCGTCACCCCCGCCAATCACTAATACCTTCTTAACTGCACCATGCGCAAACATCGCTGGATGTGAGATCATCTCGTGGTAATGAAATTCATCTTTTTCAGTGGTCATGAACATATCGTCCAACGTCAATAATTTTCCATATTTAGGAGATTCAAGTATACGCACACGTTGGAAGTCCGTTTGAACATCGTGAAATACCTCTCCTGTATAACGAAGCGAAAGAGCTTGATTCTCGTCCTTATCAGTAAACCAGACATTACGTGTATACATATCTGGGTTTTTCCACTCGTCTGCGCGTTGACGCATAGTAGAAATATCAAAATCATTTCGTGTAAGGAGGTTTTTCGAACCACGCTTCATTTCAATTGCAGAATACGAAGCAGATTTAAAACAATCTTTCAAGTAATCAAATGAAATCCATGCATCCATCTCACCGCAAGTAAATAAATCAACGGCAGCATACCCATATTCTGGCCAGGTATGAATGGCAAGATGACTTTCTTCAATCACTACAACGCCAGACACTCCATAGGGAGAAAAATGGTGAAAAGTAGAATTAATAACCGTTGCACCGGCCTTGCGAGCCGCTTCAACCATATCACGTTCGATTCCAGAAACATCATTCATGATGTTTGGATCACAACGCATAAACTCGACCAAAATGTGATTTCCTAATGCACTCATTTATTTTGAAAAATTAAATTTAGGAAACAAAAGTAGTGAATCGCAAAGTTCTAACAGCAAGGGTGGATTAAAAATGTAGGAACTTTTGTTACACATGAGTTTTCCAAATAGATTTTGTATTTTCGAAACCTAAAAAAAACAAATGAAAATTGGAATGATTCTGGACGCTAGCTTCCCTCCTGACCCGAGGGTTGAGAATGAATCCATTTCACTCATTTCAGCAGGACACGAAGTTCATTTATTTTGTTTAGCATATAGTCCCGATTTTAAGGAAAAACAGGTTTATAAAGGAATTCATGTTTACCGGTATTATTGTAATCGATTAAATTACAAATTATCCGCACTTGCTTACACGTTGCCATTTTACCACAAATTCTTGCGTAAGCACTTGAAATCTTTTTTAGCAGATGCAAACGTAGATATATTACATGTTCACGATATTCAATCCGCACGTGCTGTTTTTCAACTAAATCATCAATATAAAATCATTCTCGATCTCCATGAAAATCGACCAGAAATAATGAAGTATTACCCACATGTAAACTCACTACGTGGGAGGTTCTTGATTTCACCCGAAAAATGGCGCTCATTTGAGAAGAAATATATTGAACAAGCCTATCGTGTAGTGGTGGTTACAGAGCCTGCTAAACGCCACTATATGGAAATAACTAGAAGTGCTCCCGACAAATTCATCGTAGTACCAAATACCATTAGAAAAGCGTTTTATGAATCCCCTTCTTATCATGAGGAAATTATAACCAGGTATAAGGATACGTACAACCTTCTTTACCTAGGTGATACAGGATTAAGAAGAGGGGCACTTGAACTTATTCAAGCCATAGCAATCGTTCGCACTAAAATTACAAATGTAAAGCTGATTATGGTAGGAAAAAGTCAAGAAGACAAAATACTAAGGCAAGAAATTGCGCAATTAAATCTTCACGACCATGTTAAACTAACGGGCTGGCAAAATTTCGAAACGTTTCAATCCTATTTGAAGATCTCTAAAATTGGATTTAGTCCGCTGCATCGCAACCTACACCACGATACCACCTTTGCCAATAAAATATTCCAATACCTCTCTTTTGGTTTGCCAATCGTGGTAAGTGACGCCACCGCTCAAAAAGAAGTCGTTGAACAGTTTAACTGTGGCTACTCTTATCCAGCAAATAATGTTCAGGCCCTTGCCGAATGCATAGTTAAACTCTATGAGCATCCGGAAAATTATCAAAGAATGAGTGAACAAGCAATCCTCGCCGTACGAACGAAATATAATTGGGAGACAACTTCGGCAGAATTAATCAATTTTTACGCTAATCTTTCTTCCCAAGAACCTTACGAAAGACACCTTGAACCAAATCATTAAAATCTTGCGACAGCGATAAATAATAAACCAGAGGAATATATATCACTGTTATCATTGTTCCCTTGTACAAAAGGTTGAGCATGTAGTTTTCGAAATTTGGTAGGAAATGCATCAAAACAGTTATTGCTGCAATAATAAAGATGATTTTCACTGTTTGCAGTGTAAACGGTTGAATCTTATAAATCAAATACACTGCTGCTAGACGCAGAACATTTACAAAAACAATGCTTAATAATGTAGCCAAGCCAGCACCATCGATTCCGAACCGAGGTATTAAAAGGACATTAATCACAACCCCAACCATAATGGAGACAAGTATAAACCATGTATTCAATCGGTATTTCGGAGATGCGGCAATTAACTCGTTATTGACCCCAGTTGCCATGTCAAATAACTGCCCCAATCCAATGAACAGAACGACATAGTAACCTAACTGAAACTCTTTCGGTAAATAACCAAATACGGAATACATATTACTCCAAACCCCCATAAAAATATAGCCTCCAATGATGAGCAATGTGATGCTGCTTTTGCGGTAAATTTCTAAAATCTTTTGGTGATCATCTTCCTTAAATGCCCTAGATAATACACTTACCGAAATACTTTTTAAACTTCGCGCTGGGATTATCACTATAACCCCAAAAAGAAACATCGTTCCATATATTCCTACTTCAGATTCTCCCAGGTAATAGTTTACCATTAGTGTATCTAAATACAAGTACAACGACCCACCAATTGTAGTGAGCATTCCAAACAATAACAAGCGAAAGAACTCTTTATTTTCAGCAGCTGTAAACTTACTTTCATTGCCCAGTTTACGTGGAATAAATTGACTGTATGATAACGCACCTTGTTTCATCGCGTAATGCCCAGCTATCAACACAGGGAACAATAAGTATAAGATTAAGTAAACAATCAGATATAATTGAAAATCAATAACATCAACATAAAACAATAGCAGTAAAACTAAAATCCCTCCTTTGTGAAAAATGTTTTGAATGAATGCATCAACAACTACATTATTCATCATTCGCACATACCCAAAAAGTGATGCATAAAGGAGCCGCGCAACGATTGTAAAAAAGATTAGGACCAATAACTGCGTATTTTTCGCTACCCCCAATGTGGGTTGATCAAAATTTAAAAGCTGGTTTGCCGAAAAATAAAAGATGGGCAGTGCCGTAATACTTCCAATAAAAGCAATTTTAAGCGCCAAATAAAGTAATCTTCGTCTTTTATGGAGATCGTCTTCGTAAATAGGAAACGAACGAAAAAGCAATTGACCAATTCCGAAGGAGAATATCGACGAAAAGACGCCTGTAACTGCTACAATTAATTTAATAAAACCAATTTGTTCAGTCGGCATCATTTTCGGCATAAGTAACGCAGACGTCACAAATCCCAACACCACTCCAATGTACGAGTATACAGTTGAATAGATGGATTGTGACTTAATAACTCCCATTTTCCAATCAATTAGGGCTTAATCCAAAACGTGGTGTTCGTTAATCCATTACTTGTTGTAAACTTTGGCCACTCTTCAAGAAGTTGAAAAACACTATCATAACGTGCGCGTTCCGAATTATCAAGGATCATCAATCCATTTGATTTCAGTTTATCTAGGGCATGAACCAAGCACTCAGGCCTTGCGCGACCATCAACGAGAATATAGTCGAAGTATGCATCATCATATTTAGATAGCGCCTGAAAATAAGCCTGATAATCCCAACGAATCGTCTTTTCCAATTCAAAAAAATTGTATTTTCCAAAGATCGAAGAATCTTTAATAACAGTATCCATTGACGCTTCTTTAGGAACAAATTTGTACGTTATATTAGTACGTCCTTCTTCCTTGAATAAATCGACTACCTTATCATACCAGGGCTGATAGTGCTCAATGCTCACAACATGTTTGGAACGTTTGGCAAAGAAAAGAGTGCTAATTCCACTTCCAAACTCAGCTCCTACCTTTTCTGGAGTTAACCACGCATCAAAAAACAAGATCGATGCAGGAGTTAGCCAAGGAGAAGGATAATGTTTCTTGCGAAATGCAGCATATCGCATTTTTATAAGTGGACGAAGAATTCTGTATCGCCAATATTTCCAATTGAACCAATTTTTGTCCGTGACCACACGAGACGCACGAAACTTACTATTAATTTGTGCTTCTTTTAATTGAGTAATTACATCGGTCATATTAATCATTCTTTTGAGGCGATGAAGTCAACACGAAATCTTTTATAAAGAAACCTAATAAAAGAAGAACAAGGAAGATAGAACCGATCCGTGTCCATGTGTTGATTGACTTAAACTTAGCGACTTGAAACTTCATAGTGAGATCGTAATTACCAGCGGGCAATTGGATACCTCGGAGCAAGTAGTTAACTCTATGAATGGGCAATTCTTCTCCATTTACCTCGGCTACCCAACCATCAGGATAATAGATTTCAGAAAATACAGCCAATTGATTATCCTCAGGTATGGAAACTTTATAGACCATCTCGTTTGGCTTATACGAAGTCAATGAAATCGTTCCATCACCGGAGTACGTCAACGTTCCTAACGCTTCAGCCACCTCCTGCCCTGCAATGGCTTTGGTCCGCGGATCGAATTGAGAGGGTATAGATAGCGATAAAAGTGACTTGAATGAATTGAGAGAATCTTTCGCTAATTCGTTTGTAGGTATCCAATCGCGGCGACCATTCACATCTTGTACGTAGTTAGAATTGACACCACTTCTCATGACTTTGGTTAAATCCAATGGTTCATCCGATATTGTTAAACTATTCGCCTCATTGATCGTTACTTCGGTCTCTGAAACAGTCTCTCCCCCCTTTTTCACATCCAACTCTGGAGCCAATTTCTTCATTTGAAATAATGTACCCAATGCTTGAATTTCTTCATTTGCAGATTCCTGCACATCGACTTCCTTAACGAACCATGCATTGCCAAGCGCACTTGGATTGTTTTGCACTTGATCGCCTTGCAGTATGTATTTCACATTTAACATATTCAACACGGCCATGTTTCCATTCCCAAAATGAAAATCAAACAAGTTCTGAATTCGGCGGAGTTTTGCCCCGTGATACCCTCCTATCGATTTATGGAAATAAGAAGCCCGCGTGCTACTCGTTAAACCTTGAGGTTCATACACACGGTAATTGGACGCAAAATTAAGAGCCCCAAATTTCTTCGCCCACTTTTCGCTCGTAGAAACACCTTCTCCACCTCTTGTTGCAGTTTTTAATGCATCAATTTCAGTCAATTCTTCTTGAAGCTCAGGCTTATTTCGCGCTTCATTTTCTAAAATGGATAAATCTGCTTGATTCGGGAAATGTGGAAATTGATACTTCTCCTCTTCCATCCAAAACGCATACTTACTTCCCTTCTTATCCGTGTTTAAATAATTCCAGTCTACTGAAACCAAATCGATAACCGCAAAAACTGTTAATCCTGCGACCATCAGCTCATAGCGCATGGAGAACTTTAAATAGCTAAAAACCAATCCAAAAGCGACCAATGCATACAACAACGAGCGCAGCATACTTTCGCGATAGATATCTGCACGAAATGCAGTCAACGCATCAAACTGCTTATTGATATCAGTAGACTGTCGATTAATTACCTCTTGCAATTGTTGTTCATTCGTCACATCAATCCCATATTGACTTAGCAATACCTGAGGGTCTTCTGCCATAATTTGAGCGCGAACGTTCTCTTCGTATCCTGCAATGAATTCATTCTCTTGTTGACTCATGTACCCATCTCCAAGTCCATTGAAAGTGAGAAAAAGCAGTGCTGCAAAGAATACTCCTGAACTAATGAACAGCGGTTTCAAGTTCTTAGCCAGCTCGTCGCGGTGCTTCACCAACTGTTGAACAAACAATACTGCCATCAACGGAATTATTATGCCAACAATCGACAAAATAATGGTCACCGCCCGAAACTTATTATACCCAGGAACTACTTCTAGAAAGAAATCGGTCAGTCCCATGAAGTTCTTTCCCCAAGCGAGCATCAAACACAATATTGCCGCTCCAAATAATCCCCATCTTAGCGGCCCTTTGGCATAAACTAATGATAAAAACGCCAAGAATACGAGAATAATTCCTAGATAAACCGGACCCGAAACAAACAATTGATCACCCCAATACAAGTTGTTATCTGCAATTAATGACGCATCTTTCCTGTAATCGGCAGACTTCAATTTATCACCAAAAGGACTATCTTTCACTGTAGAACTTGCACCACCCTTTACATAGGGAGAAATCAAGGTAAATGATTCATCGATTCCATTGCTCCATTGAAGAATGTAATCCTTTGAAAGTCCAGCTGTAGCATTACCTGCATTGGAAGTACCATCCGGGTTAATGGTCAAGTCATTCCCCCCACGAATGGTATGTTTCGCATAATCATTGGTGAGGCTAATATTTCCATAATTCAACCCTATTGCAAAAACGTAAGCCAATGCAACTCCAACAGCTGTGAGAAAAAAGCGCTTAAACTCCTTAGTTTTAAATACGCGTACCAATTCAGCCAACCCCATAAAGAGTAAAAGGATGGCTAAGTAATACGTGATTTGCAAATGATTGGCAGCCATTTCAATCCCCATGAATAAAGCGGATAATAAAATCCCCCACTTCATATTTCTTCGGAAGGCTACGTAAAAAGCACCGATTACGGGAAGTGCTAATGCAATGGCAGCAGCCTTAGAATTGTGACCTGCTTGTAAAATGATGATGTTATAGGATGAAAATGCGAACGCCAAAGATCCAAACAAGCCAATGACTGGCTTAATACGAAAACATGCAGCTGCAATATAGAATCCGATCAAATAAAGAAAAAACATTCCAGCAGGAGAGGCAATTCCTAATCGGAGAAAACGATAAAAGGATGTCATCCAATTCCCTGAATATTCGGTTGAAATTTGATAAGTTGGCATACCTCCAAACATCGAATTTGTCCAAAGCGGCTCTTCGCCGTACTTTTCACGGAAATCTTTGACTTCCTTTGCCATACCTTGGAACTGTTCAATATCATGCTGTTTTAGCATATATCCATCAAACTGTGGACGAAAATACATAAACGTAACTAAGAAAAATAGCGCTATGGCAGTAAAGTGGATCCAGTTATTTTTCAAAAATTGGGTGATATTAAAGTTCTTCATCAACTATCGGTGTTTCTATCAGGCGATGAAGATAAGTATTTTAATCAATGTTCCAATTTAGCAATTGTTAGAAAAAATAATTCTTCAGTGTTTTCCTTGGGGAAGATATTTCTATCTTTAACGCTTAAATTAATTCATCATGGCAAAGAAAAAAATAATTAATACGGCTAGCGAAAAATTTCTCGAAAAATACCTCAACAACGCCTCACCAACTGGTTTTGAAGTATCAGGACAACGCATTTGGCTAGACTATATTAAACCATACATTGATGAGTATTTTACGGATAATTACGGTACTGTTGTAGGTGTAATAAATCCAACGGCCAAATACAAAGTAGTCATTGAAGCACACGCCGATGAAATTTCATGGTTTGTGCATTACATAACGGATGACGGATTTATTTATGTACGCAGAAATGGTGGATCCGACCATATGATTGCTCCTTCTAAGCGTGTAAATATCCATACCGACAGTGGTGTTGTAAAAGCAGTATTTGGTTGGCCCGCAATTCATACACGACAAGAAAAAGACGAAGCACCTAGTTTAAAGAACATCACATTGGACTGTGGATGCACTTCGAAAAAAGAAGTGGAAGAACTTGGCATTCACGTAGGATGCGTTGTTACATTTGATGATGAGTTTATGCTTCTTAACAAGAATAAATACGTAGCTCGTGCTCTCGATAATCGAATTGGTGGATTTATGATTGCTGAAGTTGCGCGACTTCTGAAAGAGAATAAAAAAACGCTTCCATTTGGATTATACATTGTTAATGCTGTTCAAGAGGAAATTGGGTTGCGCGGGGCGGAAATGATTGCACATCGCATTAAACCAAATGTTGCCATTATCACTGATGTTTGTCACGACACAGGAACCCCTATGATTGATAAAAAAGTGCAAGGTGACACCAAAGGAGGAGCGGGTCCAGTAATCACCTACGGACCAGCGGTTCAGAATAATGTGCTTAAGCATATCATAGCGGCAGCGGATAAAGCAAAAATTCCGTTTCAGCGACAAGCAGCTTCACGTGCAACCGGAACAGATACAGACGCATTTGCATACAGCAATGAAGGCGTTCCTTCAGCGCTTATTTCATTGCCCATTCGCTATATGCATACGACGGTCGAAATGTGCAACAAATCTGACGTTGAAGAAAGTATTCGGCTCATTTATGAATCTGTAATTTCATTTAAGAACGACCAAGATTTTCGGTACATAAAATAGGTTCTAAGAAATGGCCGAAGACATTAAGGATATTATTCTACAGTTCAAAAACAAACAACCGAAGTCACTCTATTGGTTGCATGGGGAAGAACCGTACTA
Source organism: Crocinitomicaceae bacterium (assembly GCA_029254025.1). GTDB lineage: Bacteria > Bacteroidota > Bacteroidia > Flavobacteriales_D > Crocinitomicaceae > JALQTG01. The sequence goes on along the minus strand of JAQWYK010000006.1, from coordinate 6,993 downwards.
CATTGATCAAATTTCCAATGCAGCGGCTGAATCATTGCTCGAGGAACATGAAAAGGACTTTAACCAGACCATCGTATATGGAAAGGATGTCGATTTATCGGTATTAGTTGGACAACTTAAACAGTTTCCAATGATGGCCGACTATCAAGTGGTGATATTGAAAGAAGCTCAAGAAGTGAAAGACTGGGAAATCCTTGAATCGTATTTCGAATCTCCTGTATCAACAACCGTTTTCGTCATTTGTCACAAATACAAAAAGGCCGATGCTCGGAAAAAGTTTCTCAAAAATATCCAAAAAAATGGTGTTGTCTTTGAGAGTAAGAAAATCTATGAAAATCAAATGGATGGGTGGATTCGCAATTATTTGACCTCTAAAAATTTCACCATCAGCGTCAAAGCCTCAGCACTCCTCATTGACTTTTTAGGTAACGACTTAAGCAAAGTTGTCAACGAACTCGATAAGTTATCTATTGTTTTGGCGAAGGGTACAGAAATCAATGAAACACATATTGAGGAAAATATTGGAATATCTAAAGATTACAACCCCTTCGAGCTTTCCAATGCTATTGCAAAGCGGGATATTTTAAAAGCGAACAAAATCATCAATTATTTTAACCAAAACCCAAAAGCTGCGCATATTACGATGCTCATCCCTTCATTGTTTGGATTTTTCGAGCGATTAATGCGTGCGCATTTCTTAGGTATAAAAAATTCGAATGACGCTCAATCGAAATTACGTATGAATTACTACGCTGCACAGGAATTAGTTACTGCCATGCGCATTTATAATCCAAAAAAGATTGCTGCCAATATTGCCCTATTGCACGAATATGACCTTAAAAGCAAAGGAGTCCAAAGAGGCCCAGGTACCGATGCCGATCTTCTTCGTGAACTTATTTTTCAGCTGACCCATTAATGCGGCGATTTTTCCTTGAACATATTGAAGCCGACCAGTTCACTCTTCCAGAGGAGGAATCGAAACATATCGTCCGCGTATTGCGCATGCAGCATGGAGACTCTCTTGAGCTTGTTGATGGAAAAGGCACCGTTGTAACAGCTGAAATTGTAGATAGTCACCCAAAGAAATGTACCGTTCGGGTTATTGAACGCACCTCGCATGGTCAAGACCCCTACTCGATTCATATTGCAATCGCTCCCACGAAGAATTTGGACAGAATGGAATGGTTCGTGGAAAAATGTACGGAATTAGGAATACATAAAATATCCTTTCTTTTATGTGACAACAATGAACGTAAAGTACTTAAAACAGAACGTATTCATAAAATAGCTTTGGCAGCTATGAAACAATCAAAGCGCAAGTTCTTACCAATTATAGAAGAGATCATGTCGCTGGAAGACTTCCTTAAAAGATATCCAAAGGGATATATTGCACACTGTTATGAAAGCGAAAAATTTGCACTTAACACATATTATGGGCAAGAATCATTACCAATCCTCATTGGTCCCGAAGGGGATTTCTCGCAAGAAGAAGTTGTAAAAGCTATAAAATCAGGCTATATTAGCGTTACACTGGGCCAAACGCGTCTGCGAACAGAAACAGCGGGATTATACGCATGCTCAATTGCTAAATTATTATTAGAGGAACAACACCATGAGAAGTAAATTAGTTTTGCTATTTACAATAATTGCTCTTTCTTTTTTGGGACAAGCCTACGCTCAGGGTTTCCAACTCGCTGTGCTGAAATACAGTGGAGGCGGTGATTATTACGCTAACCCTACCGCCCTTCCCAATTTAGTAAGGTTCGCAAACGAACAATTAAATCTTTCAATCAGTGAAGATATTCCGTATGTGGATGCAGGAAGTATGGAACTATTTAATTATCCTTTTATACATATGACGGGACATGGAAATGTCTTTTTTTCTAACGCTGAATTAGAAAACTTGCGCTCCTATCTATTGGGAGGTGGCTTTCTGCATATTGACGACAATTATGGGCTAGACGAATTTATTCGACCAGAGATTCAAAAGCTCTTTCCGAATGATGCATTGGTGGAACTACCTTTTGATCATCTTATTTTCAAACAAGAGTTCCAATTATCTGGGCTCCCAAAGATTCACGAACACGATGGTAAAAGGCCTCAAGCATTTGCGATAATTAAGGAAGGAAGAATTATTCTCTTATATACCTATGAAACTGACCTCGGTGACGGTTGGGAGGATGAAAGCGTTCACAACGACCCTCCCGGTAAGCGTCTAGCCGCTCTTCGCATGGGAGCAAATATTTTGCAATTTGTATTTTTAAATGGAGCACTCGAATGAAACATTTTATATTCACTTTAACACTATTACTTATATCTCTCACAGCATTTAGCGACGAACTGGATCAAATGCCAGTCCCTCCTACCTATGAAAAAACGAGGAGCTTTACTTTACTATATGTGGAACGCCAACCGAATGTTCCTGCATTCCTGAAACATCAAATAAAATCGTTGGAACTAAAAGCAAGAGAAAGTTGGACGGCTCACGATAGTCTCGATTACGCTTTTGAATTAGTTTATCTAGGAGAATTCACCCATGCATTAACCTATTTTTCTAGGGTAAAAACGGACACCATTAGTCATCCAGTAACACTTCATCTATTACAGCTTACCTATCTAAAAACCAATCGTTTCGGCAATCTAAAAAAAGCTATCAAACGTGGAGGTAACTCTCCGTCAGTGAAGGAAATTCGGTTGCGTCTTGTAGAAGTGCGAGAAATGTTTCTTAACAAAACGTGGGATCCGGAAACAAATATAATTTTTCCGTTGTTGCGCGATTCAAGTAACTATTTGTACAAGAATTCACAAAAACAATTCTACAAATATTTAGTCCCAAGAGCAGAAAATTATAAATCAGCCTTGTTGTATGATGCCTTGTATACGGACGACACGGATAAAATACTTTCTCAAGCCTTTGAGGAATTTGGAGATTTCTTGCATAAACACTTCTATCTGACAAATGCCTTTATGTCCTATTCAATTTCGCGTTTTTATGATAAACGAAATACTTCAACTGCCAAGAAGATTAAAACCATTAAGACGGAGATGGATGAGGCAAACCTGCTTCAACCGAGCATTCGAGAAAATTTTCAAAAAACGAGCAAAACCCGTTATTTGTTTAAAGAAATTTCGGAAATTACCGATGACTCCACATCTATTAATGCCACGAATAGTTTAACACTTGAAGACATCGAAGCATTGAAAGCGAAAAAGCAGCCAGACTATCTGCCTTGGATCAACTCCGAACTATTACTTATTGTTATTTTAGGAATCATGCTATTCCTCGTGATTGTCTTCATCAAGTCAAGAAAATAACATTTGTTTCTAGTTAAACTTAATTTGAAAAGTACGCATCAACGGCTTTTCGAACAGACCCAAATTGCAATAATAGATCACGCGCTTTCTCAATGGATAAGCCAGTTTTTTCCATGACCATTTTGGCTCCACGTTCCACGAGTTTCGCATTGGAAAGTTGCATATCGACCATTTTATTCCCTTTTACATGACCAAGCCCTATCATCAGTGAAGTGGATATCATATTCAGCAACAACTTCTGCGCTGTTCCAGACTTCATCCGGGTGCTACCAGTGACAAATTCTGGGCCGACGATAGCCACAAGTGGATAATGGGTTACCATTGCAATTGGACTTCCAGGGTTACATGTTATCCCGGCAGTGAGCATTCCTTGCGCGTTAGCTTTTTCCAAAGCACCTAGAACATAAGGCGTAGAACCCGAAGCAGCAATACCTACGACTGTATCCATTTCGCTAACATTAAATTTTTCCAGGTCCTTCCATCCAGCATTCACATCATCTTCCGCACCTTCTACGGCTTTTCGAATCGCATGATCCCCTCCTGCAATAATCCCCACTACTACACCATGATTTACACCAAATGTTGGAGGACATTCTGAAGCATCAACTATCCCTAGGCGACCACTCGTTCCGGCACCTATATAAAACAAACGTCCGCCTTTCTTCATGCGCTTCAAGCATTCTTCAACGAACGCCGTAACATCAGGAATGAGTTTCTCAACAGCCAAAGGAACAGATTTGTCCTCAGTATTCATACCTGTTAACAACTCCCGGATACTCATTTTTTCTAAATCGCTATACGCGCTATTTGATTCTGTAATCTTTTCCATCTTTCTTTTTATTGTTTAAAAATAGAACTGTTATTGTAGTATTCGAAGTACGAGTACCACAATGATAAGAATTCCATTAATTTTATTACCAAAATAAACCCTATGAAATCAATAACTTTAATCGTTGCGTTATTAGTAGTCTCTCATTCTAGTATTCACGGTCAAAACCATTATGTTGAGTTTCTCGATGAACAAAAAACTACTTCACGAGGATCATCCTATATTGGAATGGATGAAAATGGCTTCGTCTACTCCTCCTCATTCAGGAGTTTCTATGCAGTATTCACAAACGTGATTCATTCTTACATTAAGGTTTATGATTCCAAATTGGGAAATATTGTTGTCGAAAAACGGATTGATATGATCAGAGATATCAGCAAAATGGGATATACAATTGTTCAATTTATGATTCATGATCAAAAACCTGTATTGCTGCTAAAAAAAAGAGCACAAGAAGGAGATCAAGACTACTATTTTATAGACCTTAATGAGCGTCTCGAAATAATTTCTGACCCTTACAAAGTCGCGTATAATTCAGAATGTAAATCATTTTTCAAAACCTCCTCGGTAGACCTTTATTTTGCAGAAGACGAAGAAACGCGTCTGCGTTTGACCATATCAGATAGGTCTTGTAAAACTGACGAGGTCGTTTCACTTTATGGAATACTACGGGATGGAAATAATGAATTGATTCATGAATTTCCATTAATATTGGAATTAGCTCAACTTAATCAATTGAATACCACCATTTATGACGAAAATAAATATTACTTAAAGGTATTATCGTTAGAACGAACTAAAGAAAAAGGCAAACTTTTTAAACAAACGGAAAGAAACCATATCCTAATCGCCTTAAATAGTGAAGGTCAAGTAAAGGAGATTGATTTAGATGTTCTCGGTCCTGGTGTTGAAATTGGTGCATTCAGATTACTTAAATCCAATGGTCAATTACTATTTTCTGGTCAAGTTATAGATCGAGAATCCAAAAAATTCTTAGGCGTTTTTACAGGAAAGGTCAACCCAGAGACCGATGAGATATCAGACATCAATACGCAGTACTTTGAAAATGATTTTGTTGAACGTTTTTGGACTGATAAGCAAAGTAAAAAAGCTTCAAAACGCAGAGCGAAAGGAAAGGACGATGGTGAAGGATTTACAGGAAGTTATAAACTCATTGATTATATAGCAACCGACGACGGAGGGGTAGTCAATTTTTATCAGCGCTATTGGGTTAAAGTTGTTACAACTACGCGTACGGACGCGAATGGGTTAACCTACACAACAACTGATTATTACTATAACTATAAAGACTTAATTCCAGTAAAAACGAATAAGGATGGAGCAATAGAATGGGTAGAACTAATTCCAGTTAGTCAGGTGACCGTTAATTACGATCCTGGAACTAGTTTCCTTGCCACTCAAAAAGGAGAAGATGTCTACGTGTTCTACAACTCTAGTAACGAACAAGACGAAATGCTCGAAATGGGAACACGCTCAGAAAAACGTAAAAGATTGAAAAACAGAGTTCAGCGCAACGCTACCATTGCAAAAATTGATAACAACGGTGCAATAACGTATGAAACTGTAATTGACATGGGAGAAGAACGTAAAGTATATTTCGATCCTGGAGCTATGGGGGTCGATGAAACCAATAACCGTATTATTATGATTAACAATACTCGAAGGAAAAAGTCTCGTCTAGTGGTCGTTTCGTACTAATAAATTTAAATTCGTAAAAAAAGCTATCCAACGGATAGCTTTTATATTTTATGTTAATTGGATAATAACGTATCTACAGCTTGATTGATAATCCAGCTGAAATCACCGGTCCACCAAGACCAATTTCCATATTCAACCCAACATTTTGAGAAAAGTAGTAGCGCGCACCCAATGCAAAACGCATAGAAAATGGCAATAAAGTAAAGTTAGCCAAACCATCATTTTCAGTAATATCAACACCATTCTCTAATGTTTTTCGGAATCTATTATTTGTTCCAGCACCAACCCCTATGTAAGAATCAAAATCAGGAGAAGCGATATCAAAATGGTAGTTCAATCTAACTTGAGCACGAACGCGTTGCATTATATACTTGTATTCGTTGGTTTGAGTACTCCAAGTGTCGGTTGTACCATTGTAAGTTGAATCCACCGCACTAAACTTGATAATATTGGAATTGTAAATAACATCTGCTCCAATCCCTACTCTATCAGCAATCATGTATTCTAAACGCAAACCTGCTGGACCAATTCCTCCTGCTTTAAAATTGTTTCCACCGGTATTTGCGTCTTCAACAGATTGCGAAAATGATCTACCAATATTTGGAAAACCATAATAGGCATCAACAACAAAATTACCTTGCATTAAAGCCTGTGCACCAGAGCTAAAACTAATGAGCACTGTACTCAATGCTACTATTAGACTTTTAAATAGATTCTTTTTCATATTCGATTTATTAATTTTCACACTTTTTAACAATATGCGTACCAAAATAAAAAAAGAGACTAGGTTATAGTCTCTTTCTCAATACTTAGTATTTCTATTTCTTCTCAGCGGGCTTCGAACAACAAGATTTTTTCTCACCTTCTGCTTTAGAGCTACAAGACTTACCTTCAACACCATTAGTTTGAGCAGTCTTTGCATCTTTTGAGCAACATGCGTCTTTTTTCTTTTTCTTTTTCTTTTTATCGTCGCCATCTACATTTTCAACAACAACGCCATTTACTGCAGCATAAGACGAGTAAGAAAGAGTTCCTACAAATAATCCCATTGCCATTAACATTACAATCTTTTTCATAATTCAAGTATTTAGATTCAAATATAACTATTTTAATTTAGATGTCCTATGGAT
>JAQWYK010000010.1 GCA_029254025.1 Crocinitomicaceae bacterium | reverse complement strand
GTTTAAGAAAACGTTCCCACTTTCAAAATTCCTTTTTCGATCAACACTTTCCCAATTTGAACAGCATTCGTAGCGGCACCTTTTCTTAGGTTGTCTGCTACAATCCACATATTTAAGGTATTGGCTTGCGATTCGTCTCTTCGGATTCTTCCTACAAATACATCGTCTTTATCTGCTGCGTATTTGGGCATAGGATACGTATTTGTTGCAGGGGAATCTTGAAGTGTAACACCAGAGGTTTCATGTAAAAGCTTGCGTACTTCTCCTAAATCAAAATCGCTTTCAAATTCTACGTTAACTGCTTCTGAATGTCCACCCATAACGGGAACACGAACAGCGGTAGCCGTAACGTTAATTCCGTTGTCTAAAATCTTTTTAGTTTCATTCGTAAGTTTCATTTCTTCTTTGGTATACCCATTATCTAGAAAAGAATCACAATGCGGCAGACAGTTTTGATCAATAGGATATGGATAGGCCATTTCACCGTTTATTCCATTTCTCTCATTATTCATTTGCTCTACCGCTTTTACTCCTGTTCCGGTAATCGATTGATAGGTCGAAACAACTACTCGCCTAATGGTATATGTTTTATGTAATGGAGCGAGTGCCATTAAAAGTTGAATTGTTGAACAGTTGGGATTGGCAATAATAAAATCATCGGCCGTCAATTGGTCGCCATTGATTTCTGGTATCACCAATTTTTTAGTTGGATCCATTCTCCATGCTGAAGAGTTGTCAATAACTCTGCAACCTACTTCAGCAAACTTTGGCGCCCATTCCAACGATGTTTCACCACCAGCCGAGAAGATAGCTAAATCTGGCTTCATAGTCACCGCTGTTGTTAGATTTACAATTGGATACGTATTCCCTCCAAAAGTGATCGTGTTCCCAACAGATTTCTCTGAGGCAACAGGAATTAACTGATTGATTGGGAAACTTTGTTCTGCAAGAACTTTGAGCATTACGCTCCCAACCATACCTGTGGCACCTACAACGGCTACTTTCATGACGAATTATTTTAGAGCAGTAAAAGTAGTGGTTTTTTAAATGTAGGAATTTTCTTTCCGAAAATATATACGAGTATATAACAGATTATTGTTTTTTTTAACAATAATCACTTAGGGTAACACTTGTTCAGCAAAGGGAATTATTCCTTTATTTTTTTAGCGAAATTTTTCCCTCTTCTGAAATAAGAAGTGGCGCTTCGGGAAAATCTAAGAGTGTTAGACGTTTGATTTCTTCAGTCGCTGCGTTGGTTGGATCCATAGTTGGTCCACCTTCTCCCAATTGTTTCGCGGAGTGAATTTGACCAGTTAGAAATTCTCCTTTTTTCGTCAATTTTAACTCGATCAATGGTGCTAATCCATTCGGCCCGCTTAGGTTAAATCGGCTGTAGGTTGCAAAATTCCCCAAGCTGTAAGCAATAAAACGACCTTTGTAGATATCCACAGCGCGCACAACGTGTGGTCCATGCCCTAAAACAACATCTGCTCCTGCATCAATAACGACTCTAGAAAACTCAAATGGGTTACCTCTATTCTCACCTAGAAAAAGTTCTGTTTTTCGGGTAATTCGATTATATTTCGCACCTTCTGCACCTCCATGAAAAGAAACAATTACGATATTGCACAAGGAATCTAAGTGTTGAACTATTTCTCGAGCTTTCGCATAATCTGTAATTTTGAGTGTACCTGTGTTCGGTGAAAACGCACAAAATCCGTATGTAACACTATCTTTCTCAAAAATGCTAAAAGGATAATCTTCCAATCCAGCGAAGTGAATACCAGATTCGGTGAGAATCCGGGCAGTATTCTTTCTTCCTACTTCACCAAAATCACCCACGTGGTTGTTCGCTATACTGAGCACATCAAAACCAGCATTTTTGTAATGTTCTATGTAATGGTCGGGGCTTTTAAACGCATAACATTTTGAAGGGTCATTACATTTCTTAACTGTTCCTTCTCCCGATAAAATACATCCCTCTAAATTACCAAAGGCAATGTCGGCTTTTTGGAGAATCGCGTGAGCAGGTACTAGTATATCTTTTCCATCATTTGGAGGTAAATGGCTTGAGGAGGGAAAATTGGTGCCAATCATCAAATCACCAACTCCAACGATGGTTACTGAGGATTTTTCAAGAAGTCTCGCACTATTGTCCTTGACTTTCTGCAGTGTGTCGTCTAGAGTTGCTTGAGGAGTTGGGGTGGTGTTTAGTGCATCGATTTCCTTCAGTCTTCCCGCAAAAAGAAAACGTTCTGAATAATAAGTCATCGGATAATCATCGATAATGACCCCGCGTTGGCAGCTGTGTATCATTTTTAACCCGGCATCATTCACTTCAATTACCATGCTTACGTGGCCTACAGTGTTGCTAGAAGCATTCCTGCCTTTAAAAAATAATAAATCTCCTGGTTCAACCTCTGAAAAATCAATTCTTCTGGTTTCCAATGCTTGAGAAGCAGAGGAGCGTGAGAGTTTAACATCCAAATGGTCATAAATATGGCAAATGAATCCACTGCAATCTAATGTTGGAGTGGTTGAATTTCTAAAGCGATAGGGTTTTCCAAGGAATTGCTTTCCGATATTTATTACTGAATCGACCATTTCTTTTTTAGACAGACGAAGCTCATTAGGAACTTTGCTTAGGGAGGATAATTCGGAAACGGACGTTTGAGCCTCTGAGAGACCACAGAAGAAAAAAGTCGCAGTGAACAATATGAAAAATCGCAGATACAGCAAGTGTGAAAATTTGTGAGTCGCGAAATTAGCTGATTTAAAGGAAAGAGGGATGATTTTAACAAAAAAATAAGATCATTATGATTGTACGAGGTTTTGTAGAGCTGGTAACTAACTAAACTTTGTTATCATCCAAAAATATCCTTCCGATAATTTTCTTTCTCATCTTCTTGAATCAAATCAAGATAGGTCGAGTAGCGTGATGAAGCGATTTTACCATTTTCCACCGCTTCTTTCACGGCGCAGTTTGGCTCATTGAGGTGGAGACAGTTGTGAAATCTGCACTGATTCAATAATTTACGCATTTCCGGTAAGTAGTGACTAATCACTTCTTTATCTAAATCAATGATTCCGAAGGCTTTGATGCCCGGGGTATCTATTATAAATCCACCTGATTGGAGAGGGTGCATTTCCGCAAATGTGGTTGTATGCTGACCTTGAAGGTGATGTGAAGAGATTTCGGAAGTTTTAATGGTTAAATCACTATCCAGAGCATTAATAAGTGTGCTTTTCCCGGTTCCACTATGTCCCGAAATCATCACTTGGTTTCCGTTGATTTCCTTTCTGAGAAACTCAATATTGTCGTTGTTCAACGCAGATATTTTATAACACGGATAGCCAATGTCTTTATAAATTGCTGCAATTTCGTCTACTAAAGGTAAATGTTCTTCAAAATAGAGATCCATTTTGTTAAATAGGAGCGTGACAGGAATTCTGAACGATTCGGCAGCGACCAAAAATCGATCAATAAACGCTAAATGAGTTACCGGTGCAACGAGTGTCACAAGTAAATAGGCTCTATCAATGTTCGCAGCAAGAATATGTGAGCGTTTAGACAGGTTGACGGATTTACGGGCGAGATAGTTTTTCCGAGGGTGAATGGAGTGAATGATACCCCCTTCTTCTTTTTCTAATAACTCCAACTCTACCTCGTCGCCAACCGCAATTGGGTTGGTGGTCTTTGCTCCGTCGAGTCTTATTTTTCCACGGATGCGGCAAGAAACGGTATTACCGTCTTCCAGTAAGACATTATACCATTTTCCGGTAGATTTTATAACGCGACCTGTTTGCATAGAATTGAGTGCAAATATACAATTAAAAAAGGCTGAATACTTGCGTAAACAGCCTTTTGAGATATTAATAAAAATACGTCTAGTTTGCCTTAATTTCGAATTCAGTTCTTCTGTTTTCTTGGCGCCCTTCAGCTGAATTATTTGAAGCAATTGGTTTTGATGAACCATACCCCATTGCTGTCATTCGGTCTGCTTTGATGCCTTTTGACTTCAGGTAATTCACTACGGCGTCTGCACGCTCTTGTGATAGCTTGTCATTCAAAGTAGCTGATCCAGTGTTGTCAGTGTGTCCCGAGATTTCTATTTTTAATTTAGGAACGTCGTTCATTAACTTTACTAAACGGTCTAATTCTGAATTTGACTCGGATCTCAGCACCGCTTTACCAACGTCGAAGAAGATATTACGTAAAGCAATCTTACTTCCTACGGCAATGTTTTTAAGTTCAATGGTTTTATCCACTAAATTATAATCGCTGCCATCTGGAATATCGAAATTTTCGGAATGGAATAAGTAGCCATCTGCTTTTACTGCAATACCGTAGTTTTTACCTGCTGTTAAGGATAATAAGAATTTACCAGTAGCACTGTTAGTAGTGAATCGCTCGATGATTTTTCCGTTTGAATTGTCAACGATTTCAATTTCAGCTTCCACTGCTTTCCGTGTAATCGCATCAATCGTAATACCCTTAAATACGGTCAAAGAAACTTTGTTGACACTTACAGTTTTCTCGATTTGCGGGTCTTTTATCGGCATTGCTAAAGAAGCTAATAAATAGTCTTCCATGTCAACAATTGGCTCCTTTGGTGGTCCCCAGAATGTCACTTTGTAAATATCAAATCCACCAGCTCCGCCGTCTCTATTTGAGGCGATATACGCATACTTTCCGCTCGCAGTTGAAGCGAAGAAGAAATCGTCATATGGTGTGTTGATAGGATATCCTAAATTTTTTGGCTTTGTCCATGTTCCTTGATCGCGGTACGATACGAAAATATCATACCCTCCGAGTGATTCGTGCCCCTGAGAAGCGATGTACATTGTTTTCCCATCAATAGCTAAGTAAATCGGACCGTCATTGAATTTAGTATTTACTTCACTAACCATAGTTGCGGCTCCAAAATTCTTTTCAATTTTACTGCGCATACCAGAATACATAATTTCAAATCCATTGCTTCTTGTTTCGCTGTCGCGCGCAAAAAAGATGTTGTAGCCATCATGATTGTAGGAAGCGTAAATTTCATTTACTTGGGGTGTACTTATTTGCCGAGGTAAAATATCTGCAGGGCCCCATTTTGCACCAATTAAAACAGACTCGTATATATCAATCTGTCCTTCATTATCTTTGTGCAAGAGCATTCTTGTACCATCGTAGGAAAGGTTGTTGACGATATCGTCTTTATTTGTATTTACACTTCCATTTATGGGGTTCGGTTTTTGCCAAATTCCATTGTTAAAGAATGCAGTGAAAATATCGTGGTCGTATTCATTTACATCGTTCGGTGTATTTGAATTTGGACGATTTGAACTGAATATAATCTGTGATCCGTCTGTAGTTATAGAAGGCGCAATTTCATCATTGGCAGAATTTAATTCCTCGATGTTGTCGACCCAAACGCGTTCTGGATCTGAAACCGCCTTTTTCGCGTTTTGACACTCCTTTTTACGCATGCCAACGAATTTGGAAAAGTTATCGGCTTTTTTATAACCGTCTTCGAATTTTTTGTAAGCTGAAAGTGCACCATCAAAATCCTCTTTTAACTGAAGCGCATAACCCAAATAATATTGAATGAATGGATCGCATTCTGGGTCTAGTTCAAGCGCTTTTTTGATAAAAGCAGGAGCTTTGTATGGGGAGCTCGAATAGATATGACAAACGCCAATTCTAAAATTATTTAATCCATTATTTGGGTTTAGTTTTTGAGCGCGTTCGTAGCGTAATAAAGCTTTCTTGAAATTTTGTTCTGGACTTTTAACTTCAAAGATAGCCGCAGAGCCTAGTTCGAAAAATTCGTCGGCTTCTTTGATGGCGGTTTCAACTGCTTTGAATTCCTCAACGTTTTCTTTGAAATTGGCTTTTTTAAATTCAACATTCTGTGCGAAAGTGAGCGAAGACAAGCCTGTTATAAATGCGAGTGTATATAATACGTTTTTCATTGTTCTCATTTTTTATTGACCACAGTTTTCTGAATAATAAGACTTGCCAGTTTCAGCTCCAAGTTCTCTGGCCTTTTCCCAATCTTCACATGCTCCTTGCATATCCCTCAACATTTCTTTTATCATGCCGCGGTTAACATAGGCGGAAGCATAGTTTGGGTCGATTTTCAACGCTTTGTTTGCAGCTTCAAGGGCCCCTTTGTAGTCTTCTTTTTTGAATTTTACAGCAGCAATATTCGCAAAGGCAGGAGCATAATCCGCTTTAATTTCTAAACATTTATTGAAATCGTTTAGTGCATCATCCAAACGATTCATCGCCATTTGCGTGGCTCCACGATTATTATAGGCTAAATGAAATTTTTTATCCACTGAAATGGCACGATTGAAATCTGCCATGGCGCCATCGTAATTTTTCATTTTTCTTTTGGTCGTCCCTAAGTTATTCAGCACAAATGCTAATTCAGGATTCTTGCGCGCCGCTTCTTCATAGTCCTTAATTGCTTTTGGATAATCACCTTTCATTCGGTAGCAACTCCCACGGTCATTGTATGCGTAGGCTTCATCCCCTTTTAATTCGATAGTTTTAGTGAATGATTGAATAGCCCCATCATAATCTTTTTGCAAGAATTGTAAAGTTCCAAAATTGTAATATGCCTTAGGGTTCGCTTCATCGAGTTGAATTGATTTTTTATAATCATTCTCTGCTGACAAATAATCTCCATTACCCTGAAATGCACGTGCTTTTTGGAAGTACGCCTTGGAGTAGTTTGGGTCTTTTTCTAAAAGCGTCGATAACGTTTTTGAGGCGTCATTAAACTTGTTTGCTTCATTTTCAGCAACTCCTTTATTATAATATGCTGCGGTAAAATTCGGATCTGATTTGATCGATTCAGCAAACTTTATTATAGCTTGTTCAAACTTCTTTTCGTTGAAAAGTTGGATTCCGGCATTGTAAGCCTCTTGACTCGCCGCAATGGCAGCATTTTCTTGGTTTAATGCAGCGATCGAGTCGCGGTAGGCCATTTCTTCTGGAGTGAGGTCTTCTTCAACTTGTCCATATCCCATCGAAGTGAAGAAACAAAATACCCCGATAAGAAGTGAAAGTTTTGTTTTTATGTTCATGTGTTCTTCATTTAAAGGTGTCTAATATAAAAATTTTTTTGGGGTTATAACGAAGCCAAGTTTTCAACAATTGCGGAGCCATGTTTTTTTAAGTTGTTCATAATCGATGCGCTGTTAATGCAGGTATTCGTGCTGGTAACTATCCAAAATCTTATTATCTTCGGCCACAGTTATTGAAAAAATAATAGTCATGAGTCAAGAAGTATATATTATAGATGCAATTAGAACCCCAATTGGAAATTTTGGTGGTACACTTTCAGCGGTGCGACCAGATGATATGGGTGCAATTGTAATGAAAGAACTTATGAAACGTAATCCTTCAATTGATCCCTCGCGAGTTGAAGACGTGATTTTTGGGTGTGCAAACCAGGCCGGGGAAGACAATAGAAATGTCGCAAGAATGTCTTTATTACTTGCCGGTTTGCCTACTACGATTGGAGGAGAAACAGTAAATCGCTTGTGTGCGTCGGGTATGGCTTCTGTTGTGAATGCATCACGCGCTATTAAGGATGGAGCTGGAGAAATTTACATTGCTGGAGGCGTTGAAAACATGACTCGTGGACCTTGGGTAATCTCAAAAGCATCTACTCCATTTGGAAGAGATGCTCAAATGCATGATACTTCTTTTGGCTGGAGATTTATTAATCCGAAGATGCAAGAGCTTTACGGAACCGATGGTATGGGAAATACAGCGGAGAACTTGGTTGAAATGTATGGAATAGAGCGCGATGCACAAGATAAATTTGCTGCTTGGTCACAAGAAAAAGCAGCAAAAGCTCAAGCATCCGGACGTTTGGCAGAAGAGATCGTGACCGTCGAAATTCTCCAACGTAAGAAAGATCCTATTTTGTTTTCTCAGGATGAGTTTATACGTTCAGGGTCGACACTCGATGTTCTATCCACCTTGCGTCCTGCGTTTAAAAAAGATGGTTCGGTAACAGCAGGAAATAGTTCTGGGTTAAATGATGGTGCTGCTGCAGTAATAGTTGCGAGTGATACAGCAATAAAAGAGCATGGTTTGAAACCGATGGCTAGAATCGTTAGCGCAGCCGTTTCTGGTGTGGAACCAAGAATCATGGGAATTGGTCCTGTATATGCCTCTCAAAAAGCATTGGATAGAGCTGGACTAACATTGGCGGACATGGATATTTTAGAATTGAATGAAGCATTTGCTGCCCAAGTGTTGGCCTGCACTAGAAAGCTAGGATTAGAAGATAATGACCCAAGAATCAATCCAAACGGTGGAGCGATAGCCTTAGGTCATCCTCTAGGAATGTCAGGTGCTAGAATTTTGCAGACAGCAGCAATTGAACTTCAAAAAACGAACAAGCGTTACGCATTGGTTACGATGTGTATCGGAGTGGGGCAAGGATACGCAACAATTATTGAGAGAATTTAGTCCCCATGAAAATGTCCTGAAGACCTAAATTCTAAACTCTGAATTCAACACTCTAAACTCTAAATCACTTCACCCTTTTGTAAGTAATCAATAGTGTCAACGGCACAGAAAACTTTTTAAAGTCCTTCTTGTATACAAAGTAAGTATCTGTGAACTCTTGTAGTTCCATGATTTGTTCCCCTTCGGTGTTTTTTAATGTGATTTGGGTTATTTCTGGCGTCACCGCGAAATTCCCCTGAATAGCTGTGAAATCCTCTGCTGCACCACTAAACGCTTCTTTATATGTTCCATCCGAATTAAATGTTAACGTGCTATTTGAAAGTCCTTTAGCCTGTTCTAAATAAGTGTCTATTGTTGATTTCCAATCGTCTGGTAAAAAAGAAGCGAGAAAACCTATACCTGATTCATCGATTTGATAATTGTCGTATTCCCAAACACCGACTAATTTGTCTTCTGGTCGACTACATCCAATACTGAAAACGATAAGAAGAATAATCCCACTGAACTTGAATTTCATTTTTGTAATTTTGTGGTAATAATAGTTCGAATATAATTCAATTCCAAACAATTTGTCATGGATGAAATCGTAAATAAAGTTAAAAACAGTTCCCTCGTCCAATTGGATTTAGCAGATTATAAGCCGTCTAAGGATGTGGTTGATTTTGATTTGAAGGAAGCATTATGGCAAGAAATGATTTTGAAAGAAAAAGAGTTTCGTGCTTTCATTGGGGCGTTCGATTGGCAAAAATTCAATGGGAAGGTGGTTGCTATTGGTTGTTCAGTTGACGCCATTATTCCTACGTGGGCCTACATGCTCGTCTCTGCTGAATGCACCAAACTAAATATTGAAAACTACACGCTTTCGCAGGAAGAAATTCAAAAAACTCAAATTGTAAATAAAATCAAAGAAATCAATACCCATGAATTCAGAGATGCTAAAATCATTATAAAAGGTTGTTCAGACATTGCTGATCCAGCATTTGCGATGACCGAGTTAATTAAACACCTTCAACCACATGTTTCTTCTATTATGTATGGAGAACCGTGCTCGACAGTTCCTGTTTACAAACGCCCTAAGTCTTAAAGAGATTTTGTTCTTCCCCCATCAACAGGAACATTTATTCCGTTGATGTAGCTCGCTGCTGGACTCGCTAGAAAGGCAATCGCATTCGCAATTTCTTCAGGCTCCGCAATGCGCTTCATGGGAGATTGAGCAGCCATACTTGCCATTACTTCTTCATAATCAATACCTGTTGATTGAGCTGCTTTATTTTCTGCAATCGATTGAAGACGAACCGTATTGGTTGCTCCTGGAAGTACATTGTTGACGGTAATGTTGAATTGCCCTAGCTCGTTAGCTAAGGTTTTACTCCAATTGGCAACCGCTCCTCGAACGGTATTTGAAACCCCAAGTCCATCGAGCGGTTGTTTTACACTTGTTGAAATCACATTTATGATTCTTCCGTAGCCAGCTTCTCGCATGCCCGGGTATAGTTGTTGTACTAGAATATGATTGCATATCAGGTGCTGAGTGAATGCAGTCGTGAATTCGGAAGTAGAGGCATTCCGAATGGGTCCTCCTTTGGGTCCGCCAGTATTATTGATAAGAATGTGAGCGGTATGCTTTTTTGTCCAACTTTTTATTTGTTGCTCTAAATCAGAAGCATTAGTAAAGTCTGCAAGGATATAGTCGTTCTTTTCGTTGGGAGATAATTCGTTCAGCACTTGTTTTAATTTCTCCTCGTTTCGTGCAACAAGCGTAATACTCGCACCCAACTGAGATAATGCAATTGCTGCTGCTTTTCCAATTCCTTGTGTACTGCCACAAACTAAGGCATGCTTTCCTTTGAGGGATAATTCCATTGCGAATGTTTTAAGCAAAAGTAAGAAATAATTGCCCGATTTAATATTGTTCGGACTGAATATTTCATTCGTCTTACGATTTAATCTTTTCATCCAAGTATCTCTCGTGTAAGTCTAAAACAACTATCTAATTAGGATATTTTATTTTAAATGCCTAATTTTGTTAATTAATAATTAAAACAAGATTATGAGAAAAATGTACAAGTTTTTAGCACTGGCTGGACTTCTTCTTTCGAGTATGCTGAGTAATGCTCAGGCCTTGAATGAACCAGCAGCTTGGCCCAATGCCAGTTGGACGCTTTCGGGAACCTACAATGTAGGCGCTTTGTTAAGTGACCCTACGATTAGTTCAAATGTTAGCTATGACGATGATGCAGCGGGAGGCGGATCAACTGATATTTTAAACGCAGAATCTCCCGTCATTGATTTGTCTGCAGCTTTTGCAGCAGGGGAGACTTGGATAGTAGTGGAGTATGACTATGACTACAACCTAGGAGATGTATTCAATTTGGAATATTATGATGCTGATTTAGCTGATTGGGTAGTTTGGGAAGCTATTCCAGATAATAGCTCAGCCTTATCAGGTTGGTGTGCTCAAGTTGCAGCACCAACAGTGACGAGTGGAGTATTGGATATTTCTGCAATGACGGCAACACAGTTGGCTGGATTTCAGTATCGATTCGCATACGACGCTAGTTCTGTTTGGGGTTGGGGTTTCTGTATGAGTTCTCCAACTATTTCCTCCCAAACTCCACCATCTTGTCTAGATCCTTCTGCGCTTCAGGTGTCAAATGTAACTTCAACTGGGCTTGATGTTTCATGGACAGAAAATGGGTCTGCTACAGTTTGGAATATTGAGTATGGTGCTCCAGGATTTGTTCCCGGCACAGGTGCTGAGTTAGGTGCTGTTATCGGAACTACCAATAATCCAGAATCTATTACTGGGTTAACAGCCGGAACAAGCTACGACATTTATGTTCAGGCTGATTGTGGTGTGGATGGTACAAGCGACTGGTCTCCAGTTGCAAGTGCCCTGACCTACGGTGATTGTTCTTCATCGGGTTCCTATACATACTTGAACAATAGTACGTTGGTTTCAAGTTTGAATGGATTTGTTGCAAATACACCAGGAGATTACATTACCTTAACCTTTACGGCAGGATCTACAGAATCATGTTGTGACGACTGGTTTATTACGGATGCTGCGAATGGTGCTGGAACTGTAATTGCTACAGGAGCCGGTTCAATTGTTGGATCGTATGAATCTACCACAGGAGAAATTTCTTTTTACGTAGTATCTGACGGTTCTGTAACTGGTGTCCAGTTTGTTTATTCTTTGTCTTGTGCTCCTCCTCCAGCATGTCTTCCTGTTACTGCAATTACAGTGGATGCTCTTTCAACTACAGATGTGACTTTTTCGTGGACATCTCAAGGAACAGAGACATTATGGAATATAGAGTACGGTGCACCAGGATTTGTTCCTGGTACAGGAGCAGAAATTGGTTCTATCACTGGAACAGTGAATAATCCTGAAACAATCTCAGGTTTAACGCCAGACACGGGTTATGATATTTACATTCAAGCTGATTGTGGCGGTGATGCAAGTCCTTGGGAGTTGTTGAATATTTTTACAGGCTATTGTACTCCTGTTTATACTTCAACTTCAGATTATATGACGAAATTTGAAACTTCTGGAGCTATTCAGAATATACTCTATTCTGCTACTTCCCAACCGCTAGGAGGTTACGAGGATACCACTGCACAAACTATTCAGCAATTTACCAATGATCAATTCGATTTTGAAACATTTTTTCAAGGAGGTAGCAATACAATCGTAATTTGGGTTGATTGGAATAATGACCTTACGTTCGACCCATCAGAGGAGGTAGCGAAT
Organism: Crocinitomicaceae bacterium; assembly: GCA_029254025.1. Taxonomy (GTDB): domain Bacteria; phylum Bacteroidota; class Bacteroidia; order Flavobacteriales_D; family Crocinitomicaceae; genus JALQTG01. The sequence goes on along the minus strand of JAQWYK010000010.1, from coordinate 19,210 downwards.
CAATATGCCCCGGGTAGTGCTCCTAATAATGCGCAAACAGGTTCTGTTGTCATTCCGAATGGAACAGCGGCTGGTCAGTACAGAATGCGTGTTCGATCAAGATGGGGTACAACAGTTCCTGGTCCATGCAATTCACAATCATTTGGTTCTGCAATTGATGTTACTTTAGACGTTTTGCCTGAACCAACTTGTCCGAGACCAACCGACTTGTTAGTTAGTATGATTACTTCTTCAACAGCAGATATTGCTTGGACAGCGGGAGGTTTGGAAACAGAATGGGAGGTTGAATATGGAGAAGTTGGTTTTACGTTAGGTGCGGGAACCTCTTTCATTACCAATGTTACTTCCGAACAGTTAACTGGTCTGATGGACAATACGTCATACGACGTTTATGTAAAAGCAGTGTGTTCTCCGGGCGACACAAGTGCGTGGAGTAATGTTGCCTCTTTCAGCACGCTCTGTTTACCATTTGAAGCCATCAATTTCTGTGAATCATTTGATTCAGACTCTCCTACAGAGGGATGTTGGACTGTGTTAGACGAAAATGCAGACGGAGAACAGTGGAATCTCGATTATACTTTCAACACAAACAATGGTGATGAGGTAGCTGCTATATACACTGATTTTTTAGGTGGAGCCAACGATGAATGGTTGATTTCCCCTCAAATCACATTAACAGGTAATGAGGTAATGAATTTCTTTTACCGTGTTCAAAGTTCTTTTGAACCGAATGATTTTGAGGTTCTTCTATCTACCACAGGCAATGATCCTACTGATTTTACAGACACTTTGATGTTCTTGGCAAGCTACAGTAACAATGTGTACCAAGATTCTACACTCAATCTATCTGCATTTACAGGTGATGTTTACGTTGCATTCCATGTGCCTGCGGGAGGTTTAGATGGTTGGAGATTGTATATTGATGATGTTTGTTTCGATGTATGTATTCCAGCACCGGGTCAAGATGGTGAGGAAGATGTATGTCGTGCAGATGGTTTGTTTGATTTACACCCATCTATTGTTAAAGGTCAGGAAAATGGTACTTGGGTATTCCCTTCGAACCAACAATTAATAGTAGATGATTCCCTCTTTAATGTGACAACATTACCAGCTGGTGCATATGAAGTTCTTTGGATTGTAGAGGGTGGATGTACATCGGATACAACTGTTTCAGTAGTAAATGTATTCCCTCCATCATCTGCGGGTGTTGATGGTTCTATCATTGCATGTAGAAATGAGCCAATCAACTTGTTTGATGGGTTGTCTGGTAACCTTGATTTAGGTGGTGTATGGTACAATCCTTCTAATGCTCCATTAGCAGGTGCGATTACAACAACGTCTAACATTCCTGGTAGCTTTAACTTCTTGTATATTACATCAAATGGTGTATGTGCTGCAGATACTTCTTTAGTAGAAGTAATTGTTGGAACATGTGATTTCTTGTCGCTAGGTGAGGAGCAGTTTGCAGAATTAACTGTTTATCCGAACCCAACGTCTGATGTATTAAACATTGAAGCAAGCTCGAATGCAGGAGCAATGAACATTGAAATCTCTGATATCAATGGACGTATTGTTCTAGCTGATGCAACTGCACTTGAAAATAGTGCATCTGCAACCCTTTCTATTGCACATTTAGAAAAAGGAGTGTATACACTTCGAATCTTTAGCAATGAAGGTCAGCGTACATTTAAAATTGTTAAGCAATAAGATTATTGTTTTGAGAATAGAAGTCGGCTTCACCTTTGTGTGAAGCCGATTTTTTTTTGCCGTTTCTTTAATTTCATTATCTTAGTTCAAATTTTACACAACAATTCCCATGTTAGCACCATTTAATTTAAAAGGCTGGATTGATGAAAATAGGGATCTCCTGAAACCTCCAGTAGGAAATAAAAATTTGTACAGAGAAGCAGGTGATTTCATTGTCATGGTAGTGGGTGGTCCGAATGCGCGAAAGGATTATCATTACAATGAATCTGAGGAGTTGTTTTATCAGATTGAAGGCGATATTACTGTGCGCATTCAAGAGAACGGTGAAGCGAGAGATATTCAAATTCGAGAGGGAGAGATGTTTTTGCTTCCAGCTGGAATACCTCATTCTCCAATCCGGGGGGAAAATACTGTTGGTCTCGTTATAGAACGCGTCCGAAAAGGAACGGATCTAACAGATGGTTTATTTTGGTTTTGCGAAGAATGTAATACACCATTAAAATCCTATAAATTTAAACTAGAGAACATAGAGAAGGATTTTATTCCGCGTTTTAAAGAATTTTATAACTCAGAAGAAATGCGTGCATGCTCAAATTGTGGACACGTAATGGAGGCAGATGAACGTTTTGTCTAGTATTGAGAAAGTGCGTTGAAAATAGGTTCCATTTTTTTTACTAATGTTGCGCTTGAAGTGGAATGGTTATTCACAATAATAGCGAATGCAATTTCTTTTCCAGAACTACTGTCTACATATCCAGCATAGGACTTAATTCGAGTCATGGTACCACTTTTTGCCGAAATTCGGCCACTTGCTTTTTGACCTCTGCACACGGAACTTAATGTGCCGCTTTTTCCTGCTACAGGAAGTGTCTTTTTGAATTCGTCAAACTGTTTTGACGATTTCATTATCCGAAGCAACTCTGTAAAGTGGTGCGCGCTAATACCATTGTTTCGAGAAAGCCCACTTCCATCGGTAACCGTAAACCCTTTTCCTATTTTAGGTTCCCAATAACTCTGGATATATTGAGCTCCAGAAGAGGAGGAGCCACTTCCTGTTTTGTAATGACTTGTCAAACAAATCAACTGTTCCGCAAAAAGGTTTACACTTCTCATGTTTGTGTGGTAGGCTACATTGGATATCGTACTCCCAGAGTGTGTATAAACCAATCGAAGGGTACTATAATCGATCGGTAGTTCAGCTTGTTTTTGTCCGAGTGCTTGACCTTCAATAACGATGTTCGCGCTGGATAGCTCAAAATAAAACTCTTGCGCAAGGAGTAATTCCGGATCGGGGATACTAACTTTTACTTTGAATTCTTCATGGTCTAGCGGCAATGATCCTCGAATTAAACGATTAGTCAGATATGGGGCGCCAAATGCATACGCATTATCTCCAGACACTCGTGCAGATTTCACCTCATTTCGAAAGGTTAAGTTATGAATGTATGGGTCCATGCACGTTATTTTTGTTGGCATTCCACTTTTTTCACTTGTTTCAAAGAATAAGTGAGTCATGTTATCAAAAACTACTAATCCAGAAGGCCCAGCCCCATAATAGTTCCCCATGTCTCCCCAAGTCCAACCATCCGGGACTCCATTATAACCAAATTCCGAACCGTCACAAATGATATGACCGTTGATTTTGGAAATTCCAAAACTTTTTAGCGTATCAACCCAACTTATTAAAAAGTTTCGTTGGTTTTCTTCTTTCTCAAAAAAGCGACTACCTAGAGATGGATCTCCTCCTCCTCTAATCCAAATATTTCCCTTCAGAACGCCATTGCTATCGATTTCTCCGTCATGATAGATGCGAGTTTTAGGTCGGAAGTATGGTCCCAATTCCTCCAATGCAGTAGCAGTAGAAAACAGTTTGACAATAGAAGCAGGTGCCAACGCCATTTTAGGTTGATGTTCTGCAATAACGGTTTGGGTATTTAGGTCAATCGCTTGAAAACTGATTCCAGCATATTCATTCACAGGGTCATTAATAAATGTTTTTAAGGCCAATTCGACGATGTTTTCCTGCGCCTGAATCGAATTAAAATAGGTAAAACATAGAATGAATGAAAAAACAACTGCTATCTTCATGGCGTGAATTGAATTTTTCATTAAAAGTCGTGAAAAAATTGTGTGTGGCATAATCGGAATCAAATTTTTTAATTCATCTCCCGAAAAATCGGACCAAAAATGGATGGACGATGTTCTTTCACTGCAAGCGCATAGAGGACCGGACTTTTCGTCATCACGGATAACAGGAAATGCTATTCTAGGACATAATCGTTTGGCGATTGTAGATTTAAACAGTCGGTCAAATCAACCATTCTCCGATGAATCGAAGCGTTATACGCTCGTGTATAATGGTGAAATATATAATTACCCAGAGTTAAAAAATGATCTTCTCAAGAAGGGTTATGTTTTTCGGACCTCATCAGATACAGAAGTTTTATTATATCACCTCATAGAATTTGGTGCTGATGGAATTAATGATTTAAACGGTTGTTTTGCCTTTGGCTTTTATGATTCCGTCGAAGATCAATTAATATTGGCACGAGACCACATGGGAATTAATCCGTTGCTTTTCAGTGTGGAGGACTCAGGAGTTGTCTTTGCTTCTGAACTGTGGCCATTTATGAAACGTAACGCGCCAAGAACACTGTCAGAGAGTGCACTAAACGACTATTTTAGATTTACATATATTCCTGCTCCAAAAACCATTTTTACTGAGGTTCAGAAATTACTACCTGGTCATTACATAATAGTGAAAGGGAAGCATATGGATATAATCAATTATTGGACTCCAGAAAATACAGTTGGCTTTACAGGAACATACGAGGAAGCAGTTCGAACATTGAAATCAAAAATCGAGCGCGCAGTAATTACCCGTCTGGAAGCGGACGTGCCGGTAGGTACATTTTTATCTGGAGGTGTCGATAGTTCAGTCGTGTCCGCTATTTCTTCTCAATTCAAATCAGATTTACACACGTTTTCTGTTGGATTTTTGGAATCTAGCTTTTTTGATGAATCGAATTACGCTGAGGCCGTTGCAAATCATATCGATAGTCACCACCATGCTATTCGATTATCAAGTGAAGTAGTGGTAAATGAATTAAATAATGTACTAGAAAGTTTTGATGAGCCTTTTGGGGATTCAAGCGCTATAGCCATGTACTTTCTAGCTAAAGGTGCGAAAAAGGAACTCACAGTATGTTTATCAGGCGATGGTGCTGATGAACTTTTCTCAGGATACAATAAACACAGAGCTTTTCAGCGTTCATTGTCCAACGGTACACTTGTCCGTTTGGTGAGAGCTTTGCCTTCTTTAGGGAAGGGGAGTCGATCGTCGCGTTTTCAGAATCGCTTGAGACAATTGAATAATTTTAGAGCGATGCTATCTAAGTCATCTTCTGAAAAGTATTGGTTTTTGGCTGCTTTTATCGAACGCGAACAACGAAAAAGGTTGTTAAAGCTTTTTAATGAAAATGAAACGCCGCGACAAGAAAGCATAGTTGGGTTGAATGATTTTTTGCGATTGGATCAACTATTTGTGCTGCCAAATGATATGTTGAAAAAAGTGGATTTAATGAGTATGCGTCAAAGTCTGGAGGTGCGCACACCATTTTTGGATAAAGATATCGTATGTTTTGCGAATGGTTTGCCTCCTGAATTTAAATTACAAGGAAATAGGACAAAACGGATATTGAAGGATGCATTTAAGGAAGAATTGCCGAATCAAATATTTCAACGTGGCAAAAAAGGCTTTGAAGTACCGTTGGAAAATTGGATTAAATTAGCGTGGAATTCAATCGTTAAAAAAGAATGGTTTGATGCTCATTACATTGAAAAACAAGGTGTTTTTAAGTTCGATTATTTAGAAGAAATAAAGGCAGAGTTCTTTACAAAAAAAGGTGGTCATCTCACAATGCTGATATGGTGTTACATAGTATTTCAGTCGTGGTATTCAAAAAACAATGTAACATGATTAAGGTATTACGTATTATTAATCGTTTTAACTTGGGAGGTCCAACATACAATGCTGCATTGTTAACTAGGTATTTGGATGATGACTTTGAGACAATGTTAATCGGAGGCTTGCCGGACGAGGGAGAGACTGATTCACTTCACATCCTTGAGAAATATGACGTTCGACCAATCATTATACCTGAACTGATTCGAAATCCAAACCCACTTTCTGATCGAAAAGCATATCGGAAAATCAAGGCAATAATCCAGGAATTTCAGCCAGATATTGTGCATACTCATGCTTCAAAAGCAGGTGTTTTGGGGCGACGAGCTGCAATTAGTTGCGGAGTAGAAGTAATTGTTCATACCTACCATGGTCATGTGTTTCATTCTTATTTCGGATCAATCAAAACCTTCATGATTAAATCGTTGGAGCGAAATCTGGCAAATAAATCAACTGGGATAGTTGCAATTAGTCAACTTCAAAAAGAAGAGTTGGCCGTCGAACATAGAATATGTCGTGCTGAAAAAATTAAAGTTATTCCTTTGGGATTTGATTTATCTGATTTTTTGAAGGAGGATTGGGAACAACGGGAAAAAATTCGAACACATTATGGATTAGATAAGCATACTGTTGCAATTGGAATTGTTGGTCGTATAGCGCCAATTAAGAATCACTCCTTTTTTCTTGAGGTCATTGAAAAACTCTTGCGTCAAGGTGTGTCAAACATTAAAGTGTTTATCGCGGGTGATGGCTCCGAAAGAACTGTTGTAGAGGAAAAGGTAAAGCGAATAACGGAAGAATTTGGTCCAAAAATCGTATTGACTTCATGGGTGTTTGATATTGCTGCTTTCAATAAGGGTATGGATATTATGTGTTTGACATCAAATAATGAAGGGACGCCCGTTAGTCTAATAGAAGCACAAGCATCAGGTCTACCCGTGTTGAGCACTGATGTAGGAGGGGTTAAAGATATTGTCCTTGATGGTGAATCTGGTTTTATTACAAAACTCGGTGATTGTGAAACTTATGTTGAAAATCTCCGTTTACTTGTTGAAAACGAAAAACTAAGAGTTAAATTTGCGGAGAAAGGTAGGGAATTTGTGCGGGAGCGTTTCAGTTTTGAACGTTTAACCAGCGAAATGTCTGAATACTACCGTAAATTGCTAAATAGGAAAAAATGAGATTACTACTAATTGTTATCGGTGCTCTTTCTTTGTTGTCTTCATGTGGAATTAATAACTCATTGATGTTTCGAACAAAAGATGCAGAGGTAATTACCGATACGGTTCCTATTGCTCCGACAGAAGCATACCGTTTAGCGCCTGATGATAAGTTTATTTTTACTTTATCAACCAATGATGGAAAAAGAATTATTGACGGATTAACTGGTATTTCTGAAGGTGGAATAGTTGTAGGCAGTGGCAATTCAAATGATGTTGCAAATTCTGGGTTATTTAATTACTGGATAAAGCCTTCTGGATCGGTCGAATTACCGCTGTTAGGAGAGGTTTTTCTTGCTGGAAAATCTGTTAAAGAGGCTCAAGATTATATAGGTGAAATGTATGCTGAATTTTATACAGACCCTTTTGTTCAAATTGAAGTGACAAATCTACGTGTGATTGTATTTCCTGGTGGAGTTGGTTCAGCCAAAGTTGTTAACCTAGCCAATAATAACACTACACTTATGGAGGTATTGGCACTAGCTGGAGGAATAAGTGAAAGGGGGCAGTCAAAAAAAATAAAGATCATGCGCCGAACTTCAGAGGGAAGAAAAGTATATCAAGTTGATCTTAGTACAATGGCAGGATTGAAATATGCGGATATGATTGTTCAAAGTAACGACTACATTTATGTTGAACCTACCCGTCAAATAAGTCGAGAAATCCTTCAAGAAATTGGACCAATACTTTCAATTATTTCTTCATCAATTGTAGTTATTTCAATTATTAATGCATTCAATTAATGGCTGTAAAACAAAACAATAGTTTTATCGTTAACAACGAATTCAATCCAGCAATTTTAAGAACTGTTCTTAGAAGAAGTTGGTTTTGGATCGTTCTCATTTTTGCGTTATCTCTTTCTGTGGTTTTTATCTATTTAAGATATAGTAAACCAGTTTATGAATCTTCAGCTGAAATACAGATTGTGCATGAAGATCCGGGAGCAGATGTAATTGGAATTGAGAATTTAAACAATAGAAAGAAGTCCTTATCCAAAGAAATTCAGTTGCTAAACTCACAATATTTGTTCGGTAAAGCAATTCGTGCATTAAATTTGAATATTAGTTATTTTGCAAAAGGAGAGTTTTTAACGGAGGAGCGCTATTTACAGAGCACATTTAATATTACTCCGTTTGCCTTGTTGGATTCCTCGCTTTGTAATACTCCAATCTTTCTTGAACATGAAGAGGATACGTTTTTCTTGAAGTACGTGCATAGGGGTATAGAATTTAAAGAAAGAATAATTCCGAATGAATACCTCAAAAATGAACGCTTTGAAATAATTTTAAAGCTTCCTAATGAGGAAAAATTATTTAATGAGTTAAATGAAAATCAACTATATTTTGAATTCAATAGTTTGAATAACTTGGTAAACAGATTTTTACCAGACTTCAATTCTCAAGCATTAAATGTTGAAGCTCAAACAATCAATCTCACCCACAAAAGTAACAATCCAGTTTTATCTCGCGATATAGTACAAGCTATTATTAACGCTTTTTTTAACTACGATGAATCCTTGAAACGTGAAAGTTCAGATAAAATTTTGGGATTTATTGAGGTTCAGTTGGATTCCTTGGTTAAGGAGTTGAATGCTTCGAAGGATAGTGTTATGGCTTATCAGCGAAGGGAAGATGTTTCAAGTGTTGAGACCCTTTCCTCGTCATTATCGTCCAAGTTGAATAGTTTACAAGACGAGTTATATAGGACAGAAGAGGACTTATTAATATTATCGAATCTTTCTTCTAAATTGGAAAATTCTCCAAATCGATTGGAAATATATCAGTTGATTCCGGTTCTACTCGGTAAATCGTTCGAGGGCAGCTTATCGTCTCAGGTTGCAGATCTTCACGATTTACTTGAGAAACGTGAGGATATGTTGTATAGCGTTACTCCGGAAAATAAGGGGTTACAGAGAATTGATCAACGTATTGAAGTCCGATTGTCGAGTATTAATACGATCATATCAACATTAACAAAACGATTGATAGAAAAAAGTGAGATCATTAAAAGAAGTTTAGCTGATTTAGAGCTAGCGTATTATGACATACCAGAGAAAAGAATGGAACTATCTCGGCTCAAAAATATGCAAGAATTAAATGAGAAGTACTACACACTTTTTACAGAGAAAAAAGTACTGTACTCAATTTCAAATGCGGGTTACACCTCAACAAATATTTTATTGAGCAAACCAACATTTTCTGAAATGCCTATTTCTCCTAAGAAAAATGGGCTATATGGGGGTTCTATATTTGTCAGTTTTATTTTGAGTATTGCCCTTATTCTATTCAAATATCTTCGATATAATGAAATAAATGAGGAGGCAGATTTGGATAAATTACTGCCGAACAATGTAGGTAGGTTAGGGTCCATTCCACTGGCGAATGTATCCATGGAATTTTCTCAATTAATTGTTGCAGACAACCCAAAGTCTATGGTTGCTGAGTCCTTGCGCTCGATAAGAACAAATATGGCTTTTGTTAAAAAAGATGCGCAAATGATAGCGGTCTCATCATCTGTTTCCGGTGAAGGGAAAACATTTGTATCGATAAATCTTGCTGGGGTTATTGCCCTTTCTGGAAAAAAGACCGTGATCATCGATTTAGATTTACGAAAGCCTAAAATCCATTTAGGATTGTTTCTTGATAATAATGTTGGAATGAGTAATTTGTTAGTTGGGCAATGCAGTATAACAGATTGTGTTCAAAAATCGACTATTGAAGGCCTAGACGTAATTACATCTGGTCCAATTCCTCCAAACCCTTCTGAATTAACATTAAACAAAAGTTTTCTTAAAATTATTGAGGAGCTGAGGGAAATATATGATGTAGTCGTCATTGATAATCCACCAATAGGAATTGTGTCAGATGGCGTTCAGATACTAGCGATGGCTGATGTTCCAATTTATGTCTTCAAGGCAAATTATTCGAAGAGACATTTCGTTGGAAGAATTAAGGAATTAATAGATGTGCAGGGATTTAGAAACTTAAATGTAGTTCTGAACGGAGTAAACCCTAAACATACGAGATATGGCTACGGCTATGGATATGGCTACGGTTACGGAGGCTATTATGATCAGGAGGTAAAGAAGAAATCAATTTTTAGGCGAATTATAAAGTAGAATGAAGTTTATTGAAGGAAACTTGAGTGGTTTGTTTATAATTGAACCGAAGATTTTTGCGGATGACCGGGGTTGTTTTTATGAGACTTTTAGTAAAACCATTTTTGAGAAAAATACAGGTTTTTCTGGGGACTTTGTTCAAGACAATGAGTCCATCTCTTACAAGAATGTGCTGCGGGGTCTTCATTTTCAAAACCCTCCATATGCGCAAGCTAAATTGGTGCGCGTCACAGAAGGCGAAGTGCTTGATGTTGCAGTAGATATACGTAAGGGGTCATCCACATATGGTCAACATCAGGCCATTCTTCTATCTGCAGAGAATAAAAGAATATTTTTTATCCCTGAAGGATTTGCTCATGGCTTTGTTGCCCTAACTAAGCGAGTTGTATTTAATTATAAGTGTTCTAATTTGTATCATCCTGAAGCTGAGGGAGGTATTATTTGGAATGATCCAACATTAAGTATAGATTGGAAAAAGGAAGGACCAATTGTATCTGAAAAAGATCGGAAATTGACAAATTTTGATAAATTTGTTTCACTATTTTAACCTATTCAGCAGACTTTTGTGAATTTTCTAACTGTTATTTCTGTTTTCTTATTTGGAGGTATTGTAATTACTATCCTCATTAACAGTTTATTGCTTCGATTTTCTCGAACATTGGGTATTCGGAATAAGAATGACGTAACGATTCGTTGGAGCAACGAATCCAAACCTTCATTGGGTGGAATTGCAATGTTCTTCACTTTTATTTTTTCGCTATTGGCAATTGCTATTCTTGGAGAAGAAAATGAAGTTTTCCATAGTTCGATTATTTTAGGACTGTTAGCCGCTGGTACACTTGCCTTTCTAATTGGCATAGCAGATGATGCATACAATACACGCCCTTTCTTAAAACTCCTTGGTCAAATATCTTGTGGTCTATTATTAGTTGCATCAGATACAATAATTCATTTTGCGCATATTGAAATTATTGACCAAGCGTTAACTGTTTTCTGGGTGGTTGCCATTATGAATAGTTTAAATATGTTAGATAACATGGATGGAATTACTGCCACTGTTTCATTTTTTATTTTGACTTCATCGTTAGTTGCAAGTCTTTTGTTATTTGGAAATATAGCCTCCCCAGTGAATGTGATTCTTGTTGCTCAAATGGGAGGCCTAATTGGGTTTTTATACTTTAATATCCATCCTTCGAAAATGTTTATGGGGGATACCGGAAGTCAGTTTTTAAGCCTTATTGTAAGTTTTTATTCCATCCATTTTCTTTGGAATGCTTCCGCTGAACTTGAAGTTCCTTCTTGGACAGGGTTGTTGCTTGCACTTGCCGCGTTTACTCCTGCCGCTGTTGACACATTAAGTGTTGTGATTAATCGTTTGCGTAGAGGTCAGTCACCAATGGTTGGAGGAAAAGATCATTCAACGCACCATTTGGTCTATAAAGGACTGAATGATTTACAAGTGTGGAAAGTTTTTCTATTAATGTCCATCGTAGCCTTTTTGGTGGCATTTATAATTATTTATGGGATGATTTCAGGAAATGAATTAATTTCTGTTGTCTCCATACCTATTTTTTTCGTTTTCTTCATTCTGTTGTATCGTGTTACCCTGAAGTATCATTCTCCTGAACAAAAGGAAAATAAGTAGAATTTTTCTGGGTGTTAATTGTACTTATAATCATACCTATTGACGTGGCTGCAATGATCAATAAAAGGTATATTTACGTTCTTTAACTGAACAAGTGAAGTCCTAAAAGCGTTTTTAGCGGTAGAATCATACCTATGAGTGAATCAATAGATATATATGGTGCTCGCGAGCACAACCTTAAGAATATTGAGCTTAAAATACCTAGAAATCAGCTAACTGTTTTTACAGGTTTGAGCGGCAGTGGGAAATCCTCATTAGCGTTTGATACAATTTTTGCTGAAGGACAGCGCCGATACATTGAAACGTTTTCCGCCTACGCGAGACAGTTCTTGTCTGGCTTGGAACGTCCTGACGTCGATAAGATTGAAGGGTTAAGTCCAGTAATCGCGATAGAACAGAAAACAGTCTCAAAGAATCCACGCTCCACCGTTGGAACAATAACTGAAATATATGATTTTCTGAGATTGCTTTATGCGCGAGCTTCAGTTGGGTATTCCTATGTTTCGAATGAGCCCATGATTAAATATTCCGATGACCAAATTGTCGAATTAATTATTGCCGCCTATACTTCAAAGAAAATTGTTGTACTAGCTCCGTTAGTGAAAGGTCGTAAAGGCCATTACCGAGAATTATTTGAACAGACTATTAAACAAGGGTTTTCAAAGGTTCGTATCGATGGTGAAATTAAAGAATTGGAAAAGGGAATGCGCTTGGATCGTTATAAGGTGCATGATATCGAGGTAGTGGTTGATCGATTAGAGGTTTCTGATGCAAGCTGGGAAAGATTGAGTAAAACGGTTGGTTTGGCCATGAAACATGGTAATAAATCAATGATGGTTATGGAGTATGAAAGCGGGAAAATAAGGCATTTTAGCCGCATGTTAATGTGTCCAACCTCAGGAATCAGTTACCCGGAGCCTGAACCAAATTTATTCTCCTTTAATTCTCCATATGGGGCATGTCCTACTTGTAATGGTTTAGGTGAGGTGTCGGTCGCGGATATTGACAAAATTATTCCAGACGATAAAATTTCCATTAAGAAGGGAGGTATTACACCGTTAGGAGCATATAAAAAGAATTGGATTTTTGATCGTGTTGAAGGTATTTTAGAAGCCGAAGGGTTTACATTAAACGATGATATTGCGTCTATTCCTAATCAAGTAATTCGAACCATTTTAGAGGGTAACGAGGAGTATAGAAGTGAGCTTGGAATTAACGTTCCTGCTTTTGAGGGGCTGTTTGAGTTTTTACTGCGACAAGCGGATGACGGTGGTTCTGCCTCCATCCGGAGATGGGCTTTAAGCTTCATGAATAAGAAGAAATGTGCTGTTTGCGAAGGCTCGCGCCTTACCAAGGAGGCACATTATTTTCGCATAGCGGATAAGAATATCGGTGAGCTTGCAAAGCTAGACATATCAGAACTTGCTCATTTTTTCGAGTATATTGAGCAGGAAATGACCGATGATCAACAAGTTATCTCAAAAGAAATTTTGAAGGAAATTCGTGCACGTTTAAACTTCATTCTTTCCGTAGGGCTAGATTACCTCACCTTACACCGCTCCTCTAAATCATTATCGGGTGGAGAGGCGCAGCGTATACGCCTCGCAACTCAAATAGGATCAGAGTTGATGAATGTGTTATATGTTTTAGATGAGCCGAGCATTGGCCTCCACCAACGTGACAACACCCGTCTCATTGATTCACTAAAAAAATTAAGAGATACAGGGAATACGGTAATTGTAGTTGAACACGACCGGGAAATGATGGAGGCATCTGATTTTGTGGTGGATATTGGACCAGGTGCTGGGGTTCATGGCGGAAGAATTGTGAATGCATGCGCGTTTGATGAATTGATGAAGGGTAATTCGTCTTTAACTACAGATTATTTAAAAGGAATTCGCAAAATTTCACTACCGGAAAAGCGGAGGAAAGGAAATGGGAATAAGTTGACGCTGAACGGAGCTTCAGGACACAACTTGAAGAATGTTAAGTTGTCTATTCCATTGGGAACGCTTACCTGTGTGACGGGTGTTTCTGGAAGCGGGAAATCCTCCCTCATCAATCAAACCTTGTATCCTATCCTTAATGCACATTTTTATAATGGAGTGAAAGAGCCGCTTCCTTATAAGTCTGTAAGTGGCTTGGAAAATCTTGATAAGGTAATTGAAATAGATCAGAGTCCGATTGGCAGAACACCAAGATCAAATCCAGCAACATATACAAACGTATTTAACGAAATTCGAAGTTTGTTTGCTGATATTCCTGAAGCACGAATACGAGGGTATAAACCGGGCAGATTTTCGTTCAATGTAAAAGGAGGTCGCTGTGAAACATGCGGTGGAGCTGGATTAAAGATTATCGAGATGAATTTTTTGCCTGATGTCCACGTGAATTGTGAGACCTGCAATGGGAAGCGTTATAACCGGGAAACATTGGAGATTCGTTATAAGGGGAAATCGATTGCAGATGTTTTGGATATGACGATAGAAGCCGCCGCTCCATTTTTTGAAGCGATTCCTAAAATTAACAGGGTTCTAAGCACACTTATTTCTGTCGGTTTGGGTTATATTAAATTAGGTCAGGCCTCAACAACTTTGTCAGGCGGAGAGGCTCAACGGATCAAGTTATCTACAGAATTATCCAAGAGAAGTACAGGTAAAACGATTTATATTTTAGACGAGCCTTCAACAGGTTTGCATTTTGAAGATATTCGGTTACTTTTGGAAGTGCTAAATCGATTAGTTAATGAAGGGAATACGGTTCTTGTAATTGAACATAATTTAGACATTGTGAAGGTAGCGGACTACGTTATAGACGTGGGACCCGAGGGAGGAAAGGGTGGTGGACAAATTATTGCTGAAGGTACACCAGAGCAACTTGCAAAAAAAATAACTACGTCCTTTACGGCTAAGTATTTGGTAGAGGAATTAAAAAATTAAAACATGAACATTAGAAAAGATTGGTACGAAATAAAAACGAATGATAGTTGGGCGATTTTTAAAATTATGGCTGAATTCGTTGACGCCTATGAGAAGATGGCTAAAATTGGTCCGTGTATTTCTGTGTTTGGCTCAGCACGTACGAAACCAGACAACAAATACTACCAAATGGCCGAGAACATCTCTGAGATGCTCGCACAACGCGGGTATGGGGTAATTACTGGTGGCGGACCAGGTATAATGGAGGCTGGAAATAAGGGTGCTCAGAAGGGAGACGGAAAATCAGTTGGTCTTAACATAGACTTACCATTTGAGCAAAATGGAAATCCATTCATAGATCCGCAATCGAACTTGAAGTTTGATTACTTTTTTGTGAGAAAGGTGATTTTTGTAAAGTACTCTCAAGGATTTATTATTCTGCCTGGTGGATTTGGAACGTTGGACGAAATGTTCGAGGCACTAACATTAATTCAAACAAAAAAAATCAACGAAAGACCAGTGGTGCTCGTAGGAATTGAATATTGGAAAGGTTTGATAGAGTGGATTAAAAATACTATGCTCGTTGAAGGAAATATTTCCGAAGGAGATTTAGATTATTTTAAACTGGTAGATACGGAAGAAGAGGCACTAAGGTACATTGACGATTTCTTTAAAACACACGCTCTTACACCCAATTTCTAAATAAATAGAAATATTGTTCGAAAATGGTGCTATTTTAAATAGCACCATTTTTTGTTTTTTCCCCTCGAACCTTTTGTTGTATATTCGCATCATGTTTTCAAATTTTGTTCTATAGAAATTTATAACTATGAAATTACTACTACTTCTTGTTTCAGTGGCAGTTATGTGTTTTTCTTCTCCTTCGTGGAGTCAAGTTTTTTGGACCGAAACTTTTGGTGCAGGATGTAATACAGGTACGCTAGCGGATGGCTTTGTGAGCTCAAATGGTACTTGGAATGTCACTGCGACCGGAGTGAATGGCCCAGCTGCTAACGTATGGTACATCAGTGCAGAAGAAAATGCTGAGGGAGTTGGCAACTGCGGTGCAGGTTGTGGGAATAGTCCTACCCTGCATATAGGCCGCTTTGATGGAGATGCTGGTGCGACTTACTTGAAAGATAATTCGTTAGGAGATCCAACAACGGACGTTCGTGTAGAATCACCCGTGATTGACTGTTCGAACGAATGTCAAATTGTATTGAGCTTTGATTTAATTCATAACGGTGATTTATTACTTGATAACTGCATTGTGTGGTACTTTGATGGGGCATCTTGGAGTACGCTGGGAAGCCCTAAGAAAACACTGTTGAGTTGTACTCCACTTGGTTTCTGGGAAGATTATTCGATTTATTTACCTGCGTCAGCGAGTAACAATCCAACTGTGCAAATAGGTTTTCAATGGTTGAACAATGCCGATGGTGTTGGGGAAGATCCTTCAATTGCTATCCATAATCTCCAATTAGCATCCGATGATATCGAAGCCCCAGTGCTGACATGTCCAGTGGATGTTAATGCTTACGTTGATCAAAATTGTGACGCTCAAATTCCGGATTTATTGTTGCTACCGACAATATCAGTAACTGAAAATTGTACTTCAATAGCCGACATTCTACTTACTCAAAGTATTCCAAGTGGGACAATACTTTCTGGACACCTCTCTGTGCAACAAGTAGAAATTTTAGCGACAGATTTATCGGGTAATTCTAGTTCTTGCCTTGTTGATGTCCGCGCAATTGATTCAATCGCTCCTCTATTTGTTTGTCCACCAACTATTCAGAAGTTTTTGGGCCCCAATTGCGAGGTACTTGTGGATGATCTTCATGTACTATTAAGTCCATCGGATAACTGCAGTCTTTTTTCAGCTTTGTTTACAACGCAGTCTCCTGCGACTGGTACCACCATTACCGCGGATCAATTGGTAGAGTATTCAGTGACAGATGAAGCAGGTAATTCTCGCACTTGTTCGGTATTAATGGAAGTTGTTGATACCATTTCTCCACAGATTACATGTCCTGTGAATCAAACGCAGTTAACTGCAATAGGGGTTTGTGATACATTATTGTTGGATTATACAGATATGGTTATCTGGAGTGATAACTGTACAGCGAGTGTTCTTGATATGACGTTTACTCAGGTACCAGCGCCGCTTAGTACAGTATCTGGAAATACTACGATTCAAATATTGGTTGAAGATCCAAGTGGAAATGAAAGCACTTGTTCTTTTTCTCTCGTAGTAGAGGACCTTGAGGCACCGCAAATAACATGTCCTTCAAATCAAATTCAAGCAACGAATGCGGCATGTAATATTAATTTGTTGGATTTTACTGGAGATGCCATTGCTTCTGATAATTGTGCGGGTACTGGCAATTTAGTGTTTACACAGTCTCCGGCCATGGGTTCTTTGCATAGTGGTGTTGGAACGATAGTTCCTATTACGTTAACCACTACTGATGAGGAAGGGAATTCCAACTCTTGCTTGTTTCAAGTTGAACTAATTGATACAACCGCTCCTCAAGCCTTCTGTCCTTCGAATACAACGGTGAGTGCGGATGCTAACTGTGAATATGTACTTGCGGATTTTACAGGTGCCATGGCAGCAACGGATAACTGTACGAGCTTAGCAAATTTCGCATACAGTCACCAAACGCCTATCGGAACAGTTTTTAATGCGGGGGTACATGAAATCACACTGATTGCTGAGGACCAAAGTGGTAATCAAGGGACGTGTACTTTTGACATTCAAGTAGTTGATGTCACTGACCCTATTATCGCGAGTTGCGTACCAGATCAAATCGTACTGCTAACGATTGGTTGCGAAGGTGTTTTAGGTGATTACTCATCTTTAATTAGTGCAGATGATGCTTGCGACGGAAATACCTTGTCTGTCGTTCAGGTACCAGCTCCGGGAACGGTTATTACTGCTGGCCAAAGTGTTACAATGACTGTCTCTGATGTTGCTGGTAATTCCGCGCAGTGTACTTTCAATGTTTCTGTTTCTGATCAAGAAGCACCCTCAATAGTATGCCAAACGGATACAATTATGTCTGTAAATGCAGCATGTGAATATGGCGCCCCAGATCTTACGGGAATAATTTCTGGTACAGATAATTGTTCTGTTTTTTCCGATATGATTGTAAGTCAATTACCAGCGCTGGGTACACTGCTTACGGGTACTGATCAGGTGGAAGTTTTCTTAGAAGATGAGAATGGAAATCAAGCGTCATGTGTCGTTGTTACAGTTCCAAACGATCTTGTTGCTCCTCAAATAACTTGTCCTTCGAATCAAGTAGTTAATAATGGTGCGAATTGCGACTTCACGCTTCTCGATTATATGTCTTCCGCAGTGGTTGTTGAAAACTGTCCGGGTTTCTCAATAAGTCAAATTCCAGCTATCGGAAGCACAGTTTCAGTGGGTATGAATGAAATATTCTTGACAGTAACAGATGTTGCGGGAAATGAGGAGACATGTTCGTTTATGCTTGAGATTATTGAAAATGAAGTGCCAACAATAATTTGTCCTTCTGATATATCACAATGTGATCCGTTAGTAACATATTTAGAACCTGTAGGATCAGACAACTGTGTGACAGTTACAATTAATCAAACCGATCTTTCTAGTTTAACATCAGGTGATATTTTCCCAGTTGGTTTAACGACACAATCATTTGAGGTGATCGATGGTTCTGGTAATACTGCAACTTGTTCATTTACAATTGAAGTATTAGAATCACCGGATGCAGCTGTCATTATTGACACGCCTAATTCATTGTGTGATACAACAAGTGTGGTACTCACATCTGCTCCAATCACCTCCGGAACTGGAGAGTGGATTGTACTTACTGGAACTGCAACGTTAAATAATCAGTTTGCCTCTACTACTGGTGCGAATAACCTGAGTTTTGGAACGAATCAATTTATTTGGGAGGTAACGACTGCTTCATGTGGAACCTTATCAGACACGATAACAATTGAGGTTTATGATCTTCCTTTCCCTGCTAGCATTCCAAATGATACGTTACTGGTTTGTTATGATACATTAATTAATCTAACAGGTAATACACCAAATGTAGGTGTAGGAACTTGGTTCTCAACGAATTCGGAAATCAACTTCTTGAATGTAAATCAGTCGAATACGGTGGGGTCCAATTTATCTTCTGGTTGGAATGATATCATTTGGGGAATTTCTAATGGCACGTGCCCTGTTTCTAACGATACTGTTCGAGTTTTTCTAGCTCCAGAAGCTATAATTTCGACACCTGATACTACATTGTGTGTTACCGGCAACTCCATTGAGTTGCAAGGAAATCCTGCTCCTGTAGGAATGAGTCCATACTGGTATGTGATTTCAGGAGGGGCAAATGTTGTCTCTCCTCAAAGTACTAATACGTTAGTGAATTCATTAAGTGGAGGGGAAACTGTTATTGTCTATGCGCTTTCTCATCCTGTATGTGGGAACTCGTTAGATACCACAGCTATAGCGGTAATCGAGTGTGAAGCGTATGCCCCAGTTATACCAACCGTATTTACCCCGAACAATGATGGAAAGAATGATCTTTTCATTATAGATAACTTACACGCAATTTATCCAACGTGTGAAGTGAAAATAGTGAATCGGTG
>JAQWYK010000009.1 GCA_029254025.1 Crocinitomicaceae bacterium | reverse complement strand
CTTCATTTGTAGCCACCGAAAACTTTGCAACCTTGTTGTCTTTTCCAACTGCGTTGATTTTCGGATCTTGCCCTAAGCGTCCGATTAAACTAACTGTGTTTTTTAACGTGTTCATGTCTCTGAATTTTAATGAATAATTTGAACGTTTTACTGTCGTTGTGCTGACTTTCAGCGATTGACGATGCAAAGTTGCGGCGACCAATTTCCTGCATTCGGGTATTAAACGATTGTTGTCGAAAAATAGTCGTTTGTAATTGGTAAAAACCATATATACACCCTAAATAACAAGGACTATTGCGATAAGAAATTTTAGAAAAATCAGATGTTTTTTGAAATAGTAAATCGATTTTTACTAGTGTAGAGCCTTTAAAAAGGATGTTCAGTATAAATTACTTACAGGAGTTCAAGAAGGAATCCACGATTACTACCTACTATTAATGTTCAAATATTCTATAATTCAACTGGCACAATTCAAGGGTAACTCAGTCCCTTTTTCAACGAGAGAACTATGCTGGAGCAAATTAACACATTGCTTTATCCTAATGAAAAACTATATCTGACAGTGAGCTGTTTGTGGGACTAAAATTCAAAAATAATACCCAATGTTGGTGTAACCAATGCTGACGAATTTGGCAGGATTACTGGAACAGCATTGGATCCATCTGGTTTTAAAGGCTGCCCATCTGTCGTCTCAAATCCGCTATCATCTGGTTTTCGTTGAAATGTATAGTAATCTGGTGACTGATTTTCAAACCCTAGTAAGTTTTGAATATCGATGTAAAAGGTAAAACTTAGCTTTTTTAGGTTTACGATTTTATCGAGTCTAAAATCGAGTTGCTGAAAATTCGATAAACGTTCGCCATTCACGTCGTCAAAATCCAACACTCCATTACCTAGCACCGCATAGTTCATTTGCGAAGCCTGAAGATCCCAAGGGGTGTAAGGAACGCCACCTGCAAAACGGTATTTCAATCCTAATTGCCAGTCTTTTTTCTTTCCAAATTTCCAGCCTAATGTCCCAGATAAAAGATGTTGAGCATCCCATGCAGAGGGGATGAGGTCATTGACTAATCCCGAAAATAAACTACGTACATAGGTGTAACTTACCACGTAAAAGATATTCTTGACTAACTTTTGTTGAATGAATATTTCTGCGCCATAGGTAACTCCATCACCGATACTTGTTATTGGCTCGTTCCCAATTGCTCCAAACTCTTGACCTTGATTGGCTAATGAGATTCCATTAACCAAGGAAACTGGGTAGTTTGCATATGTCTTGAAAAACCCTTCTAACGTAAGCCGAAGGCCGTCATTTGGAAGAAATTGTGTGCCCAAAACATAATGGTTCGATTGGATATATTCGGCATCGATATTAACTAAAACATCATTTTCATCACGGAACCCGAGAGAGGTATATGGTGGGAGTTTAAAATAGCGTCCAACGGATGCTGTTAAGTCCCATTTCTTACTTAAGCTATATGCAAAGGACAAACGAGGAGAAGCAGTTTCCAGTGGATTGTTTCCTCCAGTTGTGAAGGTATTCATATCAGTTCTCAAACCGAACGACACCAATAAACGGTCTTTCAATACATTCTTCGATAGTTGTCCAAACGCTCCATACCGGAAGAAATCAATCGCGCTGTTGGCATTGATAACAATTGGGGGCATAATTAGCACACCGCTAGTATCGAAAACTCCTGCTGAAATGCGATTGAAGATGCTGGTATTATATTTTACGTATTGCCCCATCACTCCATAAGAATATTTCCACCCATTTTGATATTTGTTATAATCGAAGCGGAATTTATTCTCAATTTCTTGAGAACGTAATTTCAAGTTGCGGAAATTTTCATTGCCGTTCTGCGCATCCTCAAATTGATCTAATTGATTATTAAACATATTCCGGCTGACAGCAATGTTGTAAAACCCGCCTTCAAATCGTTTTTTATAGGCAACCCCTGTGGTGTATGTCCATTGGGATATAAAAGGCAGCGATCTTCTCAAGAAAGCTGTTTCAAGCGTTTCATCACGTGTTTCGGCAAAATTAAAGCGGTCTATTGCTCCTAACCCTATAAAGGTAAGACTTGATTTATCATCGATTTTGTGCGAGACCTTCAGTTGATAGTCAGAGAAATTTGGGCGAATCGGTAAATCAATCAAGGTAAACAAAAGGTCCAAATACGAAAGACGCGATGAAGCCAAGAAGTCTGTTTTCTTATTCTTGCCTAATGGGCCTTCTAGCGTAAGAGCAGATTCCGTTAGACTACTCCGAATATTTCCAGAGATTTTTTCAGAATTTCCTTGTCTTTGGGTGATGACGAATGTCGAGGCAAGTGCATTGTCATAGCGGGCATCAAAAGCGGAAGAGGTAAGTTTCAATTCTTCAATAAACGAAACATTTAGAATTCCTTGGGCACCGCCAGAGGAGCCTTGTGTTTGAAAGTGATTCAATACAGGTATTTCTATTCCATCGAGGTAGTAAACATTTTCGTTCGGGGCTCCCCCTCGAATGGTGATGTCGTTGCGTTGTGCCCCGCCAGCGGATCCACCAACTCCTGGAAGGGTTTGTACCACTTTTGAAACATCAAAATTACCTCCAGGATTGGATTTTATTTCCTCAGCAGTAAGCTTTTGAACGGATAAAGGCGTCACCATATCCGTTGTTTTCACCATGGCATTTTTGTCATAGACAATTTGAACTTCTTCTAATTCGGTGGTCATGCTTGACATACGAAAATTCAGAACCTGGGGGCTTCCCGAGTTCACGGCAATGTTGTATTTTTTTACATCGTTATACCCTTGATAGGTTACTTTGATAGTATATGTTCCAGTAGGCACCTCTAAGCGATACGTTCCGTCTAATTCCGTTGAGGCACCCAATTGCATACCTTCGATGAATACCTTCGCAAATGCTAAGGGTTCGTCGGTATTGGCATCTCGCACTTCGCCCACTATTGTTCCTTCGATTTGAGCAACAGTTAGCAGAGCGAAAAGCACCAAAGGAATAGTTGCTAAAATTTTCATGAGCCAAATTATGTTATTTAAAAGTCAAAAACACGCGAAAAATAAATTTGTTCGAGGAGACAGGAAATAGGCACATCTTAAGTCCGTAGCCTTTGATGTTTTGTCAAATGGCCGGCAGGGATTAATGAATACGTATGAAATTGTTTTAGGAGAGCGATTTCAATGGTACAATCATAAAAATAAAAGGCTCCAGAAATATCCGGAGCCTTAAAACAATTGAATAATCTATAGTTTTATAGTTAATCGTAACAGAAAATGTGCCCCTGCTTGAGGGTAATAGAAGTTCTCATCTATCCTCTTATTGTCGTAGATATAACCCCAAGTATATCCATTATTCTCAAACTCACTATTGAAGTATCCGTTGAAAAGGTTATTTATACGCAATCCTATCGTAGTTTCTTTGAAGAGTTTGTCTTTGATGGTATACGCTATATTTAGATGAGATATGAAGTAGCTATCTAACATGCGAGTCTCATTTGAAGTATTATCCAAAAACTGAGCCCCCACATGTTTGAACATCCAGTTTAGGCGAAGGTTTTTAATGGGCTCGAAATTAATTGTTGCACCTGCAATGATGTTGGGTGAAAAAGCCAAATCTGTATTTTGATGAACTGTTTCCACTTGACCTAAATAGTCGAAATTGACATCATACGCATCCATGTATTCTGTGAATTCAACAATTTTATTTTGACTCAGCGTTAAGTTTCCTGTTATCCCTATATTATCTAGGATTTTATACCCTCCTTCTAGCTCGATTCCAGCGCGGTAGCTGTCTTTTACATTGGTACGAGTATATCCCCCTACATCATTAATTTGACCAGTAAGAACGAGTTGATTGTCATAATCCATGAAATAAAAGTTCGCATTCACAAATCCTTTTTTACCGTGCCATCTGTAGCCCGCTTCTAGGTTGTTTAATGTTTCATGTTGTGGTCTACTTTCCGGCGAACTTTCACGGAAATCTCTCCGAACGGGTTCTCTGTTAGCTACTGCATAAGAGGCGTAAAGCGTTTGATTCTCTTTTAATTTGTACGAAAGTCCAGCTTTCGGATTAAAGAAGTTATACTTTACGTTTTGTTCTACTTCTGTCAGAATACCGCTCACGTCATCGATTCCTAAGAAAGTGTAATCAATGTGTCGCAATTGGGCATCCGCGAAGAATGTTAAGTTGCTCCATTCATATGTTCCTTTGAGGTAGCTATTTGCATCAATTTTAAAGGCATTGTTGTCATAATAGCGATCGCGAATATCGCTATCAGGAAGATATTGCGCCCAGATTACTTCTCCGAAGTGATCACCATCGTATGCGTTAGCACCACCGCCTAAAGTGAGCTCTAGTCCGTTATAGTTTGTGTAGTTAATATTGAACACTCCTCCTCCAAAGTGATTATCTAACCATCTTCTTCGAATTAAATCCATACGATTCAATGTGTCTCCATTTACTGCAATTGGGTCATAATCATACGTGGAAAAACGATCATTTTCTCGGAATTGTTCATAATATCCGCGTCCATAAGTGTAGTGAGCAGCTACATTGGCATTCCACTTTTTATTGAACTGATGCGCGAAGTGCAATTGATAATGATCTTGCTTATAGTTATCCACTTCGTTTTCGTATTCGTAAAAGTTATAAGTTCTTCCGGAGCTAAGTAGGTTATCAGTTTGTTCTGGTGTTAATCCATTTCGTGCGGCGTAATCTAGCATTCCTTGTTCGTCATTTTTAATGCGACTTTCAGGGGTGCCATACCAAGCTTGATAGGTGACTTCGTGTCCACCAAAAATAATAGCGCGCAGTGAAGACTTTTTGCCCAACCAAGCTCCTGATAAATAGTAGGAGCGCAAATTAGATGTTCCACGGTCTACAAATCCATCCGATGAAATTCTGGAAAGCCGGGCGTCCAAAGTAAATTTATCATTGATCAATCCTGTTCCAGCTTTTACAGTATTGCGCCACGTATTGAATGTTCCGTATGAGTTGTCGAGTTCACCATAGGCTTCTTTGTTGATTTGGTTAGAATTGATATTAATACTTGCTCCAAATGCTGCTCCACCATTCGAAGAGGTTCCTACACCTCGTTGAACTTGCATGTCCTCAATGGAGGAGGTGAAGTCAGGCATGTTCACCCAAAACACACCCTGTGATTCGGAGTCGTTGATGGGAATTCCATTTATGGTGACGTTCGTTCGTGTTGGATCAACTCCTCGAATACTTACACCGGTATATCCAACTCCAGCACCTGCGTCAGATGTAACTACAGTGGATGGTGTAGATTGTAGTAAGAACGGTAAGTCCTGACCAAAGTTTTGTCGTTCGATTTCTTCGCGATCTAGGTTGGTGTAGGTCGTTGGCGTTTTTTCGGTAGCGCGAATTCCACGCACTTCTATTCCCTCTTGCATGAAGAAAGATAGTTTCAGGGAGAAGTCGAGTACTTCATCTCCCTCAATAAGCTCAATGGATTTTGATTGTTGCTCGTAACCGAAGAATCGAGCTACGACCGTGTAGTTTCCTGGAGCAAGATTGGATAAAGTGTATGTCCCGTTAATCCGGGTATTTGTTCCCCGCGATTTGTCGTTGAGGACCACCATAACACCAGTGAGGAGTTCACCTTCTGTATCTTTCACTGTTCCTGAAATGGAGAATTGTGCTTGCGCACTAGACGACAGTATAAATACCACTGCCAAGGCTTTTAAAACATTTCTTGTTTTCATGTCTTTAAACATTTTAACAAGAATAAGGGGCTAATTCTTGGAATTAATAAATAATTAGAATCAACACTAGCATTAAAAAGTCATCTTCCCGCCGCAGGTACTAACCTGATCCGGTTCAATGGGTATAATCTCAGTCCACCAGCTGGCAGACACCCCTTAGAGACGATGCAAATGTAATATGAAAAGTTGAACATAGGTGGTTTTTCTCGAATCTTAGATGTTGATATGTTCAAATTGTAGCCTGAAACACATAAATTTTGTTTTGGCGAACTGAATTCCTTCCGTTATATTTGAAAATAAAAACAACATGAGAACGACTACTACACTCTTCTTTTTACTCCTTTTCAGCATTGTGTTTGGTCAACAAACCATTAGCTCAGTAATGAACGGAACTGCAAGCAATCCTTTTGTGTGGGACTGTTCGTGCATCCCATCGACTACTGATGACATCAATATTTATCACGCTATCACGATGGATGTTGATTGGTTGGTTAATTCCGGTGGTTCAATTACTGTTCATGCAACGGGTTCTTTTGGTGAGAGTACTAGTGGAATAAGTATTTTGTTTGACGGAACATCCACGACATTTTCTAATCACGGTCAGACTACACTAACTAATTTAGCGTTTACAACAGGTGCTGTTGGTCATAATCATGCGAATTTAGTGCTTGATACTGCATTATACGTGAGCATGAATTCAACATTTATGAATCATGGATTACTGAATGGCACAGACAGTATTTATAATCAAGGGATATTCATGAATGAAGGCACGCTCTTTAATGGTGACTTTTTAAATGAGGGAACAGTTATGAATACAGGATTTGTCGTGTCTGACTCGCTCTATAATTTAGGGACATATAATGTTTCCGCTGGAAATGTCAGCTCTTTCGATGTGGGTAATGATGGGATTTTGAACATCACTGGAACAGGTTCTTTCTTCGTGGAAAATGATTTTCTCAATTTAAATCAAGTAGTTGTTGCCCAAGGAAGGGATGTGTCCGTTGGACGTGATTTTGCTTCTGGAAACCTATCTACTTTTGATGCAATTGTTGAGAATAATGGAGTGTTTCATGTCCTGCGTGATTTTACCAATAGCGATACGCTAAAGGGTACAGGTGAGTTTTGCTTGGGTGAATCAACGACCAACTTTGGTTTTGTAAAAGGTACATTGGATATTTGTGACAATACACCAACGGCTACTCATTTTGATGTGAACTGGGGGACGATTGAACCAGGGGTCACTTCTTGTGTGTCTGGCTGCAATGTTGGATTAGAGGAAGAGTACAGCCTTCAGGTTGATGCTTATCCTAACCCGGTCAAGGATGAATTACAGGTTTCTTTTTCACGCGTATCCAGTGCAGAAATCTTGGTGCTAGATGTCATGGGAAGAACTGTTTTCGCCACACACTTTGATGGAGTGTCTGTATTGCAGTTGAACACTTCGGATTGGCAAGAAGGTGTCTACTATGTTCGGATCTTAACCTCAGGACTTGAAACGCTTACCTTGAGCGTGGTTAAATAAGAGTTCAACACTTTCTTTAAAGTTTCTTTGGCGATTTCAATAAAAATCGGAGGATTTTATCTGGGATTTTTAGAATTGATTCAAAAAATCAAAAAAACAGAACAATTATCCACTTGAAAGTATGCGTATAAAATTCAAACTCTGTACTTTTGCACCTTTCAATTGATATAATGATATGGCGAAAAAAAAAATAGCGAATGCGCTAATTTCAGTTTTTGACAAAGATGGCCTCGAACCGATAGTTAGGGCATTGATTAAGAACGGAGTAACTATCTATAGCACGGGTGGAACTCAAAGTTTTATTGAAGATCTTGGGATTTCGGTAGAACGTGTTGAGGATTTAACTTCCTATCCATCAATTTTAGGAGGTAGAGTTAAGACACTTCACCCAAAAATTTTTGGAGGGATTTTGAATCGCCGAAACCACGAGACGGATAAAGCCCAAGTAGCCGAGTACGAAATTCCGAATATGGATTTAGTCATGGTGGATTTATATCCATTCGAAGCGACGGTTGCATCAGGAGCGAGTTATTCAGATATTATCGAGAAAATAGACATTGGAGGAATTGCGTTGATTCGAGCGGCAGCTAAAAATTACGAAGACGTAGTTATTGTCCCTTCAAAAAATCAGTATCCTGCATTTTTAGAATTGCTAGAAAGTCAAGGCGCTGAAACGTCTATTGATCAACGAAGAGCTTTTGCTCGGGATGCATTTAACGTTTCATCGCACTACGACACACATATTTTTAATTACTTTAATAATGATGAGTTGGACCTTTTCAAGCAAAGTATCCAGGAAGCTCAGACTTTGCGATACGGTGAGAACCCACATCAAAAAGGA
This sequence comes from Crocinitomicaceae bacterium, assembly GCA_029254025.1. GTDB lineage: Bacteria > Bacteroidota > Bacteroidia > Flavobacteriales_D > Crocinitomicaceae > JALQTG01. The sequence goes on along the minus strand of JAQWYK010000009.1, from coordinate 24,530 downwards.
GTTTTTTATGGTGATTTAGAAGCAATGTTCGAAAAGCTACATGGAAAGGAGCTTTCCTACAATAATTTATTGGATGTGGATGCTGCGGTTAATTTAATTGCCGAGTTTAAAGACGATGCACCAACTTTTGCGATTTTAAAACATAACAATGCATGTGGCTTTGCTACACGCACGACAATTAAAGAAGCCTATGAAGCTGCCTTAGCGGGTGATCCTGTTTCTGCTTTTGGAGGGATTTTAATTGCGAATACAACCATAGATAATGATACAGCTAGTTTGATTGACGAGCTTTTTTGTGAAGTAGTTATTGCGCCTGCTTTTGCAGCAGAAGCTGTCGAAACCTTGAAAAACAAGAAGAACAGGATGATTCTCCTTCAGAAGCCTGTTGAGTTGCCTGGAAAACAATTTAGAACCATCTTAAACGGGGTCTTGGAGCAAGATAAGGACATGATTACCGATAAGAAGGAGGACTTTCAGTCTGTTACGAATGTGAAACCAACTGAGCAACAATTAGAGGATTTGGAATTTGCGAATAAGCTGGTAAAGCATACTAAATCAAATACGATTGTTTTAGCTAAGAACGGGCAATTATTGGCCAGTGGAACAGGACAAACTTCTCGGGTTGACGCACTGAGACAAGCTATTCACAAGGCACAGTCATTTAATTTTGACTTGACAGGTGCAGTGATGGCTTCAGATGCATTTTTTCCTTTTCCAGATTGCGTGGAAATCGCTGATGATGCAGGAATAAAAGCTGTCGTACAACCGGGTGGTTCCATCAAGGACCAATTGTCAATTGATTATTGTAACAACCACGGATTGGCAATGGTAATGACGGGGAACAGACATTTTAAACATTAATTCAAGAGTTTAAATTTTAAAACAGTTTTTTAATTATATTAGTCGTACTTTTATTCGGGTCGAACACAATAGTGAATTGGGAGGTAAATACACATGGGATTATTTAGTTTTTTAACGCAGGAAATTGCCATTGATTTGGGAACTGCAAACACGCTCATCATCATGAATGACAAGGTTGTTGTAGATGAGCCGTCGATTGTCGCAAAGGACATTCAGAGTGGAAAGATTGTGGCTATCGGAAAGAAAGCGCAACAAATGCACGGAAAAACGCATAAGTTGATTGAGACAGTGAGACCACTGAAAGATGGTGTTATTGCAGATTTTCAAAGTGCGGAACAAATGATCCGTGGAATGATTAAAATGATTAAAGGAGGAAAAAGCCTCATTAATCCTTCATTGCGAATGGTGATTTGTATCCCATCGGGTATTACAGAAGTAGAGAAGCGAGCTGTTCGGGATTCTGCTGAACACGCAGGCGCAAAAGAGGTATATCTGATTCATGAACCGATGGCAGCAGCTATCGGTATTGGAATCGACGTGGAAGAACCCATGGGGAATATGATTATTGATATCGGCGGTGGCACTTCTGAAATTGCGGTGATAGCCCTTGGTGGTATCGTTTGTGATAAATCAATCCGTGTTGCGGGGGATGACTTCACAGCAGATATCGAGGAGTATATGCGTCGTCAACACAATATTTTGGTAGGAGAGCGAACAGCGGAGCAAATTAAAATTGAAATAGGTGCAGCCCTTCCAGAGTTAGACAATCCACCAGCTGAATATGCTGTGCGAGGACGAGATTTGATGACAGGTATTCCTAAAGAGATAGTTGTTACATATTCTGAAATTTCTCATGCATTGGATAAAACAATTTCGAAAATAGAGGAGGCAATTCTTAGTGCATTAGAGATGACCCCGCCGGAATTATCTGCTGATATTTACAAGACAGGTATTTACTTGGCGGGTGGAGGATCTATGCTGCGTGGATTAGACAAGCGAATCTCTATCAAAACGAAATTGCCTGTGCACATTGCCGAAGATCCTTTGAGAGCTGTTGCACGTGGAACGAGTATAGCGTTGAAAAACATCGATCGTTTCCAGTTCTTGATTCGGGATTAGAGGTTAGGCGCTTATTTCTTTTGAATTAATAGATTGATGAAGCTTCGTCTGGAGTGGAATAAAACCGGGTTAGTATATTCATGCGTAATTTAATTGCTTTTTTTCAACGATTTCGAGTATTCCTGGTGTTCCTCGTCTTACAATTGGTTGCGTTGGGGTCCTTTTTTTCTTGGATGAGCTATCCTCGCACTAAGTTTTTTAATACATCGTCTTCCATTACAGGAAATATACTCTCATGGAAATATGAGATTACCAAATATCTGTCATTGTCACAGGCTAATGAAGTATTACAGGCTAAGATAGCAAACATGATGGAGGATTTACCGGAATCCTACATGAGTATCGATGGTAAGACCACACTGATAAATGATACACTCTATGAGCAAGTTTATCGGTATATTCCTGCTACTGTTATAAATTCTTCCCATCAACATAAGAATAATTATTTTACGATAGATGCTGGACGATTAAAGGGAATCAAGCCGAAAATGGGTGTGGTTTCTTCAGTTGGTGTTGTTGGAACTGTTTACGATGTATCCGACCATTTCTCCGTGGTTAAATCGATACTTACTGAGAACATCAAACTTAGCGCTTATGTAGAAGGGAACGAGGCATTTGGAATTCTTAAATACCTTGAAAATGATCCACGAAGAGTTTCATTAACAGGAGTATCAAATGATATTCCCATCAAGCGAGGGGCTCTCATAAAAACCCGAGGAAGTAGTGGATATTTTCCAAAAGGCTTAACAATAGGAAAAGTTGATGTTGTTGAATTAATAGAAGGGAAGCCTTTGTGGGATATACAAGTGTATCTTTCGCAAGATATGCGCAAGCTTCATTCCGTTTTTGTTGTTGATAATATTTTGGATGAAGAGTTAACACAATTACAGGGAGACATTGAAGAATTGAACTAAATGATTGGCATATACATACATATTATTCGGTTTTTTCTTTTTGTGCTAGCGCAAGGATTAATAGTTGGTCAGCTAGATTTCGGTTTTGGAATTCACCCCATGATATACCCATTATTCATATTATTGCTGCCTTTTGATATGAGCGCAATTGCATTAATGATTATCGCTTTTGTAACAGGAGTTTCGGTTGATTTTTTTATGAATACATTTGGACTCCATGCAAGTGCAGCTGTAATCGCGGCTTATTTTCGCCCAGAATTATTCAAGTTATTTTCACCTAGAGATGGGTACGAGAGTTTCCGCCAACCGAGTGTTGTAGACCTTGGTTATAAATGGTTTATTTCGGTATCTAGTCTAATGGTGCTGATTCATCATGTGTGGTTTTTCTTTCTCGAGTATTTTAGGTTATCCGATGTGCTATACATTTTTCAGAAAACCTTTTTAAGTGGAGCACTTACGTTACTAATTTTTGTACTGATTCAAATCATTTTCTTCAAAAATCAACGCATGTCATGAATCTCGAAGGAAGACGTATCGTATTTCTTGTGCTGTTCATTTTAGTGAGTATTATCTATTCAGTGCGTCTTTTTTATATGCAGGTTATCGATGATCGCTGGATGACCCGTGCTGCTGAAGTTTCTCAAAAACGAATTGATGTAAAACCACCTCGCGGAATATTGTTAGATCGTTATGGGAATAAGGTGGTTGGCAATAAAACGTACTATAATTTAATGTTCGTTGAGGATATAATTAAGGATTTGGATACGGCTGCCTTGGCCAAATTATTGGGTCTAGAGTATCACGAAATTGGTGAACGTTTTGAGGAAATACGCGTTAGTTTAGACAGAAAAACCCGTAGTAAAAAGACTGGGAATGATACGGTTGTGAATGATTACCGAAGTTATATGCCGTACGCGTTCATGAGCGAACTCACTGCCGAAGAAATTGCTGGAATCGCTTCTGAATTATTTTATTTCCCGGGTTTTTATGAGGAAACAGTGAGTATGCGCGATTATCCTTATCCCAATGGGGGGCATATTTTTGGCTACTTAAACGAGATTCGTCCTCACGAGTTAGAGAAAGATCGATATTTCTATAAGATGGGAGATTTTATTGGTCGAGCTGGACTTGAAAGGGAGTATGAGAAAGAATTACGTGGTCTTAAGGGAACAAAGTTTCTTATAACATCTGCTCGCGGAAAGGCGGTGGACAATTTCGCTGATGGAAAGCTGGATACATTTGCACTCCAAGGGCCATCGTTGCAGTTAGGTTTGGATATAGAGCTTCAAGCTTATGGTGAGGAGCTTATGAAGAATAAATTAGGCTGTATAGTTGCCATTGAACCAGCTACAGGTGAAATATTAGCTATGGTAAGTTCACCATCTTTTGATCCAAACCAACTTGTTGGTTCACGAAATATTCGTGTGAATTATCCATTACTTGATACCAACAAACTTTTGCCACTGTTTAACCGAGGAATTCAAGCAGAGTACCCACCTGGATCAATTTTAAAGTTAGTTCAATCCTTAGTTGGAATGCAAGAAGGGGTTATAACTGAAAATACTTCCTTCCCTTGTACTAAGGGATTGGTAGGTTGTCATTCGCATCCTCAAGCGAATTCAGTTTCAGATGCCCTTCAATATTCGTGTAATCCATATTTTTATTTTTGTGTGAGAAGAATTATTCAGCAGGGAAAACAACCGAGTATTTTTCGAGATGCACAGGTCGGGTTGAATGTGTGGGAAAACTATATGCATAGTTTTGGATTGGGCATTAAAATGGAAACGGATATTTTCGGAATCCGTCCAGGTGTTATTCCAAATGTTGCTTTTTATAACAATTGGTATGGGGAGCATCGCTGGGCGTGGTCTACGATAAGGTCTATTAGCATTGGTCAGGGAGAAGTCAAACTGACCCCTCTTCAAATGGCGAATATTGCCGTGATAATGGCTAATAGTGGATGGTATTATACACCTCACTTTGTTAAAAATATAGGGGAGAATGGATTTCGATCTGAATTTTCTATCAAACATACTACATTAGTTGACAGCATTCATTATTCTGCAGTCCAAGAGGGGATGCGCAGAGCCGTTAATGAACCTGGCGGAACGGCGAGACGAGCAATTATAGAAGATATAATTGTAGCTGGAAAAACGGGTACAGCGCAGAACCCGCATGGAGAAGATCATTCTATATTTATCGCATATGCCCCATTCGAAAAGCCAAAAATAGCCATTTCTGTGTTCATTGAGAATGCTGGTTTTGGTGGTACCTGGGCTGCCCCAATAGCAAGTTTAATGATTGAGAAATATTTGAAAGGAGAAGTATCTGATACGATTAAAGAACGCAGAATTCTTGATGCTAATTTAATTATGAAATGAGTCGAAATCTAAATAGCGTTAGAAGTAATTGGGATTGGTGGTTGACTTCCATCATTCTTGCATTGATGCTTTTGGGTCTGGTTAATTTGTATTCTGCCGCCTACAATCCTGAACGGACGTTTCTTTTTGATATACGAGCACTATATGGTAAACAGATTATGTGGATGGGTATCGGTATTTTTCTAGGAGTCGTTATTTCATTAATTGATTCTGAGTTTATACGAAAATTGACCCCTGCCGCCTTCTTGGTGGTAACTGTTTTGTTGGTTGTCGTTTTGTTCTCACGTCCTATCCATGGTGCACGGTCATGGTTGGGGTTCGGTTCCTTTGGAATACAACCCTCTGAATTTGCTAAGGTAACAACCGCATTAATGTTAGCTTTTCTTATAGGGCAAGGAAGGATAAAGCAAATTACCAAGAAAAAGGTCTTTCAAGTTTTAATATTAGTGTTTGGAACGATGTCACTTATATTGGCTCAAAATGATACTGGTACTTTTCTAGTTTTCACTGCATTCTTTTTTGTAATGTATCGAGAGGGAATTACATTTGACCCAATTATTTTATATTTCTTGAATAAACTTTTAGGCCTTCGATATAAGAGTACATGGGTAGGGGTTCACTTTATCCCAGTATTGTTTGGGGTTATTTTCTTCAGTATAATTACTTTATATTTCGCTGAATCGAAGCATAGTTTTTATTTTTTACCGTCCATTGATGTCCCTGGATGGGCCGTTTTGGTTACTATTATGACTGTACTGGGTTTGTGTATAGCAATGCTTGTTAATCAGTTATCAACAGCGCGTACGAAGCGCAGAGTTTTGTCGGTTGTTTTAATATCCTATTTGGGCAGTATTCTTCTAATTGGTTCGGTTTCTTTCGGTTATTTGCAAGTGTTGCAGTCCCACCAAAAAGATCGTATTGATTTATGGTTAGGAAAAATTGAAGATAAAGATGGGAAGGATTATAATCGAAATCGTGCACTTGCAGCCGTTGGCTCTGGAGGGTTTTCGGGAAACGGTTATCAACAAGCCGTTTTAGCCAGTCCTCAAAGTAATCACGTTCCGGAAAGTGAAACAGATTTTATCTTTTGTGTGTATGCGGAGGAATGGGGATTTATGGGTTCCCTGTTACTTGTGTTTCTTTTTACAACGTTACTCATTCGGTTAATTGTTATTGCAGAACGCCAGCGAAGCCGTTTTGCCCGAGTATATGCGTATTCCGTTGCCATGATTATCTTTTACCATTTTGCCATAAATATCGGAATGAATGTAGGATTGTTGCCCGTCATTGGGATTCCTTTGCCTTTTTTTAGTTACGGTGGTTCAGCCATGATGGCGTTTAGTGTAATGTTCTTTATTTTATTAAAACTGGATAGTCAACGAAAAGATGTGCTAGCAACATGAGAACTACTTTTAATAATTACTCGCCGTTTGCCCAAGTATTATTCCTAGTGGTAGTAGGATTTGTAACGTTCGCTGTGTTATCCATGCTCTTTTCAACTATTGTAGGGGCACTATTCCCAGAGCTTCCATTGAATAATATTCAGTTGCTCATGGAAAATCATGCTGTTGCCTTTATGGTACTATTCTACCTTCCTTTTCAGGTTGGTTTATTTTTGGTTCCAGGTATATTTTATTACTATTTAGAGCCTTCATCTTTTGATTGGTCTGTATTTCGTTTAAAGAATTATTGGGGGATAGTTTTGTGGGGCACATTGTTGTTTTTATGTCTGTTTTTACTCTTACCATTATTTGCTGAGGTTAATATGGAAGTGACTAAATGGTTGGGGGTATATGATGCATTAAGTGTAACAAAACAAAATGCAGACAATACATTGATTACCTTATTTGGTAAAGAGGCCCCTACTCTTAACTATATTTGTGCACTTCTAATTATTGGTGTATTAACGGGTATCGCTGAGGAATTTGCTTTTCGAGCATTCCTTTTACGCCATCTCATTCGAACTACAGGAAAGAAATGGCTGGCAATCATCACAAGTGGGTTGGTGTTTGCCCTATTGCATTTTAATTATATTCAATTGCTTCCATTAATTGCTTTTGGTATTGCATTGGGAATCATTTTTGTTGTTACCAAAAGTGTTTGGCTTGGAGTAGTATTGCATACTACGAACAATCTCATAAATATTACATGGTTACACCAGGACGATTTTCCTAATTGGATGGAGAATATTACCTTGGTTATTACACTTCCCGCGCTATTATTGTTAGGTGTTCTTCTCTATTGGAAGCGTAAATCGATTCATTTTTCCTAGGAATAGTTTTATAAACCTGACTAGGTTACTCACTGTCAGAAGAACAAATTTCTAATATGACAATCCAGTACTTCAAATAATTGATCAATGATGTCGACTAAATGTACCGTCGTTCTTTCTGCTAGTTCAAATAGCACTTTGGGATGTGGATTGTTCAGTTATTCTTTTAAGATGTTTCCAAAAAACAACAAGCCCGTCAATTTTAATGTTGACGGGCTTGTTGTTTGGAACAAAAATCAATTAGATCCTCAAATTGTCTTATTGTGTACGAATGTTGTATCCTTTGTTGTTTGCTTTCTCAGAAGCTGCATAACCAATTGTATAAAAGCTTGCATCTCCCAAAATTTCTCGCGCTTCAAAAAGAATACCCATAGGTACTTGCTCATCCGCTTTGAAACAAGTCATTGTTTCTTCACGAGGAGCAGTATATTCTGCAGGTTTGGTAGCAAATTTATCTTGTTTCCATTTGCCAATATGTCGGATGCCATCTTTGTGAAGTATACCGTCGTATTGCACTGCAATTCCTTTTTCAAATTTATCTACATCTCCTTTCAAAGGTTGACCAAGGTATACGAAATCCACCTCACTTCGCTGTTTGAATGGCGTTAAATCAGTCATTCCAATTCCTGTAGCAGGGCGAACCTTAACCATTGGGTCGATTTCTTTTGTCGTGGTAGCTACCATGAAAAAGAAAAGGAGCATGAAGACAATATCTGGAAGCGACGAAGTATTGATACCTGGCGCTTTTTTTCCATCATTTTTCTTAAATTTAGACATACTCTTAACGTTTTGGTTTTACCTCAATAATTCGAAGTGGAAATAACAATTCAATCAAGTCCATTTTATCCTTGTACTCTTGAACTTTTGGAGTTTTCTCCAAAAGGTTAGTTTGGTAGTACTGACGCATTGAAGTGTAGGTGATTCCAAAAAGCTCTTGAGCTTCTTCATCACGCATTTCAGTAACCGCTTTTTCAACCTCAGATTGCACAGCTACATAGGCGCTGTAATCAGTATCAATAAATGATTCTAAACGAACGTGAGCTTGAAACGCAATTTCTGGCATTTCTTTTTTACCAGAAGCTTTTGTGTACAAATCAAGTATACGCTTCTTTCTATTCCATTCGGCAATTTCATTATCCATTTGCTCAATAAACTTTTCATACTTTGAGTCTGTTTCCAAGAGTTTCTCATAGTTTTCTTGCTTATTATATGCTTCTGCGATACGCTGGTCAATGAATGCCTTAGTCACCATCGAGTAATATGGATAGTCCACATTTCTATCCTCCACTTTCTCGCGATTAATTAGATAGTAATGTTTTATACGACTATTTAATTGCTCAATGTCTTCCGGTTTAATAATTGAGTCACGCGCTTGAATATTCTGCTTATTATTGATGCTGATTTTGTAAATGTTCTTCTTTTGAACCGGTTCAGGATCAATCACTTCTACTTTTTTCGGGATTTTCCGCGCATATGCGGTATCCTTATCCATTGTTGTCGTCACCAAGAAGAAAATCAACAGCAAGAAAGCGATGTCAGCCATCGATCCCGCGTTTATTTCCGGTGCTTCTCGCTTTGCCATAATTAATTTTTTCTTACTAGTCTAAGTACAAATCCAAGTCCTAATGCTGCTACGGAAGCAAGTACCAGTGCAACTAATGCCGTCCAGATTCCCGCCGTTGCAAAATCGATGGTCGCTTGATTCACCATGATGGAGCTATCAACGCGTAACGACTCAGCAGTATCTGTAGACCCAATACCGTAAGCTATAAAGAAAAACAATGTAGCGATAATGATTCCTAAGATAGATTTCACAGCAGATGCTGGACGTGTTACCAATAATATTCCGAAGAAAATTAATACAAGGGCAGCACAACCGAGCAATGCGATAAAACTTATACCGAATACAGCGTTGAAATGTACACTTTCTTTAAGCGCTTCAATATCAGTTGACGCGCTTTCTGCATTTACTCCTGAACCCATAACCATGATTCCGAATATGATCGCAGGAGCGATAATCGCGATACGAATAATCAACCCAATTAAATTCAATTTCTTTTCTTGTTCCATAATAATGGATATTTTATGTTCGAGAACGAACGAGGTGAAACAATGATTATTTAGAAGTCACTTTGTACTTCAACATCATATCAACCAATGTGATAGACGCATTTTCCATTTCATTTACGATAGCGTCAACTTTAGATACGATATAGTTATAGAAAATTTGTAGGAAAATAGCTGCAATCAACCCAAATACGGTTGTTAAAAGTGCCACTTTAATACCACCCGCAACTGTTGTTGGAGATACTTGACCGTCAGATACGATTTTATCGAAGGCTTGAATCATCCCGATTACTGTTCCCATGAACCCAAGCATTGGAGCCAAGGCGATAAATAATGAGATCCATGGAATACCTTTTTCTAAAAGTCCCATTTGAACTCCACCGTAAGAAACAACTGATTTCTCAACAGCCTCAATTCCTTCTCCAGAACGATCAAAACCTTGGTAGTAAATAGATGCAATTGGTCCTCTTGTATTACGACACAATTCTTTTGCTTCCTCTACACCACCTGATTGTAACGCAGCCTCTACGTCATTCAAAAAATTCTTTGTGTTGATAGAAGAAAGGTTTAAGTAAACGATACGCTCGATACACAAAGCGAGACCGATAATCAAAGCGATTAATACGATACCCATCCAAAATGCATCACCCTCGATGAATTTTTGCTTTAATACAGAAGCAAACCCCAATGGCTCTTGCTCTGCCTCTTCATCAGAATCAGTTGTTGCAACTGTAGTCTCTTCAACTTCTTCAGTAGCTGAAGACATTACCTCTTCCATACCATTGGTGTCAGCAGCTACCATTTCAGTATCTACTGAATCATTTGCAGCAGTTTCCTGTGCGTTTGCTGTCGTCATACCGAAAATCAACATTCCGGCAATCATCATTGAACTAATTACTTTTTTCATGTTCCAAAGATTAAATTTTAATCGTTCTTTTTTTATTTGTTTACACTAAAAATTATTGAAAGTTTACAAGTCCAACAGCGGAGAGAGAGGGATTCGAACCCTCGATACGCTTGCACATATACACACTTTCCAGGCGTGCTCCTTCAGCCACTCGGACACCTCTCCTCTTCAAGCTTGTTACACTTTCGGATTGCTAAAGTAATAAAAAATCTATATTCTCAACTTTTTCGGATGATGAACTTAATATTTGTTTAACATGGAATGGTTGGCTGAAGGTATTAAGTTCGCGGTTTGTTACTCAGAACTTCAAACTTCGAAGCTCGAACATTTAATCTGTCACTAACGTTCTATTCTTCTAATTTTCACTTAAATTTGCACACCTTTTACTTCAAAGGAAATAATAGAATTTGAATGAGAAACATACGTAACTTCTGTATAATAGCCCACATTGACCACGGTAAGAGTACATTGGCGGACCGTTTATTGCAAACGACAGGAACAATTTCTGATCGTGATATGAAGGAGCAAGCGTTGGATGATATGGATATCGAACGCGAACGCGGGATTACCATTAAAAGTCACGCAATACAGATGAATTACAAGCAGGGTGGTGAGGAGTATATTTTAAATTTAATTGATACTCCAGGCCACGTAGACTTTTCTTATGAAGTATCTCGTTCTATAGCATCTTGTGAAGGAGCATTGTTGATTGTAGATGCTTCACAAGGTATTGAAGCTCAAACAATTTCAAATTTATACTTGGCATTAGAGCATGATCTAGAGATAATTCCTATTCTAAATAAAATGGACCTTCCTGGGGCTGAACCAGAAGCTGTTACAGATCAAATTGTAGAATTGATTGGTTGTAGTCCAGATGACGTAATTCCCGCTTCAGGGAAAACAGGGTTGGGCGTGGATAAAATTCTGGAGGCTATTATTTCTCGTATTCCGGCTCCGGTTGGAGACCCAAATGCGCCGCTTCAGGCAATGATTTTTGACTCTGTATTTAATCCATTTCGTGGAATCATAGCTTATTACAGGATTTTAAATGGTACTCTTAAGAAAGGGGAGAAAATACGATTTTTTAATACCGGGAAGGACTATCATGCCGACGAAATTGGAATTTTGAAAATGGACTTGGTTCCTAAACAGTTTGTTTCTGCAGGAGATGTGGGCTACATCATTTCTGGTATTAAACAGGCTAAAGAAGTAAAGGTAGGAGATACGATTACCAATGTGGCAAACCCATGTAAAGGGGCTGTAAAAGGGTTTGAGGATGTGAAGCCTATGGTATTTGCGGGAATCTATCCTGTAGATACGGATGACTTTGAAGAGTTGCGTTATTCCATGGAAAAGCTTCAGTTGAATGACTCATCGTTAGTCTTTGAACCTGAATCTTCAGCAGCATTGGGATTTGGTTTTCGATGTGGATTCTTAGGAATGCTCCACATGGAAATTATTCAAGAACGCTTGGAGCGTGAGTTTAATATGACCGTGATTACCACTGTTCCCAACGTTTCCTATTTTGCGTACATGCGTAAAACACCCGATTTGCCTGTGACCATCAACAACCCTTCTGAACTTCCTGATCCAGCAGCTGTCGAATTCATCGAAGAGCCATATATCAAGGCGCAAGTAATCACAAAATCTGACTTTGTTGGACAGGTTATGACGTTGTGTGTTGAAAAACGTGGGGAACTTAAGAATCAAGTGTATTTAACGCAAGACAGAGTGGAAATCACTTTTGAAATGCCGCTTGCGGAAATCGTTTTCGACTTCTATGATCGATTGAAGTCGGTATCTAAGGGATACGCATCTTTTGATTACTTCCCGATTGGTTATCGTCGTTCTGATTTAGTGAAGTTGGATATTTTATTGAATCACGAACAGGTAGATGCACTTTCGGCGCTTGTTCACCGGAGTAATGCATTCGACTTAGGGAAGAAAATCTGTGTAAAATTGCGTGAATTAATTCCGAGACAACAGTTCGAAATTCCTATTCAAGCGGCAATTGGGGCTAAGGTTGTAGCAAGGGAAACTATTAAAGCGTTGAGAAAAGACGTGACAGCGAAATGTTACGGTGGAGATATCTCTCGTAAACGTAAACTACTTGAAAAGCAGAAACAAGGTAAGAAAAGAATGCGTCAAGTAGGACGAGTTGAAGTTCCGCAGGAAGCGTTTTTGGCAGTGTTGAAGTTGAATGATTAATACTTGATTCATCATAGTTTCTTTCTTGACCTTCTGCTAGCCAAAGAAATCAGATAAACTCCAGTAAAAATCATAAGCATATAGGCGATTTTCTCTAAGGTTATGGCGCCACTATAATCTTTCGACCAACCAATGTATCCAAAAAGTAGGGTGAATAACATCACAAGAACAGGTTGCGTGTAGATATAACTTCCACTCACACTGGGACTCACATGTTTTAATGCGTAGATGTTTAAAAGGTAAGTTAAAAATGTAGCGCCAATAATTACAAACCCAATTTTTAACCAGATTTCTATTGGGAAACTTACATAATTTGTTGTTAATACTTCGTCCAACACACTCGGATATGATAGGACAAATATAAGTCCGAAAAGGAAGTTGTAACTAATAACTGTGAGTGGGTTGTACTTATTCATGAGCGGCTTAACAATCACAAGGTAAATTCCGAAAGAAAGAGCATTAATGAATATGAATAGGTCTCCAAGTGAAGAATCAAAACCGGGCATTCTTCCAGCGAGGGTCAGTGAAATAGCACCAACTGCACCGAGTAAAACCCCAATTATTTTTAACCGTGTAATCGGTTCTTTTAGAATGAAAAAGGCCAAAATAACAACTAATATTGGGGTAGATGTCATAATAATCCCTGCATTTATTGCAGAGGTGAGTTCTAGACCATTAAAAAAGAAGAGTTGATTCATTGCCACACCAAAAAAACCACAAGTTGCTAAGCGCAATAAATCTTTTCGTGCTACTTTTTCTCGAATGAATAAGGCGTGAAGCAACCAAAATAGACCTGTGGTAACCACCACGCGAAAGAAGATAAACGCGTTGGGCCCCATATAATCCGGCATCACTCCTTTGGCCAGCAAATGATTCGCGCCATAGAAGATGTTTACGCCAAGTAAGGCAAGGTGCGCTCCAAGAATCTTACTCATTTACCCATGATATGCTTGTTTAGCGGCGGCAACAGTTTTTGCGGCATTCCCTACAAAAACTTGATCCTCTAAAACGATAAAAGGACGCTTTAAAAAGGTGTATTCTTCGAGTAAGTATTTTTTGTAGTCAGCCTCAGATAGTGTCATTTCATTCAAGCCCATTGATCGAAATTTCATAGCTCTCTTACTAAATAATTCTTCGTAGGATCCAATTCTAGCTTTGATAAAATCTAATGTTTGTTCATCAATATTTTGACTTTTTATATCTTGTAATTCAACGTCGTTACCAAAATGGAGTTCTTTTAAAATTCGCTGATTGGTGCTACACGTAGATAGATGAAATATTTTTTTCATAACCTTTGGTTTCTTGCGAAGATAGTTCTTTTGGTATATTATCGAATGTGACACAAATCAATTTCCGTTAATACAAATTAATTGCTGCGCGAAAGGATATGGAATATTCTCATATTGACTCAGATTTCATTAAATTTGTAACTCTTCTAACGGAATCAAAAATGAACAGATATTTTCGATTAAATAGTGCGGTTTTGATGGTTTTAGGACTTCTAATTCTTGTTGGGTGTGAAGATGCAGCTTCAGTTGAAGTCGACCAAAAAGATGAATTTAGACCATTAATTGTGCGTAAGGATGGTCAATATATTGAATATTATCCGGGGCATAAACAAATTAAGATGAAAGGTCGAGAAGACGCGAATGGAAATAGAATGGGTATTTGGAAATTATATTCACCCCAAGGAGTAGAGTTATCGGTTACTGTGTATACCAAAGGAAAAAAAGACGGACATATAGTAGTGCGCCATCCTAATGGAATACCCAATTATGTGGGTGAATACGTAATGGATGAAAGGATAGGTGAATGGAGATTTTATGCAGAAACGGGTGAGCTTCTAGAAACCATCAATTACGATCAATCAACCAAGGAATCAGGAGCTACCAATTAGGCTATGGCAAGGATACCACCACATATTATTGAAGACATTATGAATACCGCCCGAATCGAGGAGGTAATTGGAGATTTTGTGGCCTTAAAACGTTCTGGTTCAAATCTAAAGGGGTTGAGTCCATTTACGGATGAGAAGTCGCCTTCGTTCATGGTTAGTCCGGCTAAACAAATTTTTAAATGTTTTTCCAGTGGTAAGGGGGGTACAGTGGTTTCATTTATTATGGAACATGAACATTTTAGTTATCCAGAGGCACTAAAATGGTTGGCAAACCGCTACAATATTGAAATCCCGGAAGAAAGGCCATTAACGCCAGAAGAGCAGGAACAGATAACCGAACGAGAAAGCTTACAGATTATCAATGAATATGCGAGGGATTTTTTTGTGGACCGCATGCATAAAGGTGAAGAAGGGAAGGCTATCGGATTATCCTATTTTATTGAACGTGGTTTTCGACCGGAAATCATAGAACGTTTTCAGTTGGGTTATTGTCCGCAAAACGAAGGTTCACTTACGGATGCGGCGCTCAAGAAAGGGTATAAGTTAAAATATTTGGAAGCCCTTGGTCTTTCGAGAACGAAAGACGATCGACATTTTGACTTCTTTAGTGGTCGTGTGATGTTTCCTATACACAGTATTTCTGGGAATGTACTTGGTTTTGGGGGTAGAACACTTCAATCAGGAAAGAAAGTTGCTAAGTATTTTAATTCTCCTGAAAGCATCATTTATAATAAGAGTAAAATCTTATACGGACTTTACTTTGCTAAATCTAGCATAATAAAGTATGATAACTCTTATTTGGTAGAGGGCTACACAGATGTGATTAGCATGCATCAAGCCGGAGTGGAGAATGTTGTTGCATCGTCCGGAACCGCATTGACTAAGGATCAAATTAAATTGATGAAGCGGTATTCCAACAATATCACCATTTTATATGATGGTGATGCCGCTGGAATTCGTGCGTCGTTTCGGGGAATTGATTTGATTTTAGAAGAAGGAATGAACGTAAAAGTGGTTTTGTTTCCAGAAGGAGAGGATCCAGATTCGTTCTCAAAGCGTCATGGTTCTGATGAAGTCAAGCGTTACATCGAAGAGAATCAACGTGATTTTGTCGGATTTAAAACGGACATTCTTTTAAAGGATTCCGACAACGATCCAATTAAACGCGCTGGATTAATCAAAGATATTGTGGAGTCCATTGCGTTGATTCCTGATGATATAACGCGTTCAGTGTATTTAAAAGAGACCTCCGAACAGTTTGAGTTGGACGAGCAAACTTTGCTCAATGAAATGAACAAAATTCGCCGTAACAAGCGAAGCATTCGGGTCAGTCAACATCTAAATGTGTCTCCTGAGCAACAACGAGAAGATTTATCTAGTTTTCAGATGCCTCAGCAACCTGCTAAACAGTCGGTAACAATTGATCCGAATGAAGGGGATAAGGCAAAGGAACTCGATTTAATTCGCATACTCGTTTTGTACGGTTCTCGTGCGATTGAATTAAATCAGGCCCCAATAGGTGAGCCTCCTATGACCGTTGATGTGAGTTTAGCTGAACTTGTGGTACATGAAATTGATCGGGATGACCTTGTATTTTCAAATCCAGTTTTTCAAGAGATTTATGAAATTTGTAAAAAAGGATTAGAAGAAGATATATTATACTCACCAACCTACTTTTTACGAAATGAAAATCAAGAAATAGTTCAATTAGTCTCTGATTTTCTAACCAATAAATATGAACTTAGTGCAAGTTGGTTAAAAGATTTTAAAATCTACACCAACGACGAACTACAGCGGTTGTCGCAAGCTTTGCATGAGTCTTTATATACGTTTAAAAATTCTAAAATTAAGCAGCGAATCGAATACATCCGTGAACGCCTGAAGCCGGACCATGCAGAGTTTGACGAAAGCAAAATGGAAAGTCTATTGCGTGAGCAAATGCAGCTGCAGAAAATTCAGAGTGTATTTGCTAAAGAGCTAAATCGGATTATTGTGTGATAAGTTTGAGTTTAGTACTCTGAACTGAAAATTCTTAATGCTCAGCTTCGTACTGCGAGAAGTGTTACCTTAATTGGCACTTGTTTTTAATTGTGAATTTTGTTCCTTCTCGTGAAACTTAGTCCCATTCTAGAGTCTAAAGTATTAACAACAAAAAAAGCGAGCTAAACTATGTTAACTCGCTTTTTAAACTCCAATTTTTCAACTCTGAACTTATAAAGTCCCTCTTTTTTCTTGTTCTCGTTCAATAGACTCAAACAACGCTTTAAAGTTACCAGCACCAAATCCTCGAGCCCCCATTCGTTGGATGATTTCGAAGAAAAGAGTAGGACGATCTTCAACTGGTTTGGTGAAGATTTGCAATAAGTAACCTTCCTCATCAGCATCCACCATGATACCTAGCTTTTTGATGGCTTCAATATCTTCCTTCATATTGTGGTCAAAGCGACCTAAACGCTCTGGAATGGCATCGTAATAAATTTGAGGAGGAGTAGATAAAAACTCAATTCCTCTATTTCTTAGTTCTGCAACTGTTTGTAGAATATTATCTGTAGCAACCGCTATATGTTGAACGCCTGGTCCTTCATAAAAATCAAGATATTCTTCAATTTGAGATCTCTTTTTACCTTCAGCGGGCTCGTTGATTGGGAATTTTACGCGTCCATTACCATTAGACATTACTTTAGACATCAATGCAGAATATTCTGTATGAATTTGTTTATCATCGAATGATAGGAAATTTTCAAATCCCATTACATCTTCGTACCATTTCACCCATGTATTCATTTCACCCCATCCTACATTACCTACCATGTGGTCAATGTACTTAAGTCCAGTTGGTGTTGGATTGTAATCGGATTCCCAATTCTTGTAACCTGGCAAAAACGCTCCTGTATAATTTTTGCGCTCCACAAACATGTGAATAGTTTCACCGTAGGTATAAATTCCTGATCGAACCACTTCTCCGTGCTCATCTTTTTCTACAGTTGGTTCCATATAAGATTTGGCGCCACGTTTAGTCGTCTCCTCCCAAGCACTTTTCGCATCTTCTACCCACAATGCAACAACTTTCACACCGTCTCCATGTTTTTTCACATGTTCTCCGATAGGTGAATCGCTGGTTAATGCAGTTGTTAGTACTAACCGAATTTTATCTTGTTTCAATACATAGGAAGCTCTATCTGTGACACCTGTTTCTAATCCAGCATATGCATGCGATTGAAATCCGAATGCAGTTTTATAGAAATGAGCGGCCTGCTTGGCGTTACCCACATAAAATTCTATGTAATCTGTTCCTAAAAGAGGAAGAAAATCCTGTGCTCCTTCAAATATTTTTTCGAGGCCATAATTAACGCTCTTTACTTCTTTTGCCATAATTTAATCTTTAATAATGAGTAATCTGGTTTCTTTATTCCAACCAGGATATAAAATAATCTTTGTCTGCAATATCTACTGCAGTTTGTGTTAATCGTAATGGTTTAAACGTATCCACCATCACAGCTAGTTCTAAGGTTTCTTTTTGACCAATTGATCGTTCCATTGCTCCAGGATGTGGACCGTGAGGAATTCCCGCAGGATGCAACGATATATATCCTTTGTCCACGTGATTTCTACTCATGAAGTCACCATCGATGTAATACAACACTTCATCAGAATCAATGTTACTATGATTGTAAGGTGCTGGAATAGCTTTAGGATGATAGTCGTATAACCTAGGACAGAAAGAACATACCACGAAGTTGTGCGCTTCAAACGTCTGGTGGATTGGCGGTGGCATGTGGACACGGCCTGTTATAGGTTCGAAATCATGTATAGAAAAAGCGTATGGGAAATTATATCCGTCATAGCCGACTACATCAAATGGATGAGATGCATAGACTAATTCATGTAATACATTTTCTTTTTTGATTTTTACCGTGAAATCACCTTTTTCCCTGTGCGTTTCTAACGTTTCAGGTGTACGAATATCTCGCTCACAAAATGGAGAATGTTCTAGTAATTGTCCGAATTTATTGCGATACGTGCGCGGTGTTAATATTGGAGAAAATGATTCAACAATAAATAAACGATTGTCTGCACTATCAAAATCAATTTGGTAGGTTATTCCTCTTGGAATAATCAAATAGTCACCATAGCTAAAAGGGAGATTCCCTAGCATCGTTCGCAAAGTTCCTTTTCCTTTGTGGACGAATATCATTTCGTCTGCATCCGCATTTTTATAGAAATAGGAACGCAACGATTGTTTGGGAGCTGCAAGTACTATGTTTAAGTCGTTGTTGAACAAGACTGTCTTGCGACTTTCCAAAAAGTCATTAACTGCTGGCACATTAAATCCATTTAGCATTTGAGACTTAATGTTTTTTGCCACTGCAGCAACTGGTGTCATGTCTTTTGGATCACTAACCGATTTCACCATTGTTGGACGATGTACATGATAGAGAAGCGAAGACATGCTACTAAAACCTTCTGTTCCAAAAAGTTCTTCGTAGTAGTAAGCTCCCTCTTCAGACTGAAATACTGTGTGTCTTTTGTGAGGAATCTCACCCATTTTATGATAAAAGGGCATATTTCGAAATTTTAATGAGTAAATGTAAAACTGGTTGTCAGAGATAGGTCTCGGACACTCATTCCGGATTGCGTTTCAGCAATAATTTTTTAAATTCTTGAAGAGTCACCCAATTGTACATATTCACTATTTTCTATTACACAAATATATAAAAAGAATCTAGGATGTTAAAAAATGTGTTTGGAAGCAATCGAATACTGACGAAAATCAGATGTAAGTTACTTACCTTTTCTCATCGGCGGCCAAACGAATATAAAATCTTATGTTATCGAATGCATTCTACTATGAAGTGCTTATATTCGCTTCCAAATATACTGTACAACGCAATGGGGAAAATACTTGTAATTGGATCAGCAGGGCAAATTGGGACGGAATTGGTTCTTGCTTTAGAGAAGGAATATGGAAAATCTAACGTTATAGCGAGTGATGTGAAGCCAGAGCCAACATTCGCATTAAGGGAAAGTAATTACCTTGCTCTTGATGTAATGAATGCAGAAGCATTGGATGGAGTTGTTAAAGAATACGGTGTATCTGAAATTTATTTATTAGCAGCGTTGTTATCTGCTACAGCAGAGAAGAATCCTGATTTCGCGTGGAAACTTAATATGGATGGTCTATTTAATGTATTAAACCTAGCTAGATATAAGAAAATTGAAAAGGTTTTTTGGCCGAGTTCAATTGCAGTATTCGGCCCCACGACTCCTAAAGATATGACGCCCCAAAGCACAATTATGGAGCCTACGACTGTTTACGGAATTTCTAAACAATCTGGGGAGCAATGGTGTAATTATTATCATTGTAAATATGGTGTTGACGTGCGTAGCATACGTTACCCAGGACTCATTTCTTACACTTCTCTTCCGGGTGGAGGAACCACTGATTATGCTGTGGATATTTTTTATCATGCCAAGAAATCAAATAGTTATACTTGTTATTTATCGGAAAACACAGCCCTTCCAATGATGTATATGGAGGATGCTATTCGTGCAACGATTCAGATTATGCAATCCCCTACGGAAAATATCAAGATCCGTACATCCTATAATCTTGCAGGTATGAGTTTTACTCCCAAATTACTCGCAGAGGCCATAACAGAAAGACTTCCAGGATTTGGCATTAATTATGCTCCAGATTTCCGACAAAAAATTGCAGATAGTTGGCCAAACTCTATTGATGATCGAGATGCTAAGAATGATTGGGGATGGAGTATGAGTTACGATTTATCTGCAATGGTAAAAGTTATGTTAGAGAATACCGACGAATCTTTGATGTAAAAGAGAACCTGTTATTTTTTTGTTCGTCTAAGGTTTTAGTGTATTTGTCTAATTTTTTACACTTTTGTAAGATTTTATTAAAATTTTTGATAAATTACTCTTGCTATAATGACCTAAAAGTTGGTGAAATGAAATTATTATTATTTATTAGTTTACTTCTAATTGGTTTTGAAAGTTGGGCTACAACCTCTTTCTCTATTCAAGGGGATGATGATCAGGAAGACCCGAAGAACTTCGTTGATGAAAATGGTCGTAAACAGGGGGAATGGATTCATTTTGGTAAAGAGCAACCAGATAAAGGGTATCCAGAAGACGGAAAGATTTCTGAAGGCACCTATTTAAACGACCGAAAAGATGGCAGATGGGTTCTTTATTTCAAAGATGGTATGACTCCACGCACTGAGGGGGAGTACAAGAATAACCGTCCTAATGGACCATTTATTCATTATCATCCGAATGGGACTATTAAAGAAAAAGGTACATTTTCTAAGCAACGTTACAGTGATTCCTTAGTACGGTTCAATGAAAAAGGTGTCAAAGTGTATGAATCTTCTTACAATGAGGCGGGAAAAGAGTCTGGCAAGGTTGTTTATCGTTATGACAATGGTAAAGTTGAATTTGAATACGAAGCTAACAATGGTGTTCCTTCAGGGGCAGCTACACGTTACTGGCCGAATGGCGATGTGAAAGAGCGGTTGGTCTATGGAGCAGATGGCTCGGTACAAGAAACTTCAGGAGAAATTGCAATGATACATCCAGCCGCTGATGTCGTAAAAACTGCATCAGCGAAAAAAGCCCCTAAACCAATTGTACTCTCCGATTTTAAGCCAAATGCATATAACAAAGTCTTGAATGAAAACAAGGAAATGTGGATGGAAGGCGAATTTAAAAACGGTTTATTGTGGGATGGTAGGTTATACATTTATGATGAAGACGGACTTCTTTTGAAAGTTGAGGTTTATAAGAAGGGTGTTTACATATCTGATGGTCAATTATAAATAATTCCATTTAATTTATATGAAGGTCGAATTCAACAGAATTCGACCTTTCAACATTATAAAAATGACTTTTGTAACTTTTTTTATTGAAAGTTAATCGTTTAAATTTTGCAGCATGAATTATCCTTAATTTTGGATAATAATATTAAATCAATAGTTATGAAAACATTTAAAACACTCTCAACGATTGCGGCCTTATTACTAGGATTTGCAGCGATTTCTCAAAAAGTACCTAGTCAAGGGGAAACTGTTGAGCTCGAGGAACCAAATACCCATACAGAAGTAACGGCGGTATGGGGAACAATTAATGGTGATTTACCAAATGATAACCCTCTTTTGGATAGCTTAATTGAAGTAAATGGTCTAATTGTTTCTCGGCCATTTTCCTATTCTAGAAATCCAGAATTAAAGTCACTATATGAATTTAGTTGTGATAATTGTGATATACAATCAGTTTTATCCAAATTAGCCTTAATTGGAATTTCTAATGCAGAATTGGTTGCGAAGCCTTCACCGTTAACTGAAGAAACAAACGATTATGATAAGGTGTTCTCAACGGATTACGCACTAGACTTAATCGGTGCTAAAGAGGCCTGGAAGATTAACACTGGTTCAAGAACGGTGAAAATAGGAATTTCCGACTCTAATTTTGACTTAGATCATGAAGAATTAGTTGGCAAATATTCTACTGTAGTACCGAGTAATAATTCTGACTACCTACACGGTACAGCAGTGGCGACTGCTGCAGCTGGAAATACTAATAACTCACTTGGGAAAAGTTCTATTGGTTATAACTGTGATTTAATGTTGTACCCAATGAGTTATAATTCTATCTTACAAGCCGCGTATTCAGGGGTGGATGTTATTAATTTAAGCTGGGCTTCAGGATGTAATTTTAATATTTATCAGCAACAAGCCATTGATGAGGCTTTGAGTACAGGGATGATTATCGTTGCTTCTGCCGGAAATGGAAGTACCTGCGGAGGCCCTAGTAATTATGTATACCCAGCATCATATGATGGTGTGATTTCCGTGTCAAGCATTGGTGCGAACGATAATCATGAAAAAACAGTAGGAAACCCAAATACTACACATCAACACAATGACAAGGTAGATATTGTTGCTCCCGGATATAATGTTCCCTTAGCCTTCCCTAACAACACTTATGGTTATGGCAACGGGACATCGTTCGCGAGTCCAATTGTTACCGGGACGATTGGTCTAATGATAACTGAAGAGCCGAATTTGTCAAACTGCGAGGTTGACTATATTTTAAAGAAGTCAGCAGTTAATATAGATTCGTTAAATACAAATTATCAGGGGCTTCTTGGTGAAGGGAGATTAGATGCTGGATCAGCACTTAATTTAACTCGAGAGTTTGAATTGTTCAGTTTGCGACATGAAGTAATAAAAGATGGAGGTGATCCTCAGCTTGTACTAAATGGAACCGGAACGATGGAGTATGATAGTCTGAAATATACATTTAAGGATTATGTTTTTCTCGGAACTGGTCAAGAAGCCAGAGTTTATGATGTTGAATACCAAAGTATTTATGGATGTAAGTCAACCGCAGAATACATTGTAGAAGAATGTGAATTCAATGTGTTTGCAGATTCAAATTTAGTTATCTTGCCTGTGGAGCTAATTGATTTTACTGCAAAACCTGTTCGTGAGAAGATTGAAATCGAGTGGATTACAGGTTCTGAGAACAATAACTCACATTTTGTCACAGACAAAACTTATGATGGAAGATTCTGGTATGGATTGACAATAACTCAAGGCCAAGGGACTACTTCTGAAGAAACAACTTATTCTGAGTTAGATTTTAATCCTAAGGTAGGAGTACAGTATTATAGGCTTACTCAAGTTAATTACAATGGGGACAAAACAATTTACCAACCAATTTCGGTGAATTTTGGAGCTAAAGGTAACCTTTTGACAGCATATCCAAATCCTTCGGAAGGAGATGTAAATATCAAATGGACAAATTATGCAGAAGAAATTAGAGTATATGATCAAGCAGGAGAGCTTGTTAAAAAAATCCGTCCAAGTGAGGCGGAAACTAAAATAGAATTACTTGATTTAGATCCTGGTTTTTATATAGTTACAGCTCTTATTGAAGGAGAAAAGTTAAGTATCAAGATTATTGTAGTTTGATAATGGATTAATTAGTTTATAAAATGGAGTTGTCATCAGCTCCATTTTTTTATTTAATAATAAATTATCATCATTAGAGTACTTTGAAGTGTAAATAAGACATTTTACTCCCAAGCATTAACCTCACCGATATAGATCACTGAAATCTAAAGTAAACCTTCCTACGGGAAGAATAGCTAAATTTATATTTGAAGTTGAGTGTTATATTTTCTGAGCCAATCACTCTCTTGAGTTTCAAGGAATTTACTCAAACTAATGTATTAGAACACATGCAATCTGCAGAAACTAATAAGTTCTGAAAACACCAATTTTTGCCTAATTTCTTTATGGATGATGATAGACTGAAGATAATTGATTAGCGCAAATCAATTCTTTTTTTGGATTGTGTTTTGAATTTCAACAAGTATTACTTGAAGAGGGAAGTTTTGTTGGAGATATTTGAACAGTAGTTCTAATTATAACCTCTACCTGCATGAGTTTCTTATTATTTCATGTTCTTTCTAATATGATATATTTCTGTATATCGCAGATTATTTACTTTACTACCGTCCCGTTATCTTTGATTTTTATTTTTATGATTGTTTTACCAGAGAAGAATGTTATTGTTCACAGTTTTACGGTTCTTGTTATTAACAATGGCATACATCAATGAACTCCATTATCATAAGCGAGCATGTCGCAGTAATCTGCATGATTATACATAAAAAAGCCACCTTGTTATTAACTAGCCAGCTTTTTTATGTATTTATAATTTACCTAAGTATATTAACATGTCCAACATGAACTTGACGCTCATCCGTGTATTTGGTTTTGAACTCAATTTTCCAGATATATGTACCGTCTTTGACTATCTTACCACCGTATGTTCCATCCCACCCAACGTTGGCATTATTTGATTCAAAAAGGATTTC
>JAQWYK010000037.1 GCA_029254025.1 Crocinitomicaceae bacterium | reverse complement strand
AGTCGCGTGACGTGTTTCGGTCTTCATCTAACCATTCATAGTAATTGAATAATCGAACATTGTAACTCATGACGCGCAAGGTATTGTCATTGGGATAATCTGCTCGCTCAGCTGACCATCCCAGTGAAAAGTAACGGATGTGTAAAGGAAGCCCAAGGAGCAACACAAGTCCAATAGAGTATATACGCCGCGATTTTGTCAAGATGAACACCACTAAAAAGCCGATAGCGGATAATAGGAAAATAGGGTAGGCTAATCCAAAGAAGGAAATCCACCACGCTTTTTCTGGAGAAATAAACGGGCTAAGGTAGCTCAATACGAGGCAGATGATAAGCGGCCATAACAAAAGATGAATGATCCACCCCAAGAGTTTCCGAAGCCGTGTAGGTGATTTAGCCATTTTTACTTTGGTCAAACAAAATTGCCTTTTCTTGTTTAGTTAGGCTGTCGTATCCAGACTTTGAAATTTTATCCAAGATACGATCAACTTGCTCTTGTTTCTTTTTCTTGATGGCATTGTATTCTTCGTCCGTCATTTTTCGAGCATCCGTTTGATAACCACCTTTTTTAACCTTGAGTTTAGGGCCTTTCTGAAACGGTTTTTTGATTCGCTCTATCCACCGCTCGGTAAGGGTAATGATATTGTTTTTACTATATAGATGTTGGATTGACCATATTCCGAAGATGGCTCCACCTAAATGGGCAAAATGAGCCACGTTGTCATTGTCGCCAAGGCGAAAGAAATCCACTAGAATAAAGAAGAGTGCTAAGAAAATAAGGCGTATAGGGACTATTCCGAAAAATAAAATCTTTTCTTGAGGACGATGAAAGGCGACAGCTACGAATATGGCCATAATTGATCCCGATGCACCAACGACATAACTTTCAATACCTTGTAAAGCCGGAAATATACTGTAGGCTATGAGTTGAAACAATCCTCCCAGTATTCCTCCCATGAAATAAGTGTACAACAGGCGCTTTCCGTTGAAATAACGCATGAACATGCTTCCTGCAAAATACAAGAAGATCATGTTAAAGAGAAAATGAAAGAACTCGAAGTGTGCAAATATACTCGTGACCAATCCCCAAGGACGGAGAATAAAGCCTTCCCATGTGCCGTGAAGCGTGAACAAGTCTTCAATGAAAGAACTCGTCGGTGACGCACCGTTAATGGCCGATAATTTCGCAAATACGGAGAAAGTACCAATGAATAGAAATACGAGGATATTTACACCAATTAGTTTGATGTGCATTCCTCCATATTGCCATTGGTATTTCAATTCATCTATAAAACTTCGCTGCATTATTAATAGAAATTTTTCTTATCACGTTGCCAAATAAGTACTATGATAAAGCCGACCACAGCGCCACCTAAGTGAGCAAGATGGGCAATATTATCTCCAGGTTGAGAGCGTACACTGTTAAATAAAGCAATCCCTACCAAGAACAATACGAGCCATTTCGCTTTGACCGGAATCGGAGGAAACAATAACATGAGCTGTGTGTTCGGAAATAAATAGGCAAAAGCCGCGAGCAAACCATAAACGGCTCCAGAAGCACCTACAACGGGCACACCTATGGCAATCTGGTAATCGCGTAAAAGAGGTTCAGTGAAGATCATGCCCTGTACATGCAATTCGCTGATGCGTTTATTCACTTCGAACATATCATAGCCGTCGGCAATAAGTGCCGATTCGATTTGCTTAAATTCCATATAACCAACGACTTGATGGAAGATGAAGGCTCCCAAAGCGGTAGCAATGTAAAAAATAAAAAATCGTTTTGGACCCCAAACTTGCTCTAATGCTGATCCGAAAACCACCAATGCAAACATGTTGAAGAAAATATGAAACAAACCTCCATGCATGAAAAAGTGTGTTACCATTTGATAGGGTTCAAAAAATGGAGATCCGAAAACATAGCCACCCAGCACATAGGTCATACGAATGCCTTGTTGTTCGCCAATAACCGTTACAATAAACATGACCACATTTAAAATCAATAAGTTCTTTACCACAGGGGGCATATTTCCAAGTAGGTTATTCATTAGTTAAATCGTTTATTCAATTCTTCTATTTCCACGGTTTGTATGATGCGTTTTCCCGTTGGACCAAATTGATGTTCTGCACTCGAGAATAGCTCATTGACTAAGTTCTCTTGCTCTTCGCTGGACAGTGCGTGATTATTTCCGCTAGTAACCGCTGTAAGTGAAACAATTAATTCGTGTGCTAGTTCGCCTTTGTCAATGTTTTCGTGACTAATCTTATGAATGATCTTTTCTAAACATTCTTGCAAGTTGTCGGCATTGAGATGCGCGGGGATGCCGGATAATACAATCGTTTCTTTGTTCCAATCCCACTCAAATCCCAGCCTGAGTAAAGATGCGGCGTTATTTTCCCATTCTAATTTTTCCGTGCTTAGCATTTTTTCCTCAATCGGAAACATGAGCTGCTGTGATGAAATTGGTGAAACAATAAATTGTTCCATGAGCTGATCATAGAGAATTCGCTCTTTCGCACGCTTTATATGAATCATCATTAATCCAGATTTTACCTGCGCAAGAATGTACTTCCCATGTAAAACCATTGATTGTTTCAACGATTGCTGTTCATGTTCATATTCGATTTCCGAAGAGGTATCTTTTTCTTCACGTGCAATTTCATAGAAACTCTCCCAGTCTGATCGGTTTGGTTGTAAAGGTTTTAGACCATCCCGCTTCATTGTTCCGCTGCCTGAGCTTGAAAAACTTTTTTGCGACAATTGTTTTCTCTCCTCTTCAAAAGGATTGTAGGTTGGATCCACCTCAATTTGAGGGATGCGAATAGATTCATGAGATTGAAGAGGCTGAACGTCAAATTGAGTTTCTACTTCAAAATCTATCGTAGGAGCAATATTGTATTTGCCAAGCGCCAGTTTAACTGTGCTGCGCAAAATACTGTAAATATTGCGGTCTTCTTCAAACTTAATTTCTGTCTTAGTAGGATGAATGTTAACATCAATCGAATCCTTCGGTACAGCTAAGTAAATAAAGTAACTTGGGTATGTTTTTGCCGGAATTAAGTTGTCAAATGCAGCACTCACTGCATGGTGAAAATAGCTGTCTTTGAAAAAGCGATTGTTTACAAAGAAATATTGTTCACCCCGAGTTTTTCGGGCAAACTCAGGTTTCGCTACAAATCCTTTAATTTGAACTAAATCAGTGTCTTCTTCTATGGGAACAAGCTTTTCATTGATATTTCCACCGAATAAATCGATGATTCGTTTCCGTAAAATAGCACTGCCTAAATCATGTAGGGTATTTCCATTGTGCGTTATCTTGAAACCCACCTCTGGATGCGTTAGTGCTACTCGGTAGAATTCCTCCAAAATGTGTTTCGATTCAATGCTATCCGATTTTAAGAAATTCCGGCGTGCGGGAACATTAAAGAAAAGATTTTTCACGGATATACTGGTGCCGGTTTGACGTGCAATAGGTTCTTGAGCCTCAATTTTACTTGCTGCGATCGTCACTTTCGTTCCTATTTCACGTGTTTCGTGCTTGGTTTCCAATGTTACGTGCGCAATCGCTGCAATTGATGCCAACGCTTCCCCCCTAAATCCTTTGGTGGAGAGGTTAAACAAATCATCCGCATGTCTGAGCTTACTGGTAGCATGCCGCTCAAAGCTCATGCGAGCATCCATTTCAGTCATTCCTTTTCCATCATCAATGACTTGGATTAAGGTGCGTCCTGCGTCTTTTAGATGTAGTTCTATTTTTGTTGCTCCTGCATCAACTGCATTTTCAATCAATTCTTTCACCACGGAAGCGGGACGTTGAATGACCTCGCCAGCAGCAATCTGATTGGCAATGTTATCAGGTAACAAACGGATGACTTCGCTCATGATTTATTGGACAGATACAGGTTGGTCAATTGAAATAATATCCGCAGAAAACATGTCTACATAGTCGAAAATAAAATAAGTTACGGCGATTAAAGCAGCCAATATTATGATCAATCGAACATTTGCGGAGCGGGATTGAGTAGCATGTTCATTGTTCAAGTTCCAGCTTCGTTCCATGCGTTGTTTCATCCGAGCACGATACGCAGCAGAGTCTTGATCCATCAAATCATCATCTTTATATTCTGCAATCATGGCGTTTAATCGCTCTTTTCGTGCGTCATAATAACGAGGGACATAACCATATTTCTTATGGCTGTTTACTTTCATGAATTTAATTCGCTCTAACATACGCTGTTTTTTCTCGGTCTATTTTTTGTAACGAAAAAATGACAATAACATTACTTTATTGGAATAGATAAAGATAACGGAAAATATAAAATGGGTGTCCCAAATCTCGCAAGAACTTGTAAAATCTTCACATCATTTATCAATTCACGGAAGGCTGTGGACAACTACTGTACCAAGCTCGAATCAAATGACAGTTAGTCAGTAATTTTACGGTAATGAAGAAAACGAGAACGATACGGTTGATTAAGGCGCTGGTTATAGCAGCGTTGTTTTTGGGATTTAGTCCCGAAGTAACGTCAGAACATTATGAGGTACAGCAAACTATCGATCGAGAACTTCCGTTCTTCTTGAGGCAATCACCGGAGTGGGCACAAAAGCAAATGGAATCGATGACACTGCGTCAGAAGATTGCCCAATCTTTTATGGTGGCGACTTGGCCGAATAAAAATGAGGCACACCAGCAAGAGATAGACTCATTGATTCAGTTTCACGAAATAGGTGGTTTAATTTATTTTCAAGGAGACCGCGCGAACACACGAGAAAGTATTTCCCGATTTCAAGCAAAAAGTAGGATTCCGTTACTTCTAGGAATGGATGCCGAGTGGGGAATGGCCATGCGATTGTACGGTGAGGAACGTTTTCCTTATGGGTTAACGATAGGAGCGGCTAATGTGCCCGAGCAAACAGAACTTATAGCTTCGGCAATGGGGTATGAGCTAAGGGAGCTTGGAATCCATATGAATTTTGCGCCTGTATTAGATGTAAATACGAATCCAAATAATCCCGTAATAGGCTTCCGTTCTTTTGGGGAAAACCCTCAGCGAGTAGGGCTTCAAGGAATGTCGGTGATTAAAGGATTAGAGGGTCAACATGTTTTGAGTTGTATGAAGCATTTTCCAGGTCACGGAGATACTGATATGGATTCTCATTATGACTTGCCAACCGTAAATAAGTCTCTACGCGATCTTGACCTAATCGATTGGACGCCTTTTAAAATGGGTAGATTAGCTGGGGCGTCTTCAGTGATGATGGCGCACTTGAAGGTCCCATCTTTGGATAGTACCGGTACACCATCTAGTTTTTCCAAAGTTGTGATCCAAGATTACCTGCGTGGAAAACTAAAATTCAGTGGGTTAGTGATTAGTGATGCGCTGAATATGAAAGCCGTAGCTGACAGGTACGGAAAGGTTGAAGTTGTTGTCAAAGCATACCTTGCGGGGAATGACATTTTATTGTATCCTGAAGATGTAGCGGCATCTATCACCCGAATTGAGGAAGCCGTAGATAATGGGGAGTTAACGGAAGCTGAAGTCAATGATCGTTGTTTACGTATTTTGAGAGCAAAGTATTACGCTATAATTCAGCCGAAGGAAGCAGTTGAGCCAGATCTTCACCGGTTGGAGTTTGCCTTGAATCAAACGTATGAGAAAGCATTGACAGTAGTGAAGAATGAACAGGCTATTCCTGTTGGACGAGTAGATCGAAAAATTGCGGTCGTAACCGTTGGACCAAGAAGTGGCGCTTTTTTGGAGCGTGCTCAAATGTATGCTCAGTTGGATTCTTTTCACGCGTATTCAGGATTGGAGGCTGAGCGACGGTTTGGAGATAGCCTTACCCACTACGATGTAATCTTGGTCAATTTGCACGCTCGTTCAATGTTACCCAGAAAAGGTTATGGGTATCCAGAAGGTTGGGAGAGTTTTATTGACCGACTACCGAAGAAATCGAAAGTGATTCTGAGTCTCTTCGGAAACCCTTATGTTGTGAAAGACGCTGAACCGATTGCTAATGCGGATGCTGTTATACTCGGTTTTGAAAATCATATGAGAGCACAAGAACGTGCTGCTCAGCTTATTTTTGGCGGTTTTTCAAGTGTTGGAAAGCTCCCTGTGACATTGAGCTACTTGTTTCCAATCGATTTTGGACTATCTACTCCGCCAGCCTCTAGGTTGAAATATACTGAACCTGAGGAACTTGGATTGAGTAGGGAAAAGCTTTCTGAAATTGATTCTATTGCGTTAAATGGAATTGCTTTAGGAGCCTATCCAGGTTGTCAAATCGTATTAGCCAAAGATGGTAAGGTTTTTTATGATAAAGCCTTTGGTTATCTAACGTATGACTCCACTCAAGCTGTCGATCGGAAAACCGTATACGATATTGCCTCTGTGACAAAAATTGCGGCTTCAACAATTTCATTGATGCGCTTAGAGGATCAGAAATTATTCTCATTGGATAGTACGTTAGGAAGTTATTTGCCAGAATTGACCGGGAATACGCCATATTCAAGTGTTGTGTTAAAGGACATGATGGCGCACCAGGCTGGCTTCGCTCCTTGGATTCCGTTTTACACGAAAACGTTGGTGAATAAACGTCCGGATTCTTTATTGTACACAAAAATTGCGAATGATTCAGTGAAACTTCAGGTAGCGGATAGCTTGTACCTCTTGAATTCTTACCCT
Organism: Crocinitomicaceae bacterium; assembly: GCA_029254025.1. Classification (GTDB taxonomy): domain Bacteria; phylum Bacteroidota; class Bacteroidia; order Flavobacteriales_D; family Crocinitomicaceae; genus JALQTG01. Next base: position 14,005 of record JAQWYK010000037.1, on the reverse strand, counting down.
GATTCAATGTATGCTACGATTTTATCGACTCCATTACTGGCGAAAAAGTACAAGTACTCTGATTTAGGGTATTATTTCGTGAAACGTATTGTGGAGAATAAGACGAAAAAGACTTTAGATGATTATGTCGTCTCCGATTTTTATGTTCCCATGGGACTAGAGTCGATGCGCTACAATCCACTCCAACATTATGGGAAAGAGCGGATTGCTCCAACGGAACAAGACAATTATTTCAGGTATCAATTGGTCCATGGGTATGTACATGACATGGGGGCAGCAATGACGAATGGTGTAGGTGGTCATGCCGGCGTATTTTCCACTGCACATGATCTGGCGGCACTAATGCAAATGTTGTTGAATAATGGTGTTTATGGAGGTGAACGTTACTTGACTGAATCTGTAGTAAAGCGTTATACCTCATGCCAGAATTGCCCTACAAATAGGCGTGGGGCGGGTTTTGATAGACCAGTCACGTCATTGGATGGCGGTCCCACTTGTAACCTTGTTTCCTTAAAGAGTTTTGGACACTCAGGGTTTACGGGTACTCAAGTATGGGCTGACCCTGAGTATGGGATTAATTATGTTTTTCTGTCCAATCGGGTTTATCCATCAGCTGATAACTGGAAGTTAGTTAAAATGGATATCCGAACTGAAATACAACGAGTCTTGTACGAGGCAGTAATAGGTAAGTAGAATTATTGTGTAATGAGTTAAAGTGCATTCGAATTAATGAAGTATGTTGGATAAACTAGCTTACACGTTTTCAGCTAAAATTTGGCAACATAAAAGTTCCTCTGGATGGTTTTTTGTTTCGTTACCACTAAAGCTTTCTGAGGAGATTAGAGCCAATTTACAGCGGCAGGAAGAACGGTGGGGAAGAATGAAGGCTATTGCAAGGATAAATGACTTTTCGTGGAATACGTCGATATGGTATGACAAAAAGGAAGAGGCTCATCTGTTGCCTTTGAAAAGCTCCGCAAGGATGAAGGCGGGGCTGTTAGCAGGCGATTTGGTCAGCGTCGAGATTAATATTTAATCTAAAGCAAAATAGCAAGATGTCTTTTGATAGAAACAATTCGGATCAATTAATCTCTTCAAAGGTTTCCGCGAAAATCGAGCTAATTATTAGTCTAAATAGGATACTAATTTTTCATATTTCGCGGCCCTAATATTCTTTTAGGTTCGGAATGTTGAGTAGGCGCGTCAAAAACTCTTTTTGGTCGATCGAATTGAGGTTTCCTTTCGAATTTCTTTCGCGGGGCTTCTGGTTTCTCAGGACGAGAGCCTTTAGGAGAAGCGATTTTTACATCTAGTTTACGACCATTTACTTCTAGTCCGTTGAGGGCTTCAATTGCAGCAATCGCCTCATCAGTATCGTCCATCTCTACATACCCATATCCTTTCGATCGCTTTGTGGCATTATCATAAACGACGTGTGCGCAGCTTACAGCGCCAAAGTGCGAAAACGTATTATTTAGGTCTTCAGAAGAGATGTCAAAATCAAGATTGGCGATAAAAATATTCGTCATGCCTAAAAAAAGGTGTAATGTAAAAATTCGCGACAAATATAAAGATGTTGTAGCGATAATAATGTTAAGAAAAGGTATTTTCTATGAGCTTGACGGGAGAGTAGATAGAGAGAACAAATTCATTATTCTTAATTGTTCTGGTGTTTTTTATGGCTGTTGACGTAAAAAAGTATATTATTAGAAGTTTGCCCTGTAAATATAGGGGGTGTTTATAACTTTTTTGCATAAATCTGAATACTTACCCTTGTAAAAGTGTATATTTGCGTCGAAATTATAATTTTTAATTATGTCATCCACTAGAAAACAAGCGTATCAAGATGTATTGCATCGTAAACCGTTGCATATTGAGCCAATGTCAAGAATTTCTTCCATTTTCGGGGAGAATGTGTTTCATTTAGAAGTTATGCGTGAATACCTTCCTGAGGAAGCGTATAAATCAATCAAGGAGTCAGTAGCCACTGGTTCTCGTGTTGAACGCAGAATTGCAGATCAAGTCGCTACCGCTATGAAAGATTGGGCAATCAGCAAAGGTGCAACGCACTACACACATTGGTTTCAACCGCTAACGGGATCTACAGCAGAAAAGCATGATGCCTTTTTTAAGCCAATTGGTCCTGGAAAGGCAATTGAACAATTTAGTGGAGACTTATTAGTACAACAAGAGCCAGATGCTTCCTCTTTTCCTAATGGAGGAATTAGAAATACATTCGAAGCGCGAGGTTATACTGCATGGGATCCATCTTCTCCTGCTTTTGTGATTTCGAACACGTTGTGTATCCCAACCATCTTTATTGCATACACGGGTGAAGCATTGGATTATAAAATGCCTCTATTAAAGGCCTTAGCAGCAGTTGATCAATCGGCTGTTGAGGTATGTCAATACTTTGATAAGAATGTTACAAAAGTAAGCGCAACCTTAGGTTGGGAACAAGAATATTTCTTGGTAGATAAAGCGTTCTATAATGCGCGTCCTGACTTAATGATGACAGGAAGAGTGTTGTTTGGACATGCTCCTGCGAAGGGACAGCAGCTCGATGATCATTATTTTGGATCGATTCCAGAGCGAGTAACAGCTTTTATGCGTGATTTTGAAAGAGAATCAATACGATTAGGAATACCGGTTACGACGCGCCACAATGAAGTAGCTCCGAATCAATTCGAATGTGCTCCGATGTTTGAAGAGTGTAATTTGGCCAACGACCACAACCTATTGTTGATGGACTTAATGGAGAAAATAGCACGTAAACATGATTTCCGGGTATTGTTGCATGAAAAGCCTTTTGCTGGTTTAAATGGTTCTGGGAAACACAATAACTGGTCATTGGCTACGGATACAGGTGTGAATTTATTGGCGCCAGGTAAAAATCCGAAGAGTAATTTACAGTTTTTAACCTTTTTCGTAAATACAATTAAAGCGATTCATGATAATGCGGATTTACTGCGAGCTGCAATCGCAAGTGCTTCTAATGATTACCGTCTAGGTGGGCATGAAGCACCTCCAGCTATTATTTCTGCATTTATTGGTTCCCAATTAACACAAGTATTGAACGATCTGGAATCCAATATTAAGGCTGGGAAAATGACTCCGCAAGATAAGACTGAATTAAAGTTGAATATTGGTAAAATCCCTCAAATTCTACTCGATAATACAGATAGAAATAGAACTTCGCCATTTGCGTTTACAGGAAACAAATTTGAATTTAGAGCGGTAGGTTCTTTGGCGAACTGTGCTCAAGCCATGACAGTATTGAATACCATCATGGCCAAGCAGCTCCAGTTGTTTAAAGTGGCGGTAGATGCGCGAATTGCTAGAGGAAACTCGAAAGACGAAGCAATTTTGAAAGAATTGCAACAATTGATTACGGACTCCAAAAACATTCGTTTTGAAGGAAATGGATATGGTGAAGAATGGGTGAAAGAAGCGAGGAAGAGAGGTCTAAGTAATTTAAAGGATACGCCTTCTGCTTTGAAAGTTTGGAAAAAGAAGGAGTCTATTCAATTATTCGAAGAGCAAGGAGTACTCACTGAACGCGAATTACTTGCTCGTCAAGAAATTGAGTTTGACAAGTATATTTTGCGCGTTCAAATTGAAGCTCGTTTGATTGGTGATATGACTCAAAATCACATTATTCCAGCAGTAATAAACTACCAGAATCAATTAGTACAAAATGTTATTGGACTGCGCGAAGTACTCGGTAAGGATGCAGCTGGCGCTACAAAAGTTCAAGAGCAGTTGCTAAAAGACTTATCTATGCACCTTGACAAAATGCAAACATTCTCTCGAGAGATGCTTGAAAAGAGAAAGGCAGCCAACAAGGTGGATAACATCGAGAAGAGAGCGGAAGCATACCGTGACACAGTTAAAGTGTACTTTGATGAGATCGCTTATCACGCAAATAAGTTAGAGATTTTGGTAGACGATGAGCTTTGGCCGTTCCCAAAATTACGTGAAATGCTTTTTACGAAATAAATAGATGTTTTTAGTAGTGGTGCGTTTAACCTTATGTTTAATGGGGTTGCGTACCATTTTTAGTTCTATATCTAAAAAAAATGTTAAAAAGTTTGTCAGTCAGAAAATAGCCTTTATATTTGTATCATAATTGTTGCATTTCATAGTTGTAGCAATTGGGTTTTATAGTTTTAGCAAGGTTTAGCAAAAAGAGGAATAAGTGTGACGCATTTATTCCTCTTTTTGATTTATAGCATCAAATCCTAATTCTCGGTTTTGTTTGTACGAATTCGAAACTTTTCCTTAAATTTGAAACAAGAGTTCTGGCACAAGATGTCACAGCAATTCTAGGCTGTATGGCCGCCCATGTAGTGTTATTTTTGAAACTTAACATTTTACAATTTAGGGTTCACTTGATAAACCAATGGCGGGCCTCCCTTCGTTCTTAGAGCAAGGCTAACCCAGGGGATTACAAAGGTTTGTCGGAGATCCTATCCGTGCATTTCTGAAGTTTTCAGAAAATTGAACTACATGGGTTCTTTTTTATTCTTAGTCCCAGGTCTCAGTGATGAGCCAAAACAAGAACTATTTTTTTCTCCCAATAACACGCTTCGCAGCTTCAATAACATCTTTTGTGTCGATGCCGTATTTAGCCATCAGTTCGTCTGGTGTTCCGCTTTCACCAAATGAGTCATTCACACCCACATATTCTTGTGGAGTAGGAAGGTGACGTGCAAGTACTTGGGCAACTGAATCACCAAGACCGCCGTTTAGCATGTGCTCTTCCGCGGTAACAACACATCCTGTTTTTGTTGCAGTTGCCAAAATAGCAGCTTCGTCTAATGGCTTGATGGTATGCATGTTGATGACTGCAGCATCAATCCCTTGTTCGGCGAGTTGTTGGGCTGCTTCAATAGCTTTCCAAACTAAATGTCCACAAGCAATAATAGAAACATCAGATCCTTCGAGGATAATATCAGCTTTACCTATTTCAAATTTTTTGTCCGCAGGGGTGAAAATTGGAACAGATGGTCGCCCAAAGCGCAAATATACAGGTCCTTCATGTTCAGCTATAGCTATTGTAGCTTGTTTCGTTTGATTGAAGTCGCACGGAACAATTACCGCCATGTTTGGCAACATTTTCATCATTCCAATATCCTCAAGAATTTGGTGCGTCGCTCCATCTTCGCCAAGTGTTAATCCTGCATGTGAAGCACAAATCTTAACGTTTTTCTGAGAATAGGCTATCGATTGACGAATTTGGTCGTACACTCTTCCAGTAGAGAAATTTGCGAATGTCCCAGTAAAAGGTATTTTACCTCCAACGGTCATCCCAGCAGCAATGCCCATCATGTTGGCTTCAGCAATTCCAACTTGAAAAAAACGCTCCGGAAAATCGTGTTCAAATGCATTCATTTTCAAGGACCCGGTCAAGTCTGCGCACAAGGCTACAACATTCGAATTGATTTTCCCTAATTCATGAAGGCCTTCACCAAATCCTGAACGAGTGTCTTTTTTTCCTGTTACTTCTACGTGTTTTTCCATGCTGTCAATCATAAGTTTATTGAAATTGATTTATTCGAAAAAATGGTGAATTCGCGTTCCTGTGTGTAGGAAGCGGATTTTAATTTTATTTTTCTGTAAACTAGTAAATAATTACCTGGCTGTAGGTCCCAGCGATCCGAAGTTACGTCTTCACGCAAATTACACACCCATTGTATCGTGCCGTCCGACATGCGTTCGAAAATTTGGCCAGTTACTGGGGTGAGCCCATTCAGGTTTAAGGTTCCAGGAGCATCAACGTACACTTTGATTGTTGCGCTTTGCTCCACGTCTACTGTAGCGTATCGCCTTGGTAAGGTGAAAATTTCTACGTCGTATTTCCCGACAATATATTTTTGTGTGGTGCCTATTTTTTGAGCGTTCAGCGTCGTTGATTTACCGTGCTCCTTGACCCGTGTTTCTACAACCGAATATTTCGGTTTGGTACGGTGCTGAACTTCAATATAGCCTTGAGGAGTATCGACTTCTATAGTGTTGTGAGTGTATTTCTTGAGTCTGATTCCCATTTTAGATCGCATGGGTAATGTATTTACAATGAGGTCGTACTGCTTATTCGGATCAATAATTAATGTATCGGGGAGTCCTTTCTCATTTAAAGTGTGCGTAAATGTATAGAGTAAGTTTTTTGTGCCTGCTTCGTATAAAAACATCGTTACATCTGTTTCTAAAGGGGTTTTGTGAATGGTGTTGAGGTTGATCTGTACCGTTGTATTGACAAGAGCAACATTAATCACATTTTTTAACACTGCCTGAAATGCTTCCGCGTCCTCAGCTGCTTTATAATTACCGTAGCAGTTAAAGTGATTTAAATAAGACATGTCGAGTCCTAAGCCAATTACAAATGGACTAATCGATATGCCTTTTGCGCGCAATTTATCTGCAATTACACAAGGTTCATCATCACAGGCTTCGATGCCATCAGTGATTAAGATAATTATATTCCTGGAATTTTTATCTGGGAAATCACTGGCTGATGCCTCAAGAGAACGAGCGATTGGTGTTGTTCCCTTAGCGCGAATGGATTTTATTTTATTGATGATGAAATCGTGATTGTTTGATGCAAAAGGAGCTTCTAATTTTGTGTCTTCACAATCTTGGTAGGTCGCTGTAATTGGTGACTGGTGACCATATACACGTAAAGCAATTTCAAGATTTGGAACTCCTCGCAAACTATCAACGGATTGGATTAACGTTCGTTTAGCAATGTCAATACGATTTTCGCGCCCCCACTTTTGATTCATAGAATTGGACGCATCAAATAAAAACAAGATGCGTGTCAATTGTTCTTCTTGGGAAAATAAAATCCCAGAAAACAACAAAAAAACTATGAATACAATCTTTCTCAATTTTAATAATCTCCGAGGGTTTCTTCCAGTTGACTCAATGCGTCTGCTAATTGCTCCTCGTTCGGAGCCACACCGTGCCATTTATGTGATCCGACCATGAAGTCAACACCTTGCCCCATCTCAGTCGTCATGATGATGCAAATCGGTTTTCCCTGACCTGTCATCGACTTTGCTTTTGATAGTGTGTCAATTAATTCTTGCATGTTATGACCATCCATTTCCAGAACTTCCCATCCAAAAGCTTGCCACTTTTGTTTTAGGTTCCCCAATGAAAGTACATCGTCAACGTCTCCATCGATCTGGCGACCATTAAAATCGATTGTTGCAATGACATTGTCTATTTTTTTTGCAGCTGCATACATCGCAGCTTCCCAAATTTGACCCTCTTGAAGTTCGCCATCTCCGTGCAAGGTATAAACTAGGGAGTTATCACCATTCAATTTTTTCGTTTCGGCAGTTCCAATTGCCATAGATAAACCTTGTCCTAAAGATCCAGAGGCCGCTCGAATTCCTGGGAGTCCTTTGTCGGTGCTTGGATGTCCTTGAAGGCGACCGCCTAATTTTCTAAATGTACTTAATTCTGCAACAGGGAAATATCCGCATCGTGCCAAAGTGCTATACCAAACGGGAGATATGTGACCGTTGGATAAGTAGAAGATGTCTTCACCAATTCCATCCATGGAGAAGGGAGAAGGAGTATGTTTCATTACGTGGTTATAGAGCACAGTTAAAAAATCAGTGCATCCAAGAGACCCTCCAGGGTGTCCCGAATTAACAGCTGCAACCATTCGTACGATGTCTCTTCTTGTTTGTGACGCTATGCGTTCTAATTCCTTGATTTCCATTGCTTCAACTTAATTTGGTACCTGTTTCAGCAAAAGTACAGCATATTTCAGCGTGAAGCAGGACTAAAAAGGTCAAGTTATTTACGAGTTTTGAACAATTCGTAATTGAAATTTGGGAAATCGATACGGGTTTAAAATCGTTTCTTGTCTAATTGATCAAAGGTTTTTATGCCCTTCACGAAATAGTTGAAAAGAATTGAACCTTTAAATCGACCTCCGCTAGTGGGGGAATTGCGCAATTGGTTTAAGGAGCCACGCTTCTTGGTTAAAGATCCCAGTTGACCGTAATAAGCGAAGTGTGCTTTTAGAATTGCCGCAACATGTTTGAATTTAAATCCAACAGCATATTTTAATCCTGCTATTCCGTCTAGTAGCAAACGATAGAAGATTTTACCGGGCAGCCAGCCCTCATGATTTTTATGAATCATATATAAACTGTTGCGGAAGTTGAGAAAAGTTTTGCGTGGACTTTCATACGGCAATGTTCCTCCTCCCACGTGGTATACTTTGGAGGCCGGTTCGAAACGGAAGGAGTATCCGCGGTTTTTTGCGCGCCAGCAAAGGTCGATTTCTTCCATGTGAGCGAAAAAAGATTCATCAAATCCTCCTAGTTCATGAAAAACACTCGCCCGAATCAACATACATGCTCCGGATGTCCAAAATACTTCACGAGAAAAATCATATTGCCCATGGTCTTCCTCTACGTAGTCAAAAATTCTGCCTCTACAAAAAGGATAATTATTCTTGTCTATCATCCCTCCTGCGGCACCTGCATGCTCAAATAAGTTACGCTGATGAAAAGACTTTATTTTCGGTTGAACTCCCGCTATTTCAGCATGTTTATCCAAAACAGATGTTAAAGGGGGAAGCCAGTTCTTTGTGACTTCAATGTCTGAATTTAACAAAAGGTAATAGTCGTATTGACCTTGGATAGTCTGAAGAGCATCGTTGTAGCCTTTTGCAAAACCACCGTTAGAAGCGTTTTGAATAATTTTGAGTGAAGGAAAATTATTTTCTAGGAAAGAGACGGAGTCATCGGAAGAAGCGTTGTCGGCTACGATAATGTCATAACCAGTTGAATGAGCAATAAGGCTAGGTAAAAATTGATCTAAAAAATCAACTCCATTCCAATTCAAGATGACAATGGCCGTAGTAGACATATGATGAGCTTAGTAACTGTTGTAGTAGAGAGAGCTGTTGCGTCCGTAATGCTCTTGAAACCCACCTCCGGTTTGACTGTCAATATCCCCATCTGACGTGTTTCGCTTATTCAGTGCGTACTGCCAACGAAAATTTTGAAGTTCTCCTACGAGGTCGGAGTGTAACAACTTGAAGTCGTTGTTGATGTTTGTGGTATTGTAGAATATAAATCGCTTGTTGGAGAATCTACCAATTTTGTCGTATTGCCAAATTTCGTATGGATATTCAGAATTGGATTGGGGTTGTTCCGTAACTTGGCTTGGCTGTCCGTACTGTAAATAAACACGTCCGCGATCCGTTTCAAAACCAACTTGATAGTTTGTACCAAACAAACGTTCTACTTGATGCACTTGTGCTCTATATTTCATCCAATCAGCGTAAGCATTGCTTTTGGCACTCTGACGCCAAAAGGCTTGAATGTATTTTTTGTTTTTTTCATTATCGCGCTCCTTTAGAATATCCAAAATATTTCGAACCTCTGAAGGGCCAGAAATTGGAATTAATGAAGCTACGTAGTACCCGGTACTGTCGTCGGGGATGCTCTCCAAAAATGCTGGGTCTAAGACGATATTATCCAGCGCTACTTGATTCACTTCATCCGAATTATTGCGATCAAAGTCATAGTGTTGTTGGGCTAAAACTTCCTTATTTCTATTGAGGACGCTTAATTCGAGTGTATAATTCCCCGTCGGAAGTAATGAAATGTCAACCACCTTCGCAATACCTTTTATTGCACCTGGATGATATCGGTAATAACGCGTATACATTTCCATATCTAAGGTCATTTCGTTGGAAGAAATTTTCTGTTCAACAAGAAAAATACTGTCGTCAGAATAAATATCCGTTCCATACACCTCTGCGTAATAAGGAAGGAAGTTTAGCTCCGTTGGGAAGTAATTAGAAATCAACGGAACAATGTCGTATCCCATTTTTGTGAAAAGGGTAGGGTTGGCATCATCCGCATAATTAATGGATTCCGCCCCAGTAATCGACGAAAATGAAATTTGGTTGGACAAGTCAGTAATTGAAATTAGCTTTTCAACAGAAATCGGCGCATTATCGGAGAAGTTATCCTGGATAATTAGCTCATATGAGTATTCCCCAGGCTGAAGAGCATATCGGTGAATGTCGTAAAAGTCTTCTACTAAACTATCAATAACTTCAGGAGTGGAGAGTACATATTTATCAAAGAAAACGACTTTCTCTCCTTGCAAGAATAGGTGTGTAATCTCCAATTCTCCTTTTATTTTTCCTTCAACATCTTTGTAAGTGAGTGTATGTCCTACAAAGTTGAGTTGTACTTCCAGATAATTGCCTTCGCCAGGTGCGTAGAATTGATGCTCATTCAGATATGCACGAAGTTGTTTTTGTCCAGTCGTAGAAAGTCCTAAACCAAAAATGATGAAAAGAAAGAGGAAATTTTTCATGATGTGAATTTACTACTAACAAAATTACAATATTCTCAAGAATCCTAAGGATTCTGTAACGATGAAATGCCAAATAGTAACGTAAATTAACAATTCTACGCGCTATTTTTTAAGTTAAGTTACTGATTCTAAGTGATGATTTCATGGGGAACCAAAAAAAAGATGAAAATACTTTTAAAAATTGCTTGGTAGAATTTTAACTATTGCTACTTTTGTCGCGGAGAAATGGCAGAGCGGTTGAATGCACCGGTCTTGAAAACCGGCATACCGAGAGGTATCGGGGGTTCGAATCCCTCTTTCTCCGCCACAAAAAAAGAGCTTCACGTTGTGAGGCTCTTTTTTTGTGGCGGGCAATGGATGATGACCTTGGTTCGACCTAAGGAGCTTTTGACGAAAGCATGCATCGAAGCGAAACTAATCCCACTTTCTACGCAACAGTAAAAGATCTTAGATAGATCCTTTTTTTCGTTTGCTACATTATTGCCTAAAAAGATATCACAGTTTCTTTAATGTTATCAACAATACCTCAATTTTGAATTGCTCAATTCATGGATTTCGACTAAATTTGCGACTTGAAAAAATCAGGAATTAAACACCAAACAATGATACATTTCTTCGGCAATCTATCCAATACTGTTTTTGCTGTTCAAGCACAAAGTGAGTTGCAAACAGGGGATATCCAAAAGCTCAATTGGTTATTCGGTGACGCTCATAAAATAGACCAATTGACGTTGGTTGACACCTTTGTTGGTCCGCGTGCGGCAATGATTACTCCATGGAGTACAAATGCTGTAGAGATTACTCAGAATATGGGTGTGACTGGGATTGAACGCATCGAAGAGTTCCAAAAAGTAGCATCTGATTTTTCGGATTTTGACCCTATGTTGTCGCAAAAATATGTAGAGTTGAATCAAGAGATATTTGCAATCAATGTCAAGCCTGAACCTATCTTAGAAATTACAGATATCGATGGATATAATCATTCGGAAGGACTTGCTTTGAGTATGGAAGAGGTGGAGTATTTAAGTGATTTGTCTTTAAAGCTTGGTAGGAAATTAACGGATTCAGAGATTTTTGCATTTTCACAAGCCAACTCAGAGCATTGTCGTCACAAAATATTTAATGGAACATTTGTTATCGACGGAGAGGAGAAACCAACTTCATTGTTTAAGTTAATAAAAAAGACTTCGGAAACACATCCCAATGATATCGTTTCAGCTTATAAAGATAACGTCGCATTCGTGAAAGGTCCGAAAGTGACACAGTTTGCTCCTAAAAGTGCTGATAAGCCTGATTTTTACGAAGAGAAAGAATTTGAATCTGTTTTGTCACTGAAGGCGGAAACACATAATTTCCCAACAACGGTTGAGCCGTTTAATGGTGCCGCAACGGGCTCCGGTGGTGAAATTCGGGATCGTTTAGCAGGTGGGCAAGGTTCGTTGCCCTTGGCTGGAACAGCTGTTTACATGACTGCATACTCGCGTTTAGAGGCTAATCGAACTTGGGAAAATGGAATGGCAGAGCGACCTTGGTTGTATCAAACTCCCATGGATATTCTGATCAAGGCCTCTAATGGAGCCTCTGATTTTGGAAATAAATTCGGTCAGCCGTTGATTACGGGTTCAGTACTTACGTTTGAGCATGAAGAAGGAAATCGCAAGATTGGTTATGACAAAGTAATCATGCAAGCGGGTGGAATTGGCTATGGGAAATTGAGCCAGGCTATCAAAAAGAAACCATCAGAAGGAGATCGAATTGTCATTCTCGGAGGTGAAAATTACCGAATTGGAATGGGTGGAGCAGCAGTTTCATCTGCTGATACCGGCGCCTTCGGTTCTGGAATTGAGTTGAATGCCATTCAGCGTTCAAATCCGGAAATGCAAAAACGAGCGGCAAACGCAGTGCGCGGGATGATGGAAAGTGATGACAACGCAATTGTTTCTATTCATGATCACGGTGCTGGGGGACATTTGAACTGTCTTTCTGAATTAGTGGAAGATACTGGTGGATTAATTGATTTGGATAAATTGCCCGTTGGAGACCCAACGCTGTCAGCGAAAGAAATTATTGGAAATGAATCCCAAGAACGCATGGGCTTGGTGATTGGAAAAGAAAATATGGATCGTTTGCAGCGCATCGCTGACCGAGAACGCTCTCCTATGTATGATGTAGGGGTTGTTACCAATGATCACCGTTTCACATTTGAATCGAAAACGACAGGTGCGAAACCGATGGATTACGCGTTGGAGGATTTCTTCGGAAGTTCCCCTAAGACCATTATGACAGATAAGAATGTGGAGCGTAATTATGCTGGACTGAACTATTCTAAATCTAAGGTTTCCGACTATTTGAATCAAGTTTTGCAGCTAGAGGCAGTGGCGTGTAAGGATTGGTTGACCAACAAAGTTGACCGTTGCGTCGGTGGACGAGTAGCTAAGCAACAGTGCGCTGGTCCGCTGCAGTTACCGCTGAACAATGTTGGAGTGATGGCCTTGGACTTCAAGGGAAAAGAGGGAATCGCAACGACCATCGGACATTCGCCTGTTTCTGCTTTACTCGATCCAGTTGCTGGGTCACGTAATTCTATTGGTGAAGCATTATCCAACTTAGTTTGGGCGCCATTAAAAGGTGGTTTGGCTTCAGTTTCACTTTCTGCAAACTGGATGTGGCCATGTAAAAACGAAGGAGAAGACGCACGCTTGTATGATGCAGTGAAGGGTTGTTCTGATTTCGCGATAGAGTTGGGAATAAACATTCCAACAGGAAAAGACTCTCTGTCGATGAAGCAGAAATATCCGAAAGATGAAGTGATTGCACCGGGAACAGTGATTATTTCAGCAGCAGGAAACTGCTCAAACATCGCGCAGGTAGTTGAGCCGGTCCTGAAAAGAAATGGTGGTTCAATTTATTACTTGAACCTTTCTCAAGATAATTTTAAGTTAGGCGGATCGTCATTCGCACAAATATTAAATAAAGTGGGGACTGAAGTTCCTACCATCAAAAACGCAGAATTCTTCAAAACTGCATTTAACTTGATTCAAGGTTTGATCAAAGAAGGAAGAATTTCAGCAGGACATGATGTGGGAAGTGGAGGTTTGATTACAACATTACTCGAAATGTCTTTTTCCGAGGTGAATTTAGGTGCTCAATACGATTTAACCGTTTTAGGAGAGGGAGATTCTGTGAAAGCATTGTTTAATGAGAATATTGCTGTGGTATTTCAAGCGGATGAAAGCGTAGAGCAGGTGTTTCATGAAAATAATATTGAAATTTTCAACATTGGTTCGGTGCGCGATGATAATACGATTGGTATCAAGAATAACCAAGATACGTTTACATTTGATATATCAGAAACAAGGGACACTTGGTATAAAACGTCGTACTTGTTGGATCGTAAGCAATCCAGGAATGGTATGGCTGAGGAACGTTATGCTAATTATAAGTTACAGCCGTTATCATATTCTTTTCCAACTCATTTTGATGGTGGAATACCGAAAATTGATGCGAGTAAACCACGTCCGAAAGCAGCGATTATTCGTGAAAAGGGAAGTAACTCAGAGCGCGAGATGGCAAATGCCATGTATTTGGCAGGTTTCGATGTGAAGGATGTGCACATGACCGATCTTATCTCAGGTCGGGAAACGTT
>JAQWYK010000036.1 GCA_029254025.1 Crocinitomicaceae bacterium | reverse complement strand
GGTATGTTTTGCCCATCTTTAATGAGCATCCAATCGGCCTTTGTAGAGCCGCTTTCAACAACTAAAATCATATTTTAAAATGTTAACGTCGGTAACAAATATATATTTTTTTTAACACTTAGTGTATGATTTACCAAAAGATTGTACATTTGAAGTGAATAATAACACTAAGAAAAGAATGGAAGTTAATAAAATCAAACCTTTTTACATGGTTATTTTTGGGGGAGATGGCGATTTAGCAAAACGCAAAATTATCCCCGCCCTTTGTCACCGATTTTTAGATGGTCAATTGAATCTCCCTTTTGAAATTCTTGTTATTTCGCGTTCAATGAACGATGAAAAGGCGATTCGCTCTGTTTTCACTGATTTTATTAAACTGAGTTGCACAGCCGATGAAAAAACAAAGTTTACGAAGCAAATTAAAGAATTTGTCGGGAAAATAACGTTGCTTACCATTCCAGAAAATAAGTTGGATTCCTATGGTCCGTTAACTGATCACTTAATTCGGAATAAAGAATGGGAGAGAGTGTTCTATTTTTCCGTTCCATCTAGCGCATTCGGAGAGATATGTCAAGCCTTAGATGCGGCTCAACTTATAACTTCTACAAGTAAGGTTGTTTTAGAAAAGCCACTTGGTCACGACTTAAAGTCGAGTAGAGAAATCAATTCGGTGATTTCAGCATCTTTTAAAGAGTATCAAATTTTTAGAATTGATCATTATCTTGGAAAAGAGACCGTACAGAATTTAATGGTTCTTCGTTTTGCCAACCCGCTCTTTGAGCGCGCGTGGAATGCAGATAATATTGATAATATTCAGATTACAGTAGCAGAGGCTCTTGGAGTAGAGAGTAGGGCAGGGTATTATGATAATACCGGTGCGCTCTTGGATATGGTACAGAATCATTTGCTACAATTGCTGTGTTTGATTGCGATGGAGCCGCCTGCAACATTAGATCCTGATACGGTTCGAAACGAAAAGCTCAAGGTAATTCAGTCCTTGCGCCCGTTTACGAAGAAAACGATTGCTGAAAACATCGTACGTGGACAATATACTCGTGGACGCGTAGGAGCAGATAAGGTAAATTCCTACCTAGAAGATATCCAGAAGTATGAGTCTGAAACTGAAACATTTGTCGCAATGAAGACCTATATCGATAACTGGAGATGGAAAAATACCCCTATCTATTTGCGGACTGGAAAACGAATGAAGAAGCGCTATTCGGATATTGTGATTAACTTCAAAACAATGCCACATTCAATTTTTCCTGAGTCGAATTATCCGCTAATGAATAAGTTGATTATTCGCCTTCAGCCGGATGAACGCATCGAATTGGTTCAGTTGAGCAAGGTTCCTGGTCCAGGTGGATATCGCTTTAAGCCAATTTCCTTGGAGTTGGACTTTTTGGATTCCTTTAAAGATCGTATGCCTGATGCATACGAGCGGCTAATCATTGATGTGCTCAGGGGTAATCAAACGCTCTTTATGCGTTATGATGAGTTGGATTCGGCGTGGACATGGATTGAATATATAAGTCGCAATTGGAAGAAAGAGGTTCCGATTACATTATATGAATCCGGTTCATGGGGGCCGGGCGATTTGATTTTAGAGCATGGTACTAAATGGCAAACAAGATGATGATGTTTGAGTATCCCACACAAGTAGCAGCGAATCGAGCCCTATTCAATGAAATGAAAAAAGAGCTCGATACGATTTATTCAAAAGGGAGGACTCCTAGGATTTTATTATCTGGAGGAAACAGTCCGAAGTCACTTTATCAAATGATGGGTAAAGAATATGTGGGTAGCACTCGTTTGAAAATTGGCTTAGTTGATGAGCGCTTTGTTCCATTAGATCACGAACAAAATAACGAACGCATGATTCGAAGCTGTTTTTCAAATCAAGTAGAACTTATTGGAATGGTTCAGAATCCTGAGAACTATGAAAACAATTTATCATTAGTTCAGCACGACTATGTTGATTTTCATGAAAATTTAGATGTAGTCCTTTTGGGTATGGGAGGTGATGGTCATTACGCTTCCATTTTTCCAAATGATACGGCCTCTGAACAAGCTGCTTTGTCTTCGGATAAAGCAATTATGAATACCAACGCCCCCAGCTATCCTAAGCAACGAATTACGTGTAATTTAGAATTGCTCTGTGGTGCGAAAACTATCTATTTATTAATATTCGGTCAAGATAAATTGGAGCTGTTGGGGAGTTCGAATGAACATTTACCCATTACGCAACTATTAAAAAGAAGACCAGATATACAAATTTATTGTTCCAATGATAAATAAGAAAATTCAAAAAGTAACTGATACGATTATCGCGAGAAGCGAGGCTTCTCGGAAATCATATTTAGAAGATGTTCAAAAGAACTTTGATGGTAAGCGACATCGCAACAAGTTAAGTTGTGGGAATTTAGCGCATGGATTCGCTGGATGCGATGCGCATGAAAAATCTTCAATTGCAGGGGGTATTGCACCAAATATTGGGTTAGTGACTGCATATAATGATATGTTATCTGCGCATAAGACCTATGAAGATTATCCAAAAGAATTGCGTGCCTATGCAAGAAATATGAACGCTACCCTTCAAGTTGCGGGTGGTGTTCCTGCCATGTGCGACGGTGTAACTCAAGGTCAACCAGGGATGGATTTGTCCTTGCTAAGTCGCGATGTCATTGCGTTTTCTACAGCGATAGCTCTTTCTCATGACTTGTTTGATGGCGCTGCTAATCTGGGGATTTGTGATAAAATTGTTCCAGGTATGCTTATTGGTAGCTTGAGTTTTGGACACTTGCCTACTATATTTATTCCTGGAGGTCCTATGGAAAGTGGGATTTCCAATGAGGAAAAAGCAAGAATAAGACAAAATTTTGCGGAGGGAAAAATTTCGCGGGAAGAATTGCTAAAAGGAGAGTCAGATTCGTATCACTCACCCGGTACATGCACGTTTTATGGTACAGCGAACTCGAATCAAATGTTGATGGAAATCATGGGGTTGCAATTGCCTGGCTCGAGTTTTATTAATCCTGGCACGCCGATGCGAGCGGCAATGAACGCGGAGGCCATTCGAATCTTACTGAAGAATATCGAAAGTAGGGATGTTACTCGTTCAATAGGATTACAGTTCAATGAGAAAAGCATTGTGAATGGCATTATTGGGTTACTTGCGACGGGTGGCTCCACTAATCATACTCTACATATTTTGGCTATGGCAAATGCTGCAGGAATCAGGGTGACTTGGAAAGATTTTTCTGATTTATCAGAGGTCATTCCTTCTATTTGTAAGGTTTATCCAAATGGAGCGGCTGATATTAATCATTTTCACGCTTCTGGAGGTATGGCTTTTGTTACGCGAACGCTTCTCGATCATGGGTTGCTTCACAATGACGTTTCGACTGTCTTTGGAACTGGAATGGAAGACTATACCAAGGAACCAAAATTGATTGATGGAAGAATTGAATATGTAAATGGCCCGAGAGAATCATTGAATTCTTCAATTATTCGATCATGCAGTGAGCCATTTAACTCATCGGGGGGATTAAAAGTACTCTCAGGAAATCTTGGAACAGCAGTGATTAAAACTTCTGCGGTAGCGGACGAATATTTGGTGATTGAAGAAGATGTTATTGTTTTTGACGACCAAGAAGATCTTATTAAAATGTATAAGGAGGGAGGATTGAATAGGAACTTTATTGCGGTAATTCCATTTCAAGGCCCCAAGCAAAAGGGAATGCCTGAGCTACATAATTTAACACCCACGTTATCGGTTTTACAGAAGAAAGGGTATAATGTCGCGTTGGTTACTGATGGCCGCATGTCTGGTGCTTCAGGAAAGGTTCCAGCTGCTATACATTTAAGTCCGGAAGCGGCCTTAGGTGGTTTGATTGGGAAGTTAAAAACGGGTGATCGTGTGCGCCTAGATGCTGTTGCTGGAACATTGGAGTGTATTAGTCCAAATGTGCATGAAAGAGCTCAGCGAACACTGCACTATGATGATTCTAGCCATGGACGAAAACTATTTGCTAAGATTAGAAACTTAAGTACTCCAAGTGATGAGGGTGCATCGATAATTTATTGAATGAACTATGCAAAATAATATAGCTGAAATATTAGAAAATAATCCGTTGATTCCTGTGGTTACAATTCAGAATTCTGCGGATGTAGATAAACTGTATTTAAAACTTTCTGAGAAAGGAATTAAATGTATTGAAATAACGCTCCGGACAGATTTCGCGTGGGAGGGAATTGCTCTATTCAAGAAGAAATATGGTCATGAATTTAAAGTAGGTGTGGGCACAGTGATTTCGCGCATGCAAATTCATAAAGCCATTGAGTTAGATGTGGACTTCATTGTAAGCCCAGGATTAACCACTTCCATGGTTCAGCTTTTAGAAGCAAGTAAAATTCCTTTTATTGCTGGAGTATCCACACCCAGTGAAATCATGCGTGCGATGGAAATAGGATGGAAATACCTTAAGTTTTTTCCTGCTGATATTTTTGGTGGGGTTCAATCGGTGAAGGCATTTGGAGCAATTTTTAGCGATATTAAGTTTTGTCCAACTGGAGGAATTGATGAAGCGAATTACAAAAAATACCTGGAATTGAACAATGTAATCTCCGTGGGAGGTTCTTGGTTAGCCAAATAAGTAGGCCTTATGATGATGTCGAAAATGAATATAGGAATTAACGGCTTTGGTCGCATTGGGAGATTGGTTTTTCGAAATGCACTTCTAAATCCAAATGTCGAAATTGTAGCCATTAACGATCTCGTTGGTATTGATTATTTGGCCTATTTAATGCGTTACGACTCCACTCACGGTAAGCTCAATGTAGAAATTCGAGTTGAGGGGAATTCATTAGTTGTGGATGGTAAACCAATTCGTGTGACCAGTGAGCGTGATCCCGAGAACCTGAATTGGTCGGCTGTCGGAGCAGAATATGTTGTGGAGTCAACGGGGATATTTTTGACCTATGATACGGCGAAAGCACACATGAAGGCTGGGGCGAGAAAAGTTATTCTTTCTGCACCTTCAAAAGATGATACGCCCATGTTTGTGATGGGTGTGAACCACAATTCGTACACGGAAAATATGAATATCGTTTCCAATGCGTCATGCACTACAAATTGTCTTGCCCCGATTGCGAAGGTGTTACATGATAATTTCGGAATTGAGTCAGGATTAATGACAACTGTACATGCAACTACCTCTACACAGAATACTGTAGATGGTCCTTCGGGAAAAGACTGGCGCGGTGGGAGAGGTGCAGGTCAAAATATTATTCCAGCTTCAACAGGTGCTGCAATTGCTGTTGGTAATGTGATTCCTGAATTGTCTGGAAAATTAACGGGGATGGCGTTTAGAGTGCCAACTTCGAATATCTCAGTTGTTGATCTTACTGTGAATTTGCAAAAGGATGTTACTTATGATGAGGTGAAACGGGCCATGCAAGAAGCTGCCTTAGGATCAATGAAAGGTGTCCTTGGGTATACCGATGAACTGGTTGTTTCTTCAGATTTTCTTGGTGATGCGCGCACCTCCATTTTTGACGCCACCGCTGGGATTCAACTTACTCCCCGCTTTTTAAAGGTAGTTTCTTGGTATGACAATGAATGGGGGTATTCCAGCAAAATTATTGACTTGATTAATCACGTCCATAAGCAAAAATCACAGAAGTACTAGTTTTTCATTAAAGAGGTATAGCGTAAACATGAAAAATCACAACTATAGACGATATCGGATTGTTCAAGCATTTGCATGTGCCTGGTTAAGTTTCTTGAAAGATTAAATGTCTTTGCTCTGGTTAGCATGCGTGAAAAGAGATGGTGCCTCGAATTAGATACTTATGAATACCTAAATCTGTAGTTTACCGTTAAAGTCTGCTTGTGTTAATTGTAGTAAATGTTAGCTTGGTTAGTTTGAAAGTTTTGATCTAGGTAATTGTAATAAGAATTTTCAGATGAATTATTTCCTTTGCCAGTTGTTTGATTTATAATTTCTCATGAAGCCCCATCGTATGATCGATTAAATTAATGCTAAAATAACATATAGTACATTGTACTATAAGTTTATTTTTGACTAATTTTGTAACTTAATAAATGTAAAGCAATGGAAATAGCAATTATAGCTCACGATGGGAAGAAAGCTGAAATGGTACAGTTTCTGAATGAACAAAAAGAAATTTTTCATAAAAGCGAAATCACACTTGTTTCGACTGGTACAACTGGTTCAAAAGTAGAAAAAGCGGGTTTTGCAGTGACTAAGTTACTATCTGGACCGCTTGGTGGAGATGCTCAAATCGCATCTCGAGTTGCTGAGGGGCTCTGTGATATGGTTATTTTCTTTCGGGATCCACTCGAAAAACATCCGCATGAACCAGATATATTTATGCTTATGAGGTTGTGTGATGTACATGACGTCCCGTTAGCAACTAATCCTGCTACAGCAGCACGTTTATTGGCCAGTATCGATGCGTTTTAAATGAGTTCTACTATGGTAGATTGTCTTCCTCATCTTCAGAGGGTTCGTCCTGTATTTCATCCCATCGTTCAACCCGTTTAACGCCTTCAAGCATCACGAATTTATCAATGAGTTCATCCAGGTGTTGCTTATCAAATACGTAGACTTGAATTTTTCCTTGAAATATTCCGTCATAAGAATCGAAGCTTATGGATTTCATATTGACGTTGTGCTGGAACGAAATGATTTGGGTAATTTTATTCACAATCCCAATGTCATCAATTCCTACGATACGCAATTTTGCAATGTGCTCCTTGAGTTCTTTAGATTTCCATTTGGCAGAAATACAGCGGTAAGCATTTTTAGACATCAGGTTTTCAGCATTCGGACAATTGGTGCGATGTATTTTAATTCCTTCGCTTATCGTAATAAATCCAAAGACAGAATCTCCAGGCAGTGGATTACAACAGCGTGCAAATGAATATTCGATGTCGTTAAAATCGTCGCCAATCACTAAAACATCTTTCTTCTTGTCGATACGCTTATTAATATCCGAGCTGGAGGTAATCTTTGTTTTTTTGATTTCTCGCTCCCAATGCAACATCCCGCCAACATTCTTTATACTCCTTATTTTCGATAAATCGATTTTCCCTTTGGCAATCCGAATGTACAACTCTGTGGCTGAAGGCACTTTAAAAAACTTTTCTAAGACGGTTATGTTTTCTCCGACAAAACGGATATTATATTGCTTAAATTTCCGATCTACAATCTCTTTACCATCATCAGCAATTTTCTTGCGCTCCTCATTCAGCGCATTTTTGATTTTCTGTTTTGCCCTCGCCGTTACAACAAACTTTAGCCATTCTTCACTTGGCTTTTGTTTCGTAGAGGTAATGATCTCAACTTGATGCCCATTCTTCAATTGGTGGCTGAGTGGTACAAGTCGATTGTTCACCTTGGCGCCGATGCATTTCAATCCTATGTCCGTGTGAATGTCAAACGCAAAATCCAACGTAGTGGCTCCAGTTGGCAATACACGAAGATCTCCGCGAGGAGTGAATACATAAATTTCGTCGTTGAACAAGTTGAGCTTGAATTCATTCACAAAATCCATGGCATTGGCATTAGGAGATTCCAATAGGTCGCGAATTTCGCCAATCCATCGATCAAACTTATTTTCTCCTGATTTCGATTCTTTATAGTTGTAATGAGCTGCCAATCCTTTTTCTGCGATGTCATCCATTCGTTTTGAACGAATTTGTACTTCCACCCATTTTCCTTGAGGACTCATCACAGTAGTGTGCAGGGATTCATATCCGTTAGCCCGAGGAGTAGATATCCAATCTCGCAATCGATCTGGATTGGGTTGATAGAAATCAGTTACAACGCTGTAAACCCTCCAACAGTCTGATTTTTCTATTTCTTCTGACGTATCGAGAATTATACGTACCGCAAACAAGTCGAATACTTCTTCGAAAGGAATTTCTTTGGATTGCATTTTTCGCCAGATAGAGGAGACTGATTTCGTCCTAGCTTTAATTTCAAAGGCATATCCCTCAAAAAGTAACGCTTCTTTAATCGGATGGACAAATCGTCGAATAAAGCGTTGCCGTACGGCCTTTGTCGATTTTAATTTGGTTTCAATCTCGTCATATGCCACTGGATTCATATGTTTTAAGCACAAATCCTCCAGTTCAGTTTTTATGGTATACAACCCAAGTCGATGAGCGAGCGGGGCATATAAGAAATTTGTTTCGGATGCAATTTTCAGTCGCTTATCCTCGCGCATACTTTCTAATGTGCGCATGTTGTGCAAGCGATCAGCTAGTTTAATAAGTACTACGCGCAAATCATCCGAAATAGTTAAGATCATTTTACGGAAGTTCTCTGCCTGAATGGAGACATTTTCATCAAATACCTCTGGTATCTTGGTCAATCCATCAATAATCTGAGCAACGGTACTACCAAAAAGTTCTTCAACATCTTCAAGTGTTATATGCGTATCTTCGACAGTGTCGTGAAGCAGGGCACAAACTACTGCAGTGGCCCCTAACTCCATTTCCTCCGAACAAATTTTAGCAACTGCAATTGGATGATAGATGTATGGTTCACCAGATTTTCGACGCATGTCCTTGTGGGCTTCAACAGCAACGTCAAATGCTTTACGTATCATCCGTGTTTCCTGACGCGTGCGTTTTTCTTTTGAAACACGCAATAATCCACGAAAAGCACTGAGGATTTCCTTACGTTCTTTTTCTAAATCGATGCCCTCTATTTTCATGGTAGAAATGTCTAGTCTGCTGGTAAAACTTTTGTGCTCACCTCACCGAATCCAATACGTACACCATCTTTTGTGCAATGTCCGCGCATAATCACAGTATCAAGATCATTAATGAACTTGCGCTCTCCTCCTTCTTTCAGAATAACTGGTTTAGTTCCTTTCCAGGAAATTTCAAGCATAGATCCAAATGAATTCGGTGTCGGACCAGAAATTGTTCCTGAGGCCATCATATCCCCACAACGAATATTACATCCATTAATGGTATGATGCGCTAATTGTTGCGCCATGTTCCAATACATATGCTTGTAATTTGAATTACATACCACTGTCTCGGCGGCTTTTTCTGGCTGTATTCCAACTTCTAAGTGAATGTCGTAATGATGTTTGCCTTCGTATTCCAGGTAAGAGAGTACTTTAGGGTCTTGGACAGGTCCTTCTAGCTTGAAAGGCTCCAGGGCATCCATGGTAACAATCCATGATGAAATGGAAGAGGCAAAGTTTTTAGCAAGGAATGGTCCTAATGGAACGTATTCCCATTTTTGAATGTCACGCGCCGACCAATCATTCATGATGCACATTCCAAAAATATAATCTTCTGCGTCCTCAGTAGAAATTGATTCACCCAATGGTTTTCCATCAAAGGTAATGAAGGCCATCTCTAACTCAAAGTCAAGCAAACGACATGGGCCGAAAACGGGGTCTTCACCTTCGTTAGGAAGGGTTTGTCCTTTCGGTCGTTTGATAGGAACTCCAGAGGGAATTATGGAACTTGCTCGTCCATGGTAACCCACAGGAATCCATAACCAGTTCGGAAGTAACGCATTGTTTGGATCACGGAACATAGTTCCAACATTGGTGGCGTGATCCCGACTTGAATAAAAGTCTGTGTAATCACCGACTTGAACTGGTAGTAACATGTCAACGTTGTCTGCGTCAATTAGAACCTGTTCGACATGATGCGTATTACCTTGTAAGTCGTGATTGTCTGTAGAAAATAGTTTGGAAAGTCGGTTACGCAAATCGCGAGTACCTTTCTTCCCATGTTTCATTAAATTATTGAGCACATCCGTATCAAAGTCTTCTAGACTAAATGGTAGATTCGATAAATATCCAAGGACAAAAAGCGACTTCAAATCGATTACTTTGTCTCCAATGCGTGAACCAACTCGTGGTTTAAGCTGACCGGATTTAAAGACTCCAAACGGTATATTTTGAATGGGGAAATCTGAGTTTGAAGGTACTTCTATCCACGAAGTATATGCTGGATTGTTTGCGTTCATCATAATTAATTAACTTGAAAAATCTCAATAATACAAAGGTAATAAAAAGAATGTTTGACAATAGATGACAGAATTTAAAGGGAGTAGCTAACGTTTACAGCTATCCCATGAAATATTCTAATTTACATTTTAAATAATGGGCGATGCGACATCATTTCTTTCACTTCTTTTTGAACTGACGTAATCGTATGTTCATCTGACGCATTTAAAATTAC
The DNA here is from genome assembly GCA_029254025.1 of Crocinitomicaceae bacterium. Taxonomy (GTDB): domain Bacteria; phylum Bacteroidota; class Bacteroidia; order Flavobacteriales_D; family Crocinitomicaceae; genus JALQTG01. The sequence goes on along the minus strand of JAQWYK010000036.1, from coordinate 16,795 downwards.
CCGATCAATCAATTCTACAATTTTCGGTATCTCGTTGTCGAGGACTCCTCTTGTAGTAATCGCAGGTGTTCCTAATCGAATACCTGATGTTACGAACGGTGACTCAGTGTCAAAAGGAACCATGTTTTTATTAACTGTAATGTGGGCGTTGTTGAGTGCTAGTTCGGCATCCTTTCCGCTAATATTCTTCGAACGTAAGTCAATTAGCATACAATGGTTCTCCGTTCCTCCAGAAATGATTGTATATCCTCGATTGACAAATTCCTCTGCCATTACTTTTGCGTTTAAACGCACTTGTTCTTGATATGTTTTAAATTCAGGTGTTAAGGCTTCACTAAACGCAACAGCTTTAGCTGCGATAACGTGTTCTAATGGTCCTCCTTGTGTTCCTGGGAAAACTGCAGCGTCAAGAAGTGAAGCCATAGAACGTAAATTACCATTGTTCCAACGAATTCCAAATGGATTGTCGAAGTTGTGACGCATCATGATTATTCCGCCTCTGGGCCCACGTAATGTCTTGTGTGTAGTAGATGTTACGATATGACAATGCTCTAGTGGATCATTCAAGAAATGCGTTGCAATTAATCCAGCGGGATGTGAGATATCCGCTAGTAATAATGCTCCCACCTCGTCAGCTATTTTGCGAATTCGAGCATAGTCCCAATCTCTGGAATAGGCAGAAGCACCACAAATGATCATTTTAGGCTTTTCCGCCCGAGCTGTTTGTTCGAGTGAATCGTAATCAATTGTTCCGGTTTCTATGTTTACACCGTAAAAGTAAGGTTCGTATAGTTTACCAGAAAAATTTACCGGTGAACCATGTGTCAAATGCCCTCCATGTGAAAGATCAAATCCTAAAATTTTATCCCCCGGCTTTAAACAAGCCAACATTACGGCTGCATTTGCCTGCGCCCCTGAGTGAGGCTGAACATTTGCCCAAGTTGCATTGAATAATTGACATAAGCGATCAATAGCCAATTGCTCTACTTGATCCACTATTTCACATCCTCCATAATAACGTTTACCTGGAAGTCCTTCCGCATATTTATTGGTCAATACTGAGCCCATCGCATTCATCACATCTTCACTTACAAAGTTTTCAGAGGCAATTAGCTCTAGTCCGTTTAATTGACGATCTGTTTCATGTTGAATCAGATCAAAAATGGCAGTGTCTTTCTTCATATTTACTGGCAATTATTAGCATAAATTTTCTTCAATCCATCTGTTAAATTTGTATCAGGTTTATATCCGATAAGTCGTTTTAGCTTATCAGAACTTCCAACCCGTCGTTCAACTTCGTAATCATAGCGCTTCTTAGGAGCTTCGATGTAAGTGATAGTTGAAGATGAATGAGTTATTTTTTTGATGGTGTCGGCCAAATCTTTTATGTTCCATTCCTCCTCATTGGCAATATTCACAATGTGGTATCCTTTGATAAGCATGAGATCAACACAGGCATTAATTGTGTCATCAATGTAAGTAAAGTCTCTTGTTTGCATACCATTTCCAAAAACAGTAATGGGTTTGTTTGAAATAGCTTGCTCGAAAAAGCGAGGTACTACCATCCTGGTGTCTTGGTTCTCTCCATACACATTGAAAAAACGAAGGCAAGTTGAATGCAACCCCTTTTCTTCATAATGAGAGGCAAGATAAATTTCGTTGTATCTTTTCGCCATAGCGTAGGATGTTCTTGGATCTACCAAAACCTCTTCAGTAAGGGCACTTTCTATAGCTGAATGTCCATAAATACCAGAGGTGGAGGCGTAAAGGATTTTTCCAACATTATTAATCTGAGCAGCGTTAACAACGTTTCGCGTACCGATGACCTCTACATCCATTGTCTCTACTGGATTATCAGCCACTACATCAACTCCTAATACTGCGGCAAAATGATAAATAACTTCGCATCCTTTTGAAAGTTTTCTGACCAGTTCAAAATCACGTACGTCACCATTTACAAATTCAATTTTTTTGAAGGTTTCATGGTCAATTTTATTCCCTCTGAGCAAGTTATCTAGAACTACGATTTTGTGTCCGTCATTCACCAATCTTTTGGTCAGATTACTCCCAATAAATCCTGCTCCTCCGGTTATTAATATTTTCATACGTTTTGTTATAACTTTTGACAAAAATAGAAGAATATGGATATTCTTAATGAAGAAATCTGCGAATACTGTGGAATTGATGCGAATAATCTTTAATATCGTCGTTGTAGATACCTTTATAATCTAGTTTGTCGATTCGAACCTTTCCACTTGCGTGGATTATAGTGTTGTTCTTTAATAGTATGCCAACATGGTGAATTATTCCTTTTGAATTCACAAAGAAAGCAAGATCACCTATCGAACTGAGCTCAAATGGATGTTCAGTTCCTTGGCGCACTTGTTGAGATGCATCACGTTGTAATTCAATCCCGAAAAAACGCATAACAGCTTGAGTAAAACCAGAGCAATCAATTCCGAAAGGGGTTCTTCCTCCCCAGAGGTAAGGACTGTTTAGGTAGCTCAGGGCGACCGCTCCAACATCAGTAGTCTTTAAAGGACATTGATGAGAAACCCGCTCGAATTCAAAAGTGTCTATTTTAAATTGTGATCCATTTCCGGCGAGTAATGATCCTTTTACGGAATAAATAGGTCCCCAAGGTGTTTGAATTGTTTCTGTAAGTGTTATTTGCCTGTTTTTAGTTTTGCTGAGGCGTTGATACTCGCTCTCGGAGATAAGCCGGACCTGCTTGTAATCAATCCAACCTTTATAACCGTCGTGAGCAGATTTAATTTTTCTCCATTGGTTGTATTCTTCTATAATTCTAGCTGCTTCTCCAAAAAGTAGCTGTGTAACAATTTCTGATTCGTCGGAGTGGTGCGCGCGAACAGGAACAATGCTTAAATGACAGAATACTGTATCATTAACCCCCATATTCTTTTTTAGGAAATTTAGGATGATTCATTAGGTTGATAATCTGCTGCACGTGACGTTGATTGTGATAAATAACAAACATTAGTGCATCTCCTAATCTAAGGCGCACAATTCGACTGATTGAAATAGGAATTTTTACTTTTCTTAAACCAACACCGCGAGCCGATTCAATAATTTTGAGCAGGTGCTCTTGTTGTTCGATAAATTTTTCTGTTTCTTTTCCCGTTATGAGTTCTTTGTCAATCCGAGGATTCGTACCTTTTGGTGATTTGAATCTGCGTTTGATATTTTTTGCGTTACCTAACTTCATAGATTTCCATGCACTTCTTCCAAGTGGTGAAGAGGTGAAAGTTTCTTTTGGCTCACGGAAGCGAGTTTTATTTATTTTTTCTTCAAATGTTGCATGATAAAAGGAGGCATATTTGTTTAAATGAGCCAATACCTCTGCAATATTCCAGCTTTCTTGGTTCGGCGACCAATTCAGTTGGTTTAAGCCTAAATGAATGATTTTTTTTTGAGCAACCGAAATATTTTCTTCAGTTATGTCACCTAAGTTGGTAAGTAATTCGTTAGTGTTGAAAATTGTCATGCTGAATAATAAGTAATAATCACAAAAATACAGGCATTATCCATAGTAAACAATAAAAAAAAGAAATATTCGAATAGTTTTATAATTGGCAATAATTTCAATTTTTCTATATTCTAAATTAAAATTGTGGGTTGAGATGAGTTCAAATAATATGAATACTCCGGAAGATAATAAGCTATCTCCGAACTTTCTCGAGGTAAGACTGCAAAATTATGGTAGCACTAATTTCATCTATCAGGGCTTTGTCTTTTTTTTTCTTTTTTGAGAGACCACCAATGTGCATGGATTGAACCGCCATTTTCGAAGTAAATCGTTCATCGACAAGAGCGATTTGTAACGTTGGAAAATTTTTCTCAAGTGCCTCTTTCAAGAGTCTGACATTTGCAGAACTATGAGAGTCTTTGAGATTGAGTCGCTTGGGTTCTCCGAGTACAATCGTACCGATATTTTTTTCTGGAATTAAGTGTTCTAGAAACGTCATTAGCTCTCTTGAATCTACAGTTGTAAGTCCTGAGGCTATGATGTTTAGTTCGTCAGTCAATGCGATTCCGGTACGTTTTAATCCAAAATCAAGTGCTACAATTCGCTGCATTATTTTATAATTGTTCGTTGCCCTAGAAATGTATCCCCCGAGAAAATAAGTAGTTGATAGCTACCGCTTTTAAGTTGTTCTGCAGAGAGATACAAATAACGCTCGTTTGAAAATTTTGACGTAATCAAGCGCCCGCTTATATCATGAAGATATGCAGTAATTCCTTCAGGGATAGTTTGTGTTAGTTCAATGTTGATTTGGTTCTCTGTAGGGTTTGGATACACCAAAATATAATTGGGGAGTTCAATGGATGATAGTCCGAGACTACTTTTTTTGAACCCGAACGTATACTGTCCTTTTTGAATGTCAACAGCATCAATGCGGCCAGATTTGTCTGTTGGACTTCCTTGTGTATTCAATACATAATCCGGGTAAACGGCCCATTCGGTAGATGTGTTTGGGCGCCAAAGTAGAACAATGCTATCCTCGTGGAAAACAACGCCATTATGGTCAATCATTAAACCATTGTCTAGATTTCCTCCTGCAATCTGACGTGCGTCAAAAACAAAACGGCCATTGGAGGAAAAGTTTTCATCCCAAATTCCATCAATAGACCAATACCTGTCGGGAGAAATAACGTACAATTGATTCATTGATGCTGTTTGGAATGGATCTGGTGCCATGCGGTGGTGTTCTACCCTAATTAGTGCTGTGTCACCCACAGAAGTTGTTGTTTGCCGATAGTATGCATACGCTTGGTTTGTAGTACTCGCCGCTCCAATCTTTAAGGTCTCTCCGGTAACAGCACAGAGCAATTTATCGTTTTTATTTAGATAAGCTAATACAGGTTGGAAGGAGCTGGTAATCGTGATTTCCGAGAACTCTCCATCAACAAGAATTTGAAACGTTTCTTCATTCATCGTTTCATCGACAAGTGTTACCTCTATTGGAACTTGCGAGAAGAAGTTGGGTGCTTCAAATAATTTTTGATGGATGGAAAGGGTAATATCATAACCCCCTCCATTTTGGGCAATACTTATGGAATCAAGTACAAAGCCGGCGAATCCAGGGTTGAAAACCCAGTTTTCGAAAAATGGGTGCATATCTAAGCCTGTAGCTGTTTCTAATTCGTCACGAAAATCTGCAGCATCAATGTCTCGAAAGGCCCAGTTTTCTTGGATAGATTGTAGTCCTTGAAAGAAGAGTTGGTCGCCCATATAACTGCGCATATTATGCATGACAGTTGATCCCTTGGAATACGAATGAGTGCCATAAGTTGCACTATGTGGCACACCTGATAACGCGTGAAATGCGCCGTCGTCAAAATGTGCACGCTGAATTACGTCGCGATGCACACCTTTCACTTCGTTCATATAGGTGGTGTAATCATAAATGTGTTCAAAAAAGAGAGCTTCCGAATAAGAGGCTATCCCCTCATTGATCCACATATCTCCGCTTGTCCTGCACGTCACTAGGTCACCCCACCAATGATGGGCTAATTCATGAGCCATTAAAGTTTCATATTGCAGGTTACCGTTTATTGTTACTAATGGATAGGCTATGCAAGTTGCATGTTCCATCGCTCCACCATTAAAAGGAACAGCCACAAATCCGACTTTATCCCATACATAAGGTCCATAATTCGATTCAAAGGCATCCATGGACCCAAACAAATTGGCAAAGGAATTTTTGAAATTAGTTGTATCTGAAAGTCGAGCAATTAGCATTACCGGTATCTCGGCATTATTCAAGTTACTTACATAGGTTTGATTTACATGCGTGTAGTCAGACACAGCTACACAAGCTAGGTAGCTCGGGATTGGGTCTGACAGTCGCCAGGTACGTAGGTTTTCATTGTCTATTGTAATTTCTTCTTGTGTGATTATTCCCATGCTGTAAGCTTTATTGATTATCGGAGAAAGTAGCGTGATTTCATAAGTCGCTCGTTCCACGAAATTGTCGAAACAGGGGTGCCAGGTTCTTCCATAATTATGAGGGTCTGCAGAAAATCCAACTCCCAGATTGTAAGCATAGTTACTTTGGAAATAAAATCCGCCGAAACCAGATGGATCCGTAACGGGCGCGCCTTTATAGTAAATGGTCACCGAGTCTACGACATTTGCCTGTAGGGGAGAAGAGAATTGAACGCGCACCAAAGTGTCATTGTACGAATAGGTCAAGTGTGTATTTCCTCGTTTTACGGAATCCACATCGAGTTGTAAAAGGTCCAAAGAAATTCCATTCACATTATTCATTTTGGATTGAAAGAGAATGCGCGAACTCCCGCTTAAAAACTGACTTCCCATTGAAGTGAAGTCAAGAAATAGTTTGTAGTCTATAACGTCTATTGTGTCACTCCTTTGATTATTTTCAAATGATTTTACATCTAAATAGTGTGGGTGCTTTTTATGTGAACAAGTCTGATTGTATCCAAAAAAGCTGTAAAGTAATAGTGTAAGGATGAGTGGTATTTTCATATTTGGCGACATTGAAAAGTTAAATATAAGAAATATCAAGGGCTCATCAAATTTTAAACGGATTTTGAACGCGAAATAGGCAACATGTGAAATGTGAATGAAAGGAGTTCGCCTGATTAACTAATCGAGTCACTTTTTGAAAAAAAAGAAATAGTACATTTGTAGCGATGGATAAGTTTGCCAATAGAGTTGTTTGGATTACAGGTGCTTCCTCTGGAATTGGGAAGGCCCTGGCTGAAGAGCTTGCTCCTCGCGGAGCGCTGCTCGTGTTATCCTCTCGAAAAGAGGGAGATTTAGAGCTTGTCCGTTCGGGTCTTCACAATAAAGAGCGTCATCTTGTACTTCCTTTGGATCTTGGAAACGGTGCTACTTATATCAACGAGTTGAAGCAGGTTAAACATCAGTTTGATAGGATTGATTATTTGTTCAACTGTGGTGGGGTCTCACAACGAAGTGAAGCGGCTGAAACCACATTAGCGGTTGACCGAAAAATTATGGAAGTAAATTATTTTGGAACAGTAGCATTAACCAAAGCTATTCTTCCAATAATGCGCGAACAGCAATCGGGACATATTATTGCAATTTCGAGTATAGCAGGTAAATTTGGGTTTTTCCTGCGTTCGGCCTACAGTGCTTCAAAACATGCATTGCACGGTTTTTTTGAGAGTCTTTACTTAGAAGAAGAGAAAAATAACATCTACGTTACCATTGTATGCCCTGGTAAAATCAATACGAATATTTCAATGAATGCGCTTACAGGTGATGGAGAGAAGCATAGCGTTATGGACCATAATCAGGTGACTGGAATGTCTTCTGAAGAATGTGCGCGGCAAATTCTTAAGGCTGTTGAACGCAAGAAAATAGAGGTGCTTATTGGAAATAAAGAAATAAAGGCGGTGACCTTAAAGCGTTTTTTTCCTGGTCTGTTTTGGAAGGTTATCCGAAAGCAAAAAGCTACATAATACATGAGAGAATTACGGGTGTTAATGGTCTGCCTCGGGAATATATGTCGTTCACCAATGGCAGATGGACTATTGAGGAAGAAAGTTAACGATGCTGGGTTAAATGTTTTTGTTGATTCTGCTGGCACATCAAATCATCATAAAGGTCAGGCTCCGGATGAACGCATGAGAGAAACCGCTGCTCAGTTTGGAGTCCCAATTGATGACTTCAGAGCGCGACAATTTGAAGTAAGTGATTTTGATAATTTTGACTGGATTTATGTAATGGACGATCGTAATTATCAGAATGTACTTCGTCTAGCTCGAAACAAGGAGGATCAAGAAAAGGTGAAAATGATTCTCAATGAAGTCTCGCCAGGAAATAATGCTCCGGTTCCAGATCCTTATTATGGTGGTCAAAGAGGTTTCGAGGAAGTCTTCGATCTACTTGATGAGGCTACGGATATTATACTGAATAAAATAAAAGAAACATTAAATGGCTAAAGGAAAACTGTACCTATTACCCACTACTCTGGGCTCGGAGGGCTGGCAACACGTGATACCAGAAGAGGTGGCGCAAATTGCTCGCGGACTGCGCTTTTTTGCTGTTGAAGACATTAAGTCGGCTCGTCGTTTTTTGCGGAAGATGGACCGTACTTTTCCCATTGATGACTCGACCTTTTTTATTCTCAACAAAAAAACTCCCCCCGAGGAACTTTTTCGAATGTTAAAGCCGTTGAAAGAAGGGAATGATCTCTCAATCATATCAGAAGCAGGTTGTCCAGGAATTGCAGATCCAGGCGCGGAGTTAGTTGCTGAGGCGCATAAGTCAGGTATTTTTGTGAGTCCATTAACAGGTCCTTCTTCGATATTGTTAGCGCTCATGGGTAGTGGTTTTAATGGACAACAGTTTGCATTTCATGGGTACCTACCGAAAGATCGAAAACACCGAATAAAGCAGCTTAAATCTTATGAGAACACCGCCAAGTATGAAGGTGTAACGCATGTATTTATGGATACGCCATTCCGTAATATGAACGTGTTAGAAGATTTACTGAATGAGTTGATGGATGACACACTGGTGTGTATTGCTTGCGATTTGACGTTGCCAACAGAGCGAATTCAAACGATGAGTGTGGCGAAATGGAGGGAGAATGCATTTGACTTGAGTAAGCGACCAACAATGTTTTTGATAGGTCGTTCATAGTTTTTTACTGAATTCTAGAATTAGACACTGCATTATTATAATTTTGCAGGTGTATTTAAACGTTGTAAAATGATTATAATTACAGGGGCTGCAGGTTTTATAGGTAGTTGTTTGATTGCTCGATTAAATGAATATGGAATTACCCGTATTGTAATCGTGGATGATTTCACGAAGCCGTTAAAAGGACATAATTTAGTGGATAAGAAGTACTCCCAAAAAATTGAACGGACAGAATTTGTTCAATGGCTCAAGGAGAGGGGAAGCGAAGTTGATTTTGTGTTTCATTTGGGGGCAAGAACGGATACAACTGAGTTTGATAAGGCCATTTTTGATGAACTCAACTTGAATTATTCTAAGGACGTCTGGAGATGGTGTACCCATTATAAAATCCCACTTGTTTATGCTAGTTCGGCAGCCACTTATGGTTTGGGTGAACATGGTTATAGAGATGATCACCAGGTTATCAAGGATTTGGTGCCTTTAAATCCCTATGGAGATTCAAAAAATGATTTTGATAAATGGGTAATTAGTCAACATCTAACTCCTCCTTTTTGGGCAGGACTGAAATTTTTCAATGTGTATGGACCGAACGAATATCACAAGGGTAGAATGGCTTCTGTAATTTTGCATGCCTATCGACAAATCAATAAAACAGGGGGAATGAAGTTGTTTCGTTCACATAATCCAAAGTTTGCGGATGGTGAGCAGATGCGTGATTTTGTTTATGTAAAAGACGTGGTTAATATTTGTTACTTTTTGATGACAAAGAAGCCAGAAAGCGGGATTTATAATTTAGGATCTGGTAAAGCACGTACGTTTAAAGATTTGGTGAGCGCTACCTTCATAGCAATGAATCGGGAAAGAAACATTTCGTTTGTTGATACCCCTGAGGATATTCGCGATAAGTATCAGTATTTTACCGAGGCGACAATGAATAAATTGATTGCTGCAGGATATGAAGAAGGTTTTTATTCATTAGAGAAAGGGGTAGAGGATTACGTGAAGAATTATTTGTTGGAGAACAAATACTATTAAGCTTCAAAGAGTTGCAACATCTCTTGTAAATCTAGAATTTTATCGGCCCCGTTGGGTGTGTTGCGACAGGCATCGATAATCTTCCTTAAATAGGCTTTTAGGATGGCCGAATTTGAAGACGGCTCGAAAAACGATTTACGGGAATTGAGTCCAAGCTTATTCAGTTGATCTTGCAAGCTTAAGCTGTCAATAATTGAGCCTAAATTATCCGTATTGATATAAAATAGAATACCATTACATTCTTTGGTTAGGTTCAAGTGGGACAATGTTTGATTTTCATCAAGGTAAGCCAAAATAGAATTCCCGTTGGGTTGAATGATTTTAAATACAGGCAAATCCAAAGACTGTGCAAGAATACTATAGACTAAACCAAGTGAAAAGCTATCGCCTTCGCCCGTTTCAATAACCGAATGAATGTAGATGTCAAATGGGGTTACTTCGTCGGGTAGTGATTTTCTAAAGTCGTGGTGATGAAAAAATACACGGTTAAATGTTTTGATCGTTTCGAAAGCCGTTTGTTGTGTATTTATTTCCAACCAAATATCTTTTCTTATTTCCCAGAGCTTTTGTTTCAGTGTTTCAAAACTGAGCTCAGGGAATTGGTATTTCGTGATAAGGTATATACCTTGTAGTAAATCTTTTTCAGAAGAAATAATCCAATCAGAGAGCTCGGTTTTCAACTCCTTGAACTGGACATCACGGATGATTTCTGAGAGCCTTTCGTAGTGCTCTGGATCAATCACACCTTCATGCAAAGAAGCTTCAATATATGGGATGATAGAGGTGCCCTGAGATAATAGTTCGTTGCGAATCTGTGCATAGACCCGTGTGTCTGGGTCATCCATTAATTCTATTAATGCGAATAAAGAAATGTTATCTCGCCTCATGTTACAAATTTACGCCCTACATCGGGAGTAGTTTCTGATATTATTTTTGTTTTTGAAGATTCACTTGTTAATTTCGATTAGATGGCGGTTTTTGTGTGTTGAAAAAATCAACAACTTTATTTAGATTCTCTTGAATTTTGTTAGAATTAAAATTACTTTAGCGCCCTAATTAATTTCAAAATTAAGAGATGAACTTACACGAATATCAAGGAAAATCAATCTTAAAAAGCTTTGGCGTAGGAATTCAAGAAGGTGTTGTCGTAGACAATTTAGAAGATGCTGTGACAAAAGCAAAAGAACTTACTGAAAAAACAGGAACTTCATGGTATGTTGTGAAGGCTCAAATTCACGCCGGTGGTCGTGGTAAAGGAACTGTTCAAGAGACTGGTTCTCGAGGAGTTGTTCTGGCTAAAGGTATTGACAAAGTAGAGGAAACGGTGAAAGGAATTCTCGGAGGTCACCTCGAAACTTTACAAACAAATGGTGCAGGAAAGAAAGTTAACAAGGTGTTGATTGCAGAAGATGTTTATTATCCTGGAGAGAGTGAAACTTCTGAAATCTATATGTCTGTTCTTTTAGACCGTGAGAAGGGTAGAAATGTGATTATGTATTCAACAGAAGGTGGTATGGACATTGAACATGTTGCTGAAACTACACCTCATTTAATATTTAAGGAAGAAATTGATCCTCGTTTAGGTGTTCAAGGTTTTCAAGCGCGTAAAATCGCATTCAATTTAGGGTTGAGTGGAAAAGCGTTTAAGGAAATGACAAAATTTGTGAGTGCATTGTACAACGCATATGTTGGTTGTGATGCTGCTATGTTTGAAATTAATCCGGTGCTAAAAACATCTGATGATAAAATAATTGCAGTTGATGCTAAAGTGACGTTGGATGGGAACTCATTGTTCCGTCACCCTGATTACGCAGCAATGCGGGATAAGACAGAAGAAGATCCTACTGAAGTAGAAGCGGGGGAAGCAGGATTGAATTTTGTGAAGCTAGATGGGAATGTTGCATGTATGGTGAACGGCGCTGGTTTGGCTATGGCTACAATGGACATAATTAAACAGTCAGGTGGTAATCCAGCAAACTTTTTGGATGTGGGTGGTACAGCTGATGCTGAGCGCGTTGAAAAAGCATTCTCTATTATTTTGAAAGATCCGAATGTAAAGGCTATTCTCATCAATATCTTTGGTGGAATCGTTCGATGCGATCGAGTTGCACAAGGAGTTGTAGATGCATACAAGAACATGGGTAATATTCCTGTTCCAATTATCGTGCGTTTACAAGGTACGAATGCGGTTGAAGCTAAAAAATTAATTGATGAGTCGGGGTTGAACGTTCACTCTGCTGTTCTTTTACAAGAAGCAGCGGATAAAGTGAAGGCTATTTTGGCGTAGTCAAATTGAAAATAGTATACTACATAAATTAAAAGGGGAGCATTGTTCCCCTTTTTTTGCTATGAGTTTATATAATAGAAATATGATTATTTATAAAACACGCGAGGAGATTGAAATAATGCGTGAAGCAGCACAAGTGGTGAGCAGAACTTTAGGTAAAATAGCAGAAGCGTTAGAACCTGGAATTACACCATTAGAGCTCGATGCTATAGCAGAGTCTTACATTCGTTCTCAAAATGCAATTCCTGGTTTTCTCGGATTGTATGATTTTCCAAATACGCTTTGTATTTCAATGAATGAACAGGTTGTTCATGGAATACCAACAAATACTCCTATTAAAGAAGGTGATGTTGTATCTGTTGATTGTGGGGCGATTTTTGAAGGGTATTATGGTGATCATGCCTATACATTTGCTGTTGGAAATGTATCTTCAGAAATCCAACAACTTCTCAAGGTTACAAAAGAGTGCTTGGATATTGGTGTGGAGCAAACGCGAGCAGGTAATCGTATTGGAGATATAGGCTTTCATATTCAGCAACATGCGGAGAAGCACGGTTATGGTGTGGTGCGTGAGCTGGTAGGTCATGGTTTGGGTAAAACAATGCATGAGGAACCTCAAGTCCCCAATTATGGACGTCGAGGAAGAGGTAAAAAAATCCAAGACGGATTAACCATCGCGATTGAACCGATGATTAATATGGGTACAGAACGTGTGAAATACCTAAGTGACAATTGGACGATTATTACGGCTGATGGTAAGCCAAGTGCTCATTTTGAGCATGATGTTGCTGTGGTGAATGGGGAGCCCATGGTACTGTCTACGTTTAGTTACATAGAAGAAGCACTGGCTAAGAAAGCGTAAAGTGGAAGTTCGGAAAGTGTTATCGATCGGCGTTTTAACCTATTTGGTTTTCGGAGTGGTAAGTCTTTTCCAACTTGGCATTTTTTTACCCCCGCTGCCTTTAAAGTCTATTTTGATACTTGCCTTCTCATTTGTGAGTCTGTTAATTGATAATAAATCACCGAAAAGCTTACGATATTTACTCGGAGGTTTTATTCTTTTTTATGTGTGTGCTCATGCTTCTTTCTGGGAAGTATTCCTTGGTTATAAAGGATATGCTCAAATTCAAAAGGGAATTGAAATCTACTTTCTATTGATAGCAGCTATTCTATTACCGATTTTTAATTATCTTTTCTTGCTCTCTTTGGTTAATGCGGCCCGATTAAGATTAGTTCTACATGTTGTTTTACTGTTATTTGTTCCTACATTTATTATGGCTCCAACCATCGCTACTATTGATCTGGCATTGATCGGAATGGCTATTCTTTATTTTTTTGTTGGGTTTTCTTCCATAGTTCAAAAGCCTTTGAAATCCTTTGACGATTTGTTAAGCGTTTTTATTGCCATCGGACTCATCAATATGATTGATCGATTGGTTTACTTGATTTACTGATTTTGCCTAGTTTCAAAACTTCATCAAGGAATTGATAAACTTGCAGGAATAACTTAATTTAATTACTTTTTTTTTTAAATAATTCCATTGCTGTATAGCTTGAATTTGTATTTTTGCAATCCGTTCGGAAACAATACTGTTTGTTTCCTTATTTGAAATGTAGATTTACCATTCGGTGGAGTGGGTGAGTGGCTGAAACCACCAGTTTGCTAAACTGACGTACGGGTAACTGTACCGCGGGTTCGAATCCCGCCTCCACCGCTTTTTTTCAGTAAAGATGTTTTGTATTTAAAAAATATACATATCTTTGCCACCCGAATATTCGGCTTACTAATAGCGATTAGTACGACAGTGTTGAAATAAAAATGAACTTTACAGTTCGGGGTGTAGCGTAGCCCGGTATCGCGCCTGCTTTGGGAGCAGGAGGTCGTAGGTTCGAATCCTGCCACCCCGACTAGGGGATGATTGATTTCATCCCCTTTTTTTTTTATTCTAGGTCCGCTAGCTCAGCTGGATAGAGCAACTGCCTTCTAAGCAGTAGGTCTCAGGTTCGAATCCTGAGCGGATCACTTCTATCATTTTCGGTATAATTCGAAAGCCTCTAAACACTTGATTTAGAGGCTTTTTTTATTTTCCAAAGTTTTCGTTAGACCCCGTTTTGGGCAATATTTGTGTCGCTATTGTGTCACCTTGGATATTCATCTTTAAAAAAAATGAAAAATACATGGCGAAAATTAGTGTAGTATTTTACCCAAATGATGCTAAAAAATCAAAACAGACAAATCGTACTCCTCTTTATTTAAGAATTCGAAAAAATCGAGAGAAATGTGAAGTGCGTTTAGATTGGGATTTATCCCCTCAAGATAGGAAATTGTGGAATGAAACGTTTCAACGAGTTGAATTAAAGGATTCAAAAACTAATGCATATCTTGACCGTATAGAGGAGAAGTTCAATGAACTCAAAATTCTTCATGCCTATGAGCTCGACGAATTAGATATTCATAACCTCAAACACATCCTATCTGGTCAATCGAGCAATAACGCAACCACTCCTTCGGTTTTAGAATACGCCCATGACTACTATCAGAAAAACGTAAAGGAAAGCAATCAACTTAGAATTGGTACGAAGAAAAATTATATGAAGGCCATACATCATCTAGAGCATTTTTGTGAAAAAACGAAACGTTCTAAAATGAAGGTTACGCGACTCAACTTTTCTTTTGTTCAAGAGTTTGCGAATTATTTGATGTCTGATTATGATGTCATCAATAAAAAGGCAATGACAGAAGCCAGTGCTTGCGGAAACATAAAGAAGTTCCGTACCATTTTTAAGCAAGCCATTATAGAGAAGTACATCGATGAAAACCCTTTTAACTTGGTTACGCTCTCCTACCAAACACCACGAAAGCCAAAACTCAGTTTGACCCAAGTTCATAAATTCTTTGACTATCAGAAACTTCCTCCCATGTACCGAATCAATGCTCAAATCTTTTTATTCATGTCCCTTACAGGAATTGCTTATTTGGATTGTATGAGTTTGACCTTATCCAATTTAGAGTATACTAAGAAGGGACTAAAGTTGACATACAACCGCATCAAAACAGGACACACGTCGAGCCAGTTTTTGACGGCAAAGGCCTATGAGTTATTGGATGATTTTGATAAGCTTCCCGATGTCCAAAATTCTCCCTTTCTAGTTCCTCAACGCTGTAATCAATTTTTGAATCGTTCATTAAAAGCAATCGGAAAGCGCTACGGAATACCATTTCCATTAACCTCACACCACGGACGACATACCTTTCGTTCTCTACTTGATGAGGCAGACGTTGTTGATCCAACGGTCATAAGCAAACTGATGGGTTGGTCGACTGGAAATTCAATGGATGCTACTTATCGCGATGTAACCGATCGTAGATTGATTAAAACAAAGAAACAATTAGATGATTTTATTAACTTAACGTTCTTAAATGATGAATACTGAGCAACAAATTTATAAACACAACGCAGCAGTCGCGCAATGGCTCGGGAAAGAGATCGCTGAATTTCATAATTACTCCGATATTTTGGATGAATTTATGCTGCAGCACAAGGAAATAGAGTTAATGCTTACCAATCTTTCGCATGTTAGTCCAGTCAATATGGAGGATTTGAAAAAGGAATGCGAGCGGTTGTTCGATGGTCATCAATTTGGAGCAGATGTAAAAAGTGTGTTTACGAGCTGCGTTTTACTTCTGTTGACAATCAAATATAATCTATTAGCAGACGATAGAGTAGCGGAATTTGAACATGCTAAGCGCACTATTCCCAAACAAAAGAAATTTTTTGAGATTTTGGCCAAGTATAAACGAGAACGAAGAAATCCTTCAAAACTAAACGGCCAGGAGCAATTGTCAGCTATTTTTTCGAAAGTTCCTTCGGGCATATTAAAAAATGCGAATCGATTGTTGGGAAAAAATGTAAAAGGACAGGGTTATAACTTAGCACTTTTAGCACGATTGCTGTTCGAGTTAACTAAGAGTCATTCAGCACTGGGTAGCTCTGATAATGAAATTCTAATCTCCCTATTTAATTTATTTCGTGGCTTGTATCCTGAAGCTAATTTACTGAGCAGTGACGAGGAATGGTTAGCAGCACCAGGTGAAGTTGCCTCTGGAAATGATTTTCGTGATTACCAGATTAAATCCATCAAGTCCATAATTTACTACAGTAACAAAAGCTTATTTAAGGATGGAGCAGGGGAGGTTGATTTTGAGAAAATTAGTCAATTCCTAAATCAAGGATTTGCCTAAAAAACGATCCTACCGGGCTGCCGATTCTTGATGCATATCCAGAACACGTTCTATACTTTTTACTTGAATAAAACATCGCCGACCAATCCGCGATACAATCAAGACATCCTTAAAATCTTTCATAAACTGATGCATCTGAGTAGGCTTGTAATTGAGGAACTCCATGACTTCGGTTCTAGTCGTCCAAGTCCCTATTGTTTTTAGTTTTTTGTATTCCATAAACTTAGTTTTCAATAAAAGTATGTAGACCTTTACGAGTGTTACTGACACGAATTTTGCCGTAATGATATATTTTCTCTAGAAGTCTTAACTTAGGTACCTTGTTCGCTTACTTTATAGAGTAGAACTAGAAATAGTTTCTAGCGCTAATTGGTTGGATATTAAAGAAATGCGATCCATTTAGGCTTAAGTTTCTCGTAAGTTGTTGTTTTTTGGTTAATTTTGAGAATGAAAGAATGCCGCAAAAACATTCTATAGTCTGGTGTCATGTGCACGGGTTAAAGAAGGTTTATGGCTGTAGTAGATAAGTTAGTGGTAAGCCAAAAAAATAGCAACATAATATATCATG
>JAQWYK010000016.1 GCA_029254025.1 Crocinitomicaceae bacterium | reverse complement strand
TACGGCTCCTTCAGGGAGTTGATCCACTTTATTGGCGATGAGTAAAATGTCGAGGCCTTCGCGCTCCAGTTGTTGGATGTCGTGGTGAACTTCTCCGGGAGTCAATGCGTTGGCGTCGTACACGTACAATAAGATATTTGATTTACTCACCTCTTTCAGCGTGCGCTCTACTCCAATGCGTTCGATTTCATCGGAAGCTTCACGGATCCCAGCGGTGTCGATCAAGCGAAAGTTCACACCGTCGATGGTGAGTTGTTCTTCAATGGTATCGCGGGTGGTTCCTGCAATGTCGGAAACAATGGCGCGTTCTTCGTTTAAGAGGGCATTAAGCAAGGTCGATTTCCCTGCGTTCGGGCGTCCAGCAATAACTGTATTGATGCCATTCTTGAGCGCGTTTCCGTAGGCAAAAGAATGCGTAAGGTCGGTCAGTTTTTTGGTCAACTCTTCTACCAAGGCGTGCAGCTCGGTGCGGCTCGCAAATTCCACGTCTTCTTCGGAGAAATCGAGTTCCAATTCAATCAGCGACGCGAAGTCCATCAAGCGTTGTTTGAGGTTCCCGATGTTGTCGGAATACCCTCCGCGCAATTGGTTCAAGGCAATCTGGTGTACTTTTTTAGAATCCGCAGCAATCAAGTCGGCAATGGCTTCTGCTTGGGAAAGGTCGAGTTTCCCATTGAAAAACGCCCGCATGGTAAATTCACCCGGTTCCGCCATGCGACAGCCGTTGTCGAGCAACAACCGCAAGATCTCCTGCTGAATAAATACAGAACCGTGACACGCAATCTCGGTGGTATTCTCCCCAGTGAAGCTCTTCCCTTCCTGCAACACGGTCACCAAGACTTCGTCGATGGGCAATCCTTGCGCGTCTTTGATGATGCCAAAGTGCGCGGTGTGACTGTCCTTTTGGGTAAGGTCTTTGGAGAAAATGGCCGAGGTGATGGTCAGTGCTTCCTTTCCTGAAACGCGAATAACGGCGATGGCTCCCATGCCGTTAGCGGTGGATAATGCGCAAATGGTATCGTTGGAAACGGAAAGCATTCGTTAGAATATTAGTAAACCAGTAACTTCGTGTTAAAATCTTGCGCAAAATTAACCAATTCGAATAGATAATCTATTTTTGTACTTTAAATTCAACAGATGATGCATACAATAAGACGATTCGTACTTCTAACAGGTTTACTTTTCACAACTGTAGCTACTCAGGCGCAAACATGGTTTGAAGTAGGGATCAAAGGTGGTCCTGCCACTACGCTCCTTATGAACGGGAATTTATTCGACGATGTGGCGTACAATCACCGCTTAACTCCGACCTACTTTGCCGCGGGAAAAATCGGCATCAACTTCGGTCCCCACAACGGAATTGCGTTTCATGGAGGGATGACCAAGATGCGCCAGCAATTTGAAAATTTCTACGAAGTGCGTTCGTTCGATGAGCGCAGCATTGAAGGGAATTTGTACGACATCGGAATGCTCTATCACCGCACCAAAGAATCGGGGTATTTTGAGGTAGGTCCACGCATCAGCTTAGTGAAGAATCCGTCATTACGCAACGACGGTGGCACGCCAATCGACATCAGCAACAACGTGTACGATTCGTATTTCGCGATGGATTTGGGGTTTGGCGCTTTCTTGATTGGAAATGACCAACTCACGCTCATGACGGGCTTTCGCTTTTCGTATGGAATTGCACCGTTCGCTGAAACGGAGTCGTTCATTGCCCCTGAAAATGCGGTGTATGCCTCCGACAAAAGTGTGCACGTCCTAACCGCCATGTTCTGCCTAGAGCTCAACTATTCGTTGGGGTACTTGGTGAAGCGGGGATGTGGTCAGCGTACGGCCTTGATTTCATTCTAAGCGATACGGCGTTAAGGGCTGTGTTTTCGCCCCTGCTTACCAACGGGAACGTGTTGGAATCTTATCGGGGGAATCGCGTCCATTCTTCCCGCTCTTTTATTACTTTTGCGGAATAGTATAGCAAAACAGACACATGAAGGTTTCTTATAACTGGTTGAAGAATTATGTTGCCACGGACATTTCCCCAGAGAAAATGGGAGAAATCCTAACAGATACAGGACTCGAGGTAGAAGGAATAGAAAAGATAGAATTGGTCAAAGGAGGCCTCCAAGGCGTTGTTGTTGGACATGTATTGACGTGTGAAAAGCACGAAAATGCCGATAAACTGAACGTAACAACGGTAGATGTAGGGGACGGAACTCCGCGACAAATCGTGTGTGGCGCTCCGAATGTAGCAGCGGGTCAAAAAGTACTCGTAGCCACGGTGGGATGTACACTCTACCCTTCTCCAGAAGAACCGTTCAAAATTAAAGCTGCGAAAATTCGTGGCGTTGATTCGGAAGGAATGATTTGCGCCGAGGATGAATTAGGCATTGGAACGAGTCACGCCGGTATCATGGTGCTACCAAACAATGCACAGGTGGGGCAACCCGCTGCGGATTTCCTCAATTTACAAGACGATTATATCCTCGAAATAGGACTTACCCCGAACCGAAGCGATGCAATGGGACATGTGGGTGTAGCCCGCGACATCATTGCGTACTTAAATGTACACGAACAGCAAGCGCTAACGTTGAACCTACCTGCTGTGGAGGGATTCAAGGTGACTTCGAGCGCCGTACCAGTGAACGTTACCGTGGAAGATCACGAAAGTGCACCGCGGTATGCGGGAATCACCATCGACCAGGTGAAGGTAGCTCCTTCTCCGAACTGGTTGCAGCAAGCATTGCGCGCTATTGGTCTTACACCGATAAACAATGTGGTGGATGCGACCAATTATGTGTTACACGAATTGGGAACACCGCTTCATGCGTTCGACGCTGCCGCAGTGAATGGAAATGTAGTGGTTCGAAAAGCACGTGCTGGCGAGAAGCTGGTGACGCTCGACGAGTCAGCACGCACGTTATCGGAAGAAGATTTGGTGATTGCCAATGCGACTGCACCGATGTGTATTGCGGGAGTATTTGGAGGGTTGACCTCTGGTGTTTCGGAGCAAACCACGCAAGTCTTCCTAGAGGCGGCATATTTCCACCCAGTAAGTGTCCGCAAGACGGCGAAGCGTCACGGACTCAATACCGACGCTTCTTTTCGCTTTGAACGCGGCGTAGATCCAAACAATATGGGCTATGCTTTGCGCAGAGCAGCGTTATTGATCCAAGAATTAACGGGAGGAGTCCTTGCAATGGAGCCTGTAGATCTTTATCCACAGCCCATCGATAAAGTAGCCATTCCGTTCCGATACGATAAATGCCGTGCGGTGATTGGTTCTAACATCGACAATACGCACATCGCAAAGATCCTTACGCAACTGGAATTTGAGCTAACTGATACCACCGAATCGGGGTGTACGTTACTTGCACCAACGTATCGCACGGATGTGACGCGAGAAATTGACGTCATCGAAGAGGTCTTGCGCATTTATGGCTTCAACAAGGTAGAATTGCCCGCGAAGCTCAACATGAGTTTACCGGGAACGTATGATCAATCGGCGGAAAAAACACAACGTTTGTTAACGCAACACTTGGTGAGCAATGGCTTCTTCGAGATGATGAACAATTCACTCACGCAGAGTCAATACATCGACGCATTGGGCGGAGAACTCCTCTCCAACGAACGCAGTGTGCACATGTTAAACCCATTAAGTAATGATTTAAATATACTACGCCAAACACTTGTTTTTCAGACATTAGAGTCGGTAGTTCGTAATCAGAACAGACAACAATCGAACGTTAAGTTATTTGAATTTGGAAAGACGTACCACAAGTACGATTCAGGATATGTAGAGAACAAACGTGTGGTCCTTGCACTCTCCGGAAGGAAAGAACCAGAGCAGTGGAATACGAGCAACGAGAAAGTAAGTTTTTACACGCTGAAAGGAATCGTACACGCGCTGTTCGAGCAAATGGGTCTTGCGGGGATGTTACAGGCAAAACCATTGAAGAAGTCCATTTTAGAGGACGGTGTACAGCTGTCCATCTTGAAATTCAACGTCGGAGAAATCGGATGGGCAAGCCAAAAGATGCGCAAGCATTTCGGCATCAAGCAACCGGTCTTCATCGCTGATCTAGATTGGGATGCGATCGTCAACTGCCTTAAAATGAACAAGGTAAAATTCAGCGAATTGCCCAAAACATTTGCGGTGCGCCGCGACTTCTCCTTACTGTTGGATAACGCCACCACGTTTGAGTCCATCTGTGCCATAGCGGCCAAATCGGATAAGAAATTGTTGCGCGACGTGCAGTTATTCGACGTTTACGATGGCGATAAATTACCTGAAGGCAAGAAGTCGTACGCCGTTAGTTTCACCTTCCAAGATAATGAAAAGACGTTGAAAGATGAGCAGATTGATGCCATCATGAACAAAGTACGTCAAGGATTAGAACAAGAACTTCACGCTGAATTACGTTAAGATGAGAGGATTTGCCATCGCAGGAATAGGAACAGACGTAGGAAAAACAGTGGTGAGCGCCATTGTTACCGAAGCGCTGGAAGGATGTTACTTCAAACCGGTTCAAGCAGGAGATTTAGACAACTCGGACTCCATCAAGGTGCGCAGTTGGTGCTCCGACAAGGTAACCGTTTCGGAAGAATGTTTTCGCCTACAAGAGCCGATGGCACCGCACAAAGCTGCGGAAATCGACGGCGTGGAACTCGAACTGAGCAAGATTGCATTTCCAGAAACGGATCAACCGTTGATCTTGGAAGGCGCAGGAGGCGTACTCGTTCCACTGAACGAAAAAGGAGAAACGATTTTAGATGTGTACAAGAAGTCCAAACTACCCGTGATTATAGTATCGCGGAATTACTTGGGCAGCATTAACCATACCTTGCTCACGATTCAAGCCATTCGCGCACAGGGATTACCATTGGCGGGAATTATTTACGTGGGAGATCCCTCCGAACATACCGAAGACATCATTGAAAAATTTACGCAGGTGAAATTCCTGGGACGTGTACCGATGGCAACGGATGTGAACGCCGCATTTGTTCAAGAACAAGCAAACGAATTCAAGCATTTAATCTATGAGCTTAACGGACAGCGATAAAGAAGTGGTTTGGCATCCATTCACCCAAATGAAAACTGCCGACTCTCCCCTAGCGATTACACGCGCAAAAGGAGCTTTACTGTACGATGAAAACGACCGCGCGTACATCGATTGCAACTCGTCGTGGTGGGTAAATGTCCACGGTCACTGTCACCCGCACATCGGTCAAGCGATAACACAGCAATTCGCACAACTGGATCATGTGCTTTTAGCAGGCGTGACGCACCCAAAAGTAGTTGAACTCGCCGAAAAGGTCATCCATATCCTACCAGAAGGATTTTCGAAAGTCTTTTATTCCGACAACGGAAGTACCGCTGTGGAAGTCGCAATAAAAATGGTCATGCAGTACTGGTACAACCACGGCATCGAGAAACATCGCTTTTTAGCGTTGGACGGCGCCTACCACGGGGATACCTTCGGTGCCATGAGCTTGGGACAACGCGGATATTTCAACAAACCGTTCGAGTCCTTTTTCTTTGAAGCCGATTTTTTAGAATTCCCCACAGCTGAAAATCACCAAGAAACCCTTGAAAAAGCAGAGCAACTGTTTCAAACAGGTGAATTTGCTGGAGTGATCGTAGAACCGCTCGTGCAAGGTAGCGCTGGAATGCGCATGTACGATGCAACTTGGCTGAATCAACTGTTGGCGATGGCTAAGAAATACAACGTGTTGATCATTTTTGATGAAATCATGACCGGTTGGGGACGCACAGGTGAACTGTTTGCGATGAATCGCTGCAACGACACCCCAGACATTGTTTGTTTGTCCAAAGGACTAACGGGAGGCGTTCTTCCTTTAGGACTGACCGTAGCGAAACAACACATTTACAACGCCTTCTTGGACGACGATACACTTAAAGCATTGCTTCACGGACATTCGTTCACCGGTAATCCGTTAGCGTGTGCCGCAGCGTGTGCCAGCATAGAATTATTCGAAGAACCACAAACCAAGGAGAACATAGAATTCATTTGTCATGCCCACGGTGTCTTTAAAGCACAATTGGAAGCACAAGACTATCCCATCAAAGAAATCCGGCAGTGTGGAACCATCTTAGCGATTGAAGTAGAGACAGGTTCTGAATCGAGCTACTTCTCCTCTATTCGCGTGGAAGCCATTCGTCATTTTCTAGCACACGGCATGTTATTGCGTCCTTTGGGAAATGTGATTTTCTTAAATCCACCGTATTGCATCCACGAAGAAGAGCTGAACACCTGTTACAGCGCGATCGAAGGATTCTTACAAAAGGTAGGCGCTTCAGCGTAAATCATCCAAAAACAACCTGCGTTCTTCGGGTGTAGGCAACGCACAGAACCCGCTTTTTATGCGGTGGCGGCGTTTGGCGACTTGATCATACACTCCATCTCGAATAAATCGAGGCACCACCATTCCCAAATAAAAGAACACAGGATATAGAAACCGCAGGAATAAGTTCACCCGCAGTGCCGCTGAAGACTTTTGATACAGTTTACCGTGGTTCAACAAATACATAGTATTCATTTCAATGGTTACCCCATGCTCCTTCATAATGTCATGTGCACGATTCGACTGCAACGGTAAAAAGTAGACATCCTTCTTTCTTCTATTCAACACAAACTGCACAGAGGAGTTGCAAAAACCGCAGTCGCCGTCATAAAATACAATTGGATTGGGAAGGTGCTGTTCCATACTCAAAAATACATATTAATGTCAGACAGTACCTCGATTCGCCTGTAATTTGAGCGAATTAATCCTATGCGACGAACTTCTTTTCAGGTAAAATAGTATCTTAGCAGTATACCATTAAAAGCGATTATTCATGAAAATCGGCGTTTTACTTTCCGGATGCGGTGTGTATGATGGAGCAGAGATTCAAGAGGCGGTGTTCGCCTTATTAGCCATAGAGGAAGTGGGTGCGGAAGCCGTTTGCATTAGTGTGAACAAAGACCAACATCACGTGGTCAATCACTTGACGGGCGAAGAAATGAATGAATCGAGAAATATGCTCGTTGAGGCCGGACGCATTGCACGAGGGAAGGTCGCTGATATCTCAACCATTACCCCTGCCGATATTGACGCGCTGGTTATTCCGGGAGGATTTGGCTCAGCGAAAAACTTCACTAAATGGGCATTTGCAGGACCGGAGGGAGAAATTCTTCCTGAGGTGAAGTTGCTGCTTGTCAACCTTGTGAATGTAGGAAGACCAATTGCGGCACTTTGCGTGAGTCCGGTAGTGGTGGCCAAAGCTTTCGAAGGTTCGACGGTTAAGCCCTTTATGACCATCGGTTCGAGCGCTGCTCCTTCGCCGTATAACATTGACGGATTCGCTGCAGGACTCTTAGCTACTGGTGCTAAAACCTCTATGAAGACAAACGCAGAAATCAATATTGACCGCGAAAATAAAATCGTTACGGCTCCATGTTATATGATGGAAACAGATTTGGTCACGTTGAGAAACAACATTAAAGATTCGGTAGGAGCGCTGGTAGAGTTGATGGGGTAATTTTGACTTTACACTTTACATTCTCCCTCTCTCACCTAAAAGCCTTAACTTTGTCAGAGGATGGTATAGTTCGTGTAACAAACACGCGAAATAAACGTTTAGGCAGTATGCAACAATTGGTCATCTTTATTTTTATCCTTTTCACCTCTTTTGGGTGGACACAAACGGATGGTGCTGAGCGTATGGGTAGTCAAGAAGAACACCTGGCGCAATTGCTCAATGACTTGCGTGCTGCAGAAGGCGATCTGGAATTGAAAGAAAAGAATGACCTTTTCCGAGAGGCCCTCAGAAAAGTTCTCCAAGAAGAAGCCGCTTTCGATCATCCATTTACTACATTACAAACACTTGGAAAAGTGCATTCACAGGACAAACAAGTACGTTTAGTTACCTGGAATGTAGAATTGGAAGACTTCTCCCAGCGCTATTTCGGGTTCGTCTTGAAGAAAGATTCACGTAAACAAATTCACAATGTGATAGAACTCCGGCAGTATCCACGTGGAATTTATCCAAAATACAACTTCGAAACGTTGACTGCTGAACATTGGAATGGCTGCTTGTATTATCAAATCGTTGACGTTAAAAAAGGGAACAAAACCTACTATACATTAATGGGTTATGATGCCTACAGCGATCGCTCTACTATAAAATTATTGGATGTACTCTACTTCACAGGTAAAGTTCCGAAATTCGGAAAGCCAATCTTCGCAACAGAGGACGGGTACCGTTCTCGCGTATATTTCGAGCATTCAGCGAAAGCAACCATGAGTTTGAAGTACGACAAGGCGCGCGATATGATTATTTTCGACCACCTTTCCCCTGAAGCACCAAATCTTGCTGAGTTCAGAGATTACTATGTACCAGACATGACGTATGACGCCTATACATTTGACGGATCGAGATGGCAGTTAAAAGAGGACATCGTTGCGCTCAACAAGAAAGATCATGAGGTAGTAATCTTGGGCTATGATGAGAAAAAAGACACTACTATTGTGTTAGACAACAACAACAAATGGGTGGATCCTACGGATAAAAACGCGCCGATTGAAAGTATTGGTCACCGTGTCGTAAAAATTGACGACACAAACAATACCGAGAATAGCAAACCTCAAAAGGTTAAGAAATCCAAAGACAAAGGATTTAGCGGGGTGAAATATTCGAATCTCCCAGCCGAAGGCGAGAAAAAGAAAAAAAAGAACTAGCCCCTTCCCTTGAAAGAATTCCTTAATTTTAGGGCAATTATTGCCTTATGAAGATCAAAGAGATTACGGATTATTTAGAGTCACTTGCTCCACTGAGCAGCCAAGAAAGCTACGACAACTGTGGGTTGCTTGTTGGTGATGCATCCTTAGAGGTCACCAATGCCCTACTGACCCTAGATTGCACGGAAGCCATTGTGGAAGAAGCCGAACGTAAAGGCTGCAACCTTATCATTGCGCATCATCCCATTGTGTTCAAAGGATTGAAAAAGTTGAACGGCAAGAACTATGTCGAACGTACCATTCTTTCAGCAATTCGAAAAAACATCGCCATTTACGCGATACATACGAATTTAGACAACTACCGATTTGGAGTAAACCATGAAATCGCAGAGCGTATCGGATTGACGAATGTACGCATCCTTCAACCTAAAACGGAGGTATTGAGCAAACTTGCAGTTTATTGCCCAACAACACATGTCAATAAAGTGGCTCAAGCATTATTCGCGGCAGGAGCTGGACGGATTGGCAACTACAGCGAATGTAGTTTTGAAGCAGAAGGAACAGGAGCATTTAAACCTGAAGAAGGCAGTAATCCCGTCATTGGTCAACAAGGTACCCGGGAGCAACTAGCAGAAACCAAATTAGAAGTCCTTTGCTCCAACCATCACTTAAATGCTATTGTGTCCGCCATGTTGAGCGCACATCCATATGAGGAAGTCGCCTACGACCTCTTGCCATTGAACAATCTGAACAGCTATGAAGGTTCCGGGATGATTGGCACCTTGGCACAACCGATGCCGAGTACCGACTTTCTTCAACTGTTAAAAGATCGCTTCCACACGGGATGTATTCGGCATACGGCGCTCGTTCGAGATAACATTCAAACAGTGGCCTTTTGTGGTGGATCAGGTAGCTTTTTACTCCCTCAAGCCATTCGTCAAAAAGCCGATATTTACATCACAGGAGATTTCAAATACCATGAGTTTTTTGATGCCGAAAATCACCTCATCATTGCAGATATCGGGCACTACGAAAGTGAACAATTTACACCAAATTTATTAAATCGTATTTTGAAGAAAAAATTTATTAACTTTGCCCCTCATTTAAGTGAAGTAAGTACGAATCCGATTAATTATTTTTAGCGCTTATGGCAGCAAAAACAAAAGCTAAATCAACTACAGTTTCAGAGAAATTAGAAGCGTTGATCAATTTACAACGTGTTGACTCCGAAATCGATCGCATATTGACAATTCGTGGTGAATTACCTTTAGAGGTAGAAGATTTAGAAGACGAAGTATTGGGACTACAAACACGTAACCGTAATATTGAGGAAGAGCTTGAAGCAATAGATCAAGAAGTGATCGATAGAAAGAACGCACAAAAAGATGCGCAAACAGCTATCATCGCATATAAGGAAAAGCAAAGCAATGTTCGTAACAACAGAGAGTACGAATCATTGAGTAAAGAAATTGAATTTCAAGAATTAGAAATTCAATTGCACGAAAAGAAAACAAAAGAAGCGTTATTCAGAGTAGAACAGAAGAAAGAGGCCCTTGCGGAAACAAAAGAGCGTTTAGAAGTTCGAACTGGAGACTTAGATGCCAAGAAGAAAGAATTGGATGCAATTATCGCTGAAACACAAAAAGACGAAGAGAAATTGCGTAAAGAGTCTGATAAGGCAAAAAAATCAATTGATGAGCCGTTGCTGATTGCATACGATCGTTTACGTGTGAATTCGAAGAACGGACTTGCAGTAGTTCCAATCGATCGTGATGCGTGTGGAGGATGTTTTAACCGCATCCCGGCACAACGTCAGTTGGACATCATGCAGCGTAAAAAAATTATCGTTTGTGAGCACTGTGGAAGAATCCTAGTGCCAGCTGAAGCTAGTGCTGAATAAAATTTCCAATGAGGTCATCGCAAGATGGCCTTTTTTTTTGAACCTTCAACTTTTGACTTTCAACTAAACATGGAAACACGCATCAATAAATTTCTCAGTGAATCTGGATACTGCTCGCGACGTGCAGCTGATAAACTGATTGAGGAAGGTCGTGTGACAATCAACGGGAAAGTTCCTGAAATGGGTACTAAAGTGCAACCTGGAGATCAAGTGGAAGTGGATGGCAAAGCGATCAATAAACCGCAGGAAGAGTTTGTATACATCGCGCTCAATAAGCCGGTAGGAATCGTTTGTACAACCGATACAACCAGAGAGCCCGACAACATCGTTGATTTCATGAAGTACCCGAAGCGTATCTTCCCTATCGGCAGGTTGGACAAACCCAGTGAAGGACTAATTCTACTTACGAATGACGGTGATATTGTCAACAAAATACTTCGAGCGCGAAACAACCATGAAAAGGAATACGTGGTAACTGTCGACAAGCCAATTACGAAGAGTTTTATACAGAAGATGAGGAGTGGCGTTCCTATTTTAGACACTATTACACGAGAATGTCTGGTAGAACCTATAGGAGACCGAACATTTCGCATCATTCTCACACAAGGACTTAACCGCCAAATTCGAAGAATGTGTGAGCACTTGAGCTACGAAGTTATCCGCTTAAAGCGTATCCGCATCATGAACATACAACTGGATACACCTGAAGGTGAATGGCGTTATTTATCCACCGCTGAGTTATCGGAATTGAATCGCTTACTCAAGAACTCTGACAAAACTTATGAAGTAGAATAGTATTTGGAGTATAGAGTTTAGAGTTCTGAATTCTCAACTCTGAATTCTGAATTCAAAATCAAACCAAAACACCAAACAAATCATAATGCTCTGCGTGGGTAATCTTCACATCTGCGAAGTCGCCAATACGCACATAGCCATCGGCCTTTTTCACCAACACTTCGTTATCCACCTCTGGAGAATCGAATTCAGTACGTCCAATGAAATAGTCCCCTTCCACGCGATCAAACAACACCTTAAACGTCTTACCGATTTTTTCTTGGTTCAGTTCATAGCTAATACCCGACTGTAATTCCATAATGGCATCCGCACGTTCACGTTTCACCTTGTTGAGAACATCGTCTTCATAACTATAGGCGTGCGTATTCTCTTCGTGTGAATAAGTAAATATTCCTAGACGATCGAAACGGGATTGCTCTACCCAATCGTACATTTCTTGGAAATCTTCTTCTGTTTCACCTGGGAATCCAGCGATCAAGGTTGTGCGAATAGCAACTCCAGGTATTTTTTCACGTATTTCCTGAATCAATGCGTCTGTTTTTTCACGGGTAATTCCGCGACGCATCGCATGGAGCATTTTTGTTGTTCCGTGCTGCAGAGGCATATCCAAGTAATTACATACCTTCGGATTGTTTTTCATCACATCCAACACGTCTCTTGGGAAACCAGCTGGAAACGCATAATGCAAACGAATCCATTCGATTCCATCCACTTCACTTAACCGCTCAATCAATTCAGCCAAATTCCGCTTCTTATAGATGTCTAACCCATAATAGGTCAAGTCCTGTGCTATCAGCATCAACTCCTTCACCCCTTGCGCAGCTAGTGCTTCGGCATGCTTTACCAAATCTTCAATCGGGGTTGAAACATGCTTTCCGCGCATCAACGGAATCGCGCAAAACGCACACGGACGATCACATCCCTCGGCAATTTTGAAATACGCATAGTGAGAAGGTGTTGTCAACAAGCGCTCACCTACCAACTCATGCTTATAATCTGCCTTCAACGTCTTCAATAAACGGGGAAGTTCACGCGTACCAAAATACGCATCTACTTCAGGGATTTCAGTTTCTAAATCATCCTTGTAGCGTTCAGAAAGACAACCCGTCACATATAATTTGTCTACTTGTCCCTCTTTCTTGGCATCGGCATAGCGCAAAATAGTGTCAATCGACTCCTGTTTTGCATTATCGATAAACCCACACGTATTGATAATCACAATAGAAGAGTCATCGACCATCGACTCATGTTCCACCTCAAACTTATTCGCTTTCAATTGCGCCATGAGCACCTCCGAGTCGAATAAGTTCTTGGAACATCCCAAGGTTACGACGTTAACTTTATTCTTTTTTAATGTTTTTGTTTTCATTCAATGTCTTTTTAAAATATTGTTACGGGTTACAGGGCCTTCGTCCGTTTCAGGTTTCGAGTTGCACGTTCAACCCCAACCTATAACTCCTAACCTGCAACGCACGCAGCGCAACCTACCACCCCTTCTTCTGATTCCGTTTATTATCCTCTTCAATTAAGCTCTGCCAGTTATAGGTAATGTCTTCTGAATCTTCGATTACCGCTAAATAGTCTCCTTTCGACAATTCATACACAGGAATCGCATCCCCTGTATACTCTTCAATGGCCTGCAAAAACGGTTTTTCCTCTTCGCTGCAAAATGCTATTGCCCAGCCCTTCTCTTTTCCACGACCTGTTCGTCCTACACGGTGAACATAGTTCTCTGGGACCTCAGGCAAATCATAGTTCACAACTGCATGTACCCCAGGAATATCTATTCCCCGAGCAGCCACATCCGTCGTAATCAACAATTGGTTCTCTCCAGATTTAAAGCGTTCAAAAATAGAAAACCGCTCATCTTGAGGTATACCACCGTGAAGGGCCTCTGCTTTTACTCCCACTCTCTCCATCGCTTTCACCACGCGTTCTGCCCGCACCTTTGTACGCACAAACGCAATCATCTTCTTATCGTCATTCTCTTTCACCAAGTTCTCCAAAAAGAAGCGTTTGTCATCCATCGCTACAAACGTCACTGAATGCTCAATATTCTTTGCAACCGGGTTTTTAGGTGAAATCTGAATACGAATGGCATTTTTTACCAATTCGTACGCAATCTTCTTAATGTCCTTATCAATGGTTGCAGAAAAGAAAAGCGTTTGGCGATTTCTTGGTAATTTTTTATTGAGGTCACGTATATCCTTAATAAAACCAAGATCCAACATATGATCGGCTTCGTCGAGCACAACCGTTTTTATGTTTTCCAATTTCAAATACCCTTGAGAAACTAAATCAAACATTCTACCTGGAGTAGCAATAACAATGTCCACCCCTTTCTTTAACTGTTCAATTTGTGCATCTTGTTCAACGCCCCCCATGAGGGTCATAATTTTGACATCTAATCCTTTGGCTAGCTCCACATACACATCTCGAATTTGCTCAGACAATTCGCGGGTTGGAACCATTACTAAAATTTCTGGTGTTCGTTTCTGATACTTCTTACCTCCACCAGCTTGAGCAACAAAATGTACTGTAGGGATAACGAAACTCGCTGTTTTTCCAGTCCCCGTTTGGGCAATCGCTAAAACATCTTCTCCTTTCAACACGGGGAAAATAACTTTATACTGAATATCAGTAGGTCTATTCCAACCCATGCGTTCAATATTGGATTTTATTTTCTCCTCAACCGGAAAATCTTTGAATTTCATGTACCCGTTCCTTTAGAGGTGCAAAGTTAACGAATTATTGTATGATTCGCTCATCATTAGAAATTTGAAGGAAGTCTCCTCAAGTAAAATTTCTTGCAGAACATGCACACAAGAGCACACGCGTCCAGCCATAGGAATTACTATCCAGTCTCGAAGTATCAATTCTAAAAAGCATGAAGCTTTCGATAGTCATTCATTCATATTCCATCCTAATTGATCATTACTTTGAGCCATTATTTAAGGATTTTCTATTATTTTTAACGTTCAATATTTAACAGAAAATGACACTATCAGCAAAAGAATTGGAATTCAACAAGAATGATGATGCGATGCGTCTGAAAATTGCGCAACTCGAGCGAGAACTGGAGAAAATATACCTCGGTGGAGGTCAAAAAAAGATGGATAAACTGCGCGAGAAAGGAAAACTTTCAGCCAGAGAACGTATCGACTTATTGTTGGATAAAGATACTGAACACATAGAAATAGCAGCTTTTGCAGGACGTGGTATGTATGAAGAACATGGCGGCTGCCCAGGAGGAGGTGTAGTTGTGGTCATTGGCTACGTTTCTGGAAAACAATGTATTGTTGTTGCCAATGATGCTACCGTAAAGGCAGGCGCATGGTTTCCAATTACCGGTAAGAAGAACCTGCGCGCACAAGAAATTGCTATGGAAAATAACTTACCAATCATCTACTTAGTTGATTCTGCAGGAGTTTATCTTCCGATGCAAGACGAAATATTTCCGGACAAAGAGCATTTTGGACGTATCTTTAGAAACAACGCCATTATGAGTTCCCGTGGAATTCCGCAAATTGCTGCTGTGATGGGAAGTTGCGTGGCTGGTGGTGCTTACCTGCCTATTATGTCGGATGAGAGTTTAATTGTAAACGGAACAGGAACCATCTTCTTAGCAGGTTCTTATCTGGTAAAAGCAGCTATCGGCGAATCGATAGACAATGAGACGTTAGGCGGAGCTACTACGCATACGCAAATCTCTGGGGTGTGTGATTACAACTCAGAAAATGACGAAGAATGTTTAGCGACTATCCGTGATTTGATGGATAAAATTGGGGCAGCACAAGACGCTGGTTTCGATAGAAAAGAGTCGATTGCTCCTAAAAAAGACCCGAAAGAGGTGTATGGAATATTGCCAAAAGATCGTGCGAAGCCGTACGATATGCGCGATATATTAAAATGTATCGTAGACGATTCTAAATTTACAGAATACAAAAAAGACTATGGTCAATCAATTATTACTGCTTACGCGCGAATTGACGGTTGGAGTGTCGGGATTGTAGCCAATCAGCGTATTTTAGTAAAAAACGCAAAAGGAGAAATGCAGTTCGGTGGTGTGATCTATTCTGATTCCGCGGACAAAGCAGCACGTTTCATTATGAATTGTAATCAAAAGAGTATTCCTCTGGTCTTTTTGCATGACGTCTCCGGATTTATGGTAGGTTCCAAAAGTGAACACGGTGGGATCATCAAAGACGGTGCTAAAATGGTGAATGCTATGGCGAATTCTGTAGTACCTAAGTTCTCTGTAGTCATCGGAAACTCCTACGGCGCAGGAAACTACGCGATGTGCGGAAAAGCCTATGACCCACGACTAATCGTGGCATGGCCAACCGCTGAATTAGCGGTGATGAGCGGAGCAGCCGCAGCAAAAACATTGTTACAGATTGAAGTAGCCTCTTTAAAAGCGAAAGGAGAAGAAATTACACCAGAACGCGAAAGTGAACTGTATAATAAAATTAAAGACCGCTACGATGAGCAAATTTCACCATATTATGCGGCCTCTCGAATTTGGGTGGATGCCATCATAAATCCTACAGAAACGCGTAAAGTCATCTCTATGGGGATTGAAGCGGCAAATCACAAACCGATAACAGAACGTTACAACGTTGGGGTTATTCAAACTTGATGAGATGTTGAATTGGACATTTAAGCACTACAAGGAGCTGACGCTGGATGAATTCCACGACTGTATTGCCTTGCGCATCAAAGTTTTTGTTATTGAACAAGATTGCCCTTACCAAGACCTCGATGGATTGGATAAGGAATGTTATCACGTACTCTCAACAAATGTGCAAGGAGAAATTGTAGGCACTGCACGCATCATTCCTCCTGGACTACTCTATCCTTCAGCTGGTATTGGTCGCATTGTACTCGACCCCTCAGTTCGAGGTGGAAAGAATGGACATGAGTTAATGAAGCAATCCATGCAGTTTATTTTTACTAAATTTGGAGAAACGGACATGAAGCTTTCTGCACAAAAGCATTTGGAACAATTTTATGCTCAGCACGGATTCTCCTCTACAGGAAAAGAATACCTTGAAGACGGAATTCCGCATGTTGAGATGATAAATAAACATTAATTAAAAGCAAACAAAGCTATATACTATGAAAACACTACACGTATTTGCAACCTCTACACTCCTGTTCGGATTGCACTCCTGCGGCGTAAACTCAGTAGAAACAACGGATGAGAATGCTCAATCTGTGATATCCATTGACCCTAACCTGATGGATACTACCATTCGCCCACAGAATGACTTTTTCATGTTTGCAAATGGAATTTGGATAAAGAATACAGAAATACCTGCTTCTGAGTCGCGCTGGGGAAGCTTCAATGAGTTAGACCAAAATAATAAAGAAAAGTTGACCACCATTCTTGAGGCGGCTGTTGAGGCCAATGCAGACAAAGGTTCTGCAACACAATTAATAGGTGATTATTACGCTTCTTTCATCAACATGGAGCAACGCAACGCTGTTGGAGCAACATTCATCGCGGAGAAATTAGACAAAGTCAATGCAATTAACTCCAAAGATGGATTGCTCAACCACATGGCGAATGATTATATCAAAGGCATTTCAACTTTTTTCAGCTTTGGTGTTGGACAGGACTTGAAAGATGTAGAGAACAATACGGTATATTTCTCTCAAGGTGGACTTGGTCTCCCAAATAGAGATTATTACTTCGACGAAACGAAAGAAGATATCCGTACGAAATACATTGCACACCTTCAAGCTTCTTTCGAACTTGCAGGACAAGAAGATGCTGCAGCAAAAGCACAAGAAATTTTCGAATTTGAAAAAACGTTGGCATCTAAGATGATGAAACCTGCTGAACTGAGAGTTCCAGAAAATACCTACAACAAATATAACCGCGCAGACTTCCTTGGAATGCTGAAGCCCTTTGATTTTGAAACGTTCCTTGTTTCTATCGAATGTGAAAGCTTTGATTCGATCATCGTGGGTCAGCCGGAATATGTACAACACATTGCTGCACTCTACGACAAAACGAGTTTAGAGACCTTGAAGAATTACACGGCATGGAAAACCATTAATAACTATGCTGGTCATTTAAATGAAGCGTTCGTGCAATTGAATTTCGATTTCTACAAAGGTGTACTATCTGGTACGAGAGAAATGAAACCAATTAACGAGCGTGCGATTGATGAAATTACTGGACAACCCATTAACGAGGCCCTAGGTCAAGCATTTGTGGCTGAGCATTTCTCAGTTGAGGCCAAAGACAAAATAAATCGCATGGTGGATGATTTGTTAGCTGTTTACCGCGAGCGTATCAATGAACTTGAGTGGATGACCGATGAGACTAAAAAACAAGCCTTGACGAAGTTGGAAGCTATTGGACGTAAATTGGGCTACCCAGATAAGTGGGAAGATTTAAGCATCATCGATATTAAGGCAGATAATTACCTGTATAACATTGATCAATGTGCCATGCA
Organism: Crocinitomicaceae bacterium; assembly: GCA_029254025.1. Classification (GTDB taxonomy): domain Bacteria; phylum Bacteroidota; class Bacteroidia; order Flavobacteriales_D; family Crocinitomicaceae; genus JALQTG01. The sequence continues at coordinate 26,522 of JAQWYK010000016.1, read as the reverse complement.
TAGTGTGCGCGATAACTTATCTGACCTTCACCGTCCTGTAGATAAAGACGAATGGGGAATGCCTGCCCACATGGTAAATGCATACTACCATCCCTTATTGAATGAAATCGCTTTCCCAGCGGGAATCATGCAATATCCTTTCTTTGACATTAATGTAGAAGATGCAGTAAACTACGGAGGTATTGGAATGGTGATCGGCCACGAATTCACACACGGATTCGACGATATGGGAAGTAAGTTTGCAGCAGATGGTTCCTTTACAAATTGGTGGACAGAAATTGATCGTGAAAATTTCGAGCAACGCACTCAAAAATTAGGCGCCACGTTCTCTGGCTTCTGCCCGATTGATGGTCACTGTGTAAATCCTGACTTAACAATGGGAGAAAATATTGCCGATCTCGGTGGAATTACAATGGCCTACTATGCGTATACGCGAACACAAGAGTTTAAAAAGGGGGAAATCATTAATGGATTTACTCCAGCTCAACGCTTCTTTATTGCATATGCACAATTGTGGAAAATTAAGTATACTGATGAGGAATTGAAAAAACGCATTGCAACAGATCCTCATAGCCCAGGAATGTACCGCGTAAATGGTCCATTAATGAACTGTCCGGAATTCTTCGAAGCCTTTGATGTGAAAGAAGGAGATCCGATGCGGAATTCGGAAGACGTGATTTCAAAAATTTGGTAATATCCCGTGGTTAGGTCAGTTACTTTCTTGCTACTACTTGTGTTCAGCTTCGCTTATCGGAGCTGGACACAAGTGGCATTGAGTGAAACTGACCTGCGCATTGACTTCCCTCAGCGTTTTTATGATAGAAATCAACTTATTACAGAGAATACTTATGTGTATACCGACTCTGCGTACATTTATTTCGAGCAAGACTTGCTAAATGATGGAAAAGACTTGTCTGATTATAGAAAACATAAGCACGGAAAGTGGCTCGAGTATTTTGATAAAAACTGGAATAGTATCACCGACAAGGAGGAAATGGCCTATTACAGTCTTACTGAATACGACGTCGGCACTGCCAAAGGTTCTGCATTCTTCTTTGATAAAAAAGACAGATTGCACCACGCAACGCTTCGCCATCCTCCCTATGGAGAAAATACCTTCGAGGGATTTCGTGTTATTTGGCTTGATCAAAATGAACAAGTGAAGACCATTCAATACGAACGTTTTCGCGATCAACTCGACCTCGAATATGTGAACCGAACTACCTACTTCTCTAACGGAAAGATTGAATCTTATACGCTACGCGATGAAGAACAGTCGAATTATCATATTGTTGAATACGATAAGGAAGGTAAAATCACGTATGAGCTGATTGCCAATAATAAAGAACAATACAAGGTAAAATATAAGCGAAGAGGAAAAGTGGAGCTGCGCGAATCCAGAGAGGACGGTGTTTCTTATAAGTCTAAACGAGTGAAAGGAGAATTGAAGTGGAAGAAGGAAATGTAACTTCGGTCAACTTCGCATCCCTTGAAGCCCCCCCGTATGAATAAACAGCACCTTCGGGTGCTCCACTAATTCACCTTTTTTCCAAGTACGCAACAACTCATACAAGGCTTTACCTGTGTAAACTGAATCAATTGGAAGCTGGGTTTGTGCCAGAATAGTCTTTATAAATCTAAGCAACTCAGGTGTTGTTTTCGCATATCCTCCGAAATGCGCGTTATCATGAAATACTGTCTTTCCCTTTAGCTCTTCCACAAGTTCTTCATCAAAGACTACGGAATTCAGCATTTTAGAAACCTGAGCTTCCATGAAATCACCTTTTAACGCCGAAACAACATGTACTTTCGTATGTGGTCCAGCACTCAAAATCACACCTGCCGCTGTAGTTCCTGTTCCAGCACTAACGAATACGTGATCGAAGTCGTTCGGTGTCTCCTTAAGAATTTCTTGACAACCAATAATTCCATAGAAATTGGATCCACCCTCTGGAACTATATGAAAAGATGGAAAACCATGACGCACTTGATTCATGTATTCCCAATCCTCTTTATTCCGATATTCTTCTCTGCTGATAAAGACGAGTTCCATTCCCAGTTGAGCGCAGTCCATTAAGGTACTATTACTATTGTAAGAAAGTTCTTCACCACGCACAAACCCAACCGATTTCAACCCTGCCACATGGCACGCTTTGGCAGTAGCTACTAAATGATTGGAATGTGCACCTCCAAAAGATAAAATGCCTTCACTTGACTTATGACGCGCTTGCTCAATGTTGTATTTAAGTTTACGCCATTTATTGCCTGAAACTAATGGATCTATTAAATCGTCGCGTTTGACATAAAAATCAAACACTCTACCGTCCTGAGCATCCGTGTAACGGACATGCTCCAAAACAGAACGTTCACTATTGAAAAGCATGCAATCGATTGATTACATTCCGCCCATCATGGGATTCGCTTGTTGCAAAGATCCTGCTTCGCCGAAATTGAGAATCTCCATCTCAAATGTCAACGTTTCATAGGGAGGAATCCCCTGGTTCCCAGTCTCTCCGTAGGCCAAATTGTAAGGCACGTACAAACGGTAACGCCCACCTTTCTTCATCTCCGGAACACCTTCTTGCCACCCTTTAATCACTCCATTTAAAGAGAAAATTGGAGCAGGACGACCTTGCATTGCGCCCATGTAGCTGTTTTCAATTACTTCACCTCGAGAATCCATTAAAATATAATGCGCTTGCACATCACTTCCAGGCTTTACTTTAGGCCCAGTTCCTTCTTCTAATGTTTCTAATACATATCCAGAAGCACCTACTTTCGTATTCGGCTTTTGTTTTGCTATTTCAATGACTTTCTCACCGCGCTCTATCGCAAATGAATTACGCTCTTGCTGAGCTAGGATTTGAGAAGAAATAATTAATCCCGTATATGGATTGATGTAGTATCCGTCTCCACGAGGACTTGGCAACCCCTTCTCTCCATACGCTAATTCATAAGGAAGGTACACTGAGTATTTTCCTCCTACTGTCATATGTTCTGTCGCCAACTTCCAACCTTCGACAATATCTGCACCTGCAATTTCCAATGAATTAGATTCTGAATCTGCCATTGGATCGCTCACGGTAGACATCAATGTGTCACCATTGGCATTCATCATGGTATAGATCATTTTGTATTCCATAGTTGGGTCAATTGCCGCTCCTGTCCCTGGAATCTCCTCAATCAAAACATAACCTGAGTTCCCAATGACTGCATTCGGAAGAGACCTAGCGTTCTCCATCATTTTTTCACCCTTCTTCTTGTTCATATCATTGTTGAAGTCTGCAATCATCTGTGCGCGCTCATCAAAAGCAATCAATGTATCGATTGCGCACAAAGCATGGGCAAATCCTTTTTTCGCTAATTCAATGTCCACCATTTCTAGTGCATCTTTCGATTCCAATGATTTGCGCGTCATATTCCCCAAAATAAACCCATAACAATTTGAAACAGCCATCATATCGTTCGCTGTTGTGTCAATACCTTCAGGAGAACTGAAGGCCGATTGCAGGATATCATCACATTCAGGACGATCTCCATCTTCACCTTTCATTCCAGAAACAAATCCTTCTTCAATCTCACCTTTGTCAAACAACATGAACATCTCTTCCGGCATATTTTGAGAATTACTTCCCATATCTGCTCCTAAACCATAAGATAAACGCTCTTCAAATGTAGTTAGTACCACATCTGGATAAGGCATTCCGTTCTCGTCAAAATCACGCTCTTTTTCCCCACACGCCAGCAATATCAATCCTGCCGCAAGTAATGTTATTGTTTTCTTCATAAAATTTCGTTTAGAACTTACGTTCGCTCTGCAAATATAGAACTAAATAAACGGCAACAACCCCTGACATTAAAATTCATTCTGTACTAAGTAACTTTCGACAGAATTACTCACCAAAAAGCGAATCGACGAAAGCCTTCTTATTGAACGGCTGCAAATCCGTCATCTTCTCACCTACACCGATGTATTTCACCGGAATTTTCATTTGATCCGAAATACCGATAACCACACCTCCTTTGGCTGTCCCATCTAATTTCGTAATAGCAAGTGCATTTATTTCAGTAGCAAGCGCAAATTGTTTGGCTTGTTCAAAAGCATTTTGGCCTGTAGAACCGTCCAATACAAGTAAAATTTCATGTGGAGCGTCAGGAACTACTTTTTCCATCACTCGCTTAATTTTGCTCAACTCATTCATTAAGTTGACTTTGTTATGAAGACGTCCTGCTGTATCAATAATGGCTATATCAGCTCCCTTAGCCTTGGCAGCTTGTAATGTATCAAAGGCAACCGATGCAGGATCTGCATTCATCCCTTGTTGAACAATGGGCACACCTACGCGCTCGGACCAAATGATTAATTGGTCAACAGCAGCAGCTCTAAAAGTATCTGCAGCACCAAGAATAACAGACTTACCCATCTCTTTGAACTGATGAGAAAGTTTTCCGATTGTAGTCGTCTTTCCAACACCATTAACACCCACAACCATAATTACATGAGGATGACCGTCCGGATGTTTTGGAATGTCATACATGGCATCACTGGTATTATTCTCCTCTAGCAGTGCAGCAATTTCTTCGCGCAGCATAGTTTGAAGCTCAGCAGCCCCAAGGTATTTATCAATGGCAGCTCTTTTTTCGATGCGCTCTATAATTTTAACCGTAGTTTGCACTCCGACATCAGAAGAAATCAAAATCTCCTCGAGCTGATCCAAAATATCTGCATCAACTTTCGATTTACCGACAAATGTGCGCGTTAGCTTTGAGAGAAAAGACTCTTTTGTTTTCTCCAAGCCCTTATCGAGGGATTCCTTTTTCTCCTTTGAGAACAGTCCAAAAAATGCCATAATAATAAATTAGAAAGAGCTCCTTACCAAAGTAAGAAGCTCAATATTATTGTCAACGAAAGAGGTCAGAATTAGTTTTTATCAAACCACTCTTTCACTTTATCATTGTGAACGATTTCTTCTTTAAATGAGTAAGACCCTTTTTCAGTCTTCACCATTTTAATCACTTTCGTATGTTCTTTTCCTCCACCTTTTTGAAGTGATGCTACTGTTTTCTTAGCCATGTCTTAACTATTTAATTTCTTTATGTACAGTGTACTTTTTCAAAATTGGATTGAACTTCTTAATCTCCAATCGGTCTGGAGTGTTCTTTCTATTTTTCGTTGAAATGTAACGAGAAGTTCCAGGCATACCTGAATCTTTGTGCTCTGTACACTCTAATATAACTTGAACTCTATTTCCTTTTCCTTTCTTAGCCATCTCTTCGATCTTTTAGCCCAAGGCTGTTATTTTAAATATCCTTTTTCTTTCGCTTTCTTAATACACGCTTGGATTCCGTTTTTATTCACGGTACGCAAAGCGGATGTACTGATTCGCAAAGTGATGTACTTATCCTCTTCTGGTAAGTAAAATTTCTTTTTAACTAAGTTCGGGTAGAACTTACGCTTAGTTCTTCTTTTGGAGTGAGAAACATTGTTCCCAACCATTACTTTCTTACCCGTTAATTGACATACTCGTGACATAATTCTAAAATTTGCTATTTACAAAAGCGGGTGCAAAGAAAGTTATTTTTTTTTAATTGACAAAGAGGACTTCAATTATTTTTCACTTTTTTTCACCACAGCGCAAATATAGCTGGATTCCTCGAAATATGGCAATCAGCGCTGAATTTATTTCTTAAAAAGCGACAATTTACATATAAGTATTTGGCTTCAATTGAACTAGACAACTGTAAAACCGTTTTCAGTGCGTTAAAAGGGTCGTCCAAATGCTTTTTCGGCGGAGTACGCGTTAAAAGTTCCGCTTGCCTTTGCGATCAAATCTCCTGTCTGATTCATTACTTCACACTCCACATAGAGCAAACGATTGCCTGCCGACACAACATTTCCCTTAGCAAGCAAAACATCACCTAATAGAGCAGGTCGTAAAAAGTTCATCTTCAACTCTATAGTACTCACCACTTTCTTATTGATGGATACTTTACTTAATGCAGCAACACCTAAGGCCCCGTCAACAAGAGCAGCAACTGCTCCTCCATGCGCAGCGAAAGGAGTCGCCAAATGATGTGGCTTTACCTCCATTTCATAAGTTACCACTCCTTGATCCACCAGTGTTAGCTGCATACCCAGCAGATCGCCAAACGCGTTAGCTGCTTCATACAGCCGGATTATTTCTTCGTTATATTTTTCCATAACCTCAGCGAAATTAGTTAAAAGTAGCTAATGAATTACCACCCTTCAAGAGATTAAAACATACAAGAGCATTATCCCAAGTTCCTCGAACAGGTTAAGCAACTATTCGTAGGCCTGCAACTTTTCAACCTTGCATGCCAACTTTTCTTTATCCTCAAACGTTTATAAAGTGTAAAAGTGAAGAATTATGAACTACAAACTCGACGATATGAGAACTAGTAACATTCAATCCATCAATACCGCGGTGAATGTGATGAAGCATTTCGTGGAATTAAGTGCTAAACTCTTACCCTATTACGAAAAAATCACCCGCAATTCAGAAGGCGATTTGCAAGCTCAAGACGAAGAAAGAAAGATAGCTTCTGTGTACGAATCTTACCGTATTGATCCTAAGTCCTCCGAGGTACTACTCGACTCTAATATTCTTGAAATTATTTTAGAAGGGTTTCGCTCGATCAAAAAGCGAAGTGAAGTTGGAGAAAATCGCGTAAAGCAACTTCTTCGTGATTTTCATGACGAATACGAAAAGCTTCAAGCGCGTTGGAATTATGCCTTGATGAATTAAGCAACTTCCTTTCCACTTTGCGCCCAACGAATGCCAACGCAAATTTTCTGTAGTGAGTAATTATGTCGTTATACTTAGCGCCATTTGGACTTATTGCCTGCCTATAACCTCCCGAAACAAAGCAAACTTATCCTCAAATTCTGATTTTATTCCTACATCAAGAATTCCTTTTTCCGGATCAAAATTTTCTTCAAATTTCGGCAATGAAAAATGAGCTACAATCTGAGCTCGAAACTTCGGTAAGCGGGCCAAGGCTGCTTCCATGACATTTCCTCCTCCAAATCCACCCGGAGAGGTACTCAGTAAAAACATAGGAACGCCTTGAAAGAACCCCAACTCTATGCGTGATGTCCAATCGATCAAGTTTTTGAATACCGCTGTATAGGTGCCATTATGCTCCGCCAATGAAAGGATGATGCCATCCGCTTGTTTCAATTTTGAAATAAACTTATGTACCTCAGGTGGCACTTCGCCTCTTTTCTCTTTGTCGATGGAGTATAGCGGAATGTCGTAATCGTTAAGGTCTAACAATTCTAGCTCAGCACTCAAGTCTGTAGCTGCTTTTTCACCAACGTAAGTGGCGAATTGCTTATTTAAAGAGTGGATACTACTAGATCCTGCGAATGCAATTAGTTTCATATTGATTTTTTAGATGAACAGTTCAAAGATAACACTGTTCGAAAGCGGAATATATTTAACTCAAGTTATTGAAATTTAATCAATTGAAGGAACTTCCAGTTCAAACTTCTGATTCAATAAATCTGTAATTTTTCGAGTCATCTCGTTACTGTAGCGTTTGGTGCGGTATCCTCCTACCCATATAATTCCACGAATAGCATTGGTAAGAAACAATTCAGATCCGGCCAACAGGTTTTGAGGTAGAATGGAACATTCATAGACTTTGATCCCATGTTCCAGCGCCAAGTTAATGACCGTCATGCGCATTACACCTGCGAGACAGCCGTCTTCTAATCCTGGAGTGTAGAGCACGCCATTACTTACCACAAAGAGATTGGAGCTCGTGCCTTCGAGCACATTTCCTTGCGGGTTGCACAATAAATACTCGTCCAATTCCTTTTCCTGTGCAGCAATGGAAGCCATAACATAACACAAGCCATTCTTTGTTTTGAAATTCGACAGTTTATCCCTGTGCTTTTTCATCTCCATGAACAAATCCACTTCCCATCCTTTTGCATTCAGTTGATAGGTACTCTCGTTGAGCGGATATACCTCAATGAAATAGGTGCATTCATTCGATATAGGCATGTATGTTCCCCCAGCGATACGATCCAACGAAAAGCGAACACGTCCGCCTCCTGTAATTTCGCTCTTTTTCACCAATTCTATGATGTGCTTTGAGAAATAATCCAAGGTAAGGAATGCCGGAACCCGCATCTTTAATGCCATTGCCCCATCCACTAAACGAAGATAATGCGCTTCTAGATTAACTGGCGTTCCTTTAAAGACTCGAATCGACTCGAACAAGCCATCGCCATAGAGGTGTCCTCTATTTCCTGCCTCTACTGTGAAACCACTATTTTCAAGGAGTTGACCGTTATTATTTACATAGAGTAACGCCATTTCTTGGGAAATTTACTAAATAATTGTTAAAAACCAAGCGTTTTGTTAATTATCTAGACGAACCCCAAACTATTTCCGACGAGCTTGATGAATTCCACTCCTTTGTCGAAATTAATCAACAGCACATATGCTATACCAAAAAGCGCCCCCCCGAAATGTGCGTCGTGTGCAATAGCCGTTCCTCCTCTTTTGCTCATATAATACTCATAACCAAGGTAAAGTACCCCAAACAACCAGGAAGGTATTTCGAAGGGAATAAACATCAGGTAAATGCCTCCGTCGGGATACCACAAAATGGAAGCGAACAACACAGCAGATACTGCACCCGATGCGCCCAAACTCATATAATGTATATTATCTTGATTGCGGTGATACGGCCAAATCCCTGCTGCGAATCCTCCAAAAACATAAAGAATGACATAATGACCCCATCCAGCACTTCCGTAATTGAACAGCAATGATGCCTCCATGATCCGACCGAAGGAATACAAAACAAACATGTTGAAAAACAAGTGCAGATAGTCCCCATGAATAAGCATATGAGAGAAAAAACGGTAGAACTCCCTATTGTTCTTTACTTTGTACGGGTAAAACAACATTTTGAATTTAACATCTGGTTGATTAAACGCATTCAGCGATACAAGTACTGTTGCGATGATGATAAGAAGCGTAATGGATAAAGACATTGATTAAATTTGAGTTGCAAAAGTAGTTAAAAAGTTACAGGTTGAAAGTTGAGCCCAACTTGTAAATTGCAACCTGCAACACCCATTGCAATCTAACCCTTTACCCCATTGTGAATAACTTTCCAAGAACAGTAAAATATTATCAAATCGCTTCCGTTTCAGAAAAACTTGTGAATACTAACGGTCCCATATCGAGTAAAACGCTATTTTTGGGCTTTTTTGAAAGTTAATGTCGAGAATATTTAGTCCTATTGTACACTACATATTGGCCTTGCCTATATCCTACTTGCCCTTTGGGATACTTTATGCATTCTCGAATTTCATTTATTTTCTAACCTATCGAATTGTCGGCTATCGTAAAAAGGTAGTACGCGAGAACCTAAAAAACTCCTTTCCTGAGCTTTCAGAAAAGGCTATAACAGAAATCGAGAAACGTTTTTTCAAACATTTTGCTGATTTCCTCGTGGAAAGCGCCAAGTCACTTACCATCTCTAACAAAGAAATTCGCAAACGCTGCGCATTAATAAACCCTGAAGTAGTTGACGCCTATTACAAAGAAGGAAGGAGTGTAATTGTGCTCTGTGGTCATTATAACAATTGGGAATATTACGCCGTAGGAATTGCCCAACAAATGCGTCATCAGACTGTAGCAGCATACCAGCCACTCAAAAATAAATTCTTTGATAATGTTTTGCTTAAGAGTCGCCAACGCTTTGGAATGAAAATGATTTCCATGCGCGAAATACCGCGATACTTTGCTAAGCACGTCAACGAACCAACGATGAGTATCATGGTCAACGACCAATCACCAGGAAACCCGAGAACAGCATACTGGAATACTTTTCTGAATCAAGAAACGGGTTGGATGAAAGGTGCTGAAAAATTAGCAGCCAAATACGACCAGGCTGTTTTATTCGGTTGTATCCGCAAAAAGAAACGTGGATTCTATGAAGTTATGTTTTACCCTATTTCAGATGATGTGACTAAAAACCCAGAGGGATTTGTGCTCGACAAACATGCCGAATATTTAGAAATGGTCATTCGAGAACATCCAGAATACTGGTTATGGTCGCACAAACGCTGGAAACATAAGAAAAGTGTAACCAAATGAACACACCAACTACTCCACTGGCAGAACGGATGCGTCCTTCTAATCTTGATGAATATGTTGGGCAAGAACATTTGTTACATCGAGAAGCTGGCTTGCGACGATCACTGGAGGCTGGAGTTTTACCTTCCTTGATTCTTTGGGGACCACCTGGGGTTGGCAAAACAACCTTGGCTCTCCTAATTGCACAACAACTCAAACGTCCATTCTATGTTCTTTCTGCCATCTCCTCAGGGGTTAAAGAAGTCCGTGATGTCATCAAAAAAGCAGAGGAAAAAGGTATGTTTGATCAACACGGGGCATTGTTGTTCATCGACGAAATTCATCGTTTTTCTAAAGCTCAACAAGACTCTTTGTTAGGTGCTGTTGAAAAAGGAGTGGTTACCTTGATAGGTGCTACCACAGAAAACCCTTCGTTCGAGGTAATTTCTGCGCTATTGTCGCGCTGTCAAGTGTATACACTGGAACACCTTTCAAAAGCCCAACTAATAAGTATTCTTGAACATGCCATGAAAGAGGACGAGTGGCTCAAAAAGCGCTCAATAATTATTCAAGAATTTGATGCACTACTTAGGCTTTCAGGTGGAGATGCACGCAAACTTCTTACATTGTTTGAAATAGTTGTGAGTACCCATACAGCAAACGAAAAAATTATTTTAACCGATGAATTGGTCATGTCGGTTTCACAGCAAAGTATGGCGCTCTATGACAAAGACGGAGAGCAACATTACGACATAGTTTCAGCATTTATCAAATCCATTCGGGGAAGTGACCCCAATGCTGCTATTTATTGGTTAGCTCGAATGATTGAAGGGGGTGAAGATCCGAAGTTTATTGCTCGTCGTTTAATTATAAGCGCCAGTGAAGATATTGGACTCGCCAACCCAACGGCATTAATTATGGCCAACAATACATTTCAAGCAGTTAATCAAATAGGATGGCCAGAAGCACGCATTATACTCTCACAATGCACAATTTATTTAGCAAATTCACCTAAAGGAAATGCAGCCTACAAAGCGATTAACAAAGCTTTGGACTTTGTTCAAAAAACAGGGTATTTACCCGTACCAGCAAATTTGAAAAATGCCCCAACACAATTAATGAAAGAACTCGGATATGGAAAAGAGTACAGATATCCTCATAATTACCCGGATAACTTTTTAGATCAAGAATACATGCCTGAAGGAGCTATTGGAAATAACTTTTATTCTCCAGGTAGCTCCCCAAAGGAAAAAGAAGTCGAAAAACGCATTAATTTTTTTTGGAAAAATAAATACTCAAAGGAATAAGTAACGTGACAAAAAAATGACATTCGTCATCTTTTTAACTAAAATTGAGTACATTTAAATCAAAACGAATTTGAAAGTTTATATTCAACTAATTTAAAACTGTAAATGTATGTATGGATTAGTAAACAAAGCAATTAAAGATTTAGTGACCAAAGGCTATGGTGAAGAAAAGTGGCTTGAAATATGTCAATTAAGTAACTTCGAAGATGAGGACTTTATTGATATGGAAACATATCCCGATAGTTTAACCTATAGCCTAGTCGGGAGTGCCTCCAAAGTAAGTGGAATTGATGCAACAAAAATACTAGAGTTATTTGGTGAACACTGGATTCTATACACAGCAGATGAAGGTTACGGCGAAATGATGAACTTATCGGGTAGTACATTTATAGAATTTCTCAATAACTTGAACCTCCTTCATGAAAGAATCAACAATTTGATGCCTGATTTAAAAGCCCCTGATTTTCAAACAAGAAATGAGAAATCAAACTCAATTGAATTGGAATACAGGTCCGATCGTGAAGGATTTATCCCTATGTTGAAAGGTTTAATAATTGGACTCGGTAAGCGTTTTGAGATGGAAGTACAAGTAAAACAAATCGAATTCAAAAATCAAGGTGCACAATGCGACGTAATGTTAATTGAATGGTAAGTTTATTATAGTCTGATTATCTAAACCTGATTTTTTTATATTAATGTCAACAAATGTCAATAAAGAAGAAATAAGTGCTTACCTACAAGGTATTGAAACTTGTACACCGTTGTTACTTGTCCTAGATAATCATTTGAAAATACATGATTATGGAAAAATTTGGAAAAAATTAATTCCGTCAATTAGCTTTGATTTTTTCTCCTCTCATTTCACATTAGATAATAAATCTGAAATAATTGATCATAGAGAGTTATTAAAAAAAATTAGCAGCAATAATCAACTCTTATTTTTTAATTCCTTAGATAATTCAAGAAGATTTAAAGGCAGTGTTATTGTGAAACATGAACTATTCATACTCTTAGTTCAACCTGTAATTAATCAACGTTATAGTTTGATGAACTATGGACTTGAAATTAAGGATTTTTTACCACATGAATATATAGCAGAGTACCTATTTCTCAAGCAATCTGTAGACAAATCTCTTAGTGACTTACGAAAGCTTGTTGAAAAGAACAAGACAAAAAATAAAGAATTAGAGATAGTAAAAAATGAATTAATTAGTACTAATACAAATTTAGAAACTAGAATAATTGAAGAAACCGGGAAGAATATTGAATTCCATAAATCGTTTGTTTTAAATGAGAAACTAGCGACACTTGGAGAATTATCTGCCGGAATTGCTCATGATTTGAATACACCATTGGCATCCATAAATGTAGGTATAGAGGGTTTTCAATATATCTTCAAAAATATTCAGAAAATTAACTCAACACTTAAACCTCATGAGATATCAGAAATTTATCAGTTTTCATTGTCTCGAGAACTAGATTTATATCCTACAAGAATAAAAAAAGAGGAAAGCGAAAAACTTTCGCAAATCATTGTTGATGTGCTCAAAAAAGAAGATTATAAGATCTCAAAACTAACCTATCTTTTTAATCAAACTCAAATTAGATCACACGAATACGATATCATTCTTACATTTTTAAACTACTCATCAATTTATGATTCTATTAAGTTATTGCATTCTTACTTAGAAATAAAAAATTTATTGCAATCATCAAAAGTTTCAATAAATAAAGCTACTGAGATTATCTCTAATTTGAAAAATTTTATCCGTAGTGATTCGACGAAATCAAAAATAGAAATCAATTTAAAAGAAAGTATAGAGACTGTTTTAAATGTTTTCCGTCATGAAGTAAAGAAAAATGTTGCGCTCACTGTCGATATTGACGCAAATTTAGTTATAAAAGGCCATAAACAAGAACTATTTCAGCTTTGGTCGAATCTGATTAAAAATGCAATTGAAGCATTTCATTCCCACAAAGAGAAAATTCTAGTTATTAAAAGTTTTGAGAGTTTAGACACCATCATAATTGAAATTTCCAATAGTGGTGATAAAATAAAAAAAGAAAACGAGAATCGTATATTTGAAAAATTTCAATCCACGAAATTGAATAAATCTGGAACTGGATTAGGTCTTTCAATTGCCAAAAGAATAATGGAAAATCATAAAGGAAATATTTCATACGATAATTCAAGAAAACTCACTACATTTATTGTCAATTTTAAGAAAACACATGGCAGATAGTAAGATAAAATATGCGATAATTTGCATTGATGACGATCCAATGATTCTTCAAATGCTCAACTTTCAAATCCGCAAAAGATTTGATATGGAATGTGCTCTTTTAGAATTCTTCACCAACCCCAAAGAAGCGATTGAAGAAATCGAAACACTTTTAATTGAACGAATAGATATTATTTTTTTAATTGTTGATTATCAAATGCCTGAGATTAACGGTGGCGAATTAATTCGGATTGTCAAAAATAAATTTGAAAATTTAAAGTTTATTATGTTATCTGGTCAAGCTAATTCAACAAGCGTAAACGATTTACTCGAATCCAATTTACTCGATAAGTTCATCCCTAAACCCTGGAATGAAGATGCATTAATAAGTGCTATCAAACCATTGCTAGATCAATTTAATATTTCGGAAATATAGTAGTTCTGTAAATATATTTTGAAAAGTTGTTTAGTTTTTATTTGTTACGGATTGTAAATCCTTAAGCTTGTTCCACCATCAAAAAACGTTTGGTAGCTGCGCAATCCCCATTCAGAATATTGACTATCCGTCCATGGCGACCCATCTAATAATGAGAAGAACGCATCATTGCAATCATCGCGCAGGATGAAAAAATTATCTGCATCGGGATACAACGGAAAAGGACAATTACCTGCTTCATCTGCGGGAGAATGACGATCAAATGCAACAAATTGATTACTGCTACTTCTATAAATAATAATTCCTCTGGAACCCACATTATCCAAATACGCCCAGCCCCCCACTCCCATGAGTGAACTATAGCTCGGTAAATTTAAATTTATAGTCACGTCAAACTGAAAATACGGCACCGGATGGCGATTATTTCGATTGCAGGCAGAAGTTAGCCAGAAAAGTGTTAGGATTATAATAATTCGTAATTTCATACCGTTATTCATGCGTAGGCTAAATTATGCAATATCTTTCAAAATACATAACGCTATTCGCTGTAACTTTATTTCTCTGGGGAACCAATTCTTGCAAAACAAGTCAACCGGCACAGAAGTATGCTACAGTGGAAGAGGCTGAGAAAGCGCGTGCTAAGGACAAGAAAATTGCAGCAAAAAAAGCGAGAAAAGAGAAAAAGAAAGCCGAAAAAGAATACTGGAGCCGTCAATCAAAAGCTGCACGTAAACGTGTGAAGCGCACGAATAGACAACGAAAGAAAGAGGCGAAATAGTAAGTTTAAATAAGTGCTCAACCTAGGGAATCTCCTCGAAATCGACGTCCTCGGCGTATCCTGATGCCCCTTTAGAAATATGTACTTTACCTTTATTTAACTCGCTATCTTTTTTGGCTTTTTGATGAGCTCGTTGACTTTTCTCATGGGCACGCTCCTCCTCTAAATTGCGCTTAGCAATCATAATTCTACCGATAAAACGCAGGATTACAATCACCGCAATAATGATGAGGATAGTCCGAAAAACACCCTGTATGCTCAGTACCATCTTCTAGCGTGATAAATACAAGTTTCTTTCGGAGAAAATCTTGGTGAAGAAAGGATCTTTCAAATCCTTGATAAAGCGAATCGCTTCACCTGTAGATTTCATCTCTGGCCCTAGTTCTTTGTTCACATTCGGGAATTTCTCGAAAGAGAAAACAGGTATTTTGACTGCATATCCTTCTCTTTTTGGATTGAAAACAAAATCAGTGACCTTCTTATCTCCTAACATTACTTTTGTTGCATAATTCACGTATGGTTCATCGTACGCCTTGGCTATAAAAGGAACCGTGCGCGAAGCTCGCGGATTCGCTTCAATTACGTAAACTTTCTCATTTTGTATCGCAAACTGAATATTGATCAACCCGACTGTTTTTAATTCGATGGCAATACGTTTAGTAATGTCCTCAATTTGTTGCATTACCAGATCCCCTAAATTGTATGGAGGTAATACCGCGTAGGAGTCACCTGAATGAATCCCTGCTGGCTCTATGTGCTGCATTACCCCAATGATATATACATTTTCACCATCACAAATGGCATCTGCTTCAGCTTCAATCGCTCCACCTAAGAAGTGATCGAGCAAAATCTGATTATCTGGCATATCGCGCAAGATATCTACTACATGGTGCTCTAATTCCTCTTTATTGATGACAATTTTCATCTTCTGTCCACCCAACACGTAGGAAGGACGCACCAACAAAGGAAAACCTAGCGTTTCAGATAATTCAATCGCTTGCTCTGCACTTTCCACTACACCAAATTGCGGGTATGGAATTCCACAGTTTTTCAACACGTTGGAGAAACGACCTCTGTCTTCAGCTAAATCTAAGGCATCATAACTTGTACCAATGATTTTAATTCCGTATCGTTGTAGCTTTTCAGCTAATTTTAATGCTGTTTGACCTCCCAACTGAACGATTACACCTTCTGGCTTCTCGTGTTGTATGATGTCGTATATATGCTCCCAGAAAACTGGCTCAAAATACAATTTATCTGCAGTGTCGAAATCCGTCGAAACAGTTTCAGGATTACAGTTAATCATTATGGTTTCGTACCCGCACTCTTTAGCAGCAAGAACCCCATGAACACATGA
This sequence comes from Crocinitomicaceae bacterium, assembly GCA_029254025.1. GTDB lineage: Bacteria > Bacteroidota > Bacteroidia > Flavobacteriales_D > Crocinitomicaceae > JALQTG01. The sequence continues at coordinate 10,298 of JAQWYK010000016.1, read as the reverse complement.
ATAGTCAAACTCAATACCTTGACCAATGCGGTTCGGTCCCGAACCTAAAACGATAATCTTCTTATTATCGTTTACTACACTTTCATTCTCCTCATCGAAGGTAGAGTAATAATAAGGAGTTTGTGCTTCAAATTCCGCAGCACAAGTATCTACCAATTTGTAGACACGCTTAATGCCTAAGTCATTGCGCTTAGTATAAACTTGAGACTCTAAACATTTCAGCAAATGAGCAATTTGACGGTCCGCGTATCCCTTTTGTTTTGCTTCAAACAATAGCTCCTTGCTAATCGTATCAATCGTAAATGTCTCCATTTTACGCTCTAATTTGATCAATTCTTCGATTTGTTTCAAGAACCAGATATCAATCTTCGTTTTTTCAAAGATGCGTTTAAAAGGAATACCTAATTTAATGGCATCATAGACATGGAACAAACGATTCCAGCTCGGGAATTCCAAGCTATGCAAAATCACGTCTTGATTTTTCACCTCTTTTCCATCTGCACCTAAACCATTTCTACCAATCTCAAGTGATTGACAGGCTTTCTGTAATGCTTCTTGGAAGGTCCGTCCAATTCCCATCACCTCACCTACCGACTTCATTTGAAGACCTAACTGGCGATCAGCCCCAGGGAATTTATCAAAATTCCAACGCGGTATTTTTACAATCACATAATCCAGTGTAGGCTCAAATAAAGCGCTGGTTGTTTTGGTAATTTGATTTTTTAATTCATCTAAATTATAACCAATAGCAAGTTTTGCGGCAATCTTAGCAATTGGATAACCTGTTGCTTTGGAAGCCAAGGCTGAAGAACGGGAAACACGGGGGTTAATTTCTATCGCAATAATCTCTTCCGCATCGTCCGGAGAAACGGCGAACTGCACATTACAACCTCCTGCAAAATTTCCAATGGCACGCATCATTTTAATCGCCATGTCTCGCATACGCTGAAAAGTTGTATCTGATAATGTCATAGCTGGGGCGACAGTTATTGAATCTCCCGTATGAATTCCCATTGGATCAAAGTTTTCAATGGAACAGATAATTACCACATTGTCATTGTTGTCGCGCAACAACTCCAACTCGTACTCTTTCCAGCCCATTACAGCCTTATCAATCATCACCTCATGAATAGGAGAAATATGCAGTCCTATATTAAGGAGGTTATCAAACTCTTTTTCAGTGTAAACTACAGCTGCTCCCGCTCCTCCTAAGGTATATGAAGCGCGAATACATAAAGGGAAACCAAATTCTTGAGCTATGCTCTTTCCTTCAAGAAAAGATTTCGCCGTTTTTTGAGGCGCCATTCCTATGCCTAGTTCACCCATTAAATTTCTGAAAGCTTCACGATTCTCAGTGATTTCAATTGCATCGATATCAACACCAATCATTTCAACCCCATGCTCTTCCCAGATACCTAACTCTTGGCATTTAATAGCTAAGTTTAGTGCTGTTTGCCCCCCCATTGTTGGCAATACAGCATCAATTTTATGATTATTCAAGATTTCAATGATACTTTCTGGCTCCAGTGGCTTTAAATAAACATTATCTGCGACCACTTTATCTGTCATAATTGTTGCTGGATTTGAATTGATCAATGTTACTTCAATTCCTTCCTCTCGCAATGATCTAGATGCTTGCGAACCTGCGTAATCAAATTCGCATGCTTGACCAATTACAATCGGACCACTTCCAATTATTAATATTGACTTAATCTTTTCATTTCTAGGCATCCCAAATCAATTTTATGGCTTAACAAAAAAGCCGCGTTCAAATTGGATGCAAATTTAATTCAAAATAAGTACTTTTATGGGTGTGCATAATATTTTTTCGACAGTGAAAGAGGATTACTTTTTTGTTGAATACAAGGATTTACGATTATCCTATATGGTATTTGGAACTGGAAGTGAAATCGTTGTTGCCTTACATGGTCATGGCAAGCATGCGCAAGACTTTGATTTTCTTGGGGATGCATCAAAACGAGTTATTTCTATCAACCTCTTCCTTCATGGAGAATCCACTTTCTCCGACGATCGTTTGAACCGCAACCTAATCGTAATTGAGGATGTTGAAAAATTGTTAGAAAAATTATTAATCCAAGAAAAAATCTCTCATTTTCACTTTGTCGCTTACAGTCAAGGAGGACGATTTGTACTTTCTGTTCTCCCCTTTTTCATTCAGCGAGTTTTGTCGGTTCAATTATTAGCTCCAGACGGTCTTAACGATACCAATTTTTATTCTTGGTCTCAAAGGAGATGGTGGGCGCGCAGATTGTTTAAACGGTGGACAGAAAAACCACATGAGCTATTGACAGTAGCTTCTGCTTTGGCTAAAGTAAACGTGATTCACCCAAAAATTGTAGGCTTCTTAAAGTTCTACACTAGTGATCATCAAAAATTTAAGCGGGCCTTTCACACATGGTCCGCATTTCGAAATTTGCGTCCTAAACCTAAACGAATTCGAGAAGCGCTCAACACTCATCCTATTCCCTTTCGTTTGATCATTGGTGAATTCGACCGAATCATTACAAAAAAAAGTGCAGAAGGGTTTTTATCTAAAATTGATCAACCGACTGCGCTGGTTGTAATTCCAGCTGGGCACGATTTCTTCCGGGAAGATATGATAGGAATGATTAAGGCTGGGTTGAAGTTTTAGAATTAAAATGATAACTCAACTCCTCCTCTTACAGTAAAACTGGAAAGTATACTATTATTTCAATACGGAATTGATTCAAAATCTCCATTTGTTATTCTCAACGTATCCACTAATAAGGAGTCCGAAAAATAACCCACCAACTTGGCCTCAAAAAATCCCGAAAGACGTCTATTGGCAGTGTCGATATCGGCTAAAACCACCAATCCCTCATGCACATAATCATAGGCTTTGCCATTCATTGTAGCCTCTGTAAAAGCGGCTTCTATAGCGTATGCACCAGGGGCTGTTCCGTTTCCAAGATTAAGACTTATGGCCAGTGTATCATTAGAAAAATTCAGTATCCAACTCGGAGCGTCAACTAAGGTACGTTGAGAAAATTGCATCGACACCCCGTTTATCGTGGCTAGGAAAAACTCTGATACCCCATTTCCTGAAGTACATGGAGGACAAACTCCCCCACAATCAACGTTCACCTCTCCGGAAGACAAAACACTATCGAAGCAGGTTCCTTCTTCTTCTTTAGCGCACGATAGTAGCGCAAAAATCAAACATAGACACCAACCTACTCGTTTCATTCGTTGAATTTGACGCAAGATAGCTACTTTTGTAAAAAATCACAAAACTGTCAAAAGAATCTACATACCGAACTTTATGTGATCAAAGTGAGGGCCTTTATAAAGAGAAAGGATCTAAGTTTATTGGTATTGCAGCACCTTGTTATTCTGAAGATCAAGCAAAAGAATTGCTGGAACGATGGAAAAATGAGCACCATCAGGCAAGACATTTATGCTACGCATACTGTTTTGGCGTGGACAAAGTGGAGTATCGGGCAAATGATGATGGAGAACCCAACAACAGTGCTGGAGCTCCTATACTAGGACAGATTCACTCTTTTGAACTCACCAACGTATTGATTGGAGTCGTACGCTACTATGGAGGAACCAAACTAGGTGTAGGTGGACTTATTAACGCATACCGCACAGCGGCAAAAGAAGCCATTGAAAGTGGTACAATTATTATCCGTGAATTACGGCAATTTCTTCAACTCACCTTCAATTATGAAGACATGCCGCATATTATGAATAGCGTTAAACAGCCTTTTGTTGAAATCATTCATCAAGACTTTGGGGTTCACTGTGAAATTAAAGTTAACGTTGCACTAGAAAACGCGGTGCCGCTAATTAATCAATTGCAGGCATTTAGTAGTTTGAAATCAATAGATCTTGGAATAAAATAATGGAATTATTAAAACAACTTATAGCTGTTCGTGGTGCCTCAGGAGATGAATCTGCCATCAAATCCTTCATTTTGAATCATATTGAATCGGCTAAAAAAGATTGGACTGTTCAACCAGAAATCATACACGGAGGAGAGTTCCAAGATGCGATTATTCTTGTCTTCGGTAAACCAAGAACAGCTATTTTTGCGCACATCGACACGATTGGATTCACTGTAGGGTATGGAAAAGACCTCATAAAAATCGGGGGACCCAAAACTATGGATGGAATCGAACTCGTAGGAAAAGATAGTCGGGGCGAAATTGAAACAGAGCTTATGGTAATTGACGAAGAAAACGAACGTCACTTGCAATACATATATGATCGAGAATTGGATCGAGGTACAATACTGACATTTAAGCCTGATTTCAGAATTAATGACACCTATGTTCAGAGCCCTTATTTAGATAATCGATTAGGTGCATGGAACGCGCTTGAAGTGGCAAAAACATTAACAAATGGTATTATCGTATTTTCAACGTATGAAGAACACGGCGGAGGTACCGTTGGGTACTTAGGGAGATATATTTTTGAGCGATATGGTGTAAGTCAAGCGCTTATTTCTGACATCACTTGGGTAACTGCTGGCGTAAAACATGGCGCGGGCGTTGCTATTAGCATGCGTGACAGTGGTATTCCGAGACGTTCCTACCTCAATCGAATCATTGAAATTGCCCGAAATACGAACATACCATTTCAATTGGAAGTTGAATCTTCGGGTGGAAGTGATGGCACTGCATTACAGCGGTCGGATGTTCCTTTTGATTGGTGTTTTATTGGTGCTCCAGAGGATCATGTTCATACTCCGGATGAAAAAGTTTTTCTGAACGATATCATTAACATGGTCAATTTATATCAAGTCCTTATGCAGCAGCTATAAGCATCTCCTAAACCATAAAGATACCATTCACGCTTAATCATTTATTTCACGTGAAATTTTATGTTCCATTTATTCTTCTTATATTGATTCAAATTTTTTAATGTGAAGGCTACTTTATGTATTTCTCGTATCATATTCTTACTCCTCATAATAGGAGTTAGTGTTGGTTGTGGAGAGAAATCGAAGCAAGAGCATGTAGCCGTTGAGATTTCGGACGCCCCACGAGATCTTCCAGAGATTATTCGCGATAAAAAATTAACAGTTCTTGTTGAAAATAGCACCATTTCTTATTTCATATACCGCGGTCAGCCGATGGGTCTCGAATACGAGATTCTTCATCGATTTGTTAAGGAAATTGGGGTGCAACTAGAAATGATAATCGTAAAAAACCTTGATGATATGATTCCCATGTTACTCAGCGAGCAGGGCGACCTTATTTCTTGCAATTACACGGTAACCAAGGATCGTATGAAAGAAATTGACTTTAGTGAGCCCTATATGCGGACTCCTCAAGTTCTAGTGCAACGCAAACCAGAGGATTGGGAAACACGTAAAGAAAGGGATTGGAAACAAGATCTTATCACTGACCCCGAATACCTTGCGCAAAAAGAAATTCATGTTTGGGGAAATTCCAGCTATTATAAACGTTTGGAGCACCTGCAGGAGGAGCTTGGCGATACCATCTATACAAAAGCAATTGACGGAGATGTAATTCCAGAGGAAATTATCGAATGGGTTTCCGCCGGAATAATCGATTACACTATCACGGATAAAAATGTGGCACAAATCAATCAGGCGTTCTTTCCTAATATAGATATCGATCTGGAATTGAGTATTTCTCAAAAAATTGCATTTGGACTGCGAAAAAAGGCGCCAGCACTGCAAGACCGGTTGGACGCATGGCTTGTTGATTTCATGAAGACGCCTACCTATCGCTATATTCTGCACAAGTATTTAAATATGAAATCCTTTTCAGAGAAGTCGCAAGATGAATTTTCTTCTCTTGGAGGAGGAAAAATATCGAAATATGACAAGGAAATTCAACAAGTTACAGCAGAATATAACTTTGATTGGCGCTTGTTCTCTGCAATTGTCTATCAAGAATCCAAATTCAAAGATGGACTTGAATCATGGGCTGGAGCTTATGGACTCATGCAGTTCATGCCTAGCGTTGGACCAGTATATGGTGTTTATCCAGACTCTCCTCCTATCGTTCAACTGCGTGGAGGAATGAAGAAAATTCAGCGCAACTATAATGACTGGAAAGAAATTCCGGATTCTACGCAACGAATGAAATTCACTTTAGCCACCTATAATGCAGGACTAGGACATATCAAAGATGCGCAGCGATTGGCAAAAAAACATGGAAAAGACCCACTTATTTGGGACGATAATGTGGAGTTGTTTATTCTCAAACTTTCCAAACCTGCCTTTTATCAAGATGAGGTATGTCGTTCAGGTTATTTGCGCGGAGTCGAAACGCATCAATACGTTCGTAAAGTATTCATTCGATACAATGAATATGCCCGTGCATTCGAAATCTAGGCGGAGCCACTTTTTGAGTTGTACAAAACAGAACCTACATAAATATTTCCACGCTTTTGAATCGCAAATTCTCTCCAAAATACTACATTAGCCAAAAAATTATTCGATGGAAACTGAAACATTAAAAAATACAGCTTTATCTCACGTTCATATTGCGTTAGGTGCGAAAATGGTTCCCTTTGCAGGATACTACATGCCCGTTCAATACCAAGGATTGAAAGCGGAGCATGAATGCGTTCGAACAGGAGTTGGGGTGTTTGATGTTTCACACATGGGTGAATTTATTTTAAAGGGCCCTAAAGCTTTAGATTTAATCCAAAAAGTCACCTCCAATGATGCCTCGAAGCTTACACCAGGTCGTGCCCAGTACAGTTGCTTGCCGAATGGTAAAGGGGGAATTGTAGATGATTTAATCGTATATAAATTTGATGACGAAAAGTATTTATTGGTGGTGAATGCCAGTAACATCGAAAAAGATTGGAACTGGATTACTCAGCACAATGATATGGGAGTTGAGATGACGAATGCATCTGACAATTACAGCCTTTTAGCGATTCAAGGTCCGAAAGCAGCTGAGGCCATGCAAAGCCTTACTTCAACTGATTTAAGCACTCTTAAATTCTACCACTTCGAGGTAGGTGATTTCGCAGGTTGTTCTAATGTGATCATCTCTGCAACTGGTTATACAGGAAGCGGTGGTTTCGAAATCTACGTGAAAAATGAAGATGCTGAAAAAGTATGGAATAAAGTCTTTGAAGCGGGAAAAGAGTACGGAATTCAACCTATCGGTTTAGGTGCACGTGATACGTTGCGTTTGGAAATGGGCTACTGCTTGTATGGAAATGATATTGATGACACTACATCGCCATTAGAAGCTGGTTTAGGATGGATTACGAAGTTTGATAAAGATTTTGTTAATAAAGAATTCTTGGCAAAACAAAAAGAAGCTGGTGTTACACGCAAATTGGTTGCTTTTGAATTGGTTGACAAAGGTATTCCGCGTCACGACTACCCTATCCTTGATGCGAATGACAACGTAATTGGTAAAGTAACTTCTGGTACAATGTCGCCCTCCTTGGACAAAGCAATTGGGTTGGGTTATGTGCCCGTTGAACTTGCTACTGAAGGAAGTGAGATTTTTGTGCAGGTAAGAAACAAATCACTGAAAGCAGTGGTAGTGAAATTACCGTTTTACAAAGGTTAGAGGTCAGTTCAGCGTTTAGAGCTCCTCTTCCCCCTCTTGAGGCTGAATAATCTTATTGATTTCAGATTCTGTTTTATCTAACTTCTCTCGACAGAAATCGACGAGTTGTTTGGCTTTTTTAACCGTTCCTGCTAGGTCGTCAATTTTGACTTGCTTCATTTCGAGCTTACTCACAATGTCTTTCAATTGAAGCAACGCTTCTTCATAGGTGATTTCTTTACTCATTCTTGGTTATTTTTTCTTGTTTGGTTATTGTGCTAGTGACCAAAGAATGTGTTGTAAGTGTTTTCAATTCTTTCCCAACAATTCCTTGCATACACTCCATTAAATCTTTATCGCCGAGTGTTGAAATCGTGTAACCCGATTTCAATAATTTTTCCGGATTTAGCAAGTGGAAGAGCTCCTCTAAATTATTGACGTCTGCCAGATTGCGTTCGATGGAGTTCATCGCGAGTAGCTCAACACGCTCTATTCGGTTGGACAATTCTACATCTTTCGTTAGTCGAATTCTATTCAAGGCTAAATTGGCAATTTTTTCTAAGCGCAATTCTACATCGCTGCGTTCTTGACTCAACACAAAAAGTAATCCGCGCTGCACGGCATGTGAGCGCTGCTGCAACAAATGCTTCGAACTATTCAGCAATTCCCTAGCAAACAACACTAAGTAATTGTGTGCATGTCGAAATTCATCAATTGCATTACTTACTTGGAAAAACGAAAGTCCTTTCACGGCATCAAAACACTCCATAACATCCTTACTAAAGGTATAAATGCGCATAAATAAAAATTTTGCCGCAGCAGTTGGCGTAATCGTTGGTGTATTCGCCACTAAATCTGCTACAACATCATCACTTTCGTGACCAATTCCGGTTATTATGGGAAGACGGGAACGACATATTATTCTGCACAATTCGAGGTCATTAAATACGTGAAGGTCCATCTTACCTCCTCCTCCACGTACAACTACGATGACATCAACATCATAATCCTGCGCCTTTTGAATAGCATTGATGAGCTCCGAAACAGATCGATCTCCTTGAACAGAAGAAGGAAATACCTTTACCTTGAAATTTCTGTAGGCATTATTCTTAAATAGCGTATCCATAAAGTCACGATAACCGGATGTTTCCGGCGAGCCAATGACAGCAATCCGTTTTGCAAGAATGGGTAAGTGTATTTCCTTTTGTAGTCCAAACAACCCTTCACGCTTGAGTATTTCTATATTTTCTTTCTTAATCCGTTCAATTTCTCCGTAACTATAGGACGGGTCAACATGGAGAATATTCAGCTTCAAGCCATAGACTTTATGAAATTCAATTTTCAATTGAAACAATACCTTATTTCCAGCTACTAAAATGGTTCTAATCTCCTCACCTAATGATTTGGACAATTCTTGAAACTGCATCGCCCAAATGTATGCTGACATTTGAGCTGTTTTGACACCATTCACAGAATCCGCAAGTTCTAAATAAAAGTTCCCTCCTTTTTGGTTAATCTTTACGATCTCAGCAGTTACCCAAAAGTTCTTCACGCCAAACTCCTGCATAAAGTGACGCTCAAGTGCTTCGTTTAGCTTTGTCAAGGTGAATATTTTGCGTTGCGGAGCTTCTTTAGACATAGAAATTAAAGGTAGTAAAAATTGTTACATGTTAAAGGTTGGAGGGAAGCAGATTAAATGCCTCAAAATAGTTTTCCCATTCCTTTAAAGTTGGACTACTTCTTTAGATAGTGTTTCCGTAGTGGTTCTTCGAATTTTTCTATGGCATACCGCAATGCTGTTCGGGGTATGTTTTGATAATGGGCATCTAGAAAATCCAATTCTACTTGTCGGTTTTTATTTCCGATTTCGCGGAGCATCCAGCCTACTGCTTTATGGATTAAATCATGATCATGAGGCAGTAATATTTCGGCTAGCGCCAACGCGTCTTTGAAATCACCAATTTTGATAAAATGCAAGGTAGTAATCATAGCTACACGTTGGTACCATAGCTTATCGGAATACGCTAAATCATACAGCAGTTTTCTATCCTTATCGACTAAATACGGCCCTAGAATTTTATAACACGACGAGTCCACAATATCCCAGTTGTTGACGTAATCCAAGTGATTCAAATAAAAATCAACAAGTTCTTTTCGGTCTTCGACGTTCTTATTCTTCTCAAACTTACGCACTAAAATCAAGACTGCCGTGAGCCGTGCTTCGTGAAATTCGTTTTGGAGTAACTTCGATAATTCGTTGAGCGCAATGTCTTTGAACACCTTTTTAACAATAGCACGTTGCTCGGGAACAGTGACGCCCAAAAAGAGATCGCCTTCTCCATATTCTCCTGGTAAACTTTTGAAGAAACGCGGAAAAAATGCAGCTTTTTCAAGGTTGGATTTATGAGAAAGCAAACTAATTACATCCTTTGCATTCATAATATGGTCGCAAATCTCCTAAATGTTCCTTCTATACTGCCCTACCAATTGAAACAACACATTGGTAACGGTTAGTATAGAATAGTAGCCAATTCCCTGGCACTTTCGCGTAAAGTTACACGAAATTTCCGCCATTATAGGGCAAAACACCATCAGAGGTTCCGTGAAGATGAACTATTGGCATTGGATGACTTGTTGGTCTAGTACAATCTAACATTACCCCCGAAACAGATGCTACCGCTGCAATCAAATCACTCCTATAATTAGCCAGACCATATGCCATCATACCCCCATTTGAGTAACCAACGGCATAAATTCTTT